>CAMDBM010000001.1:0-157720 GCA_945889085.1 Ferrithrix thermotolerans DSM 19514
CTTGAGGCCATCGAGCCCCACCTTGCCGGGATCGAGACGCTCAAGCATGTGATCGTCATCGGTAAGGGCACCGGGCAGTACCCGTCGTACGAGGACGTCGTGGGTGCAGCGAGCCCGGACTACGTCGACCGCAACGTCGACGAGGACTCCACGGCCTGGCTGCTGTACACCAGCGGCACCACCGGCTTCCCCAAGGGCGCGATGCTCACCCACCGCAACCTCATGGTGGCGGCGCTGAACTCGGTTATCGAGTACTCGTACGGCAACTTCGAGCGCAACCTCGTGGCCTTCCCGCTGTGCCATGTGTCCGGCTATTCGGTCACCTGCACGTTCTTCCGGGGCGGGATGATCGTTCTCTGCCCGATGTTCGAGCCCGAGCTGTGGATGCAGCTCGTGGAGAAGCACCGCATCACCACGACAGCAATGGCTCCAACCATGCTCAACTTCATCCTGCAGCACGCCAATCTGGAGAAGTACGACCTCTCGTCGCTGACCGGGATCGGCTACGGCGCTGCCGCGATGCCCGTCGAGGTACTGCGCACGGCGATCAAGAAGTTCGGCCCCATCGTGTTCTCCGGCTTCGGAATGACCGAGCTGGGCGGCAATGTGCTCACCTTCCCGAAGTCCGATCACGAACGCGCCACCAAGGGCGAGGATCACCTCCTCCTGTCCTGCGGCAAGCCGATGGTGATGGCCGAGGTGAAAGTTGTCGACGAGAACATGGTCGAGTGCCCGCCCGGTGTCGTCGGTGAGATCATCGTACGAGGTGAGCAGACGCTGCTCGGGTACTTCCGCAACGAGGAGGGCACCAAGAAGTCGCACACCGACGGCTGGTTCCACTCGGGCGACATGGCCAAGCGGGATGAAGAAGGCTTCTTCTACATCGTCGACCGCATGAAGGACATGATCCTCACCGGCGGCGAGAACGTGTACAGCCGCGAGGTCGAGGAAGTGATCTACACGCACCCCGCCGTCTCCGAGGCAGCAGTCATTGGCCTGCCCGACCCGACGTGGGGCGAGAACGTCTGTGCCGTCATCGTGCTCAAACCCGGCATGACCGCGACCGAGTCCGACATCATCATGGCCGTACGCGACCGTCTTGCCGGCTACAAGAAGCCCAAGCGCGTGTTCTTCATCGACGAGATGCCCAAGACCGTCAGCGGCAAGCTGATCAAGAAGGACCTCCGGGAGCGTTTCAAGGACGCCTAGGGGCGTTGAGGCATTCCTAGCGGCCGTCCATCGGCCGGTGCTGGGTGAGATAGAAGGCCTGTTCGCGCCACGGGGTACCCGCCATGATCCCACCGTCCACCAACTGTGCCGTTCCCGTAATCCACTCGGAATCCGAGGACGCGAAGAAGAGCGCGAGGGCCGCAACATCGTCGCCCTCACCGGCGCGGGCCAGCGGCTGCTTCGCCGCCGTGCGTTGACGGGACTTCTCAACACGCGCTTGGGTCTTTTCTTCCCCATCGGCAGCGAGGCGCACACCACCGGCGAGCGGCGTGGCGATGTATCCCGGACAGACCGCGTTGACGCGAATACCCCATTCAGCGAGTTCGAGCGCGGCGGTCTTGGTGAGCATCACCACACCGGCCTTGGCAACCGAATACAGATGGTTTCCGACTCCGGCAGTGAAGGCACACATCGACGCCGTGGAGATGATCGACCCGGAGCGCTGTTGCTTCATGATCGGCGATGCGTGTTTGATGCCGAAGAACACGCTCTTCAGCAGAACGTCCATCGTGGTGTCGTACTCGTCACTCGAGGTCTCGTCGAGCGGCCCGCTCGCTCCCCCGAACCCTGCGTTGTTGAACAGCACGTCGAGCCTGCCCCAAGTGTCCACGGCGGTCCCGATTGCCGCAGCCACATCGTTCTCCAACGCCACATTGGTATGCCGGAACACGGCATGCGGTCCGAGCTCTGCTGCCAGAGCCTCGCCGGGTGCATCCTGAATGTCGCAGATGACAACCTTGGCGCCCTCAGCGACAAATCGACGGACGGTGGCCGCTCCGATCCCCGATGCACCGCCGGTCACTACTGACACCATTCCGTCAAGCCGTCCGCTCATAACAATCCCCCTTGTCCCCACCGATGTTAGAGCGCACGTCCGCAGCCAGCATCCTCGCTCGTGCGATGCCAATCCGGCAGGTGTTCGCGCGAGGACCTATCATTCCGCTATTCGAAAGGGACCACGATGCGAGTGAAGGCGCATACCGGGCGTGACCCTCGGCGCCTGATGTGCCCACCCCGCGCCGAGGGGTGCTGTCCCGAACCAGCCCTCCGTCTGAAAGCGTGACCATGACATCACCCGACCCGTTCGCTGATTACGACCTCTTCGATCCGGCGTTCATTGCAAACCCGTTCGCTGCGATGTCGGAGATCCGTGAATCGCAGTGTCCCGTAGCCCACAGCGACCGGTGGGGAGGTTCTTGGCTGCCCACCCGTTACGAGGACATCGTGGCGGTCGCGCAAGACCCCAGCCTCTTCAGTTCCCGCCAGATCTTCGTGGTGCCCCCGCCGCCCCGTGACGTGTCCGTCGGACCGTACGGCGCGCTGCGCACGCCTCCCATCACATCAGACCCACCTGCACACCACCAGCAGCGCCGCATCATCCTGCCGACATTCGCCCCGCACGCGATCGCAAAGTATGAACCGACGATCCGCGAGTTGTGCCACGCACTCATTGACGGTTTCGTCGACCGCGGCGAGGCAGACGCGGCGGAGGAGTACGCAAAGCAGATCCCGGTGCGCGTGATCGCCGGCGTGCTCGGGGTGCCGCTCGACATGGCCGACCAGTTCACCTCGTGGGTGCGCGGAGTCGTTGAGGTTGGGCTCGCCGACCCGAAGGTGCGGGTAGAGAACCAGACGAGGATCGGCGAGTTCTTCCGCGGTGAGATGCAGGACCGTCGGGCAATGCCGCGGGAGGACGACTTCATCACCGAACTCGTACAGACGAGACTCGATGGCGAGCTCGTGAGTGATGACTTCGTGCTCGGCGTGTGCAACCTCATGTTGCTCGCCGGTGTTGACACAACCTGGTCGGCGATCGGCTCGTCGCTGTGGCACTTGGCGCAATTCCCCGCTCAGCGTACGCAACTGCGGGAGCAGCCCGACCTCTGGTCAACGGCGATAGAGGAGTTGCTTCGCGTCTACGCCCCGGTCACCATGGCGCGTATGGTTCAGCGCGACAGCGAGTTCCAAGGGTGCCCGATGCAGCGCGGTGACCGGGTAATCCTGTCCTTCCCGGCCGCGAACCGGGACCCGCGCCAGTTCAGCCAACCCGACCAGGTGCAACTCGACCGAGAAGACAACCGGCACATCGCATTCGGTGCAGGCATTCATCGTTGCGCAGGCAGCAATCTTGCCCGGCTTGAGTTGCGGGTGGCGTTGCAGACGTGGTTGGAACGAATCCCCGAGTTCCAACTCATTGAGCCGACCTCGATCGGGTGGCTCGGCCCGCAGGTTCGCGGGCCGCGGAACTGCCCAGTTCGTTTCTGAGGCCGCCCCACGTGGGCTGTCACGTGCCCGCGGCACTGGACCTGCCGCGGTTCACCCGTAGCTCGAGCACCGTCATGCAGGACCGCCTGTAGCCGACACACCAGCCCGACACCGACCGAGCAGGGGTTCGCTACTCATCAGCTGACGAAAACGGTTCGAGGGACCCCTCGTCGGGATCCCTCGAACAACGAACAGCCTGTTCACAAGCTGTTCGGTTGTAGAGGCGACGCTGGGAATCGAACCCAGGTACAGGGCTTTGCAGGCCCTTGCCTAAACCACTCGGCCACGTCGCCAACGGTGCTTACGCACCGGACCGCAAGTTTACCGGGAGGCATCTCCAGTCACTCTGACCCGACGGGCGCCCGAAAGCGGCCCTGTCCGTCGACGAGGCGGGCACCATGCGGGATGCCGACAGTTTCGGTTGGGTCGCCTGCTTGAATGCCCCGTTCGTCGAACACCACGCTGCCCGGCGATAAGCCGCGGAAACCCCGGTCGACGGTAACGACGAATGCGTTCGTACTAGCCGTGGTCTGCACCCACACACGTTGGGTTGGTTCAGGCGAGGTGGTGAACCCGGGACCACGCGAACGCCGCCCGATCCAAAGGATCGCGGAACGTGTCACGTACTCGCTGCGAACGCACCTCGAACGACAGCGGCACGTGGGGAACGGCCGACAGCAGCTCACCGATCGGAAGCTCGCCGTCGCCGGGCCACAGCCGGGCGTGGCGAGCCTCGTGGAGGAGTTCATCGCTCCCCTTCGGGGCTTGGCGCGGGGCATCACTTACCTGCAGGTACGGGAGCAGGGAGGGATCCAGCGAGTGCAGCACCTCGGGCGTCACCCCGGAACGTGCAAGGTGCAGATTGTCGACCAGTACTGCTCCATTGCTGCGCCCCGAATCACGGACCACGCCGAGCGCATCGCCGAGCGTGCCGATCGGGAAGGCGGGCAGGAACTCGTAGACGACGGTCAGACGGGGGTCCGCCGCGGCGGCAAGATCGCACGCGCGCCCGAATCGTTCCACCACGAGTGCCTGGTCTGCCACCCGTGCGGTGAACAGGATGAAGCGTGCCCCCAGCACCGCAGCAGCGTCCACCAGGCGTTCGCTCACGTCCGGTTCGAGCCCCACGATGATCGGTTCCACATCGAGTACGGCGATGCCGCTGTCTGCCAGCCGTCGCAGAACCTCGCGTTCGTGGGCCGCGGTCCACACCTCGTGATCGAACCAGACCCCGCAGGCCGGCCACCCGGCGGCCGCGGCAGCCGTGACCGAGTCGGGTACCGGAAGGTCTGCCATGACCCCTGCAGCGAGGGAGAGCAACCTCGTGCTCAAGGTCCGCCGCGCGCCTCGACGAGCAGGTGTTGGAAGTCCGTACGGCCATGGAGGTGCCCCAACGAGCGGTCGGTGGAAAGTCGGAGGTGATCCGGCTGATCCTGTACGGCTCGCCGCAGCCACATCATCGCGTCGTCGCCATTGCCCGTGCGGGCGAGACCCCCGGCCACGAGGTACAGCGTCTCCGCCTCGTGCGACACGTTGTACAGCAGGACCCCGAACGAGGCGATTTGGTCGGCCGAGCCGTAGGAGGCGAGCACACCGAGCAGCACGAGTGCACGCTCGTGATCGCCCACCTCGAGCGTCGGGGGCAGGAGGGGAACCAGTGTGGCGAGCTCGGGGCGCTCCTCGGGCGGCGGGAGCCACCAGCGTGGCCCGCCGACATCGGTTGCGTGGGCAACGAGCACCCGTGCCTCGGACTCGTGGCCCGCACGCATCTGCAGATGCGCCTGCAGCCACGGGGACGGTGCCCAGCCGGACGGGAAGGGCGCCAGCGTTCCCGGGAGCCAGCCCGTCCGCTCTGCCTGCACGACGGCGGGCGGGGCCGAGATCTCGACAACACTGCGGGGCACCGACGAGGGCTCCCGCACGTCCGCCCCTGGTGACGCTGGTGACGTTGGTGCCGCTCTCGACAGGCGCTGTAGCGCAAGGAAGCTGTTCAGGCCACAGAACACGATCAGCAGGAGCGGGAAGTCGAGTACGTGCCCTGGGAAGTGACGGATCTGCTCCCAGACAGCGCTCGGGAGCGACCGATAGAGCGCCGAGTACGGGGCGAGGCGTGCGCCCACCACCTCTCGCTCGACGAAGGAATACGGCGCCTCGATGCCAGACGCCGTGAAGCCGAGCACGGCCACCACGCCGACCACGACGAGGGTCCCAATGAGCATCGCCCTGCGTCCACGGTGCTCTCCGAGCGCGCCCGTCAGGAACGAGTCCACCACGTGGCCCCCGTCGAGCGGCCAGAGCGGCAGCAGATTGAGGAGCCCGATGATGATGCCCGCCCAGACGGCTCCCTGCCACACGTCGAAGGCCACGGTCGTGGTGCCCGTGCGCAGGATCGCCAGTGCCTCGGGGCTGCCGCTCTCGGGAAGCACGAGGTACGTAACCACGAGCAGAGGGAGTGCGACAACGATCTGGGTGAGCGGACCCGCCAGACCGATGAGATTGCGCTGCCGGCGGGTCAAAGGGCGCGGGGCCGCATAGGTCGCCCAGCCGACCAGCAGGTTCAGCGTGATCGCGGAGCGCGCACCGAATCGCCGGGCCGTGAGTGCGTGACCGAGTTCGTGGATGAGCGTGAACACGCCCACGAGGACCGCTGCGAACAGGCCTGCCCGGTTGCCGCCGGCCCACGACCAGATCATCACGAGGCCGATCACGAAAAAGAAGTCCATCTTGACGGGGATGCCGAGGACAGTGAAGCGCATACGAGAAGGACCATTCTTCCACGGCCACGCCGCAGAATGATTCACATGGCCTGGATTCCCGTCGAGCAACCGGACGATGCCCGTCTGAACGTGTACCTCGGCCTGCGCGACCACGCGCTCCGCCAGCAGCGTGAGTCCCCCGGTGGCGACATCAGCGGGCTCTTCATTGCGGAGGGCGACATCGTGGTGGAGCGCGCGCTCCGTGCTGGCTACCGGATGCTGCACTGTCTCGTCGATGCCCAGCGTGAGCAACCGCTCCCGGAGGCGATCCCGACGGACCTCACCGTGTACGCGGCAGGGGTGAGGGTGATCGAACGGATCACCGGCATGGGCGTCCACCGCGGGATGCTCGCATGCTTCGAGCGCAAGCCGCTCCGCACTGTGGAGGACGTGATCGCCACGGCACGGCGTGTCGTCATTGCCGAGGGCGTGAACAACCCGACAAATGTCGGGGTCATCGTGCGCAGCGCCGCCGCACTGGGCGTTGATGCGCTCCTCCTCGACCCGCAGTGCGCGGACCCGCTGTACCGCCGCGCGTCGCGCGTGGCGATGGGCGAGGTCTATCGCTTCCCCTATGCACGCACGGCGCCGCTGCCCGACGGGCTTGCCCCACTCCGGGACGCCGGCTTCCTGATCGTTGCGCTCACCCCCGCACCGGACGCCATCGACATAGCCGATGTTGCTCCCCACGACCGGATCGCGCTCGTGCTCGGTGCCGAGGGTCACGGCATCAAGGAGCCGACCATGGCCGCTGCAGACGTCCGCGCCCGAATCCCGATGCACAGCGATGTCGACTCGCTGAACGTGGGTTCCGCGGCCGCCGTGGCGTGCTACGCGCTCATGCAGATCCGGTGAAACGCATCGACTGGTCGTTGCGCAGGTGTTCCGCCGCCATGACGAAGTACTCCGTCAACTTGCGCCTCACGTCCGGGACCGGGTCCATCTCGTCGATTGCGATGCCCATCGCAGCGAGCCATCGGTCGCGCTGTTCCGGACCGATTGCATACGGGAAGTGGCGCATCTTGAGCGCTGGGTTCCCACGCTCCTCGGCGTAGGTCATCGGACCGCCCCAGTACTGGGCAAGGAAGGTGGCCAGGCGGTGCTTCGCAGGGCCGAGATCGGCTTGCGGGTACAGCAGCACGAGCACCGGGTCTGCCTGCACCTCTCGGTAAAAGATCTCCACCAAGCCCTCAAAAAACACAATGCCACCGGCAGCTTCGAAGAGTGTTAGCTCAACCTCTTCGCCGTCGGTGGCCATGTGTCAGATCCTATGGAGCGGGGGGCGCCCCACAAGAACCGGCGATGTCAGATCCAGGTGGGGTCCGCCACGAAGAGGCGGTACTCCTGGAGCTCGTCGGCCTGCAGGACCACGGGGGTGGAGCCGTCGCACAGATCGAGGATTACTGCTTCGTCACTTGCCAGGAGAACGAGTGCGGAGGCCCATTCGCCATCAATGCGAACCTCAAGAACGTTGCCCGTCTCAATTCTTTCACCCAACAGAGTGCTCATCTGAGTGTCCCTCCTTCAGAGGTTCAACCGGACGATCCGATTGATTCGATCTGGAAGGTTTAACGGAAATGGGCCACGCTGTGTTCCCGATTTCACTGTCTCATCTGTCACAGCCTGGACAACGTGACGTTTATCCGGACCGATCGTCAGCAGAGTTCCGGGACCTTGGTCCCGATCAGGAGAACTCGCGCTCCGTCCACCCGGGGAAGATGTCTGGCAGGCCGTCGCTCACCCGGTCCGGGAAGCGGGCCGACCGCTTTTCGAGGAAGGAGGTCACGCCCTCGATGGCATCGGCGCTGGGTCCGCGAACGGCGATCCCGCGCGAATCCATCTTGTGGGCCTCCATGGGGTGATCCAGGCTGAGGCCGCGCCAGAGCATGTGGCGGGCGAGCGACACCGATACGGGCGCCGTGTTGTCGGCGATCTCCCGTGCGAGCACGTAGGCCGCCGCGAGCAGATCCTCAGGCTCGTGGACACTGCGGACGAGACCGCCCTCGAGTGCCTCCTGCGCCGAGAAGATCCTTCCCGTGTACACCCACTCGGTGGCCTTGGAGATTCCCACGATGCGGGGCAGGAACCACGACGAGCAGGCCTCGGGCACGATGCCACGACGGGCGAACACGAAGCCGAACCTGGCTGTGGTGCTGGCAAGACGGAAGTCCATCGGGAGGGTCATCGTGACACCAACACCGACCGCGGCTCCGTTGATCGCGCCGATCACCGGCTTGTGGCTCTCGTAGATCCGCAGTGAGGCGAGCCCACCGCCATCGCGGGTCACACCCTCCACCTTGGTCTTGACGTCGCTACCGCCCTTGGCGAACGTGGCGCCCCCGCCCGAGAGGTCTGCGCCAGCACAGAAGCCCCGGCCCGAACCGGTCATGACGACGACGCGCACGTCATCATCGGCGTCCGTGTGGTCAAACGCATCGATAATTTCGTTCATCATCGTGCTCGTGAAGGCGTTGAGCTGGTCGGGCCGGTTCAGGGTGATGGTTGCAATACCATCGGCCACTTCGTATCGAATCTGGGTGTAGTCCACGCCACGACCGTAGTCGCTCGGGACCGGGCGCTGCCTAGACGTCGAGGAAGCGGGAGGCCGCAATACCCGCGCCCGCGGCACCGGCGAGCGCTCCCAGCACGATCAGGCGCACCACGATGGACCCGACGTATCCGCTGCCGACGATGAAGTGGACGAGGGCGAGGTCCTTGACGTTCGACAGGCCCGCGGTGACCGACCGGATCCGCCCGGTCCAGATCACGTTGAGGCCCACGAGGGACGCGCTAGCGATGGCCGAGCCGATCAAACCCTGAATGAGCCCCTCGAGCATGAAGGGGACCCGGATGAACCAGTTGGTAGCACCCACAAGTTTCATCACCTCGATCTCCCTGCGTCTGGCGAACATCGCGGTGCGGATCGTGTTCCAGATGAGGCCCACCGCGGTCCCGAGCAGGACGATCCACAGCGCCGTGGTAACCCATCGGATGAAGCCCGACAGCTTGCTGATCACCTTGACGTATTCCGCCGGCGAACGGACGTCGAGTACCCCCGGTCTGCCCCGGAACTGACCGATCAGGTTGTTGATCACCACGGAATCGTCCGATGCCGGGGCAACCTTGAACTGGGTGGGCATCTCTTCCTCGGTGAGGGTGTCTCGCACGGTCGGGTTGGTGGCGAACAGGCGACGGAACTCCTCGTACGAGGCAGTCTTGTCCGTGTACGGGGCCTCCCTGACGATTCCCGACGCTTGCTGGTCCTCCAGGGTGGACCGCACTGCCGCCACTTGGTCGTCGGTCGCGTCGGGCTGCATGAACACCACGAACTGGACGTTGTTGCTCCACTGCTCGAGCACCTGGTCGAATGCCTTCTGGATGAAGAACGACACGCCAGCGAGGAGGAGCGAGACTGCCGCCGTGAGCACGGATGCCGCCGTGAGGGTCCAGTTCCTCTGAAAGCCCTGCCAGGTCTCCCTCAGCGCGTACCCGACACGGGAGAGCATTACTCGTACACCCCACGTGTTTGGTCGCGGACGATCACACCACGGTCCAGCTGAACGACGCGCTTGCGCATCGAGTTAACAATCACCTGGTCGTGGGTGGCCATCACAATCGTGGTTCCGGTCTTGTTAATGGCCTCGAGCAGTTTCATGATCCCCTCACCGGTTGCCGGATCGAGGTTTCCGGTGGGCTCGTCCGCAAGCAGGATCAACGGCCGGTTGACGAACGCTCGGGCAACCGAGACCCGCTGCTGCTCGCCACCGGACAGCTGGTTCGGGAAACGGTCCTCCTTGCCGGCGAGGCCGACGAGATCGAGCACCTGTGGCACCTGCTGACGGATGACGTGACGGGGTTGACCGATCACCTCGAGGGCATAGGCCACATTCTCGAACACCGTCTTGTTGAGGAGCAGCTTGTAGTCCTGGAAGATGTTGCCGATCTGACGGCGCAGTCGGGGAACGTCACCCTCACGCATCCGGTTGATGTTCTTGCCGGCAACCCAGACATCGCCACGCTCGGGCTTGTACTGCCGGTTGAGCAGTCGCAGGATCGTGCTCTTGCCCGAGCCCGATGGGCCGACGAGGAAGATGAACTCGCCCTTGGGGATGTCGAAGGACGCGTCCCGCAGAGCGGTGACGTCGCCGTCATAGATTTTGGTGACGTTCTCGAGTCGAATCATCGGTACAACGACGGTAGCAGGGGGTCATTCCCCCGCGGCGGCAGCCCCGGAACGCTTCCACTGCAGGTAACCCTCCATGAACGTGTCGAGGTCCCCGTCGAGCACTGCAGCAATGTTCCCGGTCTCAACGCCGGAGCGCAGGTCCTTCACCATCTGGTACGGCTGCAACACGTACGAGCGGATCTGGCTCCCCCAGCCCACCTGTGCCTGGCGACCAGCGATCTTTTCGAGCTCGATTGCCCGCTCCTCCTCGGCCTTTGCGGCAATCATCGACTTCAGCCGGGTCATCGCCTTCGCACGGTTCTGCAGCTGGCTGCGCTCCTCCTGCGAACTTGCCACGAGGCCCGTCGGCAGGTGGATGAAGCGAACCGCCGACGAGGTCTTGTTCACGTGCTGACCGCCGGCACCCGAGGCACGGAATACCTCCGTCCGGATGTCCGCCTCGTTCAGCTCGACGTCGGGATCCTCCATGTCGGGCCAAACCTGGACTGCCGCAAAGCTGGTCTGGCGCCGGCCCTGGTTGTCGAACGGGCTGATCCTCACGAGTCGATGGGTACCACGCTCGGCGGTCATCAGGCCGTACGCGTAACGACCCCGAATCGTGCAGTCGACCGAGAGAATGCCGGCCTCGGTGCCCTGCGACACATCGTTCACCTCGAGGTCGAACCCCCGGCGCTCTGCCCACCGCTGATACATGCGTAGCAGGAGTTCGGCCCAGTCCTGAGCGTCCACCCCGCCGTCCTTCGCGTTGATCTGGACGATCGCGTCGCCTGCGTCGTGGTCACCCGTGAACAGGCTCCGGAGCTCCAGCCCGTCGAACTTCTTGGCGAGCGCCGTAATGCCGGCCTCGATCTCAGGTTCCTGGGACTCGTCACCCTCTTCGCGTGCCAGTTCTGCGAGCACCTCGGCATCCTCGATAGACGCCGCTAGGACGTCGTACTCGGCGACGTCTCCCTTCAGGTTGGCGTACTCAGCGTTCACCTTCTTGGCACGATCTTGATCGTCCCAGAGGTCGGGGGCGGAGATCGTCACCTCCAACTCGCTGAGGCGGATACGCCCGGCATTCACGTTCAGGTACGAACAGGCCTCATCGAGCCGTCGACGCAGTTCCTTGAGGTCTGAGGAGAAGTCACGCATGCCCGGTGCTCAGGCGTTCCGGCCGTGGCACATCTTGAATTTCTTGCCCGAGCCGCATGGACAGGGCTCGTTTCGGCCGGTCTTGGACCACTCGTCGTTCACAACAGTCTGCTGCTTGGGGGCTGGTGCCACCGGCGGCATGTCGAGATCGCCTTCCTCCTCGAACGGACCCACCGCGGCGGCGCTCGCGAACCCGCTGGCTCCGAGCTCGGGTGCCGAGGTCTGCAGATTCAGCACCGGGGTCGGCTCGGAGGGTTCGTGAACCACCTCCACGTGCATCATGTAGCGCACGAAGTCATCCGCAACGCCCTTCATCAGCATGCCGAACATCTCAAAGCCCTCACGCTGCCACTCCACCAGCGGGTCCTTCTGGCCCATCGCCCGGAGGTTGATGCCCTCCTGGAGATAATCCATCTCGACGAGGTGCTCCCGCCAGCGCTGGTCGATGATCCGGAGCATCACCTGACGCTCCACCTCGCGCATGACCTCCAGGCCCATCGAGGCCTCACGCTCGTTGTAGTACTTCGTGGCCTCGGCCATCACCACGTCGTACATCTCGTCGGTGTCGCCGCAGGAGCCCAGAAGGGACTCGTCGAGCGTCGAGGGGTAGTAACTGTGTAGTTCCTGGGCCAGCCCGGCGAGGTCCCACTCGTCGTTCGCGTCGGACACACAATGGCGCGAGATGAGCGCGTCGACCGCCTCGGACAGGTACTCCATTGCGGCAGATTTGAGGTCCTCTCCGGCAAGGATCTGGTCACGGCGCCGGTAGATCACCTTGCGCTGTTCGTTCATCACCTCGTCGTACTTGAGCACGTTTTTGCGGATCTCCGCATTGCGTTGCTCCACGGTGTTCTGCGCGCGCTCGATGGCCTTCGTGACCATCTTTGCCTCGATCGCCTCGTCATCGGGCAGGGCACGACCCATCACCCACGACAGCGCTCCCGTCGCGAAGAGTCGCATCAGCTCGTCGTCGAGACTGAGGTAGAAGCGGCTCGCGCCGGGATCGCCCTGACGGCCCGAACGGCCGCGAAGTTGGTTGTCGATGCGGCGGGACTCGTGGCGCTCCGAGCCGATCACGTAGAGACCGCCAACCGCACGGACGAGGTCACCCTCGGCCTGACAGTCCTCGGCGAGCTCGGCCAGCAGTTCGGCGTAGCGTCCCTGTGCGGCAGTACGCGCGGTGCGGTACTCCTCGGGCATCTGGTCGAGCGGCACCGGCAGGGCGTACTCGTCGGCCAACGTGTCGGGATGGTGGCCCTCTTTGAGGACCTCCTCGCGGGCGAGCAGATCCGGGTTGCCGCCGAGCAGGATGTCGACGCCTCGGCCCGCCATGTTGGTGGCCACCGTGACCGCCTTCAGGCGGCCGGCCTGGGCGACGATCATTGCCTCACGGGAGTGCTGCTTGGCATTGAGGACCTCGTGGGGTATCCCGTGCTTAGCCAACTGCCTGGACAGGTACTCGCTCTTTTCGACGCTGATCGTGCCGACGAGCACGGGCTGCCCGGCCTCGAAACGCTCGCTGATGTCCTCGACAACCGCGTCGAACTTGGGCTTCTCACCCTTGTAGATGAGGTCCGCAGCGTCCTCGCGGATCATCGGCTTGTTTGTGGGAATTGGCACCACGTTCAGGCCGTAGGTGTTCATCAACTCGGCCGCCTCGGTGGAGGCGGTTCCGGTCATCCCGGCGAGCTTGTCGTACATCCGGAAGTAGTTCTGGAGTGTGATCGTGGCGAGTGTTTGGTTCTCTTCTTTGATCTTCACCCCTTCCTTGGCCTCGACGGCTTGGTGGATGCCCTCGGACCAGCGACGGCCATCGAGGATGCGGCCGGTGAACTCGTCGACGATCTTCACCTCGCCGCCCTGCACGATGTAGTCCTTGTCGCGCTTGTACAGCTCCTTGGCCTTCAGCGCCGCCTGAAGTTGGTGCACAAGGTTCTGCTGGACCTCGTCGTAGAGATTCGCGATGCCGAGCGCCTGCTCCACCTTCTCGATGCCGGACTCCATGGGGAAGACGATGCGCTTGTCCTCCTCCACTTCGTAGTCATCGTCGCGCTTCAGGCTCCGAACAATGCTGGCGAACTTGTAGTACAGCTTCGCAGCGTCGGCAATACGGCCGGAGATGATGAGCGGCGTTCGTGCTTCGTCGATGAGGATGGAGTCCACCTCGTCGACAATGGCATAGTTGTGGCCCCGCTGGGCCTTGTCGTCCAGCCGGACCGCCATGTTGTCGCGGAGGTAGTCGAACCCGAACTCGTTATTTGTGCCGTACGTGATGTCGCATCCGTATGCCGCACGCTTCTCGGCAGGCGTCTCTTTGTGCCCGGGGATAACGAGTCCGACCGAGAGGCCCATGAAGCGGTGGATGCGACCCATCCACTCCGAGTCTCGACGAGCGAGGTAATCGTTCACGGTGATGAGGTGGGTTCCCCGACCGCTCACACCGTTCAGGTAGGCGGCGAGGGAAGACGTGAGGGTCTTGCCCTCGCCGGTCTTCATCTCGGCAACCCAACCGAAATGGAGCGCCGAGCCGCCCATGAGCTGGACATCGAAGGGACGCTGCCCGATCGAGCGCAGCGCGCCCTCGCGGATCGCGGCGAACGCCTCGACGAGGAGATCGTCGAGGGACTCTCCTCGTTCGTGGCGCGCCCGGAACTCTGCGGTCTTGCCGCGAAGCGCATCGTCGGTCAGCTGCTTCATGGAGGGCTCAAGAGCGTTGACCTCGGGCACCAGCCCAGCCAACGCTTTGATTTTCTTGCCTTCACCGGCTCTGAGGACGCGATCGAGGATTCCCATGCAGTGGTCGATCCTACAGGGACCCCCTAACCGGATGAGGGCGTCGCGGTGGCGGCGAGGCACTGCACGCTGGCCGCACCGACGGACAGCAGAGCGCTCGCCCCCTCGCGGAGCGTTGCCCCCGTGGTCGTGACGTCGTCGATGAGGAGCACCCGGGGATTGCGCCAGAGGGGCTTGGCGACGAACTGCGGCCCAATCAGGCGGGCGCTTCGGTTCTTTCCGGCTTGTGGGGAGGACTTTCTGCCTCTGTGCAGCATCCGGCGGCAGGGCAGACCGAGCAGGTCTGCTACCGCCCGGGCCAAAACCTCGGCGGGGTCATAACCGCGGTCGGCGATACGCCTTGCGGAGGTGGGGGCCCAGGTGACCACGTCGAGCAGACCCGGGTCGTTGACGGAGCGGGCGATCGCCACGGCGAGTGCCGACGCGGCTTGACGGGCATTGCGGTACTTGAGCCCGAGGACCATCTGTCTCGGGGGCCCAACATGAACGAGGGGTGCGAGCGCCGAGCGGCTCGAAGCAACGAGGGCGAGCGAGCGGGCGCACTCGACGCACCTGCCTACATGGAGCACCCCACAGCCCGGACAGTACGAAGGGAGGAACATACCGATGTTCTACACAGGGGGTGTGACAGGATTCCTCCGTGCACACCGGGGCCAGCCGGGAGGCCGTCAGCAGGGGCCGTGCAGCTCCCGATTGCGCAGTCGGTACGGATCAAGGAGGTCCGGGTGCGTGATGATCCAGAACTCGTCGTTCTCGACCGCCGCCAACACCTTCGCCGCCACGTCACGGGGATCGATAGCCGTCTCGTTCACGAGCCGGATCATGTCCTCGTTCGCCACTCGCGCGGAGGTCTTTTTCCTCTCGTTGCGTAGCTCCTCGGGCCGATTCCGCTGGCTCGTGAAAATATTCGTCTTCACGAAGCCCGGACAGAGCACGCTCACCCCCACTTGGGAGTCCCGCAGTTCCTCGCGCATCGTCTCGCTGATCCCCACTACCGCATACTTCGTCGCCGCATACGGTGCGGCCCCCGGCAAGGGGCTCAGTCCGGCCATCGACGCGGTGTTGACCACGTGGCCCCCGTCGGGGTTCCCGAGCAGCATCGGCAAGAACGACTGCAGGCCGTGGACAACGCCCCAGAGGTTGACGTTGATTACCCATTTCCAGTCACGCAGCGAGAGCTCGTGCAGCATGCCACCCCCGCCGACCCCGGCGTTGTTGCACAGGAGGTGGCACGTACCGAAACGAGAGCGGACTTCCTCGGCGAGCGCAGCCACCTGTTCCTCCTTGGTGACGTCTACCTGAACGTGGTGCACGCCGAGCTCGGATGCCGTGCGCTCGAGCGCAACCGCCTCTACATCCGCAATCACCACGGTCATGCCGGAGTCGCGAAACGCCTCCGCCATCGCCCGTCCGATACCGCTCGCGCCGCCCGTGATGACCGCTACTTTCCCCTGGAGATCCCTCATGGCGCCGACCGTAGCCCGCAACGGGACCGCCGAGGCTGCCCGGGAGCTGCTCAGTAGCGATAGGTCTCCGGCTTAAAGGGCCCCGAGGGATCAACGCCGATGTATTCGGCCTGTTCGTCCGTGAGGCGGGTGAGCTTCACCCCGAGGGCCTCGAGATGGAGAGCCGCAACCTTCTCGTCGAGCCGTTTCGGCAGGACGTGCACGCCGAGTGGGTACTTGTCCGGCTGGGTGAACAGATCGATCTGGGCAATCACCTGATTCGAGAACGAACAGCTCATCACGAAACTGGGGTGCCCCGTTGCACACCCGAGGTTCACGAGGCGCCCCTCGGCGAGCACGATCACCGCGTGTCCGTCGGGGAAGGTCCACAGGTCCGTCCCGGGCTTCAGCTCGTCCCGCACCGCCCCGCAACGAGCGAGGCCGGCGATGTCCACCTCGGAGTCGAAGTGGCCGATATTGCACACGATCGCATTGTGCTTCATGCGCTGCATGTGATCGATCGTGATGATCGACTCGTTACCAGTGGCAGAGACAAAGATGTCCGCCTCGCCGACCATGTCCTCCATGGTCGTGACCTGATAACCCTCCATTGCTGCCTGCAGCGCGTTGATCGGATCGATCTCGGTGACGATCACACGCGAGCCCTGGCCGCGCAGCGATTGCGCGCAACCCTTGCCGACGTCGCCGTAGCCGCAGACCACAGCCACCTTCCCGGCGAGCATCACGTCAGTGGCACGCATGATTGCGTCGACGAGCGAGTGGCGGCATCCGTACAGGTTGTCGAACTTGCTCTTGGTGACGGAGTCGTTCACGTTGATCGCCGGGAAAAGCAGCTCCCCCATCGAGTGCATCTTGTAGAGACGCTTGACCCCGGTGGTGGTCTCCTCGGTGACGCCCCGCACCCCGCGGGCCATGCGCGTCCACTTCGTCGGGTCGGACTTCAGCGAGCGATGAAGGAGCCCGAGCACGATGGCGAGCTCGGGATTCGTCGCCGTCGTCGGGTCGGGGACGACTCCGCTTGCCTCGTACTCAACTCCTTTGTGAAGGAGCATCGTGGCGTCACCGCCGTCATCGAGGATCATGTTCGGACCGTCGCCGTCTGGCCACGTCATCATCTGGTCCGTGCACCACCAGTACTCCTCAAGCGTCTCGCCCTTCCAGGCGAACACCGGCACACCGGACGGGTCCTCACCGGTTCCGGTCGGGCCGACGGCGACCGCAGCAGCAGCGTGGTCCTGCGTGGAAAAGATGTTGCAGCTTGCCCAACGGACCTCGGCACCCAACTCGACGAGGGTCTCGATGAGCACAGCCGTCTGAATCGTCATGTGGAGCGAACCGGAGATCCGGGCTCCCTTGAGCGGCTTGGTGGCGCCGAACTCCTTGCGCAGCGCACGGAGCCCCGGCATTTCGTGCTCGGCAAGGTGGATCTCCTTGCGCCCAAAGGGGGCGAGGGAGAGGTCCGCTACTCGGAAATCTCGACGGTTAGCCATCGAAGTCGGGGGCATTGATACTCCATCAGTACGAGGAAATTCTGAGGCTAGCGGCCCCTGCTGAGGGGCTCGGGCATCCCGTACGTATTCTCCAGAGGTGCCCGAAGTGCTCCGACGTCGCAATCGACTGTCCTCGCGGCAGTCCGAGATCGTGGTCGGTCTCGCCGTGGTGTCTGGCGTGCTCGGGGCCCTCGCAGGGTGCCATCCCACCCAGACTGCGGGCGTGGACCCCGTGCTGACCGGTCTCGCTGCAGCACTGGTGACGTGGGCCGGCGCCACCTCTGTGTGGTGGGTGGCCGGCGGCGCCGGTGCCGTGATTGCTGTGGCACAGCCTGCCTCGTGGCAACTCTGGGTCGCGCTCGCCGTCTGCATCGTGATGTCCGGCGTAGGTGCAACCCGGGAGAGTGCCGCCGTCACCCGGTCGCTGTGCGCTGCGGCCATCGCTCAGCTCGCCCTCCGACTGGACCTCCGGAGCCCTTTCGGCCTGAGCGCAGCGCTAGCAGCCGTCACCATGGGCGCGATTGTCCTGTCGGGTCTGCGCCGCCGCTCTGCAGAGACCCGCCGGACCGCCCGCATTATCGGGCTCGGTGCCCTCGCCTTCAGCGGCCTCTCGCTCCTTCTCCTCGTGATTGCCGGACTCGCAGCGCGCGGAAACATCACCAAGGCGGTGGAAAACGCAACCAGTGGGTTACGCGCCATGCGCGCCGGCAACCCAGAGGCGGCGTCCGAGGACCTCGCTGCGGGTGCTTCGGCACTGTCCGGCGCGCGATCCATCGTTCGCTCCCCGCTCACCTGGCCCGCCAAGCTGGTGCCCGTGCTCGGACAGCACGTACACAGCGCCGAGCGCTTGGTTGATGCAGCGCAGGACACAGCACAAGTCGTCTCCCGGGCGATCGCCGGTGTCGACGTCAAGAACGTGAAGGTGAACGCCGGCGTCGTCGACCTGACCGCCATTGAGCGCCTGCAACTGCCACTCGAGACAACGCGTGACGCCGTCGTGGCCCTCAACCTGGCGGTTCAGTCAAGCCGGTCCGGATGGCTCGTCGACCCGCTCGGTTCGCGACTTCGCAGTCTTTCGAGGGAGACCGCCAAGGCGGACCTCCAGGCCCGCAACGCCGTGGAGGCCGCACGCCTCGCGCCCGCCCTACTCGGGCAAGGCACCAAGCGGGTCTGGCTCGTGCTGTTCACCACCCCTGCCGAGGCCCGGGGTCTCGGTGGCTTCCCGGGCAACTGGACCGAGATCACCACACAGAACGGGAGGATCACCATCACGCGGAGCGGAACGGTGATCAGCCTCATCAACGGCGGCGACAACAAGGACGGACGAATCGTCCACGCCCCCAAGGACTACCTCGACCGCTATGGCAAGTACGGAGCCGGCGAGGACGGCGCACCGATGAGTCGCATGTTCTGGAACAACATCACGCTGTCGCCCGACGGGCCGACGGTCGCTGAGGTAGCGGCTGACCTGTACCTCCAGAGTGGTGGCCAACAGGTCGATGGCGTTGTGGTGGCTGACCCCTACGCGCTCCAGGCGATCCTCACCCTCACAGGGCCACTCACCCGCGCCGGCACCGAGACCACGCTGACCCCGACCAACATCGTGCCGTACCTGTTGATCGATCAGTACCGGGTGTACGCCGGCTCAACAGCCGACCGGAAGGACGCGCTGCAGGACGTGTCCAATCAGGCGATTCAGGCACTCCTCGCAAAAGATCTCCCCTCCCCCGTGGTGATCGCCCGCGCCTTCGGCAAGCCGCTCGCATCCGGGCACCTGATGTTCTGGTCGCTGCATCCCGAGGATCAGGCTGCGATCCGGGCGCTCGGCATCAGCGGGACGATGCCAGCGCCGGAATCCGACGGCTTCTCCTACACGCTCAACAACTCCGGGCCGAACAAGCTCGACACGTTCGCCAGCCGTTCGCTCACTTACGAGGCAAGCGTTAACGAGCGGTCCGGCGCTGTCGAGGCAACGGCAACGATCACGATCAAGAACACGCTCACGGACCCAGACACCCTCCCCGAGGACGTCAGCGGCAACAAGCGCGGCGCCCCGAAGGGCTCGATTCGATCCCTCATTACTGCGTACAGCCCGCTTCAGGTGCTGAGCGTCGAAATCAATGGGCAGCGTACGGCTTGGAGCGAGGAGACAGAGCTCGGCTGGCGGGCGTACTCGGGCCTGATCACCGTGCCACCTGGGGACGAGATCGTCATCACGATCAGGCTTCGAGGGAAGGTCTCCGTGGTTGGCGGGTACTCATGGCTCACCAAACCACAACCGCTCAGTGCGCCAAACAATGTTAGGGCACTCGTCCGATTCCGGCACGGAAAGCGGTCAATTCGTCATTCGGGACCACTGGAAGTCACCGCACACTTGACTTCATGAGGTAGAGTTATAACGTGCTCTCAAGAATTCTTCGCTCCCTCGCCATAGCAGTCCCGCTCTCGCTCGCCGTGGGCATCCCCGCAGCGAATGCTGGGTCGATCTACTCGCCCGGCGTAGATGCCATCACGATCCTCGGTTGCGACTGGGACACCGTTGATCTCGCGGTCGATGGCGCTGTTCCTGGTTCGGCAATAACCGGCTTAGTGACCTTCTTCTACAGTGCCGGTGGCAGTAGCACGGTCGAAATTGACGACACAGCGACTGGTAGTTCTGGTCAGTTCGGTTCAGCGACTTGGAGTTCGTCCGTGACGATCCCGGCCGGCGTCAGCTCGCTTTTTGCCTCGATCACGGCTCAACTCATCTCCAACACCGGCGAAACCCAGACCCTGTCGCTGGACCGAGTTGGGGACTGCGGCCTTCCCGAAACCGGTAGCAACACCGCTCCGATCGCCAAGATCGCACTGGGCACGGCCCTCGGAGGCGCTCTGCTTGCCGCAGTGGCCATTCGCCGCCGCCCCCGCAAGACCAGCGCTGCCGCCTGATCCAGACAGTCCTCAAACACATTCAGAGGCTCGGGCTTCGGTCCGAGCCTCTGACGTTTATCCCGACATGACTGTCCCCTCCCCCATTTCTTCCGTAGCCCACGAGCCGCCGGCTCATCTCCGATTCCGCCGGCCGATGAGCCTGACAACATTTGCCCAGCAGGCGTGGCGGTCTCGCCTGCTGGCGTTCACCCTGAGCGAGCGAGAACTTCGGGTCCGCTACAAGCAGGCACTGCTCGGAATGGCCTGGGCATTCGCGGCCCCGCTCGGCTACGTCTTGGTGTTCACCGTCTTCTTCGACCGCACCGCGAACATCGAGACATTCGGCAGCTCATACCCCGTCTTTGCGTACGCAGCAATCATCCCGTGGGGCTTCTTCTCCCAATCGCTCGGCCGTGGGGCAACAGCCATCGTCGACAACCTCGTGCTGCTCAACAAGGTGGCCTGCCCCCGGGAGACCTTCGTCCTGTCCGGTATCGCCACAGCATTCGTGGACATGCTGGTCTCGGCGGTTGCGTTCCCCATCGTCGTTCTGGCGTTCGGTGAGCACTTCTACGCAACCACGTTCCTACTCGCACCGGTGCTCATCCTCCAGATAGCGGTGGCGGTTGCAATCTCGCTTTTCCTCAGCGCGGCGCTCATGTACGTCCGGGATGTGCGCCACCTCCTGCCCCTGCTCACGCAGTTGCTGATGTTCGCCACACCTGTCGTGTGGGGCCAAGCCGCAATCCGCCAGCGGGTGTCGGGACCGATCTTCGACCTGTACTCGCTGCTCAACCCGATGGCGACGGTCTGCGAGGCCTACCGGAGCACGCTCGTCTACGGCAATGCCCCGGACTGGCGGACGCTCGGGCTGTCCTCGGCGTCCACGGCGATCTTCCTCACATTCGCCTATTGGTTCTTCAAGCGGCTCGAGCCGGGGTTTGCCGATGTCGCGTGACGGCCACGTTCGAGCCCATCAGATCTGGAAGCGCTTCCGTGCCGACCGCAACCGGCAACTCCTGCGCGACGAAGTGGCACGATTTCGTCAGCGACGGAAGGGATCAGCCGCAGAACGTTGGCGCTGGGCGATTCGCGACATTTCCTTCGAGGTGCAGCCCGGGGAAAGCCTTGCGCTGATCGGGGCGAACGGCTCGGGTAAGTCCACGATGCTCAAGATGCTTGCCGGGATCATGTTCCCGACCTACGGGAGCCTCACGGCGAATGGCCGTATCGGGGCCCTCATCGAGGTACGGGCAGGCATCCATCCCGATCTCACGGGCCGCGAAAACGTGTTCATGTTCGGGTCACTGCTCGGCCTCAAGCGGGCGGACGTGCGCAAGCGCTTCAACGACATCGTCGAGTTCGCCGAACTCACCGACGCCATCGACCGCCAGGTGAAGTACTACTCCTCCGGGATGGGCATGCGGCTCGGCTTTGCCGTCGCCGCATTCCTCGAACCGGACATCATGGTGGTCGACGAGGTGCTCGCCGTGGGGGACGCAGCGTTCCAGCAACGTTGTCTCGACCGGATGCGCGAGGTGATGGCACAGGGGACGACGCTGCTCTACGTGTCACATGATCTGGCAACCGTCGAGTCAATGTGCGAGTCCACCCTCTGGCTCGATCAGGGCATTGTCCGGGGGCAGGGGCCGACACACGACGTCGTCGGTCAATACCGGAGGTCCGTTGAGGTGCACGCAATCGCGCAGCACCCGAGCTCGGGCGACATCGACGTCCACGTGCTGCGCTCGTCGAACGGCAATGGCGAACGGATTAAGTCGCAGGGGACCGTGGAGCTCGACCTGCTCGTGCAATCCGCCCTGCAGCGCGACTTCCAGATCGTCATCGGGTTCAGCGAGGGTTCACCTGCACCGATCTTCATTGCCCAGCATGTCGGCACACTCGCGCCCGGCGAGAACCGTTTCTTCTGCCGACTCGAGAGCATTCCGCTTCCGGCCGGGGAGTACGCCGTCTATGCGACGGTGCTCGACGTCAACGGACGCACCGTGCGCTCGTGGTCGCCGATCGGGCACATCGAGGTTGACGGGCTGCTATTGCCGCCCACGCCGACCGGCATCGTACGGCTCTCCCCGGTGGTCGTGGACGTGTCGTGGCGGGATGGCGACTGATGTGACTCGCGTGACGGCAGTCATCAAGGGCCTCGGTCCGGGTGGGGCCGAGCGCCTGCTCGTCGAGTTTGCCGGGGCGGCCGCCCAGCACGGCGTGGAACTCACCGTCGTGAGCGTGCTCCGGCAGAAGCAGCACCTCATCCCCGACCTCGAGGCACTCGGCATCCCGGTCCGCTGTCTCGGCGTGACCAGGCTCCGGGAACTCCGCTGGATCGTCCGAATGGTCAAATCGCTCCGAGCGGAACGGCCGGATGTAGTTCACGTTCACTCCCCGGCCCTGACGCCGGTTGTGCGTCTCGCTGCCCACCTGAGACTCCTCGGCCTCAGGCGACCGCGGCTTGTCACCACGGAACACAATCGCTGGTCCTCGTATCACCGCGTGTCCCGCATCGCGAACGCCCTGACGGCGTTCCTCGATGACGCCACGGTTGCGGTAACCGACGAGGTACGCAATTCCATGAGGCCGAGGGCCCTTGCATCGCGCGCGGTAACCGTCCGGCACGGCATCAACATCACGGCGGCGCGCGCGCTTTCCGGCAGGAGGGACTCCCTGCGAACGGAGTGGGGCATCGATCGGGACGCAGTGGTTGTCGCCACGGTGGCGAATTACCGGAAGCAGAAGAACTACCCCGTGCTGCTCAAGGCGTGCGCACTGGCGACCGCCCGGGACCCGCAGTTGAGATTCGTCGTCGTCGGCCAGGGTCCGGGCGCCCGCGACGTCGAGGCGCTGCACTCTGCCCTCGGCCTCGGGGACCGGATGCTGCTGCTCGGGTACCGCCCGGACGCGATTGCCGTGCTGTCCGCGGCCGACATCTTCACGCTCTCGTCGGATTACGAGGGTCTACCGGTGTCGCTCATGGAGGCGCTTGCGCTCGGTCTCGCAGTGGTGTGCACCGACGTGGGCGGCATCTCCGAGACGATCGACGCGAACAGCGGCCGACTCGTGCCCCCGGCAGATCCGGAGGCACTCGCTGATGCCTTGGTGAGCGTGGCATCGGATCGCCAACTGCTCGCATCGCTGCGCGCCGGTGCGTCAGCGCTCGGCGAGACGTTCGACGTGCACCGAAGTGCCGAAGTGCTTGTCGCCCTCTACCGGAGCCTTATCAGCGTTCGGTAAGCGACGACAGAAGCGTCTCCCACCGGTCAAGCACGATCGCCGGTGAGTACGTGCGGCGTGCGGCACTCGAGAACGCGCTCGCCAAGGGTCCACCAGCCTCTTCGTGAAGCGTCTTGCGCAACGCGTTGACCATCGCCACGGTGTCGCCCGCCGCAACGACGTACCCGTTCACCCCATCCGCGATCATCGACCGGACCGCCCCGACGTCCGTTGCGACGACCGGGACGCCGCGCATCAGCGCCTCGATGATCACGCCGGGCATGCCTTCGGTACGGCTGGTCAGCACGAGCACGTCGGCGGCGGCCAGCACGTCCCCCGGGTCGTCCGTCGGCCCGTGCAGACGGACCCTGCCGGGGGCCAGTCGTTCACCAAGCCGTCGAACCTCCTCAGCGAGCGGGCCCTCGCCCACCACGAGCAGGGTCGCCCCATCGATTCCGGCAACGGCGGTTACGGCATCGAGAGGACCCTTCTCGACACTCAGCGCGCCGAGAAAGAGCACCACTGGCCCGCCGACGCCGAGACGCCCCCGCGCGGTCTCTCGTTCCTCAGGAGCGATCGGGGCGAATCTGTCCGGATCCCGGTGGTTCGGAATCGTGATAATCCGCCCTCGCTTCACACGGTACGTGGACACCATTGCCTCCTCCGCGCCCGGCCACAGGACAACCACCGCCTCGGCCCTGCGCAGCAGGAAACCCGTCCGTAGACGCTGAGCCCATCCGCTTACCCAGGCATTCGGGTCCCCGATGCTCCGATAGACCCAGCGCGAACGCATCCCAATCGTCGCAAGACCAACTGCGAGGAGCGCACTCGAGCCATGGGCGACGAGCAGTGAGTTCTTCGCTGAACGTCGCAGTGCCATCAGGCCACGCAGCGACCACCGGGTGCCACCGAGCACGGGCACGTCGATCGCAGCCGTGCCCGCGCCCGGCGCGATGGCGACCGCCCGCGCGTCCCATCCCCGGGTGCGCAGTGCTGACGCCAGTTCGGCACCCTGGATCTCCGCCCCGCGCCGCTGGGCCGACGGGAGCACGACGACAACCGGGCAACCGGTGCTCGCGGCGTTCATCTCAGAAAAGCTCTAGGTCGCCGAGACAGAGTGCGAAACGCTGGTTGATGGATCCTCCGTCGATGCGACGCGCAACAAGGCGCGGGCCGCCACTGGGGACCCGGTACCAGCCACGAGCAGGTCGGTGCCCCACCCAGATCGCGTAGTCGAAGTTGTCAGGGTCCGACAGCGCGTTCGCGAGCGCGCCCGGCCCACCGGCGAGATCGAGCACCGCTCGTTCTCGACCTGGCCCGCGCTGGCGAGTGCGCACCATGGCCACGTTGCCGACGCCTCGGCCCGTGCCGACCACCACGCGATAACCGAGCTCAGGCAATCCGTAGCGCCACTGCAGGAAGCCCAACGATCGATCGGTCTCCAGAGCATCGAGAGGACCGCAGCGCTGTGACGTCACTGCAGCGATGACGTCGGGGCTCGCAAACGCGGACGCCGGGTCCAGCCCGACGGCGGTCTCTGAGGGCCAGAGCCCTGCACTCACCCGCGACCTCAGCACGATCGGCAGGGCGCGGAGTCGGCTCGGACGAAACCACACCGATGGTCGAGGCTGCTCGGACCAGCCGAGGGACAGGTTCGCCGGAGCACTCTGCGCGTTCGGGGTATTGAAGAGCACCGTGACACCGTCCGCGCCGAGCGAGTCCATGCTGCGTTCGGTGAGGCGCCGGAACCATCCACGAGCGCGGTGATCCCGATCCGTGACGGTGTCCACCGCACGTGCGGCCTGTACAAGGCCACCATCAGGCCCCCGCAGTTGCCATTTCATGAACGTACGGACGGCCACCACCTCGGTGTCCTCGAGCCCCACCCAGACGTGTGACGCCCCGAAGGGGTTCTGCACGTGCTTCCAGTCCCACAGTCGCTGCGCTCGCTCGTCCGCCGGCCATCCGAGGTCCAACCGGAGCAGCCGAAGGATCCCGGGCAGATCATCGTGTGTGGCGCGACGAATCTCAACACTCATCGGGCGTCACCGCGGCAACGACAAGTACGCTGCATTCGATGCGCAACGGCGTGACCATTCTCGCCTATCACCGCTTCGGGGGGTCCACCCCGGTGTCGGTGGACCTTCCGCTCGCTCAGGCAGAGGATCAACTCGACTGGATCGCCGGCACCGCGGACACGATCAGCCTCGACGAGGCTGCTACACGGCTGATCAGGCCGGCGGGGACGCCACCGACCCGTCCCCAGGTGGTGCTGACCGCCGATGACGGCACGGCGGACTGGGTCGAGGTACTGCTGCCCCTCTTGGTTGCGCGTCGTCTGCCCATGACGTGGTACCTGGCCACCAAGTTCGTCGACGAGCGGGAAGGCTTTCCGTACGAGGGATCGCCGATCTCTTGGTCCGCCCTGCGCGAAGCAGTTTCGACCGGGCTCGTAACGATCGGCTCCCACACCCATTCGCATGCGGTCATGACAAGGCTGGATGCGGCGAGTGCTGCCGCCGAACTCGACCGCTCCATCGGCCGGATTGAGGAGGAACTCGACAGGCCCTGTCGCCACTTTGCCTACCCGAAGGCGCTCGCACCCTCCCATGAGGCCGACCGAGAGGTGCGCAAGCGATTCACTACTGCTGCGCTCGCAGGCAACCGTGTCAACGTCCCCGGACGCACCGACCCGGCCCGGCTCGGACGCACACCGATCAAGCGATCCGATGGCGCGGGGCGCTTCATGAGCAAGCTCAACGGTGGCGGACGGCTCGAGGGCTGGCTCCGGGAGCAGTACGACACACTGCGGCATCACGACGCCGTCACCTGACCGATCAGCGGCCGCAGTGCCCGCTCGATTCGCGCCCGGCCGTCGTCTCCCATCCTCCCGCTCGGCAGGCAGACACCCCGCTCAAACAGCCTCGTGGACACGGCGTTGTCCGGATTACGACAGACGAGTTCGTGACCCGCAAACAGTGGCTGCAGGTGCATCGGCTTCCACACCGGACGGGCCTCGATGTCATCGGTGGCGAGTGCACTGATCACATCGCCGGAGGAAAAGCCCGCCACGAGCGGATCGACCTCGATACAGGTGAGCCAATTGATCGGCCGACCCGCCGGGTCGTCCGGCATCACCCTCACGCCAGGGGTCGACGACAACAGCGTGCGATACCAGGCATTGATGTCACGCCGGCGCGCAATGCGCTGGTCCAGGGTCGAGAGTTGCGCACGGCCGAAGGCAGCCAGCAGATTGCTCATCCGGTAGTTGAAGCCGACCTCGGTGTGCTCGTAGTGCAGCACCGGCTCCCTGGCCTGGGTGGCGAGGTGACGAACCCTTCGTGCAAGGTCCTCGTCATCGGTAACCACCGCACCGCCACCGCTGGTCGTGATCAACTTGTTGCCGTTGAACGAGAACGCACCGGCAATCCCGAACGAGCCGGCGGGGGCTCCGCGCGTCGCCCCGATCGCTTCCGCTGCATCCTCGATGAGCGGCACTCCGAGTTCCGCGCAGCGAGCAGCAATCGACTCACAGCGAGCGACCTGCCCGTAGAGGTCCACCGTGACCACTGCGGCCGGGAGACGCCCGGCCTGCCGGCGCCGCTCCAGCTCGATGAGCATCAGGTCCTCGTCCGCGCACCAGGTGTCGTCATCGGAATCGATGAAGACCGGATGACCGCCGCAATAACGGACCGCGTTCGCTGTGGCCACGAAGGTGAGGGACGGAACGAGTACCTCGGAGCCGTCGGTGACGCCACATGCATGCAGCAGGAGGTGCAGAGCCGCCGTGCCGCTCGACACCGCAACGGCGTAGCGCCGCCCCGCAACGAGTGCCAGATCGCTCTCGAAACCATCGAGGTCTGGACCGATCGGGGCGATCCACCCCCCATCGAGCGCCCCGGAAAGCGCAGCCAGTTCGGAACCGCTCAACTCGGGTGGGCTGAGATAGATGCGTGCCACGGCCGTCAGTCTCGCCTATCGGCGGGCCGGTTCGTCCCTCGCCGGTTCGTCCCTCGCCGGATCGTTCCTTGCCGGATCGTTCCTCGCCGGATCCTCCCTTGCCGGTCAGCGACTTCCTCATAGCAGTGGAACACACGATCCACGACGGCACGTTCGTCGAACTCCTCCCGTGCCCGGTCGGCCGAGGCGGCGCCCAGCCGCTCGCGCAACGCCCGATCGCCAACCAAACGCTCAAGCGAGCGCCGGAGTGCATCGACGGAGGAAACGGGCACGAGGAACCCGTTCAGCCCGTCCGTAACGATCTGGCGGCAGCCCCGGATGTCGGTGGTGACGATCGGCAGGCCTGCGGCCGCTGCTTCCATCCCCGACAATGGGAAGCCCTCACGGTGCGATGCGAGCACGAACACGTCGAGCGCCCCGTACACATCCGCCATGTCCGAACGGAATCCGGCCAGGACCACGCCTCGACGCTCGGCCTCCGCGAGTACGGCTGGGGCGAGCGCGTCGGGTTTGTCCGGATCCGGACCACCCACAACGACGAGCCGGGCGCCCGGGAGCCCTCGCGCCGCCTCGAGGAGTTCGGGGATCCCCTTCTCGGCGACAAGACGCCCGACCGTGCCGATGAGAACCTCATCCGGGGCGATCCCCCACTCCGCCCGAAGGGCTGCCGATCGCCCGGTATCCGGGTTCGCAAAACGCTCGATCGCCACGCCACTCCCCAACAGGTGGAGGTTTCGCCGCGGGGCGAGGCGGAGGCGGCGCATCAGACCGAGATCCTCCGGGTTGTGCACCAACTCGGCATGGGAGAAATGTCCGCCGACGAACTCGGCTGCGTAGACAACCGCACGCTTGACAGGTCGATCATCCGGGCTGGCGTACAGCCCGTGAACGGTGTTGACGACGACTGGAACCCCAGCTAGCCGGCCAAGCACACGCCCATAGAGACCGGGTTTCGGGTTGTGAGTGTGCAGCACGTCCGGACGCTCCCGACGGACCACCCGCCAGAACTCCAGCGCGGTCTTGAGGTCCGCAAGCAGGTCGAAGCGTCTCGTCGACGACGGGAGTGCCACATGACGCACGCCGCGGGCCTCGACCCGCTCGACGAACGGACCGGGCGCGCTCACGCCGATCACCTCGTGGCCACGCAGAACCGCCTCGTCGAGGATCGGGGCGAGCAGGAGTTCGAGGCTCATGTCGACCGTCGTGAGGTGCATCAATCTCATTCCCGGCTCAACCACCGTCGCCGATGAACTCGGTCATCGTCGTGTTCCCGTCGTGGTTCACGTTCTCGCCGCGGAGCACGAGCGAGACCGTCAACCAGATGATCCTGAGATCGAGCAGGAAGGACCGGTTGTCGACGTACCACGTGTCGAGCGCGAATCGCTCGCCCCAGCCGAGGCGGTTCCTGCCGTGCACGACTGCCCAACCGGTGAGCCCGGGAAGGACCTCGAGACGACGCGCCTGGGCGTGCGTGTATCGCTCGACATATGCAACCGGCAGGGGCCGCGGCCCCACGATGCTCATCTCGCCGCGCAGCACGTTGAACAGCGACGGCAACTCGTCCACGCTCGCCCTGCGCAACAGGAGCCCGAGAGGCGTGGCGCGTGCCAAGTCGTGTTCGGGGCCGTCCTCACCGACTCGTGCCCTGCGCATCGTCCGGAACTTGAGCACGTCGAAGCACGCACCGTTGCGACCCGCACGCGCTTGCCGGAAGAGGATCGGGGAACCCGTCGTGAGCCACACACCGAGGCCGGCCACGATCATCACCGGGGAGAGCAACACGAGCGCGACGGACGCGATCGTTACGTCGAGTGCCCGCTTCATCCCGGCCACCGCTCGACGAGTCGAGCACAGAGTCCGGCCAGGTTCGCGGCGATCGCGAGTTGCTCGTCCTTCCGGCGGCGGTACGGGTCTGCAACCTCGTTCGGGGACACCCCATTGAGCAGTTCGATGGCGCGCTGGGGCGCTACTACCTCGGCGATCGTTCCAGCGCGCGGAGTGGTCCGTTCGAGCCGCTCGGCCACATCACCGAGCACGGCAAGACGGCCCACGAGCGCCGGGTACGCAACCACAAGATCCCGCGCATGCGCAGCCGTCATCGTCAGCACCAGACTCGCGCTGCCCACGAACGGACCGACCGGACCGGGTACGTGCTCCCCCAGATCGAGGTCGAAGCCGGCCGCGATCGCGCGCCAGTCCGGCGGAACCGTCCGCCCCAACGAAGGCGCAACGCCTGCAGAGACAACATCGACGTCAAATCCGGCCGCAAGGAAGCAACGGCGCAAAAAATGTTCTGCGAACGGCGAGCGACAGAGGTTCGCCGTGCACACCGTCACCACTAACACCTCTCGTACCACGCTGTCATCGCGACTCCGATGTTCGACCCGTCAGAGCGGGTCGGTGCCCGGCCTGATCACCCTGGCGGGCACTCCCCCAACGGTAACGCCCACGTCGACGTTCCCGGTAACAACGGCCCCAGCGGCGACAATTGCGCGCTCACCGATTTGGGTACCCGGCAGCACGTTGGCGCCAATCCCGATGAGTGTCCCTGCGCCAACGTGCACCCCACCCGCAAGACATGCGCCCGGCGCAACATGGGTGCCGTCCTCGAGCAGGCTGTCATGATCGACGGTTGCGTTGGTGTTGACGATGACGAGCATGCCGAGCACGGATCCTGCGTTGATCACGGCACCTGGCATCACCACCGAACCCGCTCCGAGTACTGCTGATGCAGAGACCACTGCGCGGGGGCTCACGGCGGTGACGAGTCGCCCACCTGCCCCCAGTACGCGCCTACCGATCTCCATGCGCACGGTGTTGTCGCCGACGGCTACGAACACATCCGCTGCACCCCCCGCGATCCGGTCCTCGAGCTCGGAATCAAGCCCAAGGACGGGGACCGGAAGTCCCGGTATCGCCGAAGCATCGCCGCTCAGACACCCCGACACCACCCAGCCTGAGTCCTCGAGAATCTCGAGGCAGACGCGCGCATGGCCTCCCGCACCCACGACCAGAACGGACACCGTCAGCACCGTGCCCGAGGAACATCTGGACAACCTTCGGCCCGGGAATCCCACACGCTGGATAGGCTACCGCCCACCTTGTGTGTGGAAGGTCAAGAGGGTGTTGAGATGCTTCGAGGGGTTGTACAACCGAACCCGGTGGCGCGTCGTCGGCGGCTGGGGCAGGCGTTCGTGGATGTCTGCTGTTGGGGAGCGTCGCTCGGCGTTCTGTTCTTCGTGCTCCGGCACAACACGGGAGCCCCGTTCACGGCGATTGACCGCACGATCGTCACGGCGGTGATTGTCGCCATCCACGTCCCCGTCGCGCTCCTCACCGGCCTCTACCAAGGCCGTTTCTGGTACGGCAGTTCACGTGAGTCGATCCGGCTGTATGCAACCGAACTGTGCGCAACTGCTGGTGGCGTTGTTGCGGCTCTCGCTGTCGGCACGGGCCGGGTTGGGGTAGTCACCGTTGCGCTTGCGGCTCCGGGCTCGGTGTGCCTCGCCAACATCGTCCGGATCACAGTCTGGTCGAGGAGACGGCGCCATATTCCCTCAGGCCCCCACTCCGGCCGTCGCCTCATCGTGTTCGGGGCTGGGGACGGCGGCGAGATGATCCTGCGCTCGCTCCTCACGTCCAAGGCGGGTCAGTTCTTCCCCGTCGCCCTGATCGACGACGACGCCCGGAAGAGTCGCCTCGAGATCGAGCACGTTCGGGTAATGGGCGATCGCTCGTGCATTCGCGAGGTCGCCCAGCGCACCAACGCAGATGCGCTGCTGATTGCGATCCCGAGCGCGACGAGCAACACCATCCGCCAGGTCACCGAAATCGGTCAGGCCGCCGGTCTCGAGGTGTTCGTGCTGCCGCATGTCGACGAACTGCTCGGCGCGGTCGCCTACGGGGATATCCGTCCTGTCGAGCAGGCCGACCTCCTCGGTCGCAACCCTGTCGAGATAGACATGGAAGCAATCGCCACACTCATCTCAGGCCGGCGGGTACTGGTCACTGGCGCCGGAGGGTCAATCGGTTCGGAACTGTGCCGCCAGATACAGACCTTCGTGCCGGCGAGCCTGCACATGCTCGACTGTGACGACAGCGCGCTCCACGGGGTGGAGCTCTCCCTTCAGGGCAGGGCACTGCTCGACGGCGAGGGCCTACTCCTTGCTGATATTCGCGACCGGGCTGCGATCCTTGCAGCCTTCGAGCGCGTGCGTCCCGAGATCGTCTTTCACGCCGCTGCGCTCAAGCACCTCACCCTGCTCGAACGATTCCCCGGCGAAGCATGGAAGACCAACGTGCTCGGCACGCAGCACGTACTCAACGCTGCGCTTGCCACCGATGTCCTCCACTTCGTCAACATCTCGACCGACAAGGCTGCGGACCCCTCGAGCGTTCTCGGATGGTCCAAGCGCATCACCGAGAGGCAAACCGCCCACGCCGCGGCCTCAAGCGGCCGACACTTCGTCTCTGTCCGCTTTGGAAACGTTCTCGGGTCACGCGGATCGGTACTCGAGATCTTCGAGGCACAATTGCGGGCTGGCGGACCGCTGACCGTCACCGACGAGGACGTCACCCGCTTCTTCATGACCGTGTCCGAAGCCGTCAGCCTCACCATGAACGCCGCTGCTGTCGGTTCCGCCGGCGAGGTCCTCGTACTCGACATGGGAACCCCGGTCCGGATCGTTGACGTCGCGCGCCGACTGGCTGCATCGTCCCCCCGACCGATCTCCATCGAGTTCACGGGCCTGCGCAGCGGCGAGAAGATGCATGAGACACTCCTGAGCAGAGATGAGGACGAGGCTCGTCCCGCTCACCCCAAGATCAGTCATGTGGCGGTACCGATTCTCGACCTTAGGGCTGTCGAGGGCCTGCCGACGGATCACGCAACTGCAGCAGACCTTGCCCGCATTGCGGGTTTGCCGGCATCTGCACTGCTCCCGTCGGCCTGACCCCCGAGGCTGTTATTCAGGAACCGAAGGTTGGCGCGATCCCACGGGCGGCAATCTTGCCCATGATGCGATCGTGCTCCGCACTGTCAAACGTCTTCGCCTCGTCCGTGAGCATCACCGGAATGTTGTCCCTCACCGAAAAGCACAGTTTGAGGCGCGGGTTATACAGGCAGTCTTCGTCGTCGACGAAATACAGCGGTCCCTTGTCTTGCGGACAGGCAAGGATCTCGAGGAGACGGGGGTCAAGCACGCTGGTCATGTTTTCTCCTGACAAGGGGGTTGAATTCGTTCAGCCACCGGTGAGCACCTGAAGCACCTCGGCAACTCGGCGATCGCACTCGTCGCGCTCGACTGCCTCAAGGTTGAGACGGAGCAGTGGCTCGGTGTTCGAGGGCCGAAGGTTGAACCACCAGAACCCGCAGTCCACCGACAGGCCGTCGAGGCGATCCGTGGAGAACCTCTCGTAGACCTTTGCAACACGCTCGATAGCCGCTGTGGTGTCCTCCACCTCGGTGTTGATCTCACCGCTCGCCGCGTAGCGCTCGAACGGGCGCCGAAGCGTGGACATCGGAACCTCGGCCCGACTGAGCTCAGCAAGCACGAGCAGCGATGCGATGATCCCACTGTCGGCACGGAAGTTCTCACGGAAGTAGTAGTGCGCAGAATGCTCGCCGCCGAACACCGCACCGGTCTCCGCCATCAATTGCTTGATGAACGAGTGACCGACCTTCGTGCGCACCGGGATGCCGCCCTGCTCGAGGATCACCTCGGGGACTGCCCGCGAGCAGATCAGGTTGTGCAGGATCGTCGCCCCCGGATGGGTTCGCAGCACAGCAGCCGCGAGAACGGCGGTAGTTGCCGAACCGGAGAGACCCCGCCCCAACTCGTCCACCAGGAACACCCGGTCAGCATCCCCGTCGAAGGCGAGGCCGAGGTCAAAACCACCGCTGACGACTCGAGCCTGGAGATCACGCTGGTTCTCGGGCTGCAACGGGTCTGCCGGGTGGTTGGGGAACGTGCCGTCGAGATCCCCATACATCATCTCGAGCTCGATCGTGCCCAGACGCTCGAAGACTGCCGGGACCACCAGACCACCCATACCGTTGGCCGTGTCGGCCACGACGCGCATCGGGCGGAGCGCAGTGGGGTTGATGAAGGAGACCACGTGATCTGCGAAGGCCCCCAAGAGTTCGTCGGAGGAACGTCGACCGGGGGACGCCGACGGCAGCGGACCCCTGCCGTCGAGCACTGATTGCGCTATTGCGCGGATCTCGAGCAGACCGGTATCCACACCGACAGGCCGAGCACCCGAGAGGCACAGCTTGATGCCGTTGTACTGAGCAGGGTTGTGCGACGCGGTGAACATCGCTCCCGGCGCATCCCTGACGCCGGACGCGAAGTACAGCAGGTCCGTCGAGGCAAGGCCGAGGTCAACTACGTCGACGCCCTGGGTCTCAAGCCCACGGGCGAAGGAATCGACGAGTTGCACGCCGGACGGGCGCATGTCGCGGGCAACAAGAACGCTTGACGAGCCGGAGAACACGGCGAAGGCCACCCCGAGCGCGAAGGCCGAGTCGGTATCGAACTGATCGGGCACAGTTCCCCGGATGTCGTATGCCTTGACGATTTCAGCGAGAGTCATGACGACTGCGGAGGCTATCCCGCCGCCGGCGTCACGTGCGCGGACGACCCGTCGTCCGCGGAGACACCAACATCAGCGTTTGGCTCGGGGTAGGAGCCCTCGTCCGACCCTGCAGCGTCTGGCAGCCCGGCGTCGGGTCTGATCGGATCGAAGTTGACCTTCCTGCGCCTCCAAAAGAACACCAGCAGACCAACGCCGACCAGCGTGAGAAAGTACGAGCCGAGATCGAGTGCGGAGTACCCGTAGGACAGCCTGACGTGAGTGCCGGTGGGCACGACCACCATGAAGTTCGGCGCCGCCCGGTACGGGCCCTTCGCACCATGCGCCCTCCAGTTCGGGAAGTAACTGACCCGGACGAGCACGGGGCGGCCGATTGCTGATTCCGGAACGTCGAACTCGATCGAACTCTGGCCGAGCCTCACCGTTGCCGGGTCGATCACGAAGGGTGCGGCGGGACGAGCAGCGTACGGCGTCCTGGTGGTGAGCACATCGACACGGTTGTCACCGCTGCGCGAGTCGTCCGGGACAACGTCGACGCGTTGCCACACCTTGGGACCGTCTGCAACGAGGAGTCCCTTCCAGTCGTTGGGGTGCTGGAAGTAACTGACCCCGATCTCCAGCCACCTCTCACGCGCATCCCCTGAACGCTCGCGGACGACTACGGGTTCGGCATCGAGCGGCACGACCAATGCCCAGTCCTTGATCTCATAGATGTGCCAGGGGCCCGAGACGCTGACCTCGACGAGGTCCGAGCGCTTCGAGGCCTTCTCCACCATGGTCGGGGTAAAGGCGTAGTAGTAGCGAACCCCGAGGTTGCGCATGTACGCAACCGCGAGGTCGATGTTGTTCTTGTCGTAGCGGAGCGCGCGAACGGGATCCGATGCGTTCTCGCTCGCGGCTGAGGCCGCGAGGAAGTGATAGGGAGTGGTGCCCGATGCCTCGAAGAACAGTCCCTCCATCGAGCCGATACACCCATCGGTCCAGAACGGCAGCAGCATGAGTGCCATCGGCGTGCCGTAGTTGCCGTACTTGTCGGACTGGTGCTCCCAGAGCGCTCTGCCGCACCCACGCGTCGACCCAACATCCTTCGACGCCTGCAGCACAGCGCGGTATTCATTCCAGTTCTCGCGTCCCTCATAGCCGTCGAAGTTGTACGAAGCCCAGCCATCGGAGTCCACACCATCGTTGACCACAGGCCCCTTGATGAACCCCCACTGGTGTACCCACTTGCCGTCTTGGTACACCTGTCGCTCGAACGGGAGCCGGTCAATGGCGAAACCCACCCAGCCGAGCGAGAGCAGCCCAACAACCAACAGGGCGAAGCCCTGCACCCACACACGTGCACCCTCGAGCCTGTCCAACTGCTCGCGGATCGGCACGTCGGGGGCAGCCGACGAGGTCGAGCCGAGCCCCTCATCCGATTCCGATTCCACCGACGAGCCCGCGATCCGGTTGAGCGCCCACGCCCGCGTGAGGAAGCGGATCGTCTCGGCGACACCGATCATCGCAAGGAGGTACCGGAGCAGGAAGAAGAACGGCAGACCCCGGTAGTTCCAGAAGAGGTCACCTACGAACGGGAGCGGCTTGCGGGCGGCGACAACGAGGACCACCCAGGTCACGCATGACACACCGAGGAACGCGCCGGCACGGTTCCGCCGGACGATCGAGGCACCAAAACCGATCAGTGCGAAGAGCAGGAGGAATACCGTCATCTGCGGTGACTGCGGATTGAAGAACTTCCACCACGGACCGTCGTACGGCTCGTACTTCATATTGGTCATGTAGTGCGTGGTGAGCTTGAACGGCAGGATCCACCAGGCGACGAGCAGGCCGAAGGTACCCAGCGTTGCGAGGCTCCACTTCCACCGCTTCCGATCCGCCCAGAGAAGCATCAATGTGACCGCTCCGAGGCCAACGAAGATGGCCACGATCCCGTGGCTCACTGCCGCTAGAGCGAGCACGAGGGCGGCAGCACCGAGGCCCCTCCCCTCCCGCAGGCCCCGCGCGAGCAAGCCGAAGCCGAGCAGCGCGAGCGAGAGCGCTATCGAGAAGGAGAACTCCCCGGCCATCGTGGAGGCGACGTTGCCGCCGTAGATCGAGAAGTTCTCGTCGAAGAGGAAGAGCACGGCTGCGACTGCAAGGAATTCGGGAACCGGCCAGGGCATCTTCGCCAAGCGGCCGAACAACCACGCGTTGAGGGGAAGGGTGCAGACCCCGAGAACCGCAACCAATTTGAACGCAATGCCGTACGGGACGTGGAACAGTCCGTTGATGAATGCCATCAGCAAGGCCGGTGGGAGCATGTAAAAGCGGTAGACCGGCAGGCCGGCATACCAGTCCATGCTCCAGCCCTGGAGCCTCAGGCTCGGCAGGAGATGGTCGCGGAGGAATGCCGGTGCCCAGACGTGTGCACCCATGTCCCCGCCCGTCGGCGTGTTGTTCAGAAACACCTTCTCGATGTGTACCTGAATAGCGGCGAACAGCGAGGTTCCGACCACTGCCGCGATCGTCGCAATCCGGCGGATCAGACCGAGGTTGTGCTTCCAGTCGGGCAGGTGCACGCCATCGCCGGTATCCGGTGGTTGGCCGACGTTCTCTTCGGCATCTGGTTCCGTCTGGGGTTCCATGTGGTCGGTCATACTCGCACCTGCAGATTCGTCACGGGGTTCGGGTGTCAGTGTTTCGGCCACAGGATCACCAGGGAGGTTGCGTTGAACGCCGCATGGGTCACGATCCCCAGCCCGACCCGGCCGGTACGGCGCCAACAGGCACCGAGCACCAGACCGAACACGAAGAGCCCGAGGAACTGAACGCCTTGGAAGTGAGCGGCTGCAAACCACAAGGCAGCGAGGACGACGGCCACGTTCCCGGGGAGCCTCGACTCGAGGGAGCCGAGGGCGAGCGCCCGGTACAGGAGTTCCTCGATCACGGGTGCCCCCACGACCACAGCGATGACGAGTACGACCCGCCAGACACCGTTGGCACGTTCGGTGAGTTCCCGGGCGGAACGTTCCACGTCATCCCGGGCGAACGTATCTGGGAACCACTTGGCGAGCGGCCAGTAGAGCACCGACAGCACGCCGAGCTGGCAGGCGATCCCGATCGGTACGCCCGCGAGATCGACCAGCGAGAAGCGGAAGCCGTAGTCGACGCGGAACGAGCCCGAAAGCCGACGCCGGGACACCCAGGAAAGCGCTGCGAGCGTCGGGATCCAGAGGACCATCATCGACATCGACGGGTAGAGCCAGAACGGCAGGTCCTGTGTGGGCTCGCCGCCATAACCGGCAGCGCCGACGATCAGCTGAAACGCTACGACGGACACCGCAACCGAACCGAACCAGACCGCAGCGGCCGTCCCGATACCCGCGCGCGCAGGGCGGTCTTCGGGCACGTGTGACATCGGCTACGACGCTAGCCCGGCGGTCAGGATGCCAACTGCGTTGTGTCTGAGTACCTCAGGTCCTCGAGCACCCAACGGGACGGAACGGCAAGCCGGTTGGCGTGACGCTCGCAGAGGTCGTAGCGGTGAGGATCGCGCGCCTCGCGCAACTGCTCAAGCCAGACCCGGCTCTGCCGGTAGTCGTAAGCCAGAGTTGCCGTTGCCGGCTCGGCGCAACCCGTTCTGGAACACTGCCTAACCACGCAGCAACCGTACCGATGCACCTCCCGCGAGCGGTGGATGCCGGGGCGGCCGTAGCATGATCGGTATGAGCAATCTGCCCCCGCCGCCGCCTCCCCCGCCGCCCCCCGGTCGCGGACCGGGACGTGCCCAAGGGGGGCAGGGAGGGGACAGCCCGGAGGGCCGCAAGGGTCCGTTCAAGGGCCCAGGTGGACTCCCGCGCTGGTCGATCTGGGTACTGCTCGGGGTTCTCGCCCTCTTGCTGTTCGGTTCACGGCTCATCCCGACGAGTTCGGCCGACAAGATCGGCTTCGGCGACTTCGAGACCAAGCTGCAGTCCGGTCTCGTCAAGGAGTTCCGTCTCAACAACCAAAACCTCAAGATCGTTGGTCAGTTGACCAACGGGGACAAGTTCAGCACCACTGCGCCGGTTGGCTTCCCGAACGAGAATGACCGCAAGCTCATCGAGTTGAAGAGTGTCGACTTCAAGCCGACCTCCCCGGAGTCCAACTGGTTCACCAGCCTGATCCCGTTGTTGCTCCCGATCATCTTGTTCATCGGCTTCATCGTCTGGATGAACCGTCGCGCCCAGGGCCAGATGGGCAACGTGATGTCCATCGGGCGCAGCAAGGCGAAGGCGTACACCACTGACCGTCCTTCCACGACCTTTGCCGATGTCGCCGGCTACGAGAGTGTCAAGCAGGAGATCAAAGAAGTCGTCGACTTCCTCCGCATGCCCGAGCGGTTCAAGGAGATCGGTGCCAAGGTGCCGAAGGGAATGCTGCTCGTCGGGCCCCCCGGCACCGGAAAGACCCTGTTCGCCAGGGCGGTCGCGGGCGAGGCCGGCGTTGGCTTCTTGTCCGTCACCGGCTCCGACTTCATGGAGATGTTTGTGGGCGTGGGCGCGAGCCGCGTGCGAGACCTCTTCCAGCAGGCCCGCAAGATGGGCCGCGCCATCATCTTCATCGACGAGATCGACTCCATCGGCCGCAAGCGTGGTGCCGGTCTCGGCGGTGGTCACGACGAGCGGGAACAGACACTCAACCAGCTGCTCGCCGAGATGGACGGGTTCGAAACGTCGGAGGGCATCGTGATCCTCGCGGCAACGAACCGTCCCGACATCTTGGACCCTGCGCTCCTCCGACCGGGCCGCTTCGACCGCCAGATCGTAGTACCCCTGCCCGAGTACGAGGAGCGTCTCGCGATCCTCAAGGTGCACTCCCGGGACAAGCGCATGGGCTCCGACGCCGACCTTCCTGTCATGGCCAAGGGCACACCCGGAATGAGCGGTGCCGATCTCGCCAATCTGGTGAACGAGGCAGCGCTGCAGGCCGTCCGGCGTGGCTCCAAGCAGATCGAACGGATCGACTTCGAGTCCGCCCGTGACCGCATCATGATGGGTGCCCGGCGCGAATCGCTGATCCTCTCGGCCGAGGAGCGCCGCACCACCGCCTATCACGAGGGTGGCCACGCCGTCCTCGCTGCCGTGTTGCCCAACGGGGACCCGTTGCACAAGGTCACGATCCTCCCCCGTGGAATGGCACTGGGCGTGACCCAGACGCTGCCCGAGGAACGTCACTCGTTCTCGAAGGACTACATCGAGGACCGCATCTGTATGGCGCTCGGCGGACGCGTCGCGGAACAGCTGATCTTCAGCCAGCAGACCACCGGTGCGGCCAATGACCTCGAGGTGGTCACCGGGCTCGCACGACGGATGGTTCGTGAATGGGGTATGAGCGAGAAGGTCGGGCCCATGGCCTGGCACGGTCAGCAGCAGGTTTTCCTCGGCGAGGACCTCATGACCGGAGGCCGTGAGTACTCCGATTCGACCGCCCGCCTGATGGACGAGGAGATCCAGCGGATCCTCACCGAGCAGGAAGTGCGGGCGAGCAAGATGCTTGCCCAGCACAGAGCGGGACTCGACCTTGTTGCTGCAGCGCTGCTCGAGAAGGAAACCATCGACGGCACCGACGTGGCGAAGTTGATCCAGCAAGGCTTGGGTGAGCCCGGACGCTCACCGGTCGAGGGCAGCACTGGGGTCGCCACGGGTTCCTGAAATCTGATCGTGTCGGGAGCAACCCGGCACGATCAGTTGTGGTCGGTGTGACCGCAACCGTGCTCCTCGCAGGCATGCACGGGCCTCGCACCGGGTTCCCGCACGTCGGCCACCGCAGCCCAGAGGTCCGTGGCGCTCACCGGTCCGAGGAACGAGGCCTTGACCACTCCCATCGAGTCCGCCACCACGAGGCACGGAACGCCATCGATGGAGTATTTCTCGTGGAGCGTGCGCCGTGCGGTGTACTCCACGTCGTCGACTGCCACCGACGTGCTGGCGAGCACGAGAGCCTTCTCCCGAACATTCGCGCAGGTCGTGCACGATGCCGACGAGAACAGCACGACAAGCCACGGTGCCTCGGGTCGTGCGAAGTCGTTCCGGTCGAGCTGGGTGGGCACGATGTGCGGCGCCTGTGTCGGGGCATCGGTGCCCGCAGTTCGCCGTCGCAGCACCAGGGCGACGAGCGCTGCGACGATGACGACTGCGAGGGCAACGAGGACGCGTGTGATCACGGGGAAATCCTTGCTCAGATCTCGGGGACGGCCAGTACCGAGGTGCGGCCCTTCATCCCGGTGCCACGGTTCGGGCGGCGCAGTACCACCGAGTCGACAGTGGTCTCCACAAGGATCGGCTGGCCGATGAGCCCGGTTCCGCTGAGGTCCACGTCCACGAAGCCGCCGACGAAGTCACTGGCGGCTGGCAGGGCAACCTTCTGGAAGCCCGGAACGGGCTGCAGACCACCTGGTCCGAGTGTGAACAGCGAGAACGTACCGCTGTCACCGGTCTGGTTCATCACGACCATTGCGGCCTCGTTGACGTCCTGAAGCGCTGTTGGCACCCACCAGCGTGTGCTCGATACGCGCGCACCGAGGCTGACGACGGTTACCGCACCGCCACCCGAACCCCGCGTGATGACCTGTTCGGCAACGATGCCCACCTCCGGCGAGTTGACGACCAAGGCGTGCCGGCCGTTGGGGAGTCCGGCGATGGCATCGACATCGACCTTCACGACCGATCCCTCCGCCACGTCGTAGATCTGGACGGCGACGAACTCGTCACCCCCCTCGGTGGCGGTGAACACCTGCACCGTCACCGATGCCGGTAGCTCCGACGGATTCAGCAAGGTGAGCGACTCCGACGTGTTATCCGCTTTCTCGCCGTCCGCGAAGAACCAACGATTGTCCGTCGACGGGGCTCCCAGCGTCATCGCATACCCGTTCCGACCGAGTCCCCCGTAGTAGTTCTGCGCCCGGGAGACCACGACACGTTCGGGGGTCGAGTTGACCTCGATGGCCAGGAGTTGTTCGTCGCGCAGGCCGAACTGCTCGAGATCGATCTTGAGCACCGATTGTCCGGCGATCGTCTGGTTCTGCAGTTTCGCCGGCGTTCGAACGCCATCGGCAGTCAGTACCGACACCGTGATGTTCGTGTAGTCGGGGAACGGGTTGGTAACGACGAGGTCGTACCCCGCGCTCAGGGTGATCCCGTCCGCGAGATACCAGTTGCTGGACGGCGCGTTCGAGCACGGCGAGAGCGAACGCCCATTGGGGTGCCTCACCCGTTGCTCGACCATGCCGAGCCCGCCGTCGAGCTCGACGAAGGCGGACAGGTAGTCGCCCGTGGCCAGCTTCTCGAGCGCGAAGGAACCAGAGTCCCTCGCCCCGACCGAGATGTCCTGCATGACCACCTTGCGCGACGTCGAGAACACGGTGATCCGACCGCGCAACGGCACCGCCGTGGGATTGGTAACGATCACATCTCCTCCGCGCTGGGACGTTGCGGGAACGCCGGCACAGAACCAACTGGAGTTGATGCCCACCTGTGTGGGCGCGAACGGCATCCCGGGCGGGCCGAGCACCGAAAAGGTGCTGGCTCCGGGATTCTCTGACTCGGTTCCGAACACGAACACACCGACGAGGGATCCGAGCACGATCACGATCAGCAGCAGGCGACGGTTCATCACGACGGACCCCCGATCGGGTCGTCCATGCGGATCAACGGGTCGGATGGGGCCTCGACGCTGTGCCGACGCCGTACGAGCCAACGGCGCCAACTGCGGAACCTCGACGTAGCGACGATGACGAGCAGCCAGAGGAGCACCTGGACAGCCACCGCAAGGCGCCTGCCGAACGAGGTGGAGTACGAGAGACGGACCTTGCCCCCGTCAGGGAGGTCGTATGCCATCGACCACCCGAAGGCAGAGCGTGGTGCCACACTGGTGCCATTCACCGTCAGGCGCCAGCGGGGATCCTTGCCGATCGAGTCGTGCAACGAGCCGGGTGTACTGCCGGAGATGCTGTCACCCGCGCCGCTGGGCGCCTCCTGACCGACAAACACCGGGATGAACTCGGAGAAGTCTGCGTGCGCAAGCGCCGTCGGCCCCGCTGTCTGGCTCGCCATCTGGGTCCGGCCCACGAGGAGCGAGCGCAGCGGCAGCGAAGCGGTGTTCTCGAACACGATCGCCTGGTCGCTGACGTAGGTGGCACGCCGCAGGTCGACCTGGTCCGAGAACGCATCCTCGAGGCCTTTCGGGGCCGGCAACGGTTGGCCGCGCCTCGACTGCAGACCGTCGATGAGCGGAACGACGATGTAACGGATTCCCAACGGCGCAAGCAGGTGTCCGCCGCGGAGAGTCGCGTTCGACCGAATGGCGTCGAGCGCCTCGATCACCAACGCGTCGCCGGCACTGCTGCGCGGCGCCCATGAGTCGAGCGCGTCGAGTGACCCGTCATCGGAGATTGCGTACGAGACCCCGTCGCGGTACTCGCGACCCGGGATCGGCAGCAGCCGGGAATCCCCGAGGTACAGGATTCGGAAGTCGCCAGTCGGCGGGTTCGAGGGCAAGGACCCGAGGGTTCCCGCTAGCTCTGAACCGGGGGCCTGCCACTGCCCGCTGCCGACGCCCGCGAGAGCCGGGACGATCGCCACCCCGAGCGCAATGAAGGTGGCGAGGCCCAGGGGCTGCCGCCATCCGATCCGACCGCCCCGTACGTCCTCGTCAAAGGCCGACACCGCTCCTGCTGCCGCAATCGCGAGCCCAACGGCAACCGGCACGAGCAGCACCCCTGACTCGGGCAGTGTGGACCCGGCATCCGAGGCAAGAGCGAGCCCGCCGAACGGCAGCACCAGTGCCGCGGCCCGCGCCATCCACGTGAGGCGCCAGCCCTTCGCAAGGAGAATCCCAACGAGGAACGGCACGAGCAGGGCGAGCGACAGCGGGGCAAGCGGGACGCGGCCGATCTCGAAGCGCGCGATCCGAGCGAGGCCGAGCGAACCGACGTGCTCACCGTTGCCCATCAGCTCTCCCCAACCGCCGCGCTCCATGAAGCGGATGCTCCACGGCACGTGCAGCACGAATGCCGCAACGCCGGCGATGGCTGCGGTGCCCAGGCCTGCCAGCGACGCAAGCGTGCCGCGCACGACCAGCGTCGCCACAGCGAGGACTGCTGCGGAGACGAGCACCATCAGGGGGAACGAAGGGACGAATGCCGCCACCACGGCCTCGAGCAGGGTAAGTGCGGCGGCGAGGCGCACCTGTCTGCCGATGCCGACCACGGCGACCGCGTCGGTGATCTCCACGCCGTCCTCGGCGAGCACGCTTGACGCGGCCTGGATACCACTGGCACGCCTGAGGAGCTCGAGTGCCCACGGGAAGGCCCCGTAGACCGCTAGCGGACCCCATCGCCCGGCAGCGATGGCTGCGTACGGGAGTGGGTTCACGACGTAGGCAACGAGCGCCGCAACGCGACTGCGCGTGCTGCGGAACACCGCCGCGAAGTGAAACATCCCGATGAACCCGAGCACCACCGGCCCGAGGACGAGGAGCATCCGCAACAGACCCGGATGCCCGAGTGAGACCGCGTTGGCCAGCCCGAGGAGCCCAACCCCGCTCGGCGCCGCCTCGCTGCGCCCGAGGCCGGAGGGCCACCAACCCGATCCATAGATACCGAGGAGGTCGGTCGGGCTCGACGGAATCGGCAGGAAGGTCCCCACGACCGGCATCTTCCGCCCGATGATCGACCGACTGCCGACGACGAAGAGCACGGCAATCGTTACCCAGGCACCCATCGCGAGCTTGCCGGCGGTGCGCAGCGATCTCCGGGCGACGCGGGTGCGGTCCCGAACCTCCTCGGCATCGTGCCCGCGCCGGAACAGCAGGCGAAGCTGCAGTGACCCTCGGGCCTGCAGCGGCGTGATCTCCCGGTCGGGCACGGTACGAAGACGTTGGACGGCGCGCCGCCGGTGGAGCACACCGGGAAGGTGCGTGATTCCCGCTCCCGCGGCAGCGAGCATGGCGAGGCCGGATCTCGCCGTGCCGGTGAACAGGCCGGCCACCGCTGCGACCACGCCGACCAAGGGAGCAAGCAGGAGCGTGAAGACCGAACGAACACCGCTGCTCGATGCGAGTGCGGTGAGCAGACCTTGGCGCGCGCTGTCTGCCTGCGCAGCAACGTCCGGGCGGCGGACCGCAAGATCCGAACGATGGCGAGCGGTGGCGGCCGGGACCACCATCACCCTCGCCCCGCTGAGATGCGCCCTCCAGCAGAGGTCGAGACCATCCCCGTGATACTCGATCGAGGCGTCGAAGCCCCCGAGCGCACGGAACAGGTCTGCCCGGACGAGCAGACAGGCCGTGGACAGAAAGAACACGTCACGAACAGCGTCGTGCTGCTCCTGGTCCGAGTCTCCGCGCTCGGCGATCCCGACTGCAGCACCGAAGCGATCCGCCCGCATGCCCACGCTCTGGATTCGACTCGGATCCGCCCACTCGAGCAGTTTCGGACCCACCACACCTGCGTTGGATCGATATACCTCCGCCACCAGCTGACTGACGGCGTCGGGGGCAAGTGCGATGTCGTCGTGCAGGAAGCAGAAGAACCCTTGGTCCCCCTCGACCAGACGGACGACGTCGTTCACGGCGGCGCCGAAACCCGGATTTGCCGGAAGGTCACGCAGGGGGGCATCGGGGAACACCACCCCGATGCGCGACGCAAGCCCGGGGTCCTGGCCGGTCAGGAGGAAGAGCACCCGCAGATTCGGGTAATCCTGGGCGCGGAGTGCGGCGAGCGACTCGTCGAACCATGGTCCGGGGTCGTGTGCCACCATGACTGCCACAACCGGCGGTGAGGGGGCGCTCGACACGAGCTCGGGGTCGACATCCACGGTAAGAAGACGTTAGCCGCCGGGTCCGGGGGCACCCGGTCACCGCCGGGCGTGGTGGCTCACCCACGCCGCTACAGTTCAGCGCATGGTGTCTGGCTGCTCGCTCCGCGACTTCGTTAAGCCCGAGCGGGTCGCCTCGATCGTCCGGGACGCGACGTTCGTAACCGTCGGGTTCGCCGTGCTCGGTTTCCAACGGGCTCAGGTCCTACGGCGGGAGTTCGAGCGCTCCATGCCGGGCCGTGCACACTGACTTCCTGAAGGGGGATACGATTATCCGGCTTGTCCGGCGATGTCTCACCTCCCTTACCGTCCCGGTCCTCAACAGGTCCTGTCGGCGGTCGCCCGGTCCGCCGGCTCCTTGAGCGCCTGCCACTCCCCGAGGGAACGCTGCCGGTCGGAGTAGGTCTGCTCATCGGTGGTCTCGCCAGCTTCGCGTTCTTCAGGGTCGGCAAGTTTGCGCTTGGCAGCGAGGAGTCGTTCAAGCCCGTCACCGGTCTGTGGTTCGCAACCTTCGCGCTCGCTCCCGGGTTCTTCCTCCCGCTCGAGCAGGAGCTCGGACGGGCCCTTGCCGCCCGCCGGGCACTCGGTCAGGGTGGTCGCCCGGTCGTACGACGGGTCCTCGAACTCGGAGCGATCATCGCCGTCGTGGTGGTTGTTGGTCTGATCCTGGCAGGGCCATGGCTCCGAAGCGAGTACTTCCGGGGCAGTTGGGCAATGGTCGTGTCGCTCGTCATCGCCATCATTGCGTACGCCCCGACGCACCTCGCCCGCGGCATCTGCGCGGGTACCGGTCGCTTCCGCGCGTATGGGATCGTGCTCGGCGCGGACGGGCTCATGCGCGTCGTCTTCTGCCTCATCCTCGCGGCCTTCAGCGTGAAGGCGGTCGGCGCGTACGGCATAGGCATTGCGCTCGCCCCGCTGGTCGGTGTGGGCATCGTCCTCTGGCAGCGTGAACTCCGCACCGACCCCGGGCCGAAGGCACCCTGGTCCGAGGTCACCCCAAATCTCGGCTGGCTGCTGGTTGGTTCGGTCATGGCGGCACTGCTCGTCAACGCAGCGCCGCTCGCCCTCTCGATCATTGCCGAACCGAGCCAGGACGCAATCGTGACCCGCTTCGGGTACGGCGTGATCCTTGCCCGTATCCCGCTTTTCCTCTTCCAGGCCGTTCAGGCAGCGCTGCTCCCCCGCCTCGCGAGGCTCGCGACGAAGGGCGAGATGTACGAGTTCCGGCGCGGGTTCCTCAGGCTCCTCGGCATCGTCGGTGCCGTGGGCATCGTCGGTACCGGTGCGGCGTACGTGCTCGGGCCCTTCGCCGTGCGGACGCTCTACGACGCTTCCCTCACGAGTCGCACCCTCGCCGTTCTCGCTCTCGGCAGCGTCTTTTACATGGTCGCGCTTGCCACTGCTCAGGCCGTGATCGCACTGCGCGGGCATTCGCTGGTTGCGCTCGGCTGGACCATAGGTGTCACCGTGTTCATCGTTGTCACGATCGTCGCCGGCAACGACCCGTTCCGGCGGGTGGAGCTCGGCACGCTGTTCGGCTCCGCTGCGGCGATGTTCACGTTCCTGATCGCCCTGCGCAGCCGGCTGCGGTCCGGCGCCCGGCCCGACGAGGGATCCATCATGGAGGCCGTCACCGACTTGCCCGTGGAGGGCTAACGCAACCCGGCCTTGGCGGTCTCAATGCGCAGGTCGTTCTGCACCATCAGGCGGACCAGCGTGGGGAAGTCCACCTCTGGCTCCCAACCGAGCTTCTCGCGTGCCTTGGTCGCATCGCCGATGAGCAGGTCCACCTCTGCCGGGCGGTAGAACTTCGGGTCCTGCTGCACGTAGTCCTGCCAGTTCGAGATGCCGACCTCTGCGAACGCCCGCTCCACGAACTCCGCGACGCTGTGGGTCTCGCCAGTGGCAACCACATAGTCGTCTGGCTCGTCCTGCTGCAGCATGAGCCACATCGCCTTGACGTAGTCGCCGGCGTAGCCCCAGTCCCGCTTGGAGTCGAGGGTGCCCATCACGATCGAGTCCTGGAGACCCAGCTTGATCCGCGCTGCAGCCTGGGAGACCTTGCGGGTGACGAACTCGAGTCCGCGGCGCGGCCCCTCATGGTTGAACAGGATCCCGGAGCAGGCGTACATGTCGTAGCTCTCCCGGTAGTTCACCGTGATGTCGTGGCCGAACACCTTGGCGCAGCCGTACGGCGAGCGGGGATGGAACGGCGTCCGCTCCGTCTGGGGATTCTCGCGCACCTTGCCGAACATCTCCGACGACGACGCTTGGTAGAAGCGGATCCGATTACCCGAGTGGCCACCGACGATACGGACGGCATCCAGCATCCGCAGCACACCGAGGCCCGTGACATTCGCCGTGAGCTCTGCCTGCGTGAAGGACATCGCGACGAACGAGACCGCCCCGAGGTTGTAAACCTCGTCGGGCTGCGAATGCTCGACGGCCTTGATGAGCGACGGGAGATCCGTGAGATCACCTGACACCAGTTCCACGAACGGGAACTCGTTCTGGATCAGTTCGGCCTTGGGATTCGCCTGGCCCTTCACGAGCCCGAACACCTCGTACCCCTTCGTATTGAGGAACTCGGCGAGATGCTGGCCGTCCTGACCGGTGATTCCGGTGATGAGTGCTCGGGGCATTCGACGACTCCGTGGGGTGGGTTTCGCAGGGGGGCTGGAGGAACCTGAATAGTACTGAACCGGGCAGTAGGTTGGCGTTCTGTGGTCGTAGTTCTCGCCGGCGGAGTGGGTGCAGCGCGTATGTTGCGTGGCATCAGCGCAGTGATGGACCCTGCACGGATCACCGCAATCGTCAACACAGCCGACGACACCGTCATGCACGGGCTCCGCATCAGTCCCGACCTCGACACCGTCACGTACACCCTTGCGGGGGCGATCGACCCCGATCGGGGTTGGGGCCTCGTCGACGAGTCGTGGAGGGCCATGGAATCGCTTGCGCGGTATACGCCGCACCGACCGGCCGAATCGTCGGCCGGGGGCACCTGGTTCAACCTCGGCGACCGCGACCTCGCCACCCACCTCTACCGAACGGCTCGTCTCGCCGAGGGAGCAACGCTCACTGAAGTAACTGCGGAGATCACTCACGCCTGGGGTCTCCCCCACTCGATTGTGCCAATGACCGATGACACCGTGAGCACACGGGTGAGGGTGAACGGTGCGTGGATGGGGTTCCAGGAGTACTTCGTCGGCACCCATCACTCGGTCGCTATCGAGGCTGTCGACTTTGCGGGCATCGCCTCGGCACGGCCCACGGCAGGCGTGACCGAGGCAATCGAATCCGCCGCGGTGATCGTGGTCGCACCGTCCAACCCGCTGGTCTCCATCGGCCCGCTCCTCGCCCTTCCGGGGATCCGCCCGCTGCTGGAGGCCCGTCGCGAGCAAGTGGTTGCCGTCTCGCCGATCGTTGCCGGGGCAGCGCTCAAGGGCCCGGCAGACCGGATGCTCACCGAACTCGGGCACGAACCCTCGGTGGTCGGTGTGGCTCGGCTGTATGCGTCGGTCTGCGCAACGATGGTGATTGACGAACAGGACGCCGACCGCGCCGACGAGATCCGAGCGCTGGGCCTTCGCTGCGTTGTTACCGACACGATCATGAAAACACCCGAGGTCGCAGCAGCTCTCGGCCGAACCACCCTGGAGGCAATTTCGTGAACAGGATCACTGCGTGGGGTGTCGAGGGCATTGGCGAGATTCGCCCCGGGGACCAGCTCGGCGACATCGTTGCTGATGCATGCAGCGCTGCCCCCAACGGGCCGTTGCTGGACGGCGATGTCCTCGTCGTCACGCAGAAGGTTGTCTCCAAGGCCGAGGGTCAATTGGTAGAGATTGACGCTTCGGATCCGCTGTCCCACAAGACACTCGTTGAGGACGAGGCCGTCCGCATTGTGCGTCGCCGCGGCGACCTCATCATTACCGAGACCAGACACGGCTTCATCTGCGCGAACAGCGGCGTGGACCTCTCCAACGTGGAACGCGGTTACGCCGCGCTCCTGCCCCTCGACAGTGACCGCTCGGCCCGCCGCGTCCGGGACATCGTGCGTGCCCGGCTCGGCGTGAACGTGGGTGTCATCGTGAGCGACACCTTCGGGCGGCCGTGGCGCAAGGGCCTCACCGACGTGGCCATCGGTGTTGCCGGCATCGCAGGCGTGGTGGACCTGCGCGGAACCCCTGACTCGTTGGGGCGCATCATGCAGGTGACCGAGGTTGCCGTTGCCGACGAGATCGCATCGGCAGCGGAACTCGTGATGGGCAAGTCATCCGGCATCCCGGTTGCTGTGGTGCGCGGAGTCGACCCCGAGTGGCTCCGTGAGTCCGACGTGAAGGAATTGGTGCGGCCGGCCCAGGAGGACCTCTTCCGCTGACACGGGCGGTATCCGTCCGTCAGGCAGTCGGGTCCGGAACCCGCGCACCCGTCAGTTCGAGCCCCTCGGCGATCGTGGCCGTACTGCCGACGACACAGGACAACAGACTTGCCCCGGCCCCGACAGAGCCGGCGACGATCGAGTCCCGCACACGGGCTCCGTCGCCGATCGAGGCGCCGGGGAGCAGCACCGAGTCCTCGACAACGGCCCCTGCCCCCACCACCGCACCCTCGCCGACCACACTGTGACTGATCGTTGCCGACGACGCCACTGTTGCCCCCGGCGCGACCGCCTCACATCGTTCGCGTTGGCGGCGCCCGTCGAGTAGGTCCAGGTTGGCCCGCAGGTACAGATGGGGTTGGCCCGTATCGAGCCAGTAGTCGTCGGTGGGAAGCCCGAACAGCGTCCGGTCCGCAACCATGAGCGGGAACACTTCGCGCTCCACAGAGACCTTCCGCCCGCCTGGAATGCGATCGATCACGGACGGCTCCAGCACGTAGGTCCCTGCGTTGACGAGGTTCGACGTCTCGGTTCCCGGTGCGGGCTTCTCGACGAAGCGCTGGATTACGCCGCTGCCGTCGAGCACCACTACGCCGAACGCAGACGGGTTCTCCACCGCCGTGAGGTGGAGCGTGCCCTCGGCGCCGCTCGAGCGGTGGAACGCCACGAGAGCCGCCACATCGACGTCGCAGATCACGTCACCGTTCACCACCACAAAGGTGCCGTCGATCCCCGCCGCAATCGCGGCGAAGCGAATCGCCCCAGCAGTGTCCAGCGGTTCGGGCTCCACTGCGTAAGTGAGCGGGATGCTCGCGCAGGTGCCGTCGGGGAACGCCGCAACGAACGGCTCGGGTCGGAACCCCAGTGCCAAGACAACCTCGGAAATCCCCCCTCGAGCCAACTGCGAGACAACTGACTCGATGATCGAGCGGTGACCCACCGGAAGCATCGGCTTCGGGGTGTTGTTGGTGAGGGGCCGCAGTCGGGTGCCGAAGCCCCCTACCAGCACCACCGCTCGCATCGAGGGCGCCCGATCAGTTGACGGCCGTGGTCACCGGGGCGGCCGTGGTGGACGGGGCGACCGTTGTCACCGTTACGCCCGACGCACCGGGAAGCGTGGTGTCACCGGGAAGCGTGGTGTCACCAGGAGGCGTGGTGTCACCGGGGAAGGTCGTTGGCGTCGTGGGCGCCTGATCGATGCTGCCGAGCGTCGGCAGGTCGGTGGCCCACTTGGGTGGCGGGATGTCCGCGTTCTGCACGCTGTCGGCAACGAAGGCCACCACGAACACTTGCTGGTCCTCGATGATCCGCTCGTTGCCGAGGTCGGAGGTGCGAACCGTCCGGGCGTCAGGCTTGTCGTAGCGGTCCCACACGATCGTGCGCAGCGAGGCCTTCTCCGGCTTGCCGTTCACGTCGCAGGTGTCCTTGTCCTCGGCGTACGTCACATCGTCGCTGGGCGGGGTGAGCTCTGATCCGGTGATCGTGAGCTTCGTGTCGGTGACCTTCACGCCGTACAGGCCGAGGAACACGTCGAACCGGGCGGACTTGCCGGTGCTGCGGTTGATGGCCTGCTCGTTGGAGGGATGCCAGTGCATCACACCGTCACCGTGGGAGTGGATCTGGAGTTCCTGGTATTCCGGGCTGGACTCCTTGTCGTCCTTGAACGGATCCAGATAGCGATCACAGACGTAGATGCCGTAGGCGAGGTGCCAGTGGTTGCCCAACTTGGGGCCGGCGGCCTCGGCACGGCTGTAGTGGCGGGACACCCCCACCACGAGCACACCGAGCACGAACACCGCAGCGATGGCGATCGGGAAGATCGACCCGCCCTGGAAGCGGATCTTCTTGCTCTTGCCGCGCTGTGCGAGACGAGCAACTTTTTTCGCAGATGAGGCCTTACCCATACAAGGAAGCGAGGCTACCGGGTCCCAGCCCGTACCGGGGGTCAGGTGCTCAGAGCGAGGCGAAAAGTGCCTCGTACCGCTCAGCAACTGCCGAGGGCGAGACGTGATGCTCCACCCAGGTTCGGCCCGATCGGCCGGCGCTGGTGAGGCCCTCGGGGTCGGCCAGCAGGTCCCGGAGCGCCGCAACGAACAGGTCTGCGCGGTCGGGCGCGACCGATCGGCCGGCACGACTCTGCTCGAGAATCCTCGGTACCTCGGTTCCGGGGTCGATCGCCGCAAGGATCGGGCGTCCGGCGGCAAGGATGGAGTAGGTCTTGCTCGGCACGCTCACCCTGCCCAGACCGGTCTTCAACGGCACGACATGGACATCGCCGGTGGCGAGCACCTCGGACAGCCGTTCGACCGGCTGATAGGCGCCGAAGTGAACGTTGGGGAGGCCCGCCGCAAGCGCCTCGAGACCCTGGCGCCCGGACCCGTCGCCGTTGATCACGAAGGTCACGTTGGGGATCTGGCGAGCCGCCTCGACCAACAGGTTCAGCGACTGGGACATGCCGACATTGCCGGCATACATCACGACTGGCTCGTCACCGATTCCCAGTTCGGATCGGTAGGCCGTCATCCGGTCGAGCGGACGGATGGCCTCGGTGTCGACGAAGTTCGGGATCATGCGAACGGCGGCCCGGCGCGACGGGCTCACCTTCGCCGCCACGTTCGCGGCAAGGTCGTCCGACAGCACCGTGATGGCGGCGGAGCGGCCGTAGGTAACCCGCTCGAGCCAGCGCGCAGCGGCAATGATCCGGGGATTGGTGATGGCGCCCGTCTCGACCGCCGCATCGGGGAACACGTCCTGCACGTTGAACACGAGCGGGGCGCGACGCAGCAGCCCAACGGCCCACCCAACCAGACCGAGTGGTAGGGGCGGAGACATGACGAGCACGACATCCACCCGGCCGCGTCCGCCTTCACGGCCCACCGTGAGGGCTCCCCATCCCGCGAGCGCACAGAACCCACCGAAGCCCAGCGCTCGACGGGCGATATTGCTGCGGTCCTTCCCCGGGAACGGGTGCACGCGGGTAACCGAGCCGAACCACGTGGACGCCCGGCGGATACGGCTGCCCTCCCAGCCCTCCTCGATGCGGTGCTTGCGGTACCAGGGCAGAGCCGTCACCACGTGGAGTTGATGCCCGCGGCGGCCGAGTTCGTGAACGAGTCGGGTCATCACCGTCCCGGTGGGCGCGGTATCGGGCTCGAAATGCGGGCAGAGCACGACGATCTTCACGACAGCGCCAATCGGTACGCGCCCAGCAGGTCCTCGGCGCTGCGGCGGGTGGAGTACTCGGCCACCCGCGCCCTGCCGGCAGCAACGAGTTCCGCTCTGCGCAGCCCGACCGTGTGCAGTGCCCCGGCCCACGCGTCGAGGTCGAGCGGCAGCACCAAACCAGCGCCGGCAACCACCTCGGGAAGGCTTCCGCGGTCGCTCGCGATCAGCGGCGTGCCGAGTGCCATCGCCTCGAGCGCGGGTGCGCCAAACCCTTCGTACTCGCTCGGGAACGCCACCGCCATGGCCATCTTGATGAGGCCATCGCGGTCGGCCGCCGGCACGCGCCCCGTGCGGATGACGCGATGCCGAACGCCTCGGGCATCGATCCGTTTGCGGAGCGCGCCCTCAGCCGAGCCCTCTCCTCCGGTGAGCACCAGTGTGATGTCTGCCCACGGGCCGGCAACGAGGTCAACGAGGAAGTCCTGCCGCTTGTGCGGATGTGTCATTGCGGGGTAGACGACGATCGGACCACTGCCGAGTCCGTACCGTACGCGTAGTGTCACCTCGTCGGTTGCGCCCGCGCCGAGTTCCGGCTCCATCCCGTGACGGACGGGCACGATGCGCGCCGGATCCACGCCGTACGCATCGACCACCGTGCGCTTCACGAACTCGGTGGGTGTCGTGATCACACGGGCGCGCTGGATCGAACGGGGCGTGGACCATCGCAGATACCGCCGCTTGAGCGGCGCGACGTACTGCGGATACTCGTGCCACTGGAGGTCGTGAACCGTGAGGACTGCGGGCTGTACCCCGATTGCGGGCACTGAGCCTCCGCCGTGATGCACGAGCGACAGTCGCCGACGGCGCGCCTCACGCGCCAACCATGAGTGCTCCATCGCCACTCGGACGGGACGCTGCTGGCCGGACAGCGGTGCGGTGACGAACCGACACCCGGCGAGTTCGGGGTGCGCGTCCTCGAAGCCGGGCAGCACGAACGCCGTCAGGTCAAACTCGCTGGAGACCTCCCTGAGCCCGAGCAGTTGACGGACGAAGTAGTCCTCGCTGCCGCCGACCCGCCCGGGTCGCGCCCACAGCAGGTTCATGCCGACTGCGGTCACCGTGGGGCCCGACCGACGACCGCGGCCTCCCTGCCGGTGATGAGGCGCTTGATGTTCGACCAGTGACGAACGGCGCACAGCCCAAAGATGCCCGCTGCAACACCGACCTCCCAGCCCGGACGGCCGAACGCCGCCGCGAGAAGCGGAACCGCCGCACAGGCGGCGAGCGACCCGAGCGAGCCTCGCTTGGTGACCTTGACGGTGGCAGCGAACACGCTGATGCCGATGAGCGCGACATACCAGAACATCGGGATGACTCCGCCGCCCGCGGTAGCCATTCCCTTGCCGCCCCGGAACCCACGGAACACGGGGAAGATGTGGCCCACCACTGCAGCGGCCCAGCACGCCATGGCGAGCGGGCGTCCGTCAACCGCGAGCCCGACGATCGGGATGATGAGGCCCTTGAGCATGTCGCCCACGAGCACGATCGCCCCCGCGGACTTTCCCGCGGTTCGGTACATGTTGGTGGCCCCGGGGTTTCCGCTGCCCTCCTTGGTCGGGTCAACACCCTTGCGTCGACCGACGACGATCGCTGTCGGGAACGTACCGAGCAGGTACGAACCGAGAATCAGGAGAACCCAGGCAACCGGCACGCCCAAACACTACGACGCACGACGGCGTCCGCCCGGGCACTGTCGGGACCGACCGGCTCACGACGACGGACGGAGGTGCACCACGTCGCCGGTGTCGATGATGACCGTCGCGCGCTCGGCATCCGAATCGCCGTCCGGTCGGACCACGAGACGACCGTCGGCGAGGACATCCACCGCGGTCCCGATGATGTCGCGGGTCATCATCTCCACCCTCACGTGCTGACCGATCGTCACGAGTCGGCGCCGGTACTCGTCGTCGTGGTCGTCGCCCAGTTCCGCGAGCGCAGCGAGGAGGGCATCGAGCACGTCCGCAGGGTCCACATCCGGCCCGAGGCAGGCGGCTCCGGGAGGGGCCCACCGGACGTTCAGCCCGAGTCCGGGTACGACGTAGTCCACTCCACCGGCGTGGCCGCCCACCTGAGTGAGGATCCCGCCGAGCTTTTTTCCGTCCACCAGGAGGTCATTCGGCCACTTCAGGTCAACCCGGAGGCCGGTCAGCCGCTCAGCGGCAACCGCGGCAGCAACCGCAACCCGGTGGGTGAGACGATGGGGTTGGTCCAGACCACGGCGAAAAAGGAACGAGACCAGCAGGTTCGCCCCCGGAGGCGCCTCCCAGACCCGGTCCAGACGACCCCGGCCAGCGGTCTGGTGAACGGCCCGAAGCACCGTTCCGTCGGGCGCACCGCTGGCGGCAGCAGCCAGGAGATCGGCGTTCGTCGAGCCGGTTTCTTCGACAACTTCGACAATGAATCTTGGCTGATCGGTACTCATCGGCCAACATTGACACTTGTGCTCCAAAAGATCCTGATTGCCAACCGCGGCGAGATCGCCGTCCGAGTCATCCGCGCCGCCCGTGAACTCGGGATCAAGACCGTCGCGGTCTACTCCGAACTCGACCGCAATGCGCTCCACGTCCGGCTTGCCGACGAGGCCTACGCGCTCGGCGGACAAACCGCGGCGGAGAGCTACCTGAACACCGAGGCGATCCTCGACGCCATCCGGCGCTCGGGCGCCGATGGCGTTCACCCCGGATACGGCTTCTTTTCCGAGAACGCCGATTTCTGCCGTGCCATCGAGGCAGAGGGTGTGGCATTCATCGGGCCGCCGCCCGAGGCAATCGAGGAGATGGGCGACAAGGTGTCGAGCCGCAGGGCCGCGCTGCGTGGCGGCGCTCCGATTGTCCCGGGCACCACCGACTTCGTGACGACTGCCGAGGAGATCACCGCGTTCGGCAACGACTTCGGGTTCCCGATCGCGATCAAGGCAGCCTTCGGTGGCGGCGGGCGCGGCATGAAGGTGGTCCGTAGTGCCGACGAGGTGCAGTCCGCCATGGAGTCCGCTCAGCGCGAGGCTCGCAACTTCTTTGGACGCGACGAGATCTACGTGGAGAAGTACCTCACGTGGCCGCGTCACGTTGAGGTGCAGCTGGTCGGCGACAAGCACGGCAACTGCGTGTGGGTGTCCACGCGTGACTGTTCGGCGCAGCGCCGTCACCAGAAGCTCATCGAAGAGGCGCCGGCGCCGGGTCTCCCCGACGGCATGGAAGAGGCAATGGGGCAGGCGGCGATCAAGGCGGCCAAGGCCGTGGGCTACTTCAACGCCGGCACAGTGGAATTCATCTACCAGAATGGCGAGTTCTTCTTCCTCGAGATGAACACCCGCCTCCAGGTGGAGCACCCCGTCACCGAGGTGATCACCGGCATCGATCTCGTTGAGTGGCAGATCCGTGTGGCCTCCGGCGAAAAGCTTCCGATGACGCAAGAGGAGGTTGCCGCACAGCGACGCGGTGCCGGCATCGAGGTGCGCATCAACGCCGAGAACCCCGCCGGCGGCAAGTTTCTCCCCTCCCCCGGCACGATTACGGCGCTGCGTGTGCCCGACGGCTTCGGCGTTCGCTTCGACGCCGGCTACGAGGCCGGGGACGAGGTCAGCCAGTACTACGACAACCTCATCGGCAAGCTGATCGTATGGGGCAAGGACCGCCCGACCGCCATAGCCCGCGCCGTACGCGCGCTCAAGGAACTCGTGGTCGAGGGCGTTGCAACGACGATCCCCGCCGACATCGCCATCCTCGAGCACCCGGACTTCGCTGCCGTTACGCACTCCACGAAGTGGGTCGAGGAGACCCTTGACCTTTCCGGCATCGGTGCACCAAAGAAGCCAGAGGCCGCCGGTGAGGATGCTGCAGCGCTTGTAGAGCGCCGCACCACCGTCGAGGTGAACGGCAAGCGCTTCGACGTGAAGATGTGGGTTCCCGACACGCCGATGATCGCCATCGCGGGCGGCGCAGGCGGCGGGGCCAAGAAGCCCGCACGCTCGGCGTCGGGCAGTGGTGTGGCCGGCGGCACCGGGGCGGGCGACGTGGCCGTGCCCATGCAGGGAACGATCGTCAAGATCCTGGTCGAGGTCGGCCAGGCCATCGAGGCAGGTCAGGCCGTCGTGGTTCTCGAAGCCATGAAGATGGAGAACCAGATCAATGCCGAAAAGACCGGCACGGTGAAAGAGATCAAGGTCGCGGTGGGTGCCAAGGTCGGCGCCGGCGACATCGTCGTCGTCATCGCCTAAACGAACCCACCCAACGCACGAGAACTACTCGGCAGCCTCGGCAAGGGCCTCGCTGAGTGCAGGGTGCACGAGCAGGCTCTCGACGATGTCGGACACCTTCAGGTTGGCCGTGACGGCCAGCGCTATGACGCTGATGAGTTCTGCAGCGTTACCGCCGACGATCGACCCACCCAGCACCTCGCCCGTGGCAGGGTCGGAGATGATCTTCACGAAGCCACGGGAATCGTTGTTGATGAGCGCCTTCGCCGACGCGGAGAACGGCACCTTGGTAACCCGGATCTTGCGTCCGGCGGCGAACGCCTCGGCCTCAGCCAGACCCACATCGGCAATCTCGGGTTCGGTGAAGATCGCAGACGCTGCCTTGTCGTAGTCGAGGTGGCGGTGCTCCCTCGTGTGCAAACCCATCACGTGCTCGGCAACCTTGCGACCTTGCATCGAGGCCACGGACGACAGCGGAAGCTTCCCACTCACGTCGCCTGCCGCATAGATGTGCGGCTGATTGCTCTGGCAGTGCTGGTTGATCTCCACGTAGTCATTGCGATCCATCTCCACCCCGGCTGCTTCGAGGCCGAGACCGTCGGTATTCGGCACGGACCCGATCGCGAGCACGGCGTGGCTGGCCCGAACCATGCGGCCGTCGTCGCAGCGCACAACGACCCCTGTCCCGTTCTCGTCATCGACGAGATCGATGCCCACAGCCCGCGCGCCCTTGAGCAGCGACACCCCGCGCTTGAGGAAGTCCACCTCAAGCACCGCGGCCACCTCAGGATCTTTGCTGGGCAGGACCTGCTGGCGGCTGACGACCAAGGTGACCTTGCAACCCAGTGATGCGAACATGTGGACGAACTCCACGCCCGTGACGCCGGACCCGATGACGGCGATATGTACCGGCATCACCTTGGGCGGGTAGCAGTCGCGCGTGGTGAGGATTCGATCACCATCGGGTTGACACCAGTCCGGGATCCGTGGACGCGAGCCGGTAGCAACCAGCACGGCGTCAGCGTGGAGCGTCTCGGTAACACCGTTGGACTCCACGAGGATCTCGTTCGCGTTCTTAAACGAGGCCGATCCGGCGATCATCCGGACCCCTTGGCTCGACAGGAGGCGCTCCACGGAGGTCTGGATCCGGGTCTTGATGCTCTCAATGCGTTCTTCGAGCGCGGGGGTGTCGATCTCGGCTTCGTGCTGCTCGAGCCCCATGCCGCGCATGCGCCGACTCGCCGCCATCGCGCCACCGGTGGCGATCATCGTCTTGGACGGGATGCAGTCCCAGAGGTGCGCGGCACCGCCGATGACCTCGCGCTCGACCACGGTGACCTCTGCCCCGAGCCGAGCGGCATAGGTGGCGGCGGTGTTGCCGGCGGGGCCCCCACCAATGATGACAAAGCGCACGGCCACGGCGAAAAGGCTAGCGTTCGCACAATCGATCAGAGAGGTGGCCCGATGAAGACCATGTTTCGCTCACGCCGAAACCCCCGTGGATTGGCGGCTCTGCTCGCAATGACACTCGGACTCGGCATCGTTCTCCAAGTTTCCGCCCCACCGTCGGGTGCCGGCTTCCTCGGACCCGGCCCCGGAGCCTTCGCAGTTACCTACGGCAGGACTGCGCCGACCGACGTGGAAGCTTCGTGGGCGAGCCGAGGCATCATCACCGTCACGCGCACATCGCGCGGGAACTACACGATCGTCGCGCCTGCAGTTACGGGGCAGGGAAACCCACAGTTGACTGTCCTCGGACCCGGTGCTCCCCTGCCCCTCTGCTCGGTGGTCAGCACCTCGAATGCCAATCCCGGAACCAAGGTGAAGGTTCGCTGCTGGAGCGCGGCTACGGGCAAGACCCGCGATGCCGGGTTCACGTTGCTCTACACCTCGATACGGAACCCGCTGGCGGGAAATCATTACTCGGTGCTGACCACGAACAAGTCGAACCGCTCGCACACGCCGACCAACCAGTTCCGGGCCGAGCCGGGGGCTGCCCCGCTCAGGGTGACGAGGCTGGCCCGCGGGGCGTACACCGTGATAATCCCGGGCGAGAGCTTCCCCAACAAGGGAATCCTGTTCGTGTCTGCAACGGGGTCAAGCCAGCGCTATTGCAACCTTGCCGATTGGTTCCTCTCCGGCTCAGACATCAACGCTCGGGTTGACTGCTACTCGCGAACCGGGGCTCGGGCAGATTCACGCTTCACGCTCACCGCAACGGTGGCAGACATCTTCGGGGACACCAGCCCGAACGCCCTGTCGCTCTTGCGGAACGCGGGGGCGTACTACGACAGCACGCTGACCGAAATCAGCGGGAACTACCACTGGAGCGGGGCCTCGGGCACCGACGCCACTCGCAACGAGTTTCAACCCGGAAGGTCCACCATCGTCGGCGACAATCTTTGGTCCGATCCCAGTCCCGCTGTGTTCACGATGGTGTCCGGCTTTGGCTCGAACTTCCGCTGCTCACCTGGGGTTACCCAGACCGACTCGGTCAGTAGTGACGCAACATTTGAAGTTCAGTGCTTCACCCCTGCGGGTTATCCGGTGAACGCCTCGTACACCCTTGGGGCTGTAGTCAAGTCGTTCGCGTTCTAGGCCAACCTGCGCCGGACTCCACAAAGTCCCCTGCCGAGGTCGCCTCGGCAACTAGCCTCACCTTTCTGTGAGCGAGCACCTCGAGAACGACGACAGCGAAGTCACCGATGGCGGTCATTCCGTGTTCGAGGCGGAGCGTTCCAAGCGCTACGACAAGATCGATGAGATGCGGTCGGGGGGACTCGAGCCCTACCCGTATCGCTTCGACCGGACACATACGCTCTCGGACCTTCGTACAGCGTTCGGCAACCTTGAAGCAGGCACGGAAACCGAGCATCGCGTCTGCGTCGCTGGCCGCGCCATGCTCATCCGGGAGCAGGGGAAACTGATCTTCGCGACACTGAAGGACCGCGATGGCGACCTCCAACTGTTTGTCTCGAAGGCCGTCATCGGCGACGACACGTTCGCCGCGTTCGGGGACCTCGACCTCGGCGACTGGGTTGGCGCCGAGGGCACGGTGATGACCACCCGCAAGGGCGAACTGTCCGTCAAGATCGACCGCTTCGAACTCCTGTCGAAGGCCGTGCGACCCATGCCCGACAAATGGAGGGGTCTCACCGACGTCGACACACGCTTTCGGCAGCGCTACGCGGACCTCATCGTCAACGACGAGGCACGCCGCACCTTCCGTGTCCGCCACGAGATGATCTCCAGCTTCCGGCGAACGCTGGCGGAGATGTCGTTCATCGAGGTGGAGACCCCCGTGCTGCATGTCGAGGCCGGCGGAGCACACGCCCGCCCCTTCGTCACCCACCACAACGCGCTCGACATGCAGATGTACCTGCGCATCGCCCTCGAGCTGCACCTCAAGCGACTCATCGTGGGCGGCATGGAACGGGTGTACGAGATCGGCAGGGTGTTCCGAAACGAGGGTCTGTCGCCCCGCCACAACCCCGAGTTCACGATGATGGAGCTGTATCAGGCGTACGGCGACTATTCCGAGGTCATGAACATCACCGAGGAACTGATCCGCAGGGCAGCCATGGATTGCCTCGGCGGCACCATCGTCGACATCAACGGCACCGAATGCGACCTCTCCGACCCCTGGCCCCGGCACCGGATGATCGACCTCGTTGCCACGGCGACCGGTGTCGATATCCATCCGTCCATGCCTCTCGCGAAACTTGTTGCACTGGCGGAGCAGCACGGCAGCAAGCCCGAGCCCCACTGGACCGCCGGCAAGCTCATCGACGAGCTGTTTGAGGCGACGGTGGAGCAGTCGCTCGTGCGGCCGACATTCGTGACCGGCCATCCGGTTGACATCTCCCCGCTCGCTCGGCGGGACCGCAACGATCCGTACCTCACGGAACGCTTCGAACTGTTTGTAGGGGGGCGCGAGCTCGCCAACGGCTACAGCGAGCTGAACGACCCCCGGGAACAGCGCATGAGGTTCGAGGAGGAACAGGCCTCCAAGGAGAGCGGCAACCTCGAGGCCGGCACCGTGGACGAGGACTACCTGCGCGCGCTCGAGTACGGCATGCCGCCCACCGGCGGACTGGGGATCGGCATGGATCGTCTCGCCATGCTGCTGAGCGGCGCGCAATCGATCCGGGAGGTCATCCTCTTCCCCACGCTGCGCCTCGAGCAGTTCTAGTGCTTGAAGGTCTGACCTCTCGCCGGACGCTGCTCCTTGGAGCCCTCTCACTAACGGGCGGCGCGGTCTCGGCCTGTTCGCCCGGGCGTGGCACTGCTCGCCCCAGCCCGACGTCGTCCACGTCACCGGTCACGAGCGAGTTCGTCACGTCCCCCACCACGGTGCCGAGCGCCCCGTCCACCACCAGTGCTCCCTTCAACCCGGCGACGCCGTACATCACACCGAACGATCGCTTCTACCGCATTGACACCAGCATCGAGGCCCCACAGGTCGATGCGGCGACGTGGTCGATGACCGTCGAGGGTCTCGTGGACCGGCCGCTCACGCTTTCCTACGCAGACCTGCTGGCCAGACCACAGGTCAAGCGCACCATCACCCTTGCCTGCGTCTCGAACTACGTCGGTGGGTTACTGGTCGGCAACGCCGAGTGGGAGGGGGTGCTGCTGGCGGACGTGCTCCGGGAGGCCGGCGTGCAGGACTCCGCCGAACAGGTTTTCACCACCAGCGTCGACGGCTGGACCTGCGGCTTTCCTGTCGCGGCAGCGCTTGACGGTCGCGACGCCCTCATCGCGTTGCGCATCAACGGCGAGCCGCTCGCGGCCGAGCACGGCTACCCCGTTCGCCTCGTGGTGCCCGGGCTGTACGGCTACGTGTCGGCCACGAAATGGCTGTCGTCGATCCGCCTGACCACCTGGGAGGAGGAGTCGTTCTGGATCCGCGTCGGATGGAGCCGGGAGGGACCGATCAAGACGCAGTGCCGGATCGACCTGCCGCGCTCTGGAACGGAGATCGACGTTGGTCCCACGATGATCGCCGGGGTTGCGTGGGCCCCGCACACCGGAGTGGCCAAGGTCGAGGTGCAGATCGACAACGGTGAGTGGATCGAGGCAGAACTAGGCGACGAAGACCTCGACGACGCGTGGCGTCTGTGGCGACTCCCGTGGACCGCAACACCCGGATCCCACCTGCTGCATGCCCGGACCACCGACAAGACCGGCGTCACACAGACCGACCAGCCCGCACCGCCCGAGCCCGACGGCGCCACCGGCTACCCGACACGGGGCTTCAGGGTTGTTGACCGGACCGCCCGCTGAGGCTTAGCGCCGCTTGAGACGCAACCCGCGCGCCCAGAGCGCAAGTGCCCCGACGAACGCAGCGAGCGACACCACCCCGAGCACTGCGCCGCCTCCCGTCACGGCCAGGGCCAGGAACACGCTGACAGCGCCGGCCCAACAGGCCCAGCCTGCCTTACGGAGCACCCGATCGCCACGAAGGATCTGGGGGTTGGTGGACGCCGTGAAGTTGATCCCGGAACGCTCCAGCCGCGCCCTGCGCAGACGGCGCCGCGTGAGCAGCGACGCAGAGAACAGGATGATCGCCAGCACCGACCAGGCGAGCAGCGTGCGTGCGGCCGGGCCGTTGTTGTTGCAGTCCGGGTTGTTGGCGATGTTCTGCCGGCACGAACTGTGGTTCATGCCCGACGTGAGCGACCAGAACAGCAGGATCACCGCGCCGGCCACGCCGACAAAAGCCCCGGCCGAGGTGGCGCGCTCGACGGCCGACTGACGGTTCGCCCCCGTGCGGGCCATCTACTTGCCGGGGCGGTACACGCCGAAGACCTCGCGCAATGCGTCGCTGATCTCGCCGAGGGTTGCCCCCACGCGCAGGGCTTCCTTCATCGGGTACATCACGTTCTCGGTGCCCCGTGCAGCGGTCTTGAGGTCCTCGAGCCGCGCCGCGAGCGCTGCGTGATCCCGGTCCGCCTTGTACGCAGTGAGGCGCGCAACCTGGCCCTTTTCGAGCTGCGGGTCGATTGCCTGCAGGTCCGGCTCGGAGTCCCCGGACGCAGTGAACTTGTTGACACCGACGATGACCCGCTCGTCGTTGTCGATCGACTTCGCGTACTCGTAGGCCGCCGTCTCGATCTCATCCTGCTGGTAACCGGCCTCGATGGCAGCAACCGCCCCGCCCATCTCGTCGATCTTGTGGATGTACTCCCAGGCGAGGCGCTCGATCTCGTCGGTGAGCGACTCCACGAGGTACGAGCCGGCGAACGGATCGGGCGTGTCGGCGATGCCGCTCTCGTAGCCGATGATCTGCTGGGTGCGCAGGGCGATCTGTGCTGAGCGCTGCGTGGGTAGCGCCAGGGCCTCGTCGAAGCCATTCGTGTGCAACGACTGGGTGCCGCCCATCACGGCGGCCATCGACTGAACCGCAACACGAACGATGTTGTTCTCGGGCTGCTGGGCCGTGAGCGTGGAGCCACCGGTCTGGGTGTGGAACCGGAGCAGCTTCGACGATTCCTTCTTCGCCCCGAAACGCTCGCTCATGAGGCGGTACCAGATACGACGGGAGGCGCGGAACTTCGCGATCTCCTCGAAGAAGTGATTGTGCGCGTTCCAGAAGAACGACAGTCGGGGGGCGAAATCGTCCACGCCGAGTCCCGCCGCCATGGCTGCCTCGACGTAGGCGATGCCGTTCGCGATCGTGAACGCAATCTCCTGCGCAGCGGTGGAGCCGGCCTCACGGATGTGATACCCAGAGATCGAGATGGTGTTCCACTTCGGGACATGCTTCGAGCAGTACTCGAAGATGTCGGTGATGACACGCATGCTCGGCCGGGGCGGGTACACGTAGGTGCCGCGGGCGATGTATTCCTTGAGCAGATCGTTCTGGATCGTTCCGGTGATCGCCGAGGCGGGAACCCCCTGCTCCTCCGCAACCAGTTCGTACATGAGCAGGAGCACTGCCGCCGTCGAGTTGATGGTCATGGACGTCGTGACCTTGTCGAGCGGCAGGTCCTTGAGCAACAGGCGCATGTCGGCGAGCGAGTCGATCGCCACGCCTACCTTGCCGACCTCGCCCTCCGAGCGCGGGTGGTCCGAGTCGTACCCCATCTGTGTGGGCAGGTCGAACGCGCAGGAAAGGCCCGTCTGGCCGGCGTTGAGGAGGAACTTGAAGCGCTCGTTGGTTGCCTCGGCCGTACCGAAGCCCGCGTACTGGCGCATCGTCCAGAGCTTGCCCCGGTACATCGTGGGGTAGACACCGCGGGTGTACGGCGGCTGCCCCGGAAGGCCCAGTTGCGTTGCTGGGTCCCAGCCCGCAAGGTCCTCAGCCGTGTACACGGCCTTGATCTCGATACCGGAATCAGTTCGCTTCACGTCGTCTGCCACCCAAACAGCGTACTCAGGGGGTCGAAGGTCCCGACCAGCCAAACCCTGAGGGATGAACGACATCCGCGCCCCCGCAGTCACAATGGGGGTGTGGATCTCGTTCGCCTGCTCGACCTCGCCCCCCACGGTGCGGACACCTTCATCGGAACCGGGCCGCACTACAACTGGGGTGGGCTGTATGGCGGCCAGATCGTCGCTCAGGCGGCACGTGCAGCGGCCAACACCATCGACGGACTCGGCGGCCCCGACGGCTTCGCGATCAACTCGCTGCGCGCGTACTTCATCCGGCCCGGTGATGCCTCACAGCCGATTCAGTTCGATGTGGAGCGCCTGCGGACCGGTCGGGGCTTCGCCACCCGCAGGGTGCTCGCCCGGCAGGCCGACGGGGCGATCCTCAACCTCGAGGCATCGTTCCAGCGGCCCCAGGACGGCCCCGACATCGACAGTTCGCCGATGCCCGTCGTTCCGGGGCCCGACGATGTGGCCACGAGCAACTGGACACCGCTGTTCGAGCGCAAGCCGCTGATGCAGGCACAGATGCCCGATGACGGTCGCCGCGGCGCCCACCGCGAGATGTACTGGATGCGGTCCGCAATACCGCTCGGCGACGACCAGGTGAACCACTGCTGCGCCGCGGCCTACCTGAGCGACGACCTCCCGTGCGACGCCGTAGCGCGCGCCCATCCGGGGGGCGGCGGGGACCTGCCCACCGACCACCCGCAGTGGTTCGAGGAGTTCAAAAAGGGCTGGTTCTCCGCGAGCCTCGACCACGCCATGTGGTTCCACCGACCGATGCGGGCCGACACGTGGCAACTGTTCGACTGCAGCTGTGTCACCTACACCGGGGGCAGGGGCCTCACCGTGGGCAATGTGTACGCGCTCGACGGCACACACGTGTGCACGTTCACCCAGGAGGCCGTTGTCCGACCCGTGAGGGCCTGACAAGCGCTTAGTCTCGGTGCATGACCGCCACCGAGCACTCCAACGGATTCGCCAACGCCGCCATGGGCAAGGCAGCGCTGAACATCGGCCCGCCCACGTTCGACAACGTCGTCGACGAGCGGAACTACCGCAAGGCCAAGCTTGCCGGTGCGCTGCGGATCTTCGGCCGCCTCGGCTTCGGCGAGGGGGTTGCCGGGCACATCACCGTGCGCGACCCGGAGTTCCCCGACCAGTTCTGGGTGAACCCGTTCGGCGTCAGTTTCCGGTACATGCGCGTGAGCGACCTGCTCCTCGTGAACCACGAGGGCGAGATCCTGCACGGCGACGCCCCGCTCAACCGGGCGGCGTTCAACATTCACTCAGCGATCCACCAAGCGCGCCCAGACGTTGTCGCCGCCGCACACGCTCACTCGGTGTACGGCAAGGCATGGGCCTCGCTCGGCCGGAGGCTCGACCCGATCACCCAGGATGCCTGCGTGTTCTACGAGGATCACGACGTGATTGGTGTGCAGGGAGGCGCCGTGGTGTTCAGTGCCGACGCCGGCAAGGAACTCGCCGCAAACTTCCCGGTCGGCAAGGCGGCGATCCACCAGAACCACGGGCTGTTCACCGTTGGCGACACCGTTGATGCCGCCGCGTTCTGGTTCATCACGATGGAGCGTTCCTGCCAGGCGCAACTACTTGCCGAGGCTGCCGGCACACCGCAACTCATCTCCCACGAGAACGCGGTGTACACGCGGGAACAGACTGCGTTCCCGCTCGCCGGATGGTTCAGCTTCCAGCCGCTCTGGCAGGAGATCTGCAGGACCGACCCCGACCTGTTCGACTGAGCCCCGGCTCAGTAGCCGATGTTCAGACAGGTGGAGCCGGGGTTGTACTGGCTCAGTGACCCGTTCTTGCACGTGGTGTTGTTCCACGTCACGTAGACGAACGCGGTCGGAGGAATCCTCAAATCCTCATTCCCTTGCGTAGCCACGATCCCCGTGAGGTTCGCGTTCGTCAGGATCACATACGTCAAGCCTGCTGAGTACAGGTCGGCGTTGGTCAGGTTTGCCCCAGTCAGGTCAAGGTTCGACGCTGAAGTCCCCGACAGAATGGATGTGTTGCTACGGAAGTTCAGGCCGACCAGATTGACCGTGGGCCCGAGCAGGAAACCAGACTTCAGCACCCACTTGGCCGGCAGTGTGAGCGGCGCACCGACGATTGCGGACGCCTTCAGATTGGTGAAGTTCGCGCACTTCTGAGCATTGCTCACCGTGATGCACCCGAACTTCGCGCCCGTCAGGGTGGCGTTGTTCAGATTTGCCCCGGTCAGGTCGGCACCGCTCAGATCGACATTGGTGAGGACCGCGCCACTCAGGTTCGCGCCCGCAAGGTTCGCTCCGGGTACGAGGTTGTAATCCACCCCGTTGATCAGCGTCCCCGAACGCGAACCGGAGCCACCGGCCACCGAAACGATGGTGACCACCACAGCCGCAAGCACCACTGCGGCACCCAGACCGCCGATCAACTTCTTTCGCCGGGTCGCCGCGCGCGACGTTGTCTTCGTCTTTTCCTCGGTGCTCATGGCCCCTCCAATACTCGTTCCATTCTGACAGACGCCGGCGGGCTGCAGTGCTCTCCCGAACTCCGCCGAGGCGAAGCGGCGGCTATGGGCGACCATCGAGACGTGAGCGTCGCTGCGCCAGCAGCAGCGAACAGGAGCCCTATGCCGAAGCGAAGCGGCGGCTATGGGCGACCATCGGCTAGTGACCCATCCAGGGAGCGCAGAGCCCGTCGAGGTCACGCACCTCGATCTTGTCCCGATTCGCCCAGGTGACCACGTTGCTCGGGTCCGGGCGCAACTTGAACGTTCGGAACGACATTTCGAGCGTGTCGATCGCGAGGATCCGGCCGCTCAACGAGTCGCCGAGGCCGAGGAGCAACTTGATCGTCTCGAGCGCCTGGATGGAACCGACAATGCCGGGCAGCACGCCGAGCACCCCAGCCTCCGCGCACGACGGGGCAAGCTCGGCCGGCGGCGGCTCGGGCACCATGTCGCGGTACGTCGGCCCGCTCTTCGGGTCGAACACGCTCACCATGCCCTCGAAGCGGAAGATCGATCCGTGCACCACGGGGATGCCAAGCTTCACGCTCGCGTCGTTGAGCAGGTATCGGCTCGGGAAGTTGTCCGCACCGTCAACGACGACGTCGTAGCCGGGGAGGATGTCCATGATGTTGTCGGCCGACAGGCGCGTGTCGTAGGTGACCACGTTGACATCGGGGTTGAGCATCGTGAGTGTCTTCTTGGCGGAGTCCACCTTGCGATCGCCGACGCGGTCGATGTTGTGCAGGATCTGGCGCTGCAGGTTCGAGGCATCCACCTCGTCCATGTCGACGATGCCGATGGTGCCCACACCTGCCGCGGCGAGGTACAGCGCGGCAGGCGAGCCGAGACCGCCCGCACCGAGCATAAGCACCTTGGAGTCGAGCAGTTTTGTCTGACCCTCCACGCCCACCTCGGGCAGGAGCAGGTGCCGCATGTAGCGGTGCTTCTGGTCGGCGCTCAGCGCAACCGGTGTGCGCCACGCACGCCCCTCGTCCTTCCAGCGCCCGAAGCCACCGGCCATCGACACCACGTTGGAGTAGCCGAGTTCCTGGAGCGTCTTGGCGGCGAAGGCTGAGCGAACGCCGCCTGCGCAGTACACGACCACGGGAGCGGTCTTGTCGAGCAGTTTGCCCTCCACCTGACCCTCGAGATGGCCACGCGGGATGTGCACCACGCCGAGCAGTGCACCCTGTTCGTATTCATCAGGCTCACGTACGTCGAGCACCACGGTGCCGCCGGCAGTGATCTGAGTCTCGGCCTCGGCCGGTGTTACCTCGGTGATCTCCGCCTTGGCGGCAGAGAGCAGGTCTCGGAAGGTTGCCATACCTAAAGGCTACTCCCGAGGTCGGGATTCCACAGGTGGGCACCGGCACCGCCGCTGGTCACCCGCCGGGCGTGAGCAGCAGTGGGAGCACCTCGCTGATCCCCGATCGGATGATCTCGGTGGCGAGATGGTCCATCTCGGTCGGATCACCGTTCACAATCACCACCTGGGCACCGTGACGCTTCGCCTCGGGCACCACCCGGTTCACCGGGCCGACGGCGAGTGTGGACCCAACCGCAATGAGCAGATCGCACTCCGTGGCCACCCGAAACGCGCGGTCGATCACCTCCGGCACGAGGCTCTGGCCGAACGAGATCGTGTCGCTCTTCAGGATTCCGTGCTCACCACGGGCGCGACAGCGCAGGCAGTCCGGGTCGTTTTCGCCCGCGGCGACGCGCCGCAGTGTCTCCGCCATCGGGAGGCGGTCCTGACAGTTCCAGCAACGGGAGTGATGCATCGTGCCGTGTACCTCGATCACGAGGTCCTCGCTCACACCCGCGAGCTGGTGGAGCCCATCGACGTTCTGGGTGATGAGGGCATGCAGTTGTGCGCGATCCTGCAGCGACACGATCGCCCGATGCCCTGCGTTCGGGCGGGCCTCCCAGGCAGAGGAGTGCAGCCGCGTCTGCCACGCAATCTCCCGCACCTCGGGATCGGCGAGGTAGTGGGTGATCGTTGCCATCTTTTCGGCCTTCGGGTTGAGGGTCCACAACCCCTTCGGGCCGCGGAAGTCGGGAATACCGGAATCGGTTGAGATGCCGGCCCCGGTAAGCACCACGATCCGGTCGGCTGCGGCCACGAGGTCCTGCACTCGACCGAGAGTGTCTCGCTCGATGTTCACGCCGACCCCTTCCGCTTCCCTGTTCCGCCGCACATCAGTAGAGCACGGCGACGCAGCACGCGTCGTCCCGATCGTGAGGAGACCCCATGCCCGCATCCACCCTCCTGTGCAGCGACAGCACACTCATCGTCCTGCCCTGGCCAGACCGCGAGGCCGACAGCCGTGGGCACGAGGCACGCGGCCGCTACACCGAACTGTTCGTCCTGCCGATCCTCGGGCCTACGGCCACTTGGCTCCTGCGCCGGCTGGTCGACGGCCTCGAAGCCTTCCCGGACGGGTACGAACTCGACCTCGCCGAGACTGCAGGCGCGCTCGGTCTCGTGCACCAACCGGCACGGCCCGGCCCCTTCGCGAAGGCCCTCGACCGCGTCGTGATGTTCGGCTACGCACAGCCGGCGCCCTACGGCCTCGCAGTCCGTTCGCACCTGCAAACGCTCACCGCTAAACAGCTGGGCCGTCTCCCCCACCACCTTCAGTCGCTGCACGGGCAGTGGATACCGACCCGCTCGGTCACGAACGGGTGAAGGAGGTGACCAGTTCGATGAGCGAGCGGGTGCCGTAGGCGGTTGCCCCGCGTGACAGCCAGCCATCCTCGCTGTCGGAGTTCATCGTTCCGGCGATGTCCAGGTGGGCCCACGGCACGTCCGCGACGAACTCGTTGAGGAACAGCGCAGCGGTGATCACACCGCCGTACGGGCCGCCCACGTTCTTCATGTCCGCCACATTGGAGTCGAGCAGCTTGCGGTACTCGCGGTGCAGCGGCAGCTGCCACATCAACTCGTCCACACGTTCACCGGCAGCACGCACGCGCTCCACCCACTTCTGGTCGTTCCCCAGCACGCCGGCGATTCGGGTGCCCAGCGCGGACAGCACGGCACCGGTGAGCGTTGCGATGTCCACAATCGCGTCCGGCTTGTCCTCCACGGCGAGGCTCAGCCCGTCGGCGAGCACGAGGCGCCCCTCGGCATCAGTGTTGTGGATCTCGGCCGTCTTGCCGTTGCGGAACGTGAGCACATCACCGAGCTTGAAGGCGCTGCCCGACGGGAGGTTGTCCGTGCAGCAGAGGTAGCCAGTGACCTGTGTCTTGCAGCGCAGAGACTTGAGGGTGGACATTGCGGCGAGCACGGCAGCAGCACCGCTCATGTCCATCTTCATCATCACGTGCATGCCATCGGACGGCTTGAGCGAGATGCCACCCGAGTCGTACATCACTCCCTTGCCCACGAGGGCCACATGGCCCGATGGGTTGCGCGGCCGGTACACAAGCTTGACGAGGCGGGGGGGCTCCACGGAGCCCTGATTCACCCCGAGCATCCCGCCGCAACCCATGCGCTCGAGCTCGTCCTTGCCGAACACCTCGATCTCGAGCCCATTCGCCGCTGCGATCTCCTCGGCCCGCTCCGCGAGGTGACGGGCTGTGAGGTACGCCGGAGGGGTGTTGGCGAGGTCCCTCGCCGTGGTGACCGCCCCGGCGATCAACGAGCCGCGCTGGGCCCCGGCGCGGACAGTGGCCTCGCTCGCCGACCCCGCGAGCAGAACGACCCGCGAAAGGCCGCCCTTGGGCTTGTCGCTCTTGTGGTTCGTGAACCGGTACGACGCGAGCACGAGCCCCTCGGCAACCGCCTGGGCAGTTGCCCGGCTCGCCTCGCCGTCCACATCGGCAAGCGACGTAGCGAGGGTGGAACACTTTGCGGCAGCACGGGCGAGCGCTGCTGCTGCATTGCGCATCGCAGCGGGCGTGCGGTCCTTGCGCGCCCCCACACCGATCGCGATCACCGTGGCGCCCGAGGCTGTCGGGATGACGAGGGTCTGGCCGGGCTTGCCCTCGAACCCGAGCTCGGCAAGGCGGGCACGGGTCAGTCCGAGCGAGCGGGAAACCGTGCCCTCCGATGCCACCGGAATGCCGACGGCATCCGCGTCGCGGGGCGTCGAGCGAGCAACGTCGATCGTGAGGGTCATGACAACTCCTTGGTGATGATCGAGGTTCCCTCCTGCCACCTGGCCATGGTCCAGAGCAGGTCGGAGAGGCGATTGAGGTAGGGCACGACCAGCGAGGGATCGGCTGCCGCTGCGAGGGACATCCGCTCGGCGCGACGGACCACCGTGCGGGCAAGGTCGAGCCAGGCGGCGACCCGGTTGCCGCCCGGCACCACGAATTCGGTGGGCGGATCGAACCGGGTATCGAGATCGTCGATGATCGCCTCGAGGCGGGACACCATTGCGGGGGCCACCGCCGACTGCCCGGGCACGAGCTTGGTCCGGTTCGAGGGGAGCGTGGCCAGTTCGGCCATGAGCACGTACAGGTCCTTCATGATCGGCACGAGCAGTCCGACGAGTTCGTCTGCGTCATCCGAGCCCGAAGCTGTTGCCTCGGCCCGCGCGAGCCCCAGGACCGCCTGGGCCTCGTCGACGGTGCCGTACGCAGCGGGCAGTTCACTGTCCTTGCGCACCCGGCCGCCGTAGAACAGCCCCGTGGTGCCGTCGTCGCCAGTCTTGGTGTAAATCCGCTCACGACCCATGCCATGGCGAGGTTAGTGGCGAAGGGACACCCGCGGGCTCATCAGCCCGGCGGACACGGGCGCTAGCCTTGCTACGAGTGAGCAAACAGCCCTACCTCGATGCAGTCCGTGAGCGGGTTGTTGTGTTTGACGGAGCCTTCGGCACGTACGTGCAGGGGCTTGACCTCACGGCCGACGACTTCGGGGGTGCAAGCCTCGAGGGCTGCAACGAGATGCTCGCCCTCACGAGACCGGACGTGATCGCCGACATGCACCACGCCTTCTACGAGGTCGGTGTGGACGCTGTCGAGACAGCAACCTTCGGGTCGTTCTCCCTCGTGCTCAAGGAGTACGACATCGCCGATCAGGCCTACGAGATGAGCCGCTCGGCGGCGCGTATCGCCCGCGACGTCTCCGACGAGTGGGAGGCCCGCGACGGCCGGCCGCGATATGTCGCCGGCTCGATCGGCCCGGGCACCAAACTGCCCAGCCTCGGGCACATCGCCTTCACCGTGCTGCGCGATTCGTACGTGGAACAGGCCAGCGCGCTCCTTGACGGCGGTGTGGACCTGTTCCTCATCGAGACCTCGATGGACCTGCTGCAGGTGAAGGCCGCAATGATCGGCTGCCGCCGCGCGATGGCACTTGCCGGTCGACCCGTCCCCATCCAGGTCCAGGTCACCATCGAGACGACGGGTCGCATGCTCGTCGGGTCCGAGATCGGGGCCGCCGTCGCCACCCTCGGCGCGATGAAGCCCGACGTGCTCGGCATCAACTGCGCCACCGGCCCCGGCGAGATGCAGGAGCACGTGCGTTACCTGTCGCAGTACAGCCCGGTGCCGATCAGCGTGATGCCCAACGCCGGGCTCCCGTCGGTGGTTGACGGTCGGACCCACTACGACCTCACACCCGAGGGGCTCGCCCAGTACCACCTGCGCCACGTTGCCGAGCTAGGTGTCAGCGTGGTGGGCGGCTGCTGCGGCACCACCCCCGCCCACCTGAAGGCAGTCGTGGATGCCGTGCGCAACGTCGCCCCAGCGGAGCGCCACCCGCAGTTCGAGCCGAGCGTGTCGTCCATCTACTCCCCCGTCACGATCGCCCAGGAAAACTCGTTCCTCATCATCGGAGAGCGCACGAACGCCAACGGCTCGAAGGCGTTCCGTGACGCGATGCTGGCCGGCGACATCGACACGTGCGCCAAGATCGCCGTCGAACAGGTGCGGGAAGGCGCCCACGTGCTCGACGTGTGCGTGGACTACGTCGGGCGCGACGGCACCGAGGACATGCATGACCTCGCGGCTCGCTTCGCGACGAGCGCCAGCGTCCCGCTCGTCCTCGACTCCACCGAACCACAGGTGATGGAGGCAGCCCTCTTCCATGCAGGCGGGCGATGCATCCTCAACTCGGCGAACCTCGAGGACGGTGAGCACGAGGGATCCCGTCTGGACCGCGTGATGTCGCTAGCCGCCGAGCACGGTGCAGCGGTGATCTGCCTGCTGATCGACGAGCGTGGTCAGGCGCGCGACGTCGAGTGGAAAATGGAGGTTGCGCACCGGATCCACCGGATCGCCACCGAGCGATACGGGTTGTCCGCGGTTGACCTCATCTTCGATCCGCTCACCTTCCCGGTGTCCACGGGCGACGACGACCTGCGGCGCGATGCGCTGCACACCATCGAGGCCATTCGCCGCATCAAGGCCGAGATCCCCGGGGCGTTCACGGTGCTCGGCGTTTCCAACGTGTCGTTCGGCCTGAACCCGGCGGCGCGCCAGGTGCTCAACAGCGTGTTCCTCCACGAGTGCGTCGTGGCCGGCCTCGATGCCGCCATCGTGCATGCCGGCAAGATCCTCCCGCTGAACCGGATCCCCGACGAACAGCGCTCGATTGCGCTCGACCTCGTGCACGACCGGCGGCGGCCCGGGTACGACCCCCTGCTCACACTCCTCGACGTGTTCGCAGACGCGAAGTCGGTGCGGGCCGAGAAGCAGGACCGAAGCGGTTGGCCGGTGGACGAGCGGCTCAAGCACCGGATCATCGACGGTGACCGTGACGGTCTCGGGGCTGATCTCGACGAGGCCCTCGCATCGGGCACGAGCGCGCTCTCGGTGCTCAACGACGTCCTCCTCGAGGGCATGAAGGTGGTGGGCGAGCTGTTCGGCTCCGGCCAGATGCAGCTGCCGTTCGTGCTGCAGTCTGCCGAGACGATGAAGACCGCCGTGGCCCACCTCGAGCCGCACATGGAGCGCACGGGCGGCTCCACGTCCAAGGGCACCATCGTGTTGGCCACGGTAAAGGGAGACGTGCACGACATCGGCAAGAACCTTGTCGACATCATCCTCACCAACAACGGATATTCGGTCCACAACCTCGGCATCAAGATCGGCATCAGCGACATGGTCGCGAAGGTGAGCGAGACGATCGCCGACGCGATCGGGATGAGCGGCCTGCTCGTGAAGAGCACGCTCATCATGCGGGAAAATCTGGAGGAGCTGAACCGTCTGGGTCTCTCCGACATCCCGGTGCTCCTCGGCGGCGCTGCACTGACGCGGACGTACGTCGAGAAGGACCTGCGGGGGGTGTACGACGGCCGGGTGTTCTACGGGCGGGACGCTTTCGAGGGCCTGAGCACCATGGACCGCCTGATGTCCATGAAACGGAGCGGGGACTGGGACCCGGATTTCGGCAGAGTACCCAGCGGTCGAAACCTCCCCCAGCGCCGCAGCGAGCGGGTGCGGGACCCATCCATCGCGCTTCCGCTGCGCTCGCCCGACGTCGTTGCGGACAACCCGGTGTTCCACCCACCCTTCATCGGCTCGCGGATCGTCAAGGGCCTCCCGATCGACGAGATCGCCACCTACATCAACGAGACCGCTCTGTTCCGTAACCAGTGGGGGTTCCGCCCCGAGGCCGGCGAGACCGACGAGGACTTCAAGTCCCGAATCCGCCCGATGCTGCGCGAGCGCCTCGCTGCGGCGAAGGCGTCGGGGGTGCTCGTGCCGCAGGTCGTGTACGGCTACTTCCCGGCGAACGGCGACGGTGACAACCTCATCATCTGGACCGACGAGTCCCGTACGGCTGAGGCGTGCCGCTTCCACTATCCCCGCCAGGGGGAGCCCCCGTACCTCTGCATCGCAGACTTCTTCCGCCCGATCGGCGACGGGCCCACGCCGGACAACGCCGACTACGCGGCCTTCCACATCGTGACCATGGGTGAGCGCATCAGCGAGGAGGCCGCCCACCTCTTCGCCGCGAATGAGTACCAGGAGTACTTGTTCGCCCATGGGCTCGGCGTGGAGATGGCCGAGGCACTGGCGGAGTTCTGGCACCGCCGGATCCGCGAGGAGTGGGGCTTTGCGGCCGAGGATGGGCCGAGCCTTGCCGGGCTGTTCCGCCAGCAATACCGCAGCGGGCGCTACTCGTGGGGTTATCCGGCCTGCCCGGATCTCGAGGACAACGCGACCGTGGCCGAATTGCTCGGTGCCGACCGGATCGGCATCGTGGTAGACGAGGAAACTGGTTGGCAGTACCAGCCCGAGCAGACCACCTCGGCGATCGTCTGCCACCACCCGAAGGCCAAGTACTTCGTCGCCAAGTAACCCTGTCACACCCCTTTGGGACACTGCGGACATGAAGCAGCAAGCACCCAGTCACGCATCATCCCGACCCGAATCAGCCGAGCAGCCAACCACGTCCGCCCAGACGCAGCCCGCGCTGCCGGGCTTGCCCTCCGTCGACAGTCGGTTCCGTATCAACGAGCGCACGAGGCGCATCGGCCTTGCCGGTGTTGCCCACGCCCGCGCCGTGCTCGCCGAACAGGCCGCACGGCGTGAGGCCCGGGAGGCGGAACGGGCCTCGGACCGCACCGCACCCAACCGGCAGAGCCAACAGCGCGCTGCCTAGCCGGCACTCAGCCGGCTGACGGCGCCAGACTGCGCACAGCATCCCAGAAGTTCAGATCCGGGTCGAGTGGCTGGATCGCCAGCGAACTGGTGGTTACGCCGTTGTCGAAGTAGCGCTGGATCTGCGCCCGGCACTGGGCCGGGGAGCCGTGCACGATCAATTCGTCCACAACCGAATCGGGGATCGCGGCGAGTGCCGCCTTGCGGTCGCCGGCCTTCCATGCGTCCCACATGCCCTGCAGCTGCGGGCCCCGCCCGAGCCATTCGTGGAACGCGGCGTATACCGGCACGTTGAGATACGCAGCAATTGCGAAGCGACCCGCGGCCCTCACCACCTCGGCGTTCTCGCTCGGGCACACGAAGATGCGACAGACAATCTCTTTGTCTTCGCCGGTCTCGTTGACCACCGAGGCCACACGCTTCACGTCGTCGGCCGACAGCCAGTTGATGATCGTGCCGTCGGCCTCGCGCGCTGCGAGTCGCAGCATGCCCTCGCGCAACGCCGCCACCAGGATCTTCGGCGGCTGCTCGGGGCGCACGTTCAGCTTGAACCCATTGATCTCAAACGTGTCGTACGACTTGGAGACCTTCTCGCCCGACAGTGCGTCCTTGAGGAACCGGACCATGTCGCGGACCTTCTTGTAGGGCTCCACGAACGGCACACCGTTCCAGCGCTCGACGATCACGTTGCTCGACGAGCCGAGCCCGAGCGCAAAGCGGCCCGGGGCGGCGTCGGCAAGGGTTGCGGCACACTGGGCCATACAGGCCGGTGCGCGGGTGAACGCCGGGACGATTGCCGTGCCGAGCCGCAGACGGGGCTCCCACGCGGCGGCCATCGCCAGCGGTGTGAAGGCATCCATGCCGTCGGCCTCGGCGGACCAGATGTCGGTGTACCCGAGATCCGCGAGTTCCTCCAGCTTCTGGCGCTGTGCGTGCAGGTGTCCCGGAAGGGGCACGGTCATCCCTGGGCGCTTGGGCAACGTCATGACTGATTCTCCTGGTGTTCTACGGGTTCAAGACTGCGGTCCTGTGGATTGTCCCAGAAACGCACTACACAACTTTGTCCGGCGACGGCGAGCAACGTGCCGTCCTCCGCGTACATATTGACCGAGCCGTGGGCAAACCCGCGCTCCGCCACCTGAATATGGATGTCGAGCAGCACCCATTCCGTGGGAACCGTGCAGCCGAACCGCATCGTGTTGTCGAGGCTGCTGCCGCCACCGACGATGCCGAGCGCCTGGCCCGTGCCGAGGAACATGAAGTCCCCGAGGATCGACAGCATCGCTGCGTCGAGCATCCCGACGTACTCCGGCACCCGCACCCACACGCGGGTATTGCCGTCGCCGGGAACGGTGCCGTCGAGGGTTTCCCACGGACGGAACTTGACCGGGCGCTGTTCCACCCGCCCGCTCAGCGACTCGTCTTGATCGAGCCGGATCCGCACCCGGGACTCCGACGGGCGGGGCACGGACGGCATCGCGACAAACTGACCGGAGTGGGGAAAACTTCGGTCCCCGAGGGCAGCGCTCACGACCAGAATGCGGCGATCCCCCACCCGCAGGACTGCCTGACCCTGTGTGACCTGATTACCGACGACAGAGAGTTCCACATCGATTTCCACCGCGTCCCCCGGGCCGACCAAGGTCAGGAACTGCCCCGTGGTCCAGATACAGCGACGACCCGAAGCAGCCTCAAGCGCAGCGACGCCGGCAGCGATACCGACCCCGCCGAACAGCGAATTACGACCGCTGCACAGACCCGGCGTGACGGGCAGCACCCATCGTGTGGGGCTCTCCGTTGACTTGAGTCCGAGGAAACTGCGACCGTCCATGGCGCAGGCGACTCTAGAGGGACCACACGGCTAGCGTCGCCCCGGATGGCGCGCTTGAAGGTGGACAGGCTGGCGATCGGCCTGTTCCTCGCCGTGTCGGCCACGGCCTTCGAGACCCTGGCCGTCGGCACGATGCTGCCGACGATCGCAGAGGAGTTCGACGGCGACCGCCTGTACGGCGCGACGTTCGTCGTGTACATGCTCGCGAATCTCATCTCGCTCGTCGCAGCGGGTGAACGGGCAGACCGAACGGGTCTGCGCCGTCCGTTCCTCTTCGGTGCCGCATCGTTTGCCGTCGGGCTGCTCGTGGCGGGGACGGCGAACTCGATGTGGATGCTCCTCATCGGGCGTGCGATGCAGGGCGCCGGCTCCGGGATCTTTGTCTCCCTCTCGTTCGTAGCGGTGCGCCGCGCCTACTCCGATGAGCGCCAGGCAGCGATGTACGCGCTGATCTCCACCGGATGGGTACTGCCCTCACTGATCTCGCCCTTCGTTGCCGGATGGATCACCTCGACCGTCGGGTGGCGTTGGGTATTCATCGGAATGCTCCCGCTCGCCGGGATCGTGGTACTGCTCGCCGTACCGCAACTCGTTGTTGTCGACTCCCAGTCGCAACTGGCCGACGAACGGGCGCCTTCACGCATCCCGCTGGCGATAGCCATCGCTGCCGGCATCGGGTTAATGACAGCAGCGTCCTACTCATCCCGATGGTGGCTGGTTACCTCGCTCGGGCTCATCGGCGTGGTCATCGTCGTTGCTTCGCTCCGGCGCCTGATGCCTCCCGGTCTGCTCACCGCCCACCCCGGCCGGCCCGCCGCCATCGCCGCCCGCATCTGTGCGATGGCGGCCTTCAACGGCGCGGACTTCTTCATTCCCCTTGCTGCCCGGCGGATCCACGGCGCGTCGCCGACGGTGCAGGGGGCAACAATCCTCGGGGCCGCAGTCGGGTGGAACCTCGGTCAGTGGTTTGCCGTGCGGGCAGGGGATCGAATCGGGTTCCACCGCATGGTTCCGGCCGGATTCGTCGTGCTCGCCGCCGGGACCGCCTCGTCGATTGCGGTGCTCAGCAGTGGCACGCCCCTCTGGGTCACCTTCATCACGTGGAGCATCGGCGGCCTTGGCATGGGCGTCCTCTTCAACCCGACTTCCCAGATCGGTATGGGCTCATCGAGTTCGGAGGCGGCAGGGCTTGCCTCCACACAACTGAGCGTTGCGGACGTCTTCGGCTTCTCCGTCATGGCGGCTGTTGGGGGTGCGCTGGTGTCCTTCGCCGATCAGACCTCGCTCAGCCTGCGTACGGCGCTGGGGTCGGCGTTCGTACTGGCCACCGTCGTGGCGCTCGCCGGTGCGTTTGCGGGCAGACGAATTCGCCCCGCTGTGAGCGCTTGAGCATCAGGAAGCAAGCACGGCACGGGCCACGAGGTCCATACCAAACGACGTGAGGATCGCGAGGTACAGCAGTCCGGTGGCGGCCATCACGGCCGAGTAGTACCGCTCGCGGAGGGCGAGTTGTGTGACGACGACGAGAGCGATCGTGGCGACCGTGCATGCCAGCCACATCCATCCGAGCGTGCCGTTCCATCCGTCGTCCACGGTTCCCTTGATGACGCTGATCATCCCGGTCGGGAGCAGCATCACGGCAACCTCAAAGGGCCACAGGTACACCAGCGACGAGACGATCTCGTTGAGGAGGCGACGCGGCAGGCCGGGCTGCACGAGGTACCAGTGGCCGAGCAGCATGGCATCGGTGATCGCGCCGAGGAACGCTGCCCCCACCAGAGTGCGGGACACCGCCACCACGTCGTTGCCGCCCGCAGCCATCCCTGCCGCGATCAGCCCGATCAGGCCAACGAGGGGAACCGCCAGATCCCATCGTGGGTCGAACTCGGGGCCGCCGGACGGGCTGTCATCGCTCGGCTTGTTGCGCTCGATGCCGGTCTGGGCGGCGATTGCCTCCGTGCGACGGTCATGCTCGGCCTGCTGGCCCGACACCCCGGCGCGCTTGCGGCGCACGGACGATGCGAGCCCGGCGAAGGCGGTGAGGGCGACGAGGGCGGACGACACTTCCCGCACGGGAACCCGCCCGTAGCGAAGCCCGGTCACAACTGCGCCGACGGCCATCAGGCCGTACACACCCCGGAGCAACCAGCCGTAGCCGAGACCGACCTCGCGGTGACGGGTGGTGTACCAGCAGAACAGCATCCCGCCGCTCGCCCACTGCAGGAGCACGGTTGCGGCGTCAAGACGGATCACGGCTATCGAGGGTACCGGCACCGGTACGCTCGGACCCCGTGCGAACTTCGGCCCGATCCCTCCTGGCCGCTCTCGGCATTCTGACGGTCAGCATCTCCATGCTCTCGGCGTGTTTCACGGGCGAACGGGCCACCGTGGACACCTCGGAAACCATGCCGTCGCCGGTCAGCACCACCCTGGAAGCCCCGGACACCACGATCCCACCCGGCGCGCCGAAGACTGCCGCTGCGCTCGCTTCCCTCTTCGGTGCGCCGGCGAAGGGACCCGAGACGGCCACGTTCGAGATCCGCCCTACCGATCAGGCTGAGACCGTTACGGCTGTGGTCACACGGGACGCCACGCGGACCGTTGTCAGCATCCGGGACGTCCAGTTCCGCTCCGGCGCCGCTGGACCCTCCACGTGCCGCCAGCAGACCGACGTGTGCACCCCAGGGTTCAATTCACAGCCGCTCAGCGATCTCGGTATCACGGCGCAGTTTTGGGGACCATCGGTGCGTCAGGAACTGCGCTCGCCCACGCTGGCGGCCCGGATCGGTCCAGTGACCACCACCGACACGACCATCGCTGGGCAGGTCGCCGTCTGCATCGACGTGCCGGGGCCGGACCTCACCGTTCGCTACTGCGCACTGCCCACGGGCATGCTCGCAAGCAAGAGCACGGCTCGCGTTGCGATTGAGCTCGTTGCGTACTCCGACACCTTCGACGAGCAGCTCTGGGCCAAGTTCCCGGGGAACTGATCCCCACGGCAGCGCACCAGGTCCCACGATGAGCACGAACCGAGCCTCAAACCCGGGGTCTCTCACGCTGTCCGGGCACCGGCCGTGGTCCGGGTTGTGGTTCGGTGTCGCCGCCATGGGCGCAGCCTCGGGACTCGTGATGGTGACCGGTGGCGCCTGGGCGGGCTGGTTCCTCGTGATCGTCTTCCTCCCCTCAGCCATCGTGCTCGGCATGTCGCTGCGCCCACAGGCGAACGAACTGCTGCTGGACGAGCATGGCTACACCGTGAGGTCAACGTTCAGGTCGAACATCGTGGCGTGGAGCGACGTCGAGCGCATCGGCACGATTGAGGGCGTCAGGGAGCGACGGGTGGCGATCCAGATGGCGCCGCACATCGTCGCTGCGGACCCCGATGCCGCAGCGATTGCGCAGGCGATGGACGGCTATCACCGCACACTGCCGATGTCGTATGCCATCGATGCCGAGGAATTGGCGGCACTCATGCGCTCGTACGCAGGCCTCGACGGGAATCAGACCTCGAGCACCACGAGCGAATGATCCACCCGGTTGAGCGGATCCGGTCCGGAGTTGCTCGCCACCACAATGTCCTCGAGCCGCATGCCCCAGCGACCGGGTACGTAGATCCCTGGCTCGATGCTGAACGCATGCCCGGCCACGAGCGGTGAGCGGTTCCCCTCCACGATGTACGGGTCCTCATGGGCGTCCATCCCGATGCCGTGACCCGTACGGTGCACGAAGTACTCACCGAACCCCGCCTCCGCGATGATCCGACGGGCAGCGCGGTCAACGTCCTCGCACGCGGTGCCGATGGTGGCTGCACGCACCGACGCCTCCTGGGCCGCCTGCAGCACGTCATAGGCTGCGCGCACCTCGGCCGGGGGCGTGCCCAACGAGACGCAGCGCGTGATGTCGGAGCAGTAGCCGTTCATCGTGCCGCCGAAGTCACACAGGACGACCTCCCCCGCACGGATCACCCTTGCGCCCGGCGTGTGGTGCGGTGAGGCGGCGTTCTCGCCCGCAGCAACGATCGCGAAGTTCACGACTTGATGACCCTCCGCAATGATCCGGGCACCGAGGTCCGCGGAGACCTGTGCCTCGGTGCGTCCCACGAGCGGGATCCGGCCTGCCTGCAGGTCGGCCGCGATCCTGTCGACAGCGGCACCGGCGGCACGGAGGGCTTCCACCTCCGCAGCGTCCTTGACCATCCGCATTGCGCCGACCACATCGACAGCACGACGGAACGTGGTCGACGGCATGAGCGGGAGAAGATCGACGACGAAGCGGGCCCACGTCTGGTCGCCGATCGCGGCGATGCGCGGACGACCCGACAGCGCCGCGACGATCTCCACGGGATTCTCGGTCTCGCCCCACGGATGGAGGGAGAACACGCCGGGCTGCTCCACAACACGCGGCGCCTCGAGCCGCGGGATCACCAAGGTTGCCTCCCGGTCGTGAGGCACGACGAGCATGGTGAGCCGCTCCAGGGGCATCGCGTGGTAGCCGGTGAGATAAGGCAGATCGAGCCCGAGCGACAGGAGAAGGACATCGATACCGAGGCGTGACATCTCAGCACGCGCCCGCGCCAGACGGTCCAGATAGACCGAAGTGGGTAGGGGTGGCGGGGCTCCCGGCGTCTGCATGTGAACATTCTGGCGTGCGCAAACGGCGAGTCCCTGCTCGCAGGGGCGACCGGGCGGACGTGTAGCCTGCAGAGGTTGGAAACCTTGGGTATGGAACGGGACAGTTTTGTCGGGGCACTGCGGCGCCAGTGGTGGGTGATTGTCGTCGCCTTCGTCGTCGGCTTTGCCATTGGCGCGATCCCTTCCCCCAAGAAAGCCTCGGATGCCGTCTCGTCGTACGAGGCCACGCACACCATGCTCATCTCGTCCAACGATCCGTCCGGTTCCGTGGTCTCGGACACGCTGAACCTCAACGAGATCCAGTTGCTCAGCACCGCCGGTCAGGTGCCCAAGAAGGTGGCTGCGAGGCTGTCAGAACCCAACGCTGCGCTGCTCGTTAGCCAGATCCAAGCGAACCTCGATGGCTCGAACAACTCGTTCACGATCTCGGCGCGGGCCACCACGGCTGAGCGTGCAGAACTCGTGGCGGACACGTTCGCCGACGAGCTCAGCAAATTCATAGTGACCCGTCAGGACGAGGTGCGAGAGCAGCGGCTCACAGCGGCATCCGAGCGGCTTGACGTGCTCCAGAGCAACGTTCGCGAACTGAGTATCCAGATCGCTCGGAACCCTGACGACCGCATCATCCAGGCCAAGCTGGACGCAGCAACTCGCCGCTACAGCACGGTCTTCGAGGAGTTCGACACCCTGCAGGGGCAGCCGAGAACCATCAGCCTCGTCACGCTCGAATCTGCCGAGGCCGTTCCGGTGAACCAGCGCGGCCTCCAGGCACCCCGCTCCCGCGTCACGCGCGGCCTGTTCCTCGGAGTCGTCGGAGCGGTGCTCGGCTCCGGCCTCGTTCTGCTCCTCGGCATCCTCGATCCGCGTATCCGTCGCCGTGAGCAGGCCGAGTCGATCCTCGGTGTGCGGGCACAGCTGACCATCCCGAGCTCGTTCCGCATCGGCGAGCGCCTCGTTGCGGTCCGACGCGACCGGCACGATCCCGTTGCAGACTCCTACCGTGCACTGCGCAGTGTGCTCAGCCTCGCGAACGGCGACCGATCCGACAGGTCGATCGCCGCGATCACCCTCGTGCTCTCGGCGGGTTCCGGCGACGGCAAGACAACGGCAACGGCCAACCTCGCCGCTGCGTACACCGAGACCGGTGCTCGCACCGTTGCGGTAAATACCGATTTCCGCAGGCCGTCACTCGCCAGACTGCTCGGTGCCGGGGACAACCCCGCACCTGAGGCGCTGCCAAACATGCCTCTCATGCTGTCCAACAGCGTTACCGGACTGCGGGTATACGACGAGCGGCTCACCGACGCTGAAGCATCGCCGAGCGAACTCGCCCGGAAGGTGGTCCGCACACTGCCCTGGCTGACCGCCAACTACGAAGAGGTCGTGGTCGACTCCGCCCCCGTGGCAATGGCAGCCGAGATCCTCGAATTGCTCCCGGTTGCCGACACGATTGTGGTCCTCGTGCGGCTCGGGCATACCAAGATCGAGGCGGCAGCACGAACTGCCGAGACGCTACGAGCCCTCGGCGTGAAGGATTACCTGCTTGTCGTGATCGGCGGACCGGGTCGCCACGACGATGCTTATTTCTACGGCTCCACCGGGGAGACCGCCGCGTTCGACCGAGGGCGCGGCCTTGCGAGCGAGGCCCTTCGCAGCCTCAAGGCGCGGGCATCCGGGCGCAGCAGTAGAGAGTCCTGACGACAGGACAGCACGTGTATCGCCGCCAGAGCACCCTCGTCGTGATTGTGCTCGCAGCACTTCTCGGAACCAGTGCGGCGCTCATGAACGCTGCCTCGTACGAGGTGTGGGGCGGGGTGCTCGCAATACCGGTGCTTGCGCTCATCTCCCTGCCCACACTCCGCTGGGTGCTTCGCAAGGACCTCAAGCACCTGTTCAACGTGCTAGCCGTCGGCTTCGCGCTGAAGATGCTCGGCACGATCCTGCGCTTCTACGTGTTCTCCAAGGTGTACGGCAGCGTGGCGGACGCAACGTTCTATTACAACAAGGGCTCAGTCATCGCAGCCGCTGTCCGCTCAGGCGAGCGCAGTCTGTGGTCCGCTCTGCCCCTCGCGCGGGAACTCGGGTTCGTCATCCGCCTGACCGGCACCGTGCTCACCTTCACCGGGCCGACCCGACTCGGCGCATTCCTCGTGTTCGGTACGTTCGGCTACTGGGGGGCGGTCTTCCTCGTCGTTGCTGCGTGCAGAGCGGTTCCCGGGCTCGCCCAACGGAGGTATGCGCTGCTCTGCTGCCTCACCCCGACCTTGGTGTTCTGGCCCTCGAGCCTCGGCAAGGAGGCGTGGATCCTCCTGTGCATCGGGGTCTTCTCGCTCGGGGTTGCGCGGATCCTCAACTGGGATCATCCCGGCTTCGGTCTGCTGCTGGCGGTGCTGGCGGGAACCGGTATCGGCGCCGTACGCATCCACCTCGCAGTCATCTTCGTCGCCGGCGCAGCGGTTGCCTTCGTGCAGGGGATTGTGCTCCAGCCGGGTGGAAGCGCTGCGCGACGTCGGGGCGGGCCCGCGTTCTTCGCCGTGGTGTCGGTCGTCGTCATGGGCGCGCTCTCGTACGTTGCGGCTCGACACCTCAAACTCGGAGACTCGAGCGGCGACTTCCTGTCCAACGTCGACAGCGCGCTCAATCGGGCTGCCACGATGAGCGAGAGGGGTGGCTCATCGTTCACGCCGATCAGCACGAGGAACCCGTTGAACTGGCCCTGGGCTATTTTCCGTACCCTCACGCGCCCGCTCCCGTTCGATGTCTCCAGCGCTGCTTCGTTGCTGCCGGCGCTCGAAACCTCGTTGTTCCTCATTGCAGTCGTGATCGGGTACCGCCGGCTTCAGGCTCTGCGCGTCACGGCGCGCAACGCGCCGTACGTCACCTACTGCCTCGTCACCGCGCTGCTCTTCGGTCTGGTGTTCAGCTCGTTCGGCAACCTCGGCATCCTCGTTCGGCAGAGGTCGCTGGTGGCGGCATTCATGGTGCTCGTGCTCTGTCTCCCCAAAGCAGCGAGCCGGGCCGAGCGCTATGCGGATCGTTGGGGCCCAGAGCGGGCTCAGCGCGCCGGGGCCGCCGCTTCACGGGCGTGATAGCTGCTCCGTGTGAGCGGGCTCGCCTCCACGTGGCCAAGGCCGAGGGATCGACCCACCTCGCGATAGGTCTCGAAGGTCTCCGGCGGCACCCAGCGGTGCACCGGCAGGTGGTTCGACGTGGGGCGCAGGTACTGGCCGATCGTCACGATCCCGCAGCCGATCGCCGCGAGATCGGCAAGCACGCCCACTACCTCGTCGTCGGTCTCGCCCATACCGACGATGAGACCGGACTTCGTCCGCATCCCAGCCAAGCGTGCCCGGGCGAGCAGTCCGAGGCTGCGCGCATATCCGGCTGAGGGGCGGACTGCTCGCTGCAGGCGTGGAACCGTCTCTGTGTTGTGGTTGAACACGTCGGGTCGAGCGGCGAACACGATGTCGGCAGCGGCCTGGTTGCCACGGAAGTCGCTCACCAGAGCCTCGATCGCGGTGCCCGGGTTCCGGTCACGAATCGCGGCAATGGTGGCGGCGACGTGGTGCGCACCGCCATCGTCGAGATCGTCCCTCGCGACCATTGTGATGACGGCATGGGCGAGGCGCATTCGTTCGACAGCCTCGGCAACCCGTGCGGGCTCATCAGCGGACGGTGCCTCGGGCTTGCGCGTGTCCACGAGACAAAAGCCGCACGCCCGTGTGCAGCGCTCTCCGAGCACCATGAACGTCGCCGTGCCGTCGGACCAGCACTCCGACAGGTTCGGGCAGCCGGCCTCCTCGCACACGGTGACGAGATCGAGGTCGCGCAACGTCGCCTTGACTGCGAGCACCTCTGCGCCGAGACGAACCCTCGGGCGCAACCACTCGGGCTTGCGCTCCGACACCGGAAGCCCATCGGTGACGCCCGCACGCGCCAGTCTCCCGAGCAGACGGACAGGCTGTCCCGCAGGCTGCGCAGCCTCGGATACGAAATGCTCAGTTGCGCCCCGCACGATCTCGCCCGGTCCCTCGCCCCTGCTGAACGGGCTCAGATCCATCCCCGCACGGTCCTCTCGCCAGGCCACGTCCTGGCGTTCGAGCGTCCCGTCTCCCCAGAGCGCAGAGGCCCGCAGGGCAAGGGCGTCGACGAGGACCTGCATTGGGATATCGAGGCCCTCCTCGGCGAGCGACGTCACCGGACGGTCCGCGATCCCGCACGGAACGATGTACTCACGGAGGTACCGCATGTCCGGGTTGACGTTGATCGCGAACCCGTGCATCGTCCTGCCGCGCGTGAGACGGACCCCGATCGCGCAGATCTTGCGCGGATTCGGCCCGTCCGCGCCCACCCAGACGCCCGGGTATTCGCGCAGACGACCGGCATCGCTGAGCCCGAGATCGGTGAGCGTGTCGATCAGCAGTTGCTCGACAGAGCGCACGTACGCAACCGAATCGGCGAGCCCGCTCTCGCGACGTCCCCATTTCGGCACGAGTGACAAGATGGGGTAGCCGACGAGCTGCCCGGGGCCGTGATAGGTGACGTCTCCCCCGCGGTTCACGGGGACCAGTTCTGCACCCACCTGCGCGGGATTCACCAACACGTTCCGCTCAAGGTCTGCGCGCGATCCGTGGGTGAACACGTGCGGATGCTCCAACAGCAGCAGGTGCTGGTCGGAGCCTTGCGCAAACAGGGCGGTCTGCAGGTCCAAGGCCTCCCGGTACGGAACACGCCCGAGCCACCGAACCCGCAGTGTCATCTCACAACTCCGCGGTCCAGTCGCGGGTCTCGAGCAACTGCTTCACGCGGGAGAGGAAATTCGCTGCGTACGCACCGTCGAAGGCCCGGTGGTCCCAGCTCATCGCGAGGTTGCCGACAGGGTGAATGGCGATGCCCTCGCTGCCGTCGGGTGTGGTGACCACTACTGGCTTGCGCACGATCGCATCGGTGGAGAGGATCGCCACCTGTGGCTGATTGATAATCGCCATCGTGAGGACCGAGCCTGCCGAGCCGTTGTTGGTGATGGTGAACGTTCCGCCGGCAATCTCGTCGGGAAGGATCTTTCGCGAGCGGGCGCGGCCGGCGAGGTCGTTGATCTCGCGGGCGAGAGCACGGAGACGCTTGAGACCCGCATCGCGAACCACCGGCACGAGCAGACCCTGATAGTCCATGTCCACTGCAATGCCGAGGTCCACGTTGTCGTGCACGATGAGTTCGTTGTCGCCCACCGACGCGTTGAGGTTCTTGAACTCGCCCAGGGAATCGACCACCGCACGCGAGATGAACGGCAGGTAGGTGAGCGAGAAACCCTCCTCCTCCTTCCATCGGTCCTTGACCGCGCGACGCGCCCGATCGACATTCGCGAAGTCCACCTCGACAACGCTGAAGGCATGAGGGCTCGTGGCCTTGGACATGACCATGTGGTCGCCCGTGAGCTTGCGGATCTTCGAGAGTTTGATGGTGCTGGTGCGCGGACCGCGCGGTACGGCGGGAGCCGGGGCAGGAGCCGGAGACGGGGCAGGCGCCGGAGCGGGCGCAGCGGCTGCAGGCGCGACAGGCGCGGCCGGAGCGGCCGCGGCCGGTGCGGCGGCGCGTACGCCCGCTGCGAGGCGATCGATGTGATCGAGCACATCTTCGCGGGTAATACGACCACCGAGGCCGGTCCCCGTGATCTGCTCGGGGCTCAACCCGTGCTCATTCACCAGACGACGAACCACCGGTGAGAGCAAACGGTTGCCCGCTGTCTGATCGCCGCTCTCCGAAGCCGCAACAGGGGCTGGGGCCGTAACGGCCGGGGCCGGAGACGGGGCCTCCAGCACGGGCGATTCAGCAACCGGGGCCGGGGCCTCGACAGCCGGGGCCTGGGTAACAGGGGCCGGAGCCTCCGCCGCGGGTGCAACGATCGTCGCAGCGCCACCGGCACCGACGACGGCCACGATGGTGCCAACAGCGATGGTGTCGCCCTCGTTAGCCCGGATCTCCATCAACGTGCCGGCGATCGGCGAGGGAACCTCGGTATCCACCTTGTCGGTGGAGATTTCGAACAACGGCTCGTCGGCCGCGACGGAGTCGCCGATCTTCTTGAACCACCGCAGGATGGTTCCCTCGGTGACGGTCTCGCCCAGTTGCGGAAGCGTGATGTCAGCCATCTGGAGTTGCTCTCTTTCTCGGTACTCGGGTGCCGTGGCTCAGCCGCTGAAGGAACGGCCGGTGAGGGACAGGACAGTCTCGCCGAACAGTTCGGACAAACTCGGGTGTGGCTGGACGAACTCGGCCACCTCGGCCACGGTCGCCTCCCAGTTCACGGCGAGATAGCCGCCGGACAATTGCTCGGTCACCCACGGGCCGACCATATGGACACCCAGGATCTGGCCTGCCGTGCCATCAGCATTCTTCTTGGCAATGACTTTCACGAGGCCGTCGATCTCCCCGAGGATCTGGGCACGGCTGTTTGCCCGGAATGGGTGCTTGGCAACCACCACGTCGAATCCGGCCGCACGCGCCTGCTCCTCGTTCGGCCCGGCCCACGCCACTTCGGGATGGCAGTAGATGGCCCACGGCACCCTGCTGTAGTCGATTGGCTTCGGGTCCTCGCCGAGCAGGTCCTTCACGGCAAGAACAGCCTCTGCGTAGCCGACGTGAGCGAGTTGCGGAGTGTTGATGAGGTCGCCGATTGCGTACACACCCGCTTCCCCGGTGCGGCAGTACGGGTCAACCTGCACGAAGCGGCGGTCGGTCAATTGCACTTGGGTGCCCTCGAGGCCGAGAAGGTCCGGGAACGGCCTGCGACCGACCGACACCACCACGGCGTCCACCTCGATGTCGTCCATGCCCTCGACGTGCACTCGCGTGCCGCCAGCGGGCAGGGGCGTGTGGCCGTTGACCTTCGCGCCCGTCAGGATCTTGATCCCCTTCTTGCCGAACGACTTCACGACCACGTTTGCGAGGTCGGTGTCGAGCCCCGGGAGCACCTTGGGCAAGCCCTCGAGAATCGTGACCTGTGAGCCGAGATCCGAGAACGCCGAAGCGAACTCGCATCCGATGGCGCCTCCGCCGATGACCACCATGCGGGCCGGAATCGTGTCAAGCATGAGGACCTCATCGCTCGTCATAATCGGTCCACCGACCTCGAAGCCCGGGATGGTGCGGGGTACCGAGCCCGCAGCGAGGATGACGTACCGGCCCTGAAGCACCTGAACGCCTTCGGCACCGGTGACCGTGACCGTCCGGTTGGCCCCGAGCGAACCCACTCCGAGGAGGTAGGTGACCTTCTTGGCGCGTGTGAGGCCCGTGAGACCCTTCACCAGACCGTCCACGATCCGCTGCTTGCGGTTCTGCGCCACGCCGAACTCGATGCCCGTCTGAGTTGCCTCGATCCCGAAGTCCTTGGCGTGTTGCACGTGGCGAGCAACGGAAGCCGTCTCGAGGAAAGCCTTCGCGGGGATACAGCCCCGGTTCAGGCAGGTACCACCGATGATGTCCCGCTCGACAAGGGCGACCTGCAAGCCGGCCGATGCCGCGTAGAAGGCAGCGCCGTAGCCCGCAGGGCCACCGCCGATCACGATGAGGTCGAACTGTTGCGTATCAGGCACGAGGGTTGAGCGTAACCGCCCACCCTGCTCGTGAGAACGACGCTCAGATTCCGAGGCGCCAGGTGGCCGATGCGCCGGCAAAGGCGAAGGTCACGTACGTGGTTCCCTCGACCCCCGGGGACACCGGGAACGCGAGGAGGCAGTCGGCCTCCTCCCCCGGCGAAAGCACCGTGTCGGCGCACGACTCCGTACCGGTATCTGTGGCCGTTACGGCCTCGACCGGCCGCTTCAGACCCCCGGTGAGCAGCGACCAACCGACGATCGGCCCCTCGAGCGGAGCGGAGGCCGACGGGGACAGCGTCAGGTGAACGACCACCCGCACAGCGTCGCCGACCGTGGCACCCGAGGTGACTCGAGCCGTCACCGTGGCGAGTTGGGTCGAGTCGCCCACCCCCAGGGTGCTCGTCTCGTTGCGTTCGATCCGGAGCAATTGGACGCTTCCGGCAATGAGGATTGCCAATCCGCACGCCAGAGCCAAGAGGATCAACTTACGCGTGCTCACGAGAAAGAGAGCCTACGGCCGGGCGCCCAACAGGCGTCAGCCCGCCAGTTGACAGTTGAAGTACTCCTTGGCCTGGGTGGCGTTCATCCGCGACGGATTCACGCCCTTCAGGCACTCCGAGCGCACCAACTCGAACGGCATTTGGGAGGCGATCAGGAAGCCGGAGGAAATCCGCACCTTCATACAGGCGGCGGCGGCACGAACGAGTCGCACATAGGCGTCTCCGGACAACCGCGCGATGGATGGATCGAACCTGCTCCCCCGCCAGCCGCACTCGGGCGCGAGGAACGACCCGTCAACCATCGTCCGCGGGAACTTCCCGTTGAGGATTCCCTTTTCCATGCAGGAGCGCGCATCGTCGAAGATCGGTTCTGCAAGACACTCGGTGTACCGCCCGTACTCGTCCACCGTCCCCGGCTGGCCAGCCTGGCCCGGACGACTGTCTGTCACATCAGGCTGCGTGCCTGCACCCTCGACTGGGCCGCCGCCGAAGAGGGACACCAGGATCCGGAGGTCGTCGGCGAGCGACTGGGCCTCGTCGGGGGTTCCGTTCGAGAGCATGCCGAGCATCAGCCTCACGACCGTCCCGGTGGGATCGACGTACCACTGGCCGCCGACGTTGTGGACCGCGACCCCGACGCCCTTGAGTCCGTCGAGGGCCCGGCGGACGTCGTCGTACACGAGGATCCCTCGCAACACCACGGGAGCGACACCTAGGCGAACCAGTTGTTGTTCGAGCGCGTCGCGAGTGCCCTCGGCGTCACCGAGACACTCGCGAGTGTCGGCCTGGCCGTAGGAGGTGAAGATTCCGCAGTTGTCCCGTATCGAAACGTTGACGTTGTTCGACTTGGCGACGATCTGGAGGTCGGAGAAGGTAACTGTCGAGTTGTTCCCCTTGGTGGTTGCCACGAACTGGGGGTCCGAAAGCCGAAGGGTCAGGCCCGATCGTCGCACCAACTCGTCGAGCGCTTGCTGGGTGCCGTCGAGGAACCACGGCGCAACCCGCTGCAGCACAGCGGAGTCGACAGGGTCAAGCAAAGGAATCAGTTCCTTGAGCGACAGCGCCTCGATGGCCGAGAGCATCCTGCTCACGGCCTCGATCGGGGTTGGCGAACCGAGTGTCACCGCACTCTGCGTGGACGGCCACGACAACTGGCGCAGCGAGTGTGTCCGCAGGTTCTCTGCCAGCGAGTGCCAGACACTGATGTACCAGCGCGCTCCGTCTCGGACCGCAACCACCCGGAATGCAACGGTCCGTGCCGTCGTGCCGACGGGGTTGAACCCACCGAACGTCAGCGAGGACGCTACCGAGCCCCGGACCTCGGCCGCGGCGGCGTCCGGGGCAACCATCTCGGCTGCCTCGGTGGGGGTTGTCAGCTGCAGATCGGCGCCCCTCAGCGCGTCGATATCCGCGGTTCCCGGCAGCACCCGCAACCGCCGTCCGTCCACGAACATCTGCTTCAGCGGGTCGATCCACGCCTCGCGCTCGGAGGGGACGAGGATGTCAAGCACCCCGAGCAGGTCAGCGGCATTTGCGTCGCGCACAAAACGGGCGATCGCCTCCTCGGGGGTTCGGGTGCCACCCGCCTGCTCGGAACCCAGGAGCGAAGTGAGTGCGTAGACCCCTGTCGCAACGAGGGCAGCTACCACCACGATTGCGGTAACGATCTTTGGCCAACGCGACTTGAGCGGCGTCACGACAACGACAGCACGCTGCGGTGTCGGGGACAGAAGTCGGGGCGGGACCTGCGGCATGCCGGGTGTTGAAGTGGTGGCCTTACCGGCCCTGCGCTTGGTCACTGGCGGTGATGGTAGTTGCGGTTCCCGCAGCGCCCGGGGCAACCCCCGGGGGAATAACGAGGAACACGATTGGTTGTACGGGGCATGCGCGTCGCCATTACCGGAGCAACCGGCCTCATCGGAACACCGTTGGTCGGAGCACTCCGCCAACATGGCCATACGGTTACGCGTCTCGTGCGCAAGGCCGCTACCAGCGGGGATCGGCAGTGGGACCCAACTGCTGCGTCGCTCGACCCGTCACTGCTCAGTGGCATCGACACGGTGATCCATCTTGCGGGGGCCGGGATCGGGGACCACCGCTGGACCGACGAGTACAAGGCACTGATTCGCTCGAGTCGCGTCCAGAGCACCAACCTGCTGGCGCGGGCAATGGCTGCGGCTGACGGCCCGAAGGTGTTGCTGTCTGGATCCGCAATCGGTATCTATGGGGACCGTAGCGACGAACAGCTCGACGAGACCAGCGAACTCGGGAGCGGGTTCCTCGCCGATGTGTGTCGCGAGTGGGAGGGTGCAACCGCCCCCGCGGAATCAGCCGGCGTGCGCGTGGTTCACCTGCGTACCGGGATCGTGCTCACCCCGGCCGGTGGCGCGCTCAAGAAACTCCTTCCGCTGTTCAGGCTCGGTCTCGGAGGCCGCTTCGGCAACGGGCGCCAGTGGCAGTCATGGATCTCAATTGACGACGAGGTTGCCGCAATCGAATCCATGCTCACCTCCTCGGTGAGCGGGGCAGTGAACCTCACAGCACCGAACCCGGTGACGAACAGCGAGTTCTCCCGTGTGCTCGGCAAGGTGCTCAAGCGGCCGGCGCTTTTTCCTGTCCCGCCCCTCGCACCCCGCCTCGCAGTGGGCCGCGAACTTGCCGACAACCTGCTCTTCCAGGGCCAGCGAGTGCTGCCCAAGGCGCTCGAGGCGGACGGCTACCACTTCCAGCACCCGACTCTGCAAAGCGCGCTGACGCACCTGCTGAAGCGCCGGTAGGCGCTAAACGTTCCAGCACCGAGCGTGAAGTTGTACCAAAAGATAACCGCACACTGTGCGGGTCCCTGAAAATTAGATATTGTCTATTTAGTTGATCGCGCTGTCCACCCGGCGCTGAGCGACAGGTGGGGCGGGGGCCACCCTCCCGCCCCACCGCCTTTTTTGCTCGTCGCACCGAATTCAGGTCGCGCCGAGGCCGACCGTTCGGCCAAACTCTGTGCCGTGACCCTGCTCCTGCCCGCCGGATTCCGCTGCCATGTAACCAACCTCGGGATCAAGGACCACAGCCTTGATTTCGTGGTTGTTGCCGCAGACGATGTGTGCTCGGCCGCTGGGATGTTCACCCAGTCGCACTTCGCCGGGCCGAGCGTGCGCATCTCCCGGACCAACGTTGCATCCGGACGGGCGAGGGCGGTGGTGGTCACCTCGAAGAACGCGAACGTGGCAACCGGGGACCAGGGCCTCGCCGACGCATCCGAGATCGTGACCGCTGTTGCGGCCCACCTCGGTGCCCGTGCGAGCGAGGTGCTCATCGCCCAGACGGGTGTGATCGGACGCCTCCTGCCGATGGACCGTATCCGCACTGGTCTCGGCGCCCTTCCGCAACCGCTACCAAGCAACGACGCTGAAGCGGTTGCGAAAGCGATCATGACCACCGACACGGTCCACAAGATCGCCGCAGCCGACACAGGTCAGTGTCGTGTGGTCGGCGTGGCCAAGGGTGTCGGCATGATCGAGCCGAACATGGCCACGATGATCGCCCTGATCTTCACCGATGCCGAGATCACCCCAGACGCACTCGACGCGATGTTCCGCAGGGTGGTGGAGAGAACCTTCAACTCGGTGTCGGTCGACACCGATACCTCGACGAGCGACACCGCAATCGTGCTAGCGAGCGGCGCCGCCGGCCCGGTGGAGCACGATGTTTTGGAAGCGGCCTTCTTCGAGGTTGCCCTCTCGCTCACCAAGCAGATCGCCCGCGACGGCGAGGGCGCGACCAAGCTCATTGAGGTGTGCGTGGACGGGGCGCGTGAAGACGCCCAGGCGAAGCGGGTGGCCAAGGCCATCGTCAACTCACCGCTCGTGAAGACGGCGGTGCACGGCGCGGACCCGAACTGGGGCCGTGTCGCTATGGCAGTCGGCAAGTGCTCCGAGGAGACCGACATCGACGAGCGCCGGGTCGTGATCCGTTTCGGCGCGCAAGAGGTCTTCCCGGTGCAGGTAGACGCCGCCGGGCTCCAGCGCCTCTCGGACTACATGCGCGGCACCGACGTACGCATCCATGTATCGCTGGGCATCGCAACCGGAACGGCGACCGTATGGGGCTGCGACCTCTCCGACGGCTACGTGCGCATCAACGCCGACTACACCACGTAGGCAGAGCGGTGCCACCGAGGTGGTGTACGTCGACCGATAGCGAATCGGTGAGCGAGGACAAAACCTCGTCGCGTGTCAGCAACAAGCATTCGTCCACCTCCTGCAGTGCGTACGCGTGCAGACGAACCGCTGCATCGATCTAGGGAAGGCGACGTCGCTGCCTCTGTAGGCGAACCTCCAAAACTTCGCCGGATGCGCTCGCCCGTCTACTCGTGGGGTACACGATTGCCCAGTGGGTTGGCGGCTCGGCTCAGGGCAGAAGCGTGAGGTCGCCCAGTCGTGATCGCACGATGGTGAAGTGTCGACGATCGAGCGTGGCGATGTCTCGAATGCCGAGTCGTTCGGCTGTCGCAATCACCGAAGCGTCGGTCGTTCCGAGCGGGAGACTGCGATAGGTGGCAACGAGTTCAGCTATTCGCATCCAGTCACTGGCTGCGAACGAATCCGCCAGCAGGATGCCCGCGGCGAGGTCCCCGAGGAATCGCACTTCAGCGTCCGCGCCGAGGCGTGTGCCGAGGAGGTAGGTGACCTCGGTGATGACCAGTGTCGGCACGATGAGAGGCCCAGGGTGCGTCTCGAGGAGTTCCAGGCTGGCGGCATGGTGCCTGTCATCACGATCGACGTAGGCGTAGAGAGGTCCAGCGTCGACGATCAGTGCGACGGCCGGACCTCGTTGGCAAGGATCTCTTCGATTCGCTCCGAAATGTCATCGCGACCGCTGGCGCCTGCACCGGCGGCGAGAAGCCGTCGTTTGCCGTGGTGGGCTCCAAGCAGATTCTCGATTGCTTCACGGGTGAGCGCTGACACGGTGGTTCCCCGTCGTTGGGCCTCGTGGCGAAGGCGGGCATCGAGTTCATCCGGCAGTTTCACGGTCGTCCTCTGCATGTATGCCAGCATACAATGTTGTTCGATAGTTGGAGCCCTGTTGTCGCCGTACCGGCTACCCGGGCGATCGCCGAGGAACTTCCCGAAGCAGTATCCGCTGCGGTGATCGACTTCATCACCGGCTCGCTGATCGACAACCCACGCCGAGCAGGCCGAAAACTCCACAGCGAACTCGTCGGAATCCACAGCGCGCGACGGCACGCCAAACAAAGACTGATTATTGACAGAGTCCAGAATGTGTGGTCTGATGCGGCTCGTGGAAGAAGCGGCAGTAGAACTCCTGCGTGAGCACGGCGTGCAGGTCACCGCTCAACGACTAGCGATCATGCGTGTCGTCGCGGAGCACCCACATGCCTCGGCCGACGAGCTGGGCGACGTCGTGCGCTCAGAACTCGGCGCGATCTCGCGGCAGGCGGTCTATGACTCGCTCGGCGTCCTGGTCGACAAGAACCTGATCCGTCGGATCCAACCGGCCGGCTCGCCAGCTCGCTACGAGAGCCGGGTCGGCGACAACCACCACCACCTGATCTGCCGGAGCTGTCGCATGATGTTCGATGTCGACTGTGCTACTGGCGAGGTGCCCTGCCTCACTGCCGACGACAACCACGGATTCGAAGTTGACGAAGCCGAAGTCATCTATTGGGGCCGATGCCCGACCTGTCAAGCGGACGATCCGCCTGATATGTCGCCCGCTGAGGCAATGCAATTCATCCACACGAGCAAGCAACCATCCATAACTGTTCAAGGAGCAAGACATGAGTGATCAACTTCCCGAGAAGTCAGCACCCGAGGTCAGCGATTCGACGGCCAAGTGCCCGGTGCTGCAGAGTCCGCACACCGCAACAGGCAGCTCCGCCAACCAGCACTGGTGGCCGAACCAGCTCAACGTCAACATCTTGCATCAGGGCTCACGTGCGTCGAACCCGATGGACGACAACTTCGACTACGCCGCCGAGTTCGCCACCCTCAACTACGCCGCGCTGAAGGCCGACCTCACGGCCCTCATGACCGACTCCAAGGAGTGGTGGCCGGCTGACTACGGGCATTACGGCCCGTTCTTCATCCGCATGGCATGGCATTCGGCCGGCACCTATCGCACTCACGACGGTCGCGGCGGAGGCGGCTCCGGTCAGCAGCGTTTTGCCCCTCTGAACAGCTGGCCCGACAACGGCAACCTCGACAAGGCACGCGCCCTGCTCGAGCCGATCAAGAAGAAGTACGGCCGCAAGATCTCTTGGGCCGACCTGATGCTCCTCACCGGCAACGTCGCGCTCGAATCGATGGGCTTCAAGACGTTTGGTTTCGCCGGCGGTCGTGAGGACGTCTGGGCTCCGGAAGAAGACGTCTACTGGGGACCCGAGAACGTGTGGCTCGACGACCAGCGTTACAGCGGCGACCGCCAGCTCGAAGCGCCGCTTGGCGCCGTGCAGATGGGTCTCATCTACGTTAACCCCGAGGGTCCCAACGCCAACCCCGATCCCATCGGGTCCGGTCGGGACATTCGCGAAACGTTCGGTCGCATGGCTATGAACGACGAAGAGACCGTTGCGTTGGTTGCCGGCGGTCACGCCTTCGGCAAGATGCACGGCGCCGGCCCGGAAGCCTCAGTAGGCACCGAGCCCGAGGGCGCTCCGATGGAGCAGCAGCTCCTCGGCTGGAAGAACAGCTTCGAGACCGGAGTCGGCATCCACGCCACCACGAGTGGTTTCGAAGGCGCGTGGAACTCCACGCCCACCAAGTGGGACAACAACTACCTCGAGACGTTGATGGACAACGACTGGGTACTCACCGAGAGCCCTGCCGGACACAAGCAGTGGACAGCACCGGCGCTCGCCGGCACGGTGCCGGATGCCCAGCGACCCGACGTGTTCCACGCCCCGGTGATGAGCACGGCCGACATGGCCATGAAGATGGACCCGATCTACGGCCCCATCTCGCAGCGTTTCCGCGACAATCCGGAACAGCTCGACGATGCGTTCGCTCGCGCTTGGTACAAGCTCCTGCACCGCGACCTCGGCCCGAAAGCCAATTTCATCGGCCCCGAGGTTCCGGCTGAAGAACTGCTGTGGATGGACCCGATTCCGGAAGGCACTGCGCTCAGCGATGCCCACATCGCAACCGTCAAGGCCGCGATCATGGCGACTGGCATCAGCATCACCGAGCTCGTCGAGACCGCCTGGGCCTCAGCGTCCACCTACCGTCAAAGCGACCGCCGCGGTGGCGCCAACGGTGGCCGCGTCCGTCTCGTTCCGCAGAACGGCTGGAACGTCAACCACCCCGAACAACTCCGCCGCGTGCTGTCCGCCCTCGAAGGCGTGCAGTCGAGCGTCGGCATCAACGTGTCGATGGCCGACCTCATCGTGCTCGGTGGCGTCGCTGCCATCGAAGCCGCAGCGGCCGCAGGCGGTCACAGCGTGAACGTCACCGTTAGCACCGGCCGCGGCGACGCCACGCCCGAGCAGACCGACGAAGAGTCCTTCGCATGGCTCGAGCCGAAGAACGACGGCTTCCGCAACTACCTGGGCAAAGGCACCAGCCATGTTGCCGAGCACCTGCTCGTCGACCGGGCGCAACTGCTCGGCCTCAGCGCCCCGGAGATGGCCGCCCTCGTCGGTGGTCTCCGAGTGCTCGGTGTCAGCACCGACGGCCTTGGTGTGCTCACCAACCGCGTTGGCACGCTCAGCAACGACTTCTTCGTGAACCTCATGGACCAGGACACCGTGTGGTCTGTTGCATCGGGCACCGAGGACACGTTCGAAGGCCGTGACCGCGCGAGCGGCAACCTCAAGTGGACCGGTAGTCGCAACGACCTCGTGTTCGGCTCGAACTCGATCCTGCGGGCCATCGCCGACGTCTATGCAGCCGATGACGCTGGCGCCAAGTTCGCCAACGACTTCGCTGCCGCATTCGCCAAGGTGATGGACGCCGATCGCTTCGATCTCGCCTGATCACCGTGACCTAATGCAGTGCGACTGAGCTAGGTCTGCGCCACATCGGTGGTGCAGACCTGGCTCAGTCGTCTTCTGGGCAACCGCCTTGGGTTGAGCGCGCGCCTTCGTCCTCGCTGAGGTCCTCAAACACCGCGCCGACGCCGTCGAAGACGTCTTGCGAGCCGACGACGACAACACGCCGCACGAACCAGACCTCGCCAGAGCCACACACGATTGAGTGCTCGACGACGCCCACAGCGACATCGTCAACTGGCTCAACGACCGCTACCTACACAAGGTTGCACCCAAGTCCTGCAAGTACGAGCACGACTTGGTTACCGGGAGCCAGTCAACCATCGTTCAGCCACAGCGTCTCCGCCACGTCGATGGGAATCGACGTGGGTACAACCGACGGCCGAGCCCCTGTCGGCTACGTCCAGTCGTGCCCCGCGTCGATCTCGAGCGACACCAGCTCAACTGCCCCGTCCCGGCCCAGTTGACCGACGACGGAGTACGCACGCACGAGCACTCCCGTCGAGATCAGGACGCGGTAGTCGCGCCGCCCAGGAAGGAGCTCGGGCAGATCATCGAAGCCAGACGCGAAGCGTTCGACGATCTCCAACAGCTCGAACGTCTGGAAGTCGTTGGTCGACGGCTCGCCGCTCGGTCCACGTTCACCGTGGAGTTGGCGATCAAGGTCCTGGAAGAACTCAAGCGTCGCGCGCACCTCGCGACGTTCACCGCTCACCCTCGCTGAGCCTCGGACTGAGCAATCCGCTGGTGAATCCTCGTACGGACTCGCTGGATCAAACCCTCTGGTGCTTGGTCGAGATCGGTCACGACGCTGGCGTCAAAAAGTGCATGGCGTTCGGCCGGGCTGAGCTTCTCCAGTTCTGCTGCAGTCCATACCTTCTGTTCCATGCCGCGAACGCTACCTCGTTCGACGACCGACAGCGGTTCCAACAGCAAGCGGTGCTGGCTCCGCGTGGCAGGTCGGAAGTGCACGGGCCGGAAACGCTGGGGACCGGGCGGAGACACCTTCGCCTCCTCTTTCAAACCCGGCCATGACCAGGGACAGTGTTGTGAAATCGACAACAACGGGTGGGCGCAGAGGGACTCGAACCCCCGACCTATGCCTTGTAAGGGCAGTGCTCTAACCAACTGAGCTATGCGCCCGCTCGGCCACTGATCGTATCCGCCGAACACCGTGGGTATCCCCGATCACACGCGCGGCCGAAACTACCGTTTCCCATGTGGCCGGCAGATCCAGTGGTTCAGACAACGACTCGCTCCGTCGTTACCTCGAAGAAGTCGGCGCCCATCCGCTGCTGACGGCCGAGGACGAACAGCGACTCGCTGCGGTGATCATCGCTGGGCGGGCCGCAACTACTCGCCTCGAGGAAGGCCCGGTTAGCACCGCGCAACGGGTCACCCTGAAGCGGGCTGTACGCGACGGCGAGGAGGCCCGCACCCGCTTCATCAACGCGAACCTCCGGCTCGTCGTGTCCATTGCCCGCCGTTTCGACGGAGGCGGCCTCTCGGTGCTCGACCTCGTGCAGGAGGGCAACCTCGGACTCATGCGCGCTGTCGAGAAGTTCGACCACACGAAGGGTTTCAAGTTCTCCACCTACGCAACGTGGTGGATCCGTCAGGCGATCGGCCGAGCCTTGGCAGACGGGTCCCGCACAATCCGAGTGCCCAGCCACGTGCGCGAGACCTACTCGCTCATCGACCAGAGCACCGAGCGTCTCGCAGCCGAACTGGACCGGCCACCCACCTCGGCAGAGGTAGCCAGACACACCGGCCTGAGCAAGGACCACGTTGATCTCGCACGTCAGCACCGGAACGCGCTCGTGTCGCTCTCTGCGCCGGTCGGGGCCGAGGGCGACACAGACCTGGGTGACCTGATTGCCGATCGATCGGCCGAGACCGCCTTCGACGAGATGATCCGCCGGATCGACCGACGCGTCCTCGATGCGCAGCTCGCCCGCCTATCCGAGCGTGAGCGCGACGTGATCGTGCTCCGCTTCGGGCTCGGCGACGAGCCGTGCACGCTCGCCGAGATCGGTGAGCGTTTCGATCTCACCCGCGAACGAATCCGACAGATCGAGGCACGTGCGCTCGGCAAGCTTCGCCACCCGAGCGTGCGGCGGCTCTGGCCGGACCGAGCGAAGAGCCCCGTACCAGCCTGACCGGCGACTAACGAGCCCGGGCAGCCAGCAGCACGTCGAGCAGTTCCGATGTCCCTGCCGCTACCGGTGTGCGCCTCGCTGAGTGGTCCAGCACGAACAGGTCTCGCGAGAAGGCGTCCTCACACACTGCGCCCGCTTCCCGGCAGATGTGGACCGCTGCCGCATAGTCCCACACCCCGTGGGCCTCGTCGACACAGTCCACGTAGCCATCGAGCACCCCCGAGGCAACCGCACAGATATCGAGCGCCGCTGCTCCCATGGTTCGGTACTGGGCCCAGCCGTAGTGCTCCCGCGGCAATCCGTTGAGCCCGAGCACCGCAGCGCCGAGGTCGGTGCACCCCGACGGCGAGAGGCGATGGCCGTCCGCGTTCGCCCCAGCACCCCGCACGGCGCTGAACCGCGGCCCACCACCCTGATGGGCAACGAGCGACACCCGCGGACCGTCTGCATCGATCGCGCAGAGGGCCGTGGCGAACCACGGGAGCCCGCGAGACGCGTTCGTGGAACCGTCCAGCGGGTCGACCACCACGACGAGTGGGCGGTCCGCGCCCTCGAAACCGCTCTCCTCGGAAAGAACCCCCACCCCGGCACGGCGGAGCACCGACAGGACTGCCGCATCGGCATCCAGGTCGGCGGCGTACTGCCCCGGACGCAACCCGGAGGGCCCCCAGTCGTGCACGGATGCGAGAGCGAGTGCCACGGCGTCGGCGGCGTCGTGCAGGAGTTGGAGCAGTGCCTCGTCGGTCATCGTTGACCGGACGGTAGTGTCCAAAGTGCTTCCTCGCACCGCTACGTTCGCGCCCGACGCGACAAGGAGTTCTGTTGGCCGTCATCGACGTCGCCGGTTTCATCGCAGACCTGAAGACCCATGCGGTCGACCACGGGTTCCACGTCCACGATGAACGACATTTCGTGGAGACCTACTCACTCCGCCAGCTCTGGGAGGTGGACCTGCACCCCGAGGAGGCGTGCGACGGCCCGACCGACCTGCATCTCTCGCTCGAGGTGGACCCCCGGGCCCTGCTCGGCTTCGAGGATGCCATCCTCAAGCAGGACAGCCCGGACGACGAGCCACCGGAGGGGTATTCCTTCCCGCTCCACTTCACCTGGACCCTGCCCCCGCTGTCATCGGCACCGGACCTGTTGGTGCTCGCCACCGAACTGGCAGGTGTGGGCGGTATGGAACTTCCGGTCGAGGTGACCGCCATCGACTCCATCCAGTCGGTGACCGACGCACCGCAGCGCAGCCTGAGCCTTGTCGCAAAGGTGCCGATCAACCTCGCCGATGTCCTGATGTCCGACGACCAGCCCTTCTGCGGGCTGCTCGACCGGTGCAAAGCAGTCAGCCTCTTCCTCCTCGAACGCGCCCCGGCGTGGCTCGACGAGGACTAATCCCCCGGGAGACCCCACCATGCTCGTCCGTGAACTCATCGACTTCCTCCGTCTCCAGGATCCGGAGACCGAGGTGGACATCACCGTGGTGCAGCCCGACGAGGAGGACGAGAACTCTCTCGACGTTCTCCACGTTGCTCTGGTGCACGTGCTGACGGTTCCCGACGAGGAGACCGACGAGGATTTCGTCTGGCTCATCGGCGGCGAGGCGGGCGACGTCGAGGATTTCCTCGATGCGATCAGCGGCGATGCCGACGACGAAGACTGACGGCAATACTGAACAACATGGCCAACCGCGAACTGCCACCGGAAATGCGTGAGCAGCTCCACCTCGGCCACGGGGGCGCCCCTACGCTGCCAGCACGATGAGCGATACCACAGGGGTTCATGAGCCCTGGCCGCCGCCGCACCCGGTGATCGACGCCGCGTACGGTCCACGGTTCCGCCCCCCCGTCCCACCACCGGTGCCCGAACCGGGCGGCCGCCGCGCCGGCTGGGACCTCACCCCGATCGGGCCCACACCGCGCTCGTCGCGCTGGCTCGTGGTGTTCACCGCTATCTGTGTGCTGTTCGCTGCGCTCGGCGGGTACCTCGCGTACCGGTTCGTGAGCAACGATCAGAACCCAACCTCGTGGGACCCGCGGGTGAGCAACCTTGCCGTGTTCGTCGAGCGAGAGACCGGCCTTTCGTTCACACGCCCCGTGCGCGTCCGTTTCCTGAACGACGCAGAGTTCGACAAGCTGGTGACCGACGAGGCATCGAGCCTTTCCGACGGCGAGCGGCGCAAGATCGCCGATGACGAGGCGATCGGGAGGGCGTTCGGCTGGTACACGGGAACGACCGACGTTGTCGAGCAGAAGAACCAGCTGAATTCGGCCGGCGTCCTCGCGCTTTACAGCTTCGCGAGCCGCGAGATCGTCGTGAGAACCGACGAGCCCAACGCCGCAACGTTCAGCGTTGCCATCCGGGCAACGATCACCCATGAGATGGTGCACGTCATCCAGGACCAGCATCTGGACGTCCGCAAGCTACAGAGCAACGCAAAGGGCGAGGAGCAGGCTCGGTCGGTGACAGCACTCATTGAGGGTCATGCCGTTTACGTCGAGCGCCGTTACATCTTCTCCCTGCCCGAGGCCGAGCAGCAGGCCTTCTTCGACTACGCGAACAAAGCGGGAGACGAGGTGGACGCGGCGACGAAGGACGTTGCACCGGCCATCACGACTGGGCTCGAGGCGCCGTACTTGACGGGGCCGATCCTGGTGGCAGCAGCCGCGCTGACCAAGGCCGGCATCGAACAGCTTTTCGTGCGGCCGCCGCTCGCGCTCGATCAGGTACTCGATCCCCGGGCGTATTTCTTCGAGGACATCCCCGAGACCGTCGATGCCCCAACCGAGCCGGGATCAGGCGTAGAGAAGGGAACCATTGGCATGGTTCGGCTGTACCTCACGCTCGCCACGGCGATGTCCCCGCAGGAGGCGTGGGAGGCCGCTACTGGGTGGGGAAACGACTCGTACACGGCCGCTCGGGCGGACGAGAAGTCCCCCGTCTGCGTTTCGTGGAACCTCGTCGCGGACAGTGAGGCCGCTGCAAAGACGCTCCACAGTGCACTGTCGAAGTGGGTAACGACCCGGGTGAAGCAGTCGGCGGTAACGGTGGACCCGTCAACCTCTCCCATCAAGGTCCGGTTCTGCGATCCGGGCACCGCAGTCGCGCAGACCCTCGTGGCCGAGACCGCCGTGGACTACTTCTACACACGGGCGAACGTGCTCGAGGCCCTGATCGAGAACTCGGGCAGCCTCGACGTCGCGACGTGCGCCACCGACGTCGTCATGCGGACCGAGACCGTCGCGAACCTGCAGGAACCCGACGATGCTCTCCGCAGTCGCGTTGCCGCAGCCGTCTCTGCGTGCTCGAAGTCGTAGTCGACTGACCCTCGGTGCAGGCCTAGATCCATCTCCGTTGATCCCTGTCAATCCTGTCGTGGCAAGATGATGACGATTCGACATGAACGAGACCACGCTCCCGACATTGGGACCCACCGAAACCCGCCACACGTTCTGCCGGATCTGCGAGTCGCTCTGCGGGCTCGAGGTGACGCTCCAAGGTGGTGAGATCACCCAGATCCGGGCGGACCACGACCACGTTGGCACCGCAGGCTTCGCGTGTATCAAGGGCGTCAAGCAGCATCGCCTGTATGCGTCCCCGGACCGCCTGCTCCATCCGATGCGACGGACCGGCGAGACGTGGGAGCAGGTCTCATGGGGTACCGCCGAGAGCGAGATCGGGGCGAAGGTTCGTGCCATCGTGGCCGAGCACGGGCCGAACTCGGTGGCGATGTACGTCGGCACGGCTGCCGGGTTCAGCGTGCTGCACCCGATCTTCGCGAAGGGCTTCATGGACGGGCTGAAGTCCGGTTCGCTCTACGCGAGCGCGACGCAGGACTGCGCGAACAAGTTCGCCGCTGCGCGCGAGATCTACGGCTTCCCGTTTACCCAGCCCTTCCCCGACGTGGACCACACCGACTGTCTCGTGATCGTCGGAGCGAACCCCGTGGTGAGCAAGTGGTCCTTCCTCCAGGTAGCGGACCCGAAGAAGCGCCTGCGCGAGATCGCCGAGCGGGGCGGACGGGTGATCGTGATCGACCCGAGGAGGACCGAGACGGCCAAGGCCGCGACGGATCACCTCTTCATCCGTCCCGACACCGACGTGTTCTTCTATCTGGCCTTCCTGAACGAGCTCATTGCCTCGGGGGGCGTCAACCGCTCCGTCGTCGAAACCCACACCACCGGCTTCGACGATCTTGTGGCGTTCGCTGCCCCGTGGACCCCGGAGCGAACTGCTGAGGTCACGGGTATCACTCCGGAAGCGCTGCGCTCCGTGGTGCGTGCGTACCGCACCGCCGGTTCGGCCGCGCTGTATTCGTCCACCGGGGTGAACATGGGTTCCAACGGCGTTCTTGCGTTCTGGCTCCAAGAGGCAATCAATGCCGTGTCGGGCAACCTCGACCGTGTCGGCGGCACCCTCGTCGGCAAGGGGATCTTCGACTTCGCGAAGTTCGGCAAGCGCACGGGCACCCTGATGAGCAACGACACCTCACGCATCGGTGGGTTCCGGAAGGTCAACGACGCATTCCCCGGTGGGATCCTCGCCGACGAGATCCTCACTCCCGGCCCCGGCCAGATCAAGGCGCTCTTCGTGACGGGCGGGAACCCACTCATCACGATGGCGGACGCCGGCCGCCTTCGGGACGCATTCGGCTCGCTCGAACTGCTCGTCACCGTGGACATCTTCCGCAACGAGACGGGCTCGGTGGCGCACTACACGCTGCCCGCCACCGACCCGCTGCAGCGTGCCGACCTGCCGTTCATCTTCCCGCTCTTCATGGGCATGCAGTCGCGTCCATACCTCCAGGCCACCGAGGCGATACTGGAGCCGCAGGGTGAGCAGCGCGACGAGGCATCCATTTACCTTGCGCTCGCGAAGGCATGCGGTGCCCCGATGCTGGGCTCCGGCGTCGCCCAGCGCCTGCTCGAGCGCATGGCCCGCAGGCATCAGCGACGCGACGGATTGCGCTACCCGACCGTGCCAGCGGAGAAGGTACTGAACCTCATCCTGCGTGTGACGAGGAAGCCCGGGTTCGCCAAGCTGCTCCGCTACCCGCACGGCCTCGCACAGCCCGGGTCAACTGCCGGAACGTTCCTCGGTCGGCGCATCGTCACCGACGACAAGCGCGTCCACCTCGCACCGACACTGTTGCTCGAACGGGGCGCGGACCTCGATGGTGAGTTCGCCTCGGCGCGCAGTCGGGCGGACCGCATGCTGCTCATCACCAAGCGGCACGTGAAGACCCACAACTCGTGGACGCACAACCACGAGGAGATGGTGAACAACGGGTTCACCACCAACCACCTGTATCTCCACCCCGATGACGCTGCTCGGCTCGGCCTCGCCGATGATCAATTGGCCGACGTCCGCTCAGCGACCGCAACGGTGCGCGTGCCGGTGCGGCTGCTCGACGACCTCATGCCGGGGGTGTGCGCGCTCCCCCACGGTTGGGGTCACCAGCACGCCACAGGGCTCACGGTCGCGTCGGCGACGACGGGCGTGAACGTGAACCTCCTCGCCGCAAGCGGACCCGGGTCGGTTGATCCGATGTCTGGCATGTCTCGCCTCACCGGGATCCCAGTAGAGATCACGCCTGCCGCTGGTCCCCTTGCGGGCACATCTTGGTCAGGCATCGAACCCGTGCCGGTTTCGCTACGCGGTTGACCGGCCGCGGCTTACTCCGCGAGCTCCCCCGTCAGGGGATCAATGATCACCGTGCGTTCTGTGCGCGACGTGACGCGCAGCGGTGATCGACCGACGAGCATCTCCTCCACCGTGTCGCTTCGCCTGCCACCGACGTAGATCTTGCCCTCCCACCCCCGGTGGGCGTGATACGCCCCGCCGACAATGATCATCTTCTTCGCCACTCCCCGGTCACGCACGTCGGGCGCTACATAGATCTGGTCGATCTCCCCGGTCATCGTGTCCCAACGGAGCGCGGCAACTTGCTGGTCGCTGCGCACCGGCAGCGTGAAGAACGCCGCATTCGGGATGACGGTGCCATCCGTGTGATGCCCGGTGCCGAACGCCACGAGCGAATGCAGCGAACGATCGGGGGTCGAGGCATCCGCCTCCACGAACCACAGGCCCGGCGCTTCGGGTGTCGCCCATGGTGCGATCGTCACCACCGGACGCCTCTGCCCGTCGAGGCGAACCGTGAGCAGTTCAATCGCCCCCGGGAACTCCGCCTGATCCGGCCCTGGCCCCACCGTGGTGCCGTCGGGGAAGTGACCCGACAACAGACCCGCTAACTCAAACCGGCCACCGGGGAGCGCTGCGGTTCGCAGCGCCCACACGCCCGGGCTCTGCTCGCTGCTCCCGAGGATTCCCCGCACTGCGTTACTTCGTGCGGAAGAACGCCCGGAGGCCGTTCACCGACACCGAGTAGCAGCGATTCTTTCCCTCTGGCACCACCCAGTACTGCCGGAAATACTTCTGCTTCGGCCGGTACGTCGGGACCGTGAGCCCTCCGACCGGGCCAATGACCACGGAGGTGTCTGCACAGGAGACCTCCAACGACGAGGCGCCCACTCGTGCGGGTTCGGAGATCACACATGAGTTGTCAACATCTTCCACGCGGTACTCGAGTCTCTGGCGCTTTCCCGACTTGGCACGGTTGAGCGAGCCGTCGGACTCGATCGAGTGGAAGAAACCAACCGTCCGCTTCGCGCCGCCGAAATTCGCGCTGCAGGTCTCGAGCGTGGTCCGCTTGTCGAGGTGCGGGCGGGCCGAGGCGGAATCCGTTGAGTCGGGTTCGCTCGGCACGGTGTCCGTCGCGTGCGCTCCGGTCGGCATGATCTGCGACCCAGCAACCGTCACCGTGGCGATGCTGAGCAGTGCGGCGGCTCGCTTGGCTCTCGAAGACATACCACATGTTAAGCACGAAGGGGAGGTGCTACCAAGACCGCGGTCAGGTTCCGGGAAGCACTTCGTTCCACTCCGGCCATGACTTCCACTCCGGCGCCTCCACCACGTGGCCATCGCGCGGTGCGTTGTTCGAGATCTCCCCCGTTGCCAGGTTATGGATGTAGCGCGGGCAGTTCGGGAAGGCACGTCCGATGCGCACCTCCACCACAGCCTCGGATTCCGGGAAGCGGTCGAGCCATTCCTGCTCGAGATGCACCCGGGCAGTGCCGTGGATGCGCGTGCGCCCGGGACTGTTGAAGTCGATGAAGAGCATCGACACCTTGCCGGTGTCCATGAGGTTGCCGATCGACCGGTACATGCCGTTGCCGTCATACGACGGGAAGGCGAGTGTTGAGGGGTCGATGACCTTCACGAATCCGGGAACACCGCCCTTGTACGACACGTCGGGCCACCCATCGAGGTCGGAGGTGCCGAGGAAGAAGAACGAGGCCTTCTCCACCATGGCCACCTGCCAGTCCTCGAGCGCGTCCTTCGCAACGCGCTCCTCGAGCCGGTTAGCCAGACGCGTGCTGTCGAAGCTTTCCTGAAGCGCCCGGGATCCGGGGCCGTACAACGTGGGCGCAGTCTTGCCGGTGTTCGTCATGCTCGAACCCTAATGGCGACGTGCCCGTCGTGCCCCGGAGAGGTGGTTACGCGACGGCAGCGTCGATGCGAGTCATCACCTCAGGCGTGAGCAGCGGGATGACAGCCAACGACTCGAAGTTCTCGAGAACCTGGCTCGGGCGGCTTGCGCCGGTAATCACCGTGGACACGCGCGGGTTAGCCGCGCACCATGCCAGGGCCAGTTGCGCCATGGAGCAACCGAGTTCGTCCGCGATCGGCCGCAGGCGCTCCACCTTCGCGAGCGTGTCCGGCTCCGTCAGACGCTGCTGCAGCCACTCGTAGCCAGCCAGTGCACCGCGGCTGTCCTGGGGAACCCCACCGCGGTACTTGCCTGTGAGGAGTCCGGAGGCGAGTGGACTCCAGATCGTCGTACCGAGGCCGATGTCTTCGTAGAGACGGGCGTACTCCTTCTCCACGCGATCGCGAGCGAACAGGTTGTACTGCGGCTGCTCCATGACCGGCTTGCGCAGGTGGTGGCGCTCGGCGATCTCCCATGCCGCCCGGATCTCGTCGGCGGACCACTCACTCGTGCCCCAATAGAGCACCTTGCCCGACGCGATCAGGTCGCTCATCGCCCAGACCGTCTCCTCGATCGGGGTGTTCGGGTCCGGTCGGTGGCAGAACACGAGATCAAGGAAATCTGTCTGGAAGCGCTCCAGCGAACGGTCGATGGCCTGCATGAGGTACTTACGGTTGAGGGTGTTACGCATATTGCGCAGGTTCCCGTCCACGCCCCAATAGAACTTGCTGCTCAGCACATAGCTCTGGCGCGACCAGCCGAGTTCTTTGATGACACGGCCCATGATCGCTTCGCTCTCGCCGCCTGCATACGCCTCGGCGTTGTCGAAGAAGTTGCAGCCACCGTCATACGCGGCCTGCATGCACTCGAGCGCCATGTCATCCTTCATCTGGGCGTCGAAGGACACCCAGCTACCGAACGAGAGAACGGAAAGCTGCAGGCCACTGTTGCCGAGCCGGCGATACGTCATTTTGGTCTTGGGTGCCATGTTCGCACCTTAGTGGCAGCGGTTGCCGAGCCGTCCCGCCACCGTGCCCCACCCACCATTCGCCTGCTACGGTCAGCCGAACATCCAGGTCGAACGGGGGTCAGACATGGGGTCCAGTTATCGAAAGATCGTCTGCAACGGGTACACGAGGAACTTCCGTGCTGCCGCCGAGATCGTCGAGGTTCCGAGAACCTCCCCGGCGCCCGGCCAGGTACTCATCCGGAATCATTTCGGGGGCGTGAATGCATCCGATGTCAATATCGCCGCTGGCGTGTACTTCTCCGACGGCACCTTTCCCTTCGACCTCGGCTGCGAGAGCATCGGCGAGGTGATCGAGGTTGGCGAAGGAATCAGCCATCTCGCTGTGGGCGACTACGTGGTGTCACCGAGTCTCGGGAGCGCGTATGCAGAACTCATCTATCGGGATGCCCTGCAGGTGCTCAAGGTTCCCACCTGCTCGCCCGAGGTGATGACCGCCGTGGTCTGCGGGAGCACTGCATCGGTCGGGCTCAACTCCGTCGGCCAGATGGGTTCGGGCGAGACGGTGCTCATCACGGCCGCTGCGGGCGGGGTTGGGAGCTGGTGCGTGCAACTGGCGAAGTTGGCAGGCAACCACGTCATCGGCACCTGCAGCACCGAGGAGAAGGCCGTTGAATTGCGCAGGCTCGGCTGTGACCGCGTCATTGTCTACCGTAACGAGGACCTCGGCACGGTGCTGAGTACCGAATACCCGAACGGCATCGACCTTGTCTTCGAACAGGTCGGCGAACAGACCTTCGACACGTGCGTGGACAACATCGCGCAGCGAGGCCGCATCGTCATCTGTGGATTCATCTCGGAGTACACGACCGGCCCGAAGCCCGTCACGTCACCGCGGATCTACCACAAGCTGCTCTGGAAGTCGGCTCAACTGCGGGCCTTCCTCTTTTCGCACTGGCCCGACGAGTTGCCCGGTCATATCGTCGCGAACCTCGCGCTTGTTGAGAGCGGCGCCGTTGACCCCCTCGTGGATCGCAGGGTATTCAGCGGGCTCGAGCAGGTTGTCAATGCCGTCGAGTACCTGCACGCAGGCGGCAACAGCGGCAAGGTGGTCATCCGCTACCCGTAGGGATGTTCGGCGCGAGGCCAATGGATGCACGCTCGACGAGCCAGGCGAACGCCGGGTCCGGCTGGAACGTCAGCAGTTCGGGGTGCCACTGCACGCCCCAGACACTGCGCCCCGGGATCTCGACGGATTCGACAATCCCGTCCGGTGCGCGACCCGTGCACACGAGCGTCGGCGCGACACGGCCGACTGCCTGGTGATGCAGGGTGTTGACGTTGAGCCCGGGTCCGAAGACCTCACGGGCTATTGAGCCTTCGTCGAAGGCGACCGTGTGGACGCGTGCCGACACGGGGTGTTCCCATGCCGCGTGCAGACCGACCTCGTTGCCCTCGATGTGCTGCAGCAGCGAACCCCCGAGGGCGACGTTCAATACCTGCATGCCCCTGCAGATTGCGAGCACCGGGATCCCAATCTCGAGCGCACGACGCAGCAGCGCGATCTCTACCCGGTCACGGTGCGTGTCGATCCCGTAGACCGTCTCGTGAGGGTCCTCGCCGTACAGCGCTGGGTCCACGTCGCCTCCGCCGGTGAGCACCAGCGCGTCCATGTGGTCGAGAGCCTCGACGGAGGTGTCGATGCACGGCAGCATCAGCGCCACCCCTCCCGCTGCCGCAACCGCGTCGCTGTACGCCGCGAGGTGCAGATCGACCTGCTCGTCGCGGAAGTTCGCCGGTAGCGACGGCACCTCCGGCGCGCCATATCGCCGCCCGCTCAGCGCAACCAAAGGCCTCCCCACGGGATGGAATCTACCCCACGCCTACGACAGGTGAACCCGTCCGCGGTACCGTCTGCAGTGATGGGAACGGTCCGACGCGATTCCAACCCGACCGAACGCGAGCAGGCAGTGACCAACCGGGTCGGTTCGCTCCACGACATCGACTTCGCGTCGATGAGCGTGGTGCAGAACGTGTACCGGGTGGCCAACGCCGTGCGAGCACGGATGGAGCGAGACGTACTGGGCGAGTCCGACCTGTCGTGGACCTCGTTCACCGCGCTGTTCGTCCTCTGGGTATGGGGCCCGATGGCGACACGTCACCTCGCCGAGGAGTGCGGGGTCACCAAGGGCACGCTCACTGGGGTGCTCGCCACGCTCGAGTCCAGGGGGCACGTCGTGCGGACCCCGCACGAGACCGACGGTCGGCTCGTCGTGGTACGCCTCACCCCAGGCGGTCGGACACTGGTCAAGCGCCTGTTCCCGCAGTTCAATGCCCAGGAGACCCAAGTGGTCGAGGTACTGAGCCCCGCCGAGCAGGCAACCCTCGCCAGACTGCTGCGCAAGGTCCTCACGCACGTGGAGAGCAGCGGCTAGCGGGGCAACGTACGGCGGCAGTCCTTCCCGTTCGGCACCCAGACCTTGTATGGTTCCAAACGACTTGGGGTCAGCCGGGCGGGGCAAGCCGGCTCGCCGCTACCGCCACGTCACGACGGACAACCAGCCCACGAGGTGCTTACAACATGGTCTCCCCTCGAGTCAGGACGCTGTTCACCGATCACCTCGGTCTGGCGCGAACCCGATACCTCCCCGGCGAGCCGCACACGAACCGGATCCGGCACTGCCTGACGCTTTTCGCGCAGAACTTCGACAACCAGATGACGGTGGGCGCTCCCGGGTCCCGCTTCCTTGAGGGAATGCCCGACTGCGAGGCCGTCTTTGACCGGTCCGAGATGCGACCGTCCTGGGTCGAGGGCGAACGCCTCGTGGTATGCGATCTCTACTTCCGCGGGGAACTACTCGACGTGGCGCCCAGAACGGTGCTCCGCAACGCCATCGCACTGTGGGGGTCCCTCGGCCTCGACCCCTACGTAGGCATCGAGTTGGAGGCCTTCCCGCTGGAACCGGACGGCAGCGGCGGCTGGCGCGCGGTATCCGCCCCCGGGTCGATCGTGTACCAGACCGGCCCCATCGCCGATCCGCACGGTCTCATCGACGACGTGCTCGAGGGCGCCGTTCGCGCCGGGCTCGCGGTGGAAGCGGCGCACACCGAGTACGACGCCCCGCAACTCGAGTTCACCCTGCACTACGACCGTGCGCTCAAGGCCGTTGACGACATTGCGGTGTTCAAGCTGATGGCCCAGGAGATCGCCCGCCAGAAGGGTCTGCACCTCACGTTCATGGGCAAGCCCTTCACCGCGGCGGGCGGCAGCGGGCTCCACGTGAATCTTTCGCTGCGGACTGCCGAGGGGGCCAACGCCCTCGTGGACACCAGCGGGGACTACGGGCTGTCCGACACCGCCCGTTGGGCGATCGGTGGACTCCTCGCCCACCACGAGGCGCTCTCGGCGATCGTTGCGCCGACGGTGAACTCCTACAAGCGGCTGCGCGCCGGGCAGATGGCCGGCTTCTGGGCCAACTGGGGCCTCGACCACCGCTTCACCACGGTGCGCGTCTCGCCGGAACGGGATGCGAGCACACGGCTCGAGTACCGCCAGCCCGACGGTGCGGCCAACCCGTACCTCGCCACCGCAGCGGTACTGGTTGCCGGCTACCTCGGCGTGATGAACCGGATCGAACCACCCGTCATCGAGACCAACGACGCGATCGAGACGGCATCGACGAGCCGGTCGACCCCGGAGAACCTGTCGGACGCGCTCGACGCGCTCGAGGCCGACACCGAGTTCGCGTCGGCGTTCGGCCAGATGTGTGTGGACAACCTCCTTGCGATCAAGCGGGAGGAGTGGGCGAAGTACGCAGCGCACACCACCGACTGGGAGCACACGTACTACCTGCCGTTCCTGTGATCGACGGAGCCGAACGAACCCCATGAGCATCTCCATCGAGGCAGAGGGTCCTGACAACCTCAACATCGTCGATCCCGACACCTACGCGTCGGGGTTCCCGCACGCAACATTCGAGCGTCTCCGGCGAACGGACCCCGTGTCGTGGTGGGAGGAGACCGATGGGGGCAAAGGGTTCTGGGCGGTCACCCGTTACGACGACCTGTTGAGCGTGAGCAGGAACACCGCCGTGTTCTCCAATGCCCAGGGCATCACGCTCGAGGAGATGGAGCCCGACGACTTCGAGGCGCGGCGCAACATGCTCGAGTACGACCCGCCCGAACACACCCGTTACCGACGCCTCGTCTCGCGCCCGTTCAGCCGCCGTGAGGTAATGGGGTACGAAGCGGCCATCCGGGAGATTGCCCGACAGGTCGTGGACGACGCGCTCCCGGGGTCGTCCACCGTCCACCTCGACGTCACCGAACGCATCGCCAAACAACTCCCGATGCGGATGCTCGGCAAACTGCTCGGCGTGCCCGACGAAGACGGGCCGTGGCTCGTCGAACGCGGGGACGCCCTGCTCGGCAACTTCGACCCCGAGATGACCGACTACCCCGTGGACCTCGTGAACACCGACGAGTTCAGGGCCATGCCCTTTCGCTCCCCTGCCGGACTCGAGCTGTATCGATATGCCGAGGAACAGGCGAACCTACGCCGCGCCTGCCCCATGCACGACGTCATCAACTCCCTGCTCCAACCAGCGGTGGACGGTGAGTTGCTCAGCGATCGCGAGTTCAAGAACTTCTTCGTGCTGCTCGTGGGGGCAGGCAACGACACCAGCCGGTACACGATGGCCGCGGGGATGAAGGCACTCTCCGAGCACCCGGACCAGATGCGTGACCTCCAGCGCGCGATCGGTACCGACCCCGCACTGGTTGAGAGCGCCGTGGAGGAGATCCTCCGCTACTCCACGGTCACGATGAACTTCCGGCGGACCGCTCTCCACGACACCGAGCTGAACGGACGGAACATCAAGGCGGGCGACAAGGTAGTCATCTGGTTCACGTCCGCAGACCACGACCACGACGCCTTCCCCGACCCCTATCGCTTCGACATTCGACGCACACCGAACGACCACTTTGCGTTCGGCCTGCGGAGCCCACACCTGTGCCTCGGTGCTCAGCTCGCCCGAATGGAGATCCGCTTGCTCCTCGAGGAACTGCTCCCCCGTGTGAAGGACTGGGCCGTGGACGGGCCGATCGAGCGGCTCAGGTCCAACTTCATCGGCGGCATGAAGCACCTCCCGATGACCATCGAGACCCGATAGCCGAACCACGGCTGGCCCGTTGGGGCCCACAAGACGGCGGCAAAGTCCTTTGCTACCGTACGACCATGAGCACGTCCTCCTCACGCACGGGTTACCTGTACCACGAGATCTACGGCTGGCACGACACTGGGTCCGGTCCGATGTTCCCCTCGAACGGTTTCGGTGGCATCCAGCCGATGCCACACCCCGAGAACGCAGAGACCAAGCGCCGCATTCACGAACTCATCGTGGTGTCCGGCCTTATCAACCACCTCCATCGCCTCGAGCCGAGCCCAGCCACGGACGCTGACATCCTCCGATGCCACACTGCTGAGCACCTCGCAGCGATCAAGGCAGGATCACTGCAGCCCAAGGGGGGTGACGCCGGTGATGGTGTGTCGCCGTTCGGCAATGGCGGCTACGAGATCGCACTCCTCGCTGCGGGTGGAGTCATGACGGTGGTCGATGCCGTCCTGTCAGGCGAAGTGCGCAATGGATACGCGCTCGTGCGCCCGCCCGGCCACCACGCCGTTCCCGGCACCGGCATGGGTTTCTGCATCTTCAACAACATCGGGATCGCTGCGCGCCACGCCCAGGCGAACCGTGGCACCGGGCGCATCGCGATCGTCGACTGGGACGTGCACCACGGCAACGGCACACAGGCGATCTTCTACGACGATCCGTCGGTCCTCACCATCTCCGTTCACCAGGACAACTGCTTCCCACCGAACTCCGGCCTGCTCGCCGAGACTGGCGAGGGTGCTGGCAAGGGCTATGCACTCAACGTGCCGCTGCCGCCTGGTTCCGGCAACCCTGCTTACGAGTACGCGATGCGCAACGTTGTGGTGCCTGCGCTCGAGCGATTCAAACCCGAGATCATTCTCGTGTCGAGCGGCTTCGACGCGAGCCTCATGGACCCTCTGGCGCGCCAGATGGTCACCAGTGCTGGCTACCGGCAACTCACCTCGATCCTCATGGAGGCCGCCGACCGGCTCTGCAACGGCCGCATCGCTATGTCGCACGAGGGCGGATACAACCCCATGTACGTTCCGTTCTGCGGCCTCGCCGTGATGGAACAACTCAGCGGCCACCACACACTCGACGACCCGTTCGCTGCGTTCGGCTACATGGCAGGCGGCCCGATGCTCGCCCACCAGCAGACCGTGGTGGATGCGGCAGCAGCGAACATCGCTGGCATTCCCGCCTGACCCACTCCCGCTGGTTTTTCGGTCTACATCTGGCGACCTGTCCGCCAGATGTAGACCCAGACCCCGTGTGGTCGGATGTGCTGCGCAGACGAGTTTCTCGCTGTAGCGAGCCCGCAACGTTGAACCCCCGTGATCGTGACGGCGGCGTGCTCCAGTACTGTCGGCTGATGATTCCGACCACCGAACAGCCCGCAACCGCGCGCCGCACACAACGCCGCCGCAACGTCATCATCGGTGCAACAGCCGCAGCCATCGCGGTAGGTGCAGCCGTGATCGTCATCGCCACCACCTCGGGCAGCGGTAGCCGTTCTGGCACCCTCGTCGGCACCTGCGATATCGGCCCCGGCGCACAATGCCCCGGCGCCGACCTCCACGGCGCCAACCTCACCGGCGCCAACCTCGCCGGCGTCGACGTCAACTCCAGTGGCATCATCGGAACGCCAAGCGCGCTGCCGGCAGGATGGGTGCTCGTCGGCGGCGTACTCCGACAAGGCTGACCCTGCTGCCGAAGTCGATCACCCGAATCAACGCTGGTAGTGGGGCGGGTGGGTATCGAACCCACGACCGAGGGATTATGAGTCCCGTGCTCTAACCACTGAGCTACCGCCCCCGACGGGCAACTTACCGCTACACCCCGCCGGTTCTCGGTCTCCAAACATGTGTTTTCGTGCAGTTCCGGCCCCGAGAACGGGGGGGTTGAGGCCAAAAAGGCCCGCCGGAGCGGGCCAAGGAAACAGAGCCGAGATGGCTCCGGGGGTGGGGGTCGAACCCACAACCTACGGATTAACAGTCCGCCGCTCTGCCGATTGAGCTACCCCGGAAAGGCACTCCGAGAGTAGCGGCTGCGGCCGCCGATGCCACCTTCGGGCAGGCCAGCTGGGTTCAGCGACCGCGGCGCTCAGCCCTCGCCGAGATACGCCTTTAGTTGCTCGCGATATCGCGGGTGGCGAAGCTTGTTGAGGGTCTTCGCCTCGATCTGGCGGATGCGTTCACGCGTTACGCCAAAGGCCTTGCCGACCTCCTCGAGGGTGCGCGGCTGACCGTCATCGAGGCCAAACCGCATCCGCACCACGTCCTGTTCACGCTCGTGGAACTCCGAGAGGAGCGACTCCACCACGATCCTCAGTTCGTCGTCGAGTGCTGCCTCGCCAGGATCCCTCGAACTCTGGTCGGGGATGAGATCCCCGAACCGGGCGTCGTCCTCCTCGCCCACCGGCGCATCCAGCGAGCGGAGGTCCTGCGAGATGCGCAAGATGTCCAGCACCCGCTCCTCGGGCATCCCTGTGCGTTCGGCCAGCTCGGCAGTCGTTGGGTCCCGCTTGAGGTCCTGCACCAGTTCGCGCTGCACCTTGAGCACCCGGTTGATGTGCTCGACAATGTGCACGGGAATCCGGATGGTGCGGGACTGATCCGCGATGGCCCGGGTGATGGCCTGACGGATCCACCACGTGGCATAGGTGGAGAACTTGAAACCTTTGGTGTGGTCAAACTTGTCGACCGCCCGCATCAATCCGAGGTTGCCCTCCTGAATGAGGTCCAGCAACGCCATCTCACGACCGTGATACCGCTTGGCGATCGACACGACCAGACGGAGGTTGGCCTGGATGAGATCGGACTTGGCGCGCTCGCCGTTGCGCACGGCGCGCTCAAGACGGCGACGATCGATCTCGGCAAGCGTGACGGTCTCCACAACCAGACGGTCCGCCGCAGCCAGCCCATCAAGAATCGCCTGCGCGAGGCGACGCTCGTCGTCCACGTTGAGCAGACCCACCCGGCCGATCTCGTGGAGGTACATCCGTACCGGGTCGGAGGGGTTTCCCGAATCGTGACTGCCCGCCATCCGCTCGGCGCGCTGGCGACGACGGTCCTCGTGGTCGTCCTCCACCAGTTCCTCGACGACGTTGTCGATCTGGATGTTGCGGCCGATCAACGCACCGTTCACCTGATGCAACAGATCCTCGCTGAGCTCAACATGACGCAGTACGTGCAGGACGGAGTCGGCGTGCACAATCCCCGCAGATACGCCATGGGCGATGAGCGAATTCCACTCTGCCGGGTCGATTCCGGAAACCGGTACAACCTCCACCGCGGGCATCATCTGCGACTGCCCGGTCGTGTCATTCGCCACGTGAATCGTCCCCTGACTCCAGATGGCTATCGGCAACTCGCCGCTGCAGCCACACTAGCAACGAGTCCGATGCGTTCTGCGAGGTGCTTATGTCCTCCAATTGCTCGAGGAGGCGCCGGGCCTCAGCATCTTCCCGGATCTCGTCGGGGATGTCCACACGAGTGCGCTTCGCGAGTTCCCGGCGGACTGCGGCGTTGAGGAGATTGCGTGCCTCGGTGTCCACGTCGATCTCGTCGACGTCCACCACAGCCGCGCGCTCCAGCACGTCACGCGCCTCGGGATCGCACGACGCAATCGCCGCCTCGAGGTTCCCACCCGAGCTGGCAAGCGCGCGGAATGCGCGCATCGTGGTGTCCTCCGCGAACAACCCGTCCACCAACCACGGCGCGATCGCGTCCCAGCGCTGCACGAGCAGGGCAACGGCGACGAACTCCTTGGTGTCACCCGAGCGACGGCGTTCCGACGGGACGTTGACGACAACCGGGCGGCGGCCACCGCGCTGCGCTGCGGCGACGAGGTCCGAGATGGGCAGTGACAGACGCGCCGCAACCTCCCCGGCGTACAGGCCGCGCACCGTTGCATTCGGGTGCTCGCCGATCACTGCCATTGCGGCCTCGGCTGCGCGTGCGCGCTGCTCGGGGGACTGCGCGGGTCGGCTCGCGAGCGCTCGCTGCACCCGGAAGCCGAGGAACGGCTCTGCGGTGTCGACCGCTCGCTTCAGGCCCTCGGGGTCGTTGCTCGCCATGTCCGCCGGGTCCTTGCCCTGAGGGAAGTGCGCCACCGACACCTCCACCTGGTACTTCTCCTCCCACTCATAGAACTTCTCGGCCGCGCCCTGGCCCGCCGCGTCCGCGTCGAACGCCAGCACCACACGGCTCGCGTACCGCTTGAGCAGTTTGACGTGCTCCTCGGTGAACGCCGTGCCGCACGTGGCCACGGCCCGGCGCAGACCGGCACGGTGGAATCCGATGACGTCGGTGTAGCCCTCGCACACGATCACCTGATTGCTGTTTACCGCATCGGCCTTCGCCCAGTTGAGGCCGTACAGGACCCGTGACTTCGAGTAGAGCGGCGTCTCGGAGGAGTTCTTGTACTTCGCGGGGTCCGCCGAGCCGGGCAGTACCCGCCCGCCGATCGCGACTGGTTCCCCCTCCGGCGTGAAGATCGGGAACAGGACTCGCGCCCGGAACGCGTCCTGCAACTTGTTCCGCCGGTTGTTGAACGCGAGACCGAGCGTGGTGAGCACCTCATCGGGAAGCTTCACGTCACGCGACAGTTGGTCCCAGTCGTCGGGTGCCCAACCGATGCGGAACTGCCGGGCCACCTCCCCCGTGAGACCCCGGCTGCGCAGGTAGTCCCTCGCCTCGCGGGCATCGGGCGCCGTGAGCAGGCGCTGGTGGTACCACTCCACAACCTGCTCCATCGCCTCGACGAGTTGCTTGCGCCGACCGCGGTCACGCGCCTCGCTGCCGCTCGAGTACGTGAGCACGATGCCCACCTTGCCCGCAAGCTTCTCCACGGAGGTCACGAAATCGACATGCTCCATGTCCTGAATGAACTTGAACACATCGCCCGACGCGCCGCAGCCGAAGCAGCGGTAGCGCTGGGTCTGCTCCCGAACGTTGAACGAGCCGGACTTCTCTGCGTGGAACGGGCAGAGGCCCACCCAGTTGCGCCCGACCCTCCTCAGGGCCACATAGGGCTGGATGATGTCGACGAGGGAGGTCGCCGAACGGACCTTCTCGATGTCGTCCTCCGCGATCCCCATGCGGCGAGGTTAGCGATCCCTCGGGCTCAGCTCTCCTCGGGCGGGAGGTCCAGCACCGGTTCTGCCCCGCCTGGGACCGACTCGATCGTGTCGAGCGCCCCGGGATGGCGGGTGAGGCGCATTGACGTGAGCACCGACATCACGAGCACGAGGACGATGACCATGAGCGACAGCCAGGTGTCGATGTGGACCCAACGGCTGATGACCATCTTGATGCCGACGAACCCGAGGATGATCGCGAGGCCCTGCTGCAGATAGCTGAAGCGTGCACGCATGTCCGCAAGGAGGAAATAGAGCGCCCGGAGGCCCATGATCGCGAACGCGTTGGAGGAGAACACAATGAACTGCTCCCGCGAGACGGCAAGAACGGCCGGCACGGAGTCCACCGCGAACACCACGTCCGTGCTCTCAACCAGCACGAGCACAGCGAGCAGCGGCGTGGCGAGTCGCTTACCGTTCCGGCGAACAAACAGTTTCTGGCCGTCGTACTCCGGGGTGGAGGGCACAACCCTGCGAACAATCCGCAGGAACCTGCTCTTCTCGGGCGTGAACTCCTCGTCATCCTCGCCGGAGAACGCAAGCTTGATCCCTGTGTAGATGAGGAAGCCGCCGAACACGAACATCACCCAGTCGAACTTCTCAATGAGTGCGACTCCGGCGACGATGAAGATGGCCCGGAGCACGAGCGCCCCGAAGATGCCCCAGAACAGCACACGGTGCTGGAACTGCACGGGTACGGCGAACGTGACGAAGATCAGCGCCCAGACAAAGACATTGTCGACCGAGAGGCTCTTCTCGATCAGGAAGCCGCTGAGGTACTCCACGCCCGCGTCCTGACCCCAGGACGCAATCACGACGAAGGTGAACGCGAGCCCGATCGCTGTCCATCCAAGCCACTCGATTGCCGCCCGCTTCAACGACAGGATCTTGGGAACCCGGTGCAGCACGAGGATGTCGAACAGCAACAGCACGGAGATCGCGCCGATCAGCGCGACCCACGCCCAAACCGATACGTCGAGATCAACGAACTTGTCCCGGCCTGCCGAGGAGACCCGCCCGGCGAGTGCTGCGATGTACATGCGTCAGTCCCGACCCAGCAGGCCGCCGAGCGCCCCGCCCATCCCGCCGGGTCCGGAGTTGCCGGTCCCGAGTGCGGCCTTGATCCAGCCGAGCAGTTCCGACGGGTTGCGGGTCTGGGACCAGATCCTGCCCGGGCCGGTGAAGTCCAGCACAAGGCCCTCACCGCTCTTGAACGTCTGCACCAGGCCACCCGTGACCTTGCGCAGTTGCATGGACACCGTGGACTCGTAGGCAACCATGTGGCCGGTGTCGAGCGAGATGGTCTGGCCCGCGGCCAGGTCCCACACCTCGAGCGCGCCGTAACACGCAAACACCACGGGACCGCTGCCCTCAGCGCGAACGATGAAGCCACCCTCGCTGCCGAACAGGTTCTTGAACCCGCCCCACTGCGCGTCGATGGTCACGCCGTTGGCGTTCGCGAGCCACGAGCCCTTCTGGATGAACAGCGGGAGGGTGGGCTGCACCTCGTAGCTGATGATGTCGCCGGGGAGTCGCGCAGCGACGTCTACGAAACCGCCCTGCGCAGGTGCCGTGTAGGTGCTCACGAAGAAACTCTCACCACCGAGCGCCGCCCGCTTCAGCGACTTGAGCATCCCGCCCTCTGCCTTGGAGTGCAGCGTCACACCGGCCGACATGGCCATCATCGCGCCGGACTCCACCTTGACCTCCTCGCCACCTGCGAGCGTGATCCGTGCCACTCCGTATGCCGGGCCTTGACGGGTTTGAACCTGCATGTCTTCCTCCTCAGAAACCGATGTAATTGTAGTTCCGCGGCACCCGCGACCGTGGCAGCAACCGTGACAGGAGCCGATGATCGAACGGGCAGACGTATCCCTCCGCTGCGTGCGCTACCGGCGCCGCGAACCAGCCTTCGGGTGCTGGTCCATATGATGACGGATGTGCCGGCACTTCGACTCCTCGGCTTCCCGGTCCGGGTGAAGCCCGGCTTCCTCGCGTTCCTCGCACTCGTCATCATCTGGAACCCGGGCGTTGGCTGGAAGTTCGCGATCGCCATCACGATCTTCTCGCTGGTCCATGAACTCGGCCATGCCACCGCAGCCAAGCGCCTCGGCGCCCAACCCGAAATTGCCCTCGACTTCCTCGCCGGCTCCACCCGGTACACCCCGCCCCGCCCGATCACCCCGATCGAACGCGCCTGGGTCGCGGTATCCGGCCCCGCTGTGGAGATCGTCCTCGGACTCGTCGTGCTCGGCGTCATGCGTGTCAACCCGCTCGACATTCCTCAGGTCTTCGAGTCGCAGGTGGCCGGCGTGGTCTGGATCGCTGGCCCGGTCTTCGGGTTCCTCAACCTGCTGCCGATACTCCCGCTCGACGGCGGTCACGTGCTCTCCGGTGCCCTCGAGAGCATCTGGCCGAGCCACGGCGGCATCGTGGCTATTGCGTTCAGTGCTGCGGTCACGCTCGCTGTCGGCGTGGTGACGCTCCTCGAGCCCGCCGCGCGCTGGCTCGCGCCGTTCGCGCTCATGCTGCTCGTGCTGCAGATCTGGCCGCTCGTGCCCCAGCGCACACGGGGCACACGTCGGCGCGCCACCCGACCCGCACCCGCAGATGCCGACGCCGAGCCCGTCGCGAGCGAAGCCTAGAAGCCAAGCCGGGCGAGCAGTTCGCCCATCAGCGAGTCGATCGGCACCCGAACCTGCTCGGTGGTGTCGCGATCCCGGATGGTGACGGCGTTGTCCTCGAGCGAGTCGAAGTCGACCGTGACACACAGCGGAGTGCCCACCTCGTCCTGACGGCGGTACCGGCGACCGATCGACTGCGTGTCGTCGTAGTCCACCATGTACCGATCCGAGATGGTTCGGTGAATCTGCTTGGCGAGCGGTGTGAGCGTGTCCTTCTTGGAGAGCGGCAGCACTGCCACTTTGAACGGCGCGAGACGCGGGTGCAGCCTCAGGATGGTCCGCAGCTCCCCACCGACCTCGTCCTCGTCGTAGGCAGCCAGCAGGAACGCAGCCATCGTGCGTGTTGCTCCCGCTGCAGGTTCCACGACGTACGGCACGTACCGCTCGTTCGTCGCTTGGTCGAAGAAGTCGAGCTTCTCGCCGGAGTGGGTAGCGTGCTGCTTGAGGTCGTAGTCGGTGCGCTGGGCGATGCCCTCGAGCTCGCCCCAGCCCCAGGGGAAGAGGAACTCCACGTCGCTCGTGCCCGCCGAGTAGTGCGAGAGCTCGTCGGCGTCATGTGCACGCAGACGGAGCATCTCGCTCGGAATGCCGAGCCCCACGTACCAGTTGAGGCGCTCGCTGCACCAATACTCGTACCACTGCGGGCCCTCGGCGGGCGGCACGAAGAACTCCAGTTCCATCTGCTCAAACTCGCGGGTGCGGAAGATGAAGTTGCCGGGCGTGATCTCGTTGCGGAAGCTCTTGCCCACCTGCGCAATACCGAACGGCGGCTTTTTGCGCGACGTTTGGAGCACGTTAGCGAAGTTGACGAACATGCCCTGGGCCGTCTCCGGGCGCAGGTACACCTCCGCGCCCGAGCCCTCGATGGGCCCGGCATGGGTCTTGAACATCAGGTTGAACGCACGCGCCTCGGTGAAGGAGTCCTTCGCCCCGCAGCCCGGGCAAATGGAACGATCATCGAGGTGGTCCTCCCGGAAGCGCTGCTTGCACGACGTGCAGTCCACGAGCGGATCGGTGAAATTGGCAAGGTGACCGCTGGCCTCCCACACCGCCGGCGGGGCGAGGATGGCCGCGTCGATCAGTACCGTGTCGTCACGCTGCTGCACCATCGCGCGCACCCACGCGTCCTTGACATTGCGCAGCATGAGGGCACCGAGCGGGCCGTAGTCGTACGAGGAGCGGAACCCGCCGTAGATCTCTGCCGAGGGATAGACGAACCCCCGTCGCTTGCAGAGGTTGACGATCTGTTCCAGGTCCTTGGCGGGCATAGACGCCCAAGGATACGGCGACGCGATGCCCCGGACGCGCCGGGCGCGGTCGTTGCCCCCCGGACGTGCCGTACGGTTGGGTCTGATGACTCCCCGACGCAGTCGACCCGCACTGATCGTTCCTGCGTTCATCGGCACCGTGGCCGTTGCGCTGCTCGGGTGCGGGTCGGGCTCCTCTTCACCGATCCCGTCCTCCACCTCGACCTCCGGGAGCACAACAGCCGGGGTGCCCACCACGGAGGCATCGACCACCGAACCACCGACCAGCACCGGACCGACGACTGCTGCGCCGAGCGCCTCCGGCGGGGAGAGCGACACCGTCTGTGGTCCGTTGCAGCCGATCGGCGTGCGGGCGAGGGTGATCTCCACCGGTGAGGTGGACTGGTCCGGGTCCGGACGCCGGGACACGACGGTCACTGTCTACGAGACCGCTTCGGACACGGCCGATTTCCGAATCCGCGTGGACCGAGCCGGCGCGGGTTCCGAGATGGCCATCATCATGACGAACCCTGTCGAGTCGGGATCCCCCGGTGGTGCGCCGGTTACCGGCGAGCCGGCGTTCATCGTCGCGACGCAGGCGGACGGCGCGGTATCGGGAACGAATCCGGAGGAACTGCTCGTACGGGTCGGGTTTGTCGCCCCCCGCAAGCTGAACGGTGTGCTGCAGAGCGGCGGCTATGACGTAGCCGTGTTCTTCCGTTACGGCAACGGCTGTATCGACCGGTTCCGCGGTGCCGACGACCTCGAGCTCGTGTTCCCTATCCGCGCCGGCGGCCCGTCGATGTCCGGCTTGGCATGCGTCACCGCGGTGGATTCGGCCCGCCCCGATAACTACCTCGTTCTCACTACGGCCACCCGCAAGCAGGGCCGGAACGTTCCGAGCGCGCTGTACGTCACGCACGAGTACCCACAGATCCGCGGCGGATCGGCTGTTGCGCCGGCGGGCACGACGTCCGGCCAACTGCTGGACGGTCCGGACATCGCCGACGACGTCCTCGACTACCAGAACACCACCTCCCCCCTGCTGCGCTACTCGAGCATCACCGGATGCGAACTGGACTCCGCAGACATCGGCGACCACGGCGACGAACAGGTTGATGACGGCGACAGCCCCTCGGACGAAGAAGGCGTCATCGACTGAAGCCGCTAGGCGGGTCGGTCACCACGCTCGAACATCGCGACCGATTTGAGCCGGCGGTCGATGTGATGCTCAATCGCAGCAGTTGCGAGATGACCGACCTCGGCGGTCGCCGACGATGCGGGCTCGTCGAGGGCCGCGTTCAGCTGTCCACCGAGGATCATCCGCGTGATCCGGAGCGCCTCCGGCGACATGGGCCGACCGCGTCGGCAGGACCTGCAGAGCACTCCGCCCTCGTGCATGTCAAAGGCCACCAGCACGGCATCCGGTTCTGCGGCGCCGCATCCGACGCACGAGTCGAGCTGGGGCTGGACCCCTTCGGAGGCCAACACCTTCCAGTAGAACGCCGGCACGACCACCGGCGAGGGCCGCGTACCGAGGGTGCGAAGCGCACCGACCAGCATCCGGTACAGCGCAGGCGCCGGCTCGCGATCCATCGCGACGTGGTCGACCACCTCGACCATCGCCAGTCCCTGCGTCAAACGATCGAGATCGCTGAGCAGCGGTGCCGGACTGTCGATGGTGTCCACCTGGCTGACCACGTCGAGGTTCCGTCCCTCGTACATGAGCAGACTCAGGTGACACAACGGCTCGAGACGTCCTCCGAAGCGGCTCTTCGTCTTGCGAACGCCCTTGGCCACCGCCCGAACCTTGCCGTGGCCGGCAGTGAGCAACACGATGATCCGGTCGGCCTCACCAAGTTTGTACGTGCGCAGCACGACACCCGTATCGCGGTACAGGGTCATCGCGGGCTTGCGTAGACGTCGATGCCCCTCATCCTACGTGTACCCCCAGTAGGGTCGGTTGGACCATGGAACGAAGCGCCCGAGACCCTGCCGAACAGGCGAAACGGGATCTCGCAAGGGTCACCGCGGCCCTCGCTGCGGCCGAGGAGCGCCCGGGACAACAGGAGATGACCGCTGCGATCGCCACGGCGATCGCGTCCAAGCGACACCTCGTCGTGCAGGCGGGTACGGGCACCGGCAAGAGCGCCGCTTACCTCATCCCCGCAATCACGAGCGCGGCACTGCGCAATGCCGAGCGCGACGGCGCAGGCGACGGCACACCGGGTTCGCGACCGATCGTGGTGGTCACCGTCTCGAAGGCGCTGCAGGACCAGTTGGCCACCAAGGACCTCCCGTTCATCGAGGCCCACCTCGACGTGCCGTTCGACTGGGCGATCCTGAAGGGCCGCAGCAACTACCTGTGCCTCCAGCGCATCAGGGAGAACGCTCAGGGTGCCGCTGGCACGAGGCGAGGCCGCCAGAAGTCAACCGACGGCGACGGCTCCGGTGCCGGCCAGGGGGTGCTCGACCTCGGGGTTGCGGCGATCAATGACCTGCCGAGCGAGGTCCGCGTGGAGATCAAGCGGCTGACCGACTGGTCCGCTGTCACCAAGACCGGCGACCAGTCCGAGCTCGACTGGTCCCCCTCGGACCGGGCGTGGTCCGAGGTGAGCGTCGGCAGCGAGGAGTGCCCGGGCGGCCAGCGCTGCCCGATGGGTGCAGAGTGCTTCGCCGAGGCCGCTCGCGCCCGCGCCGCGGTTGCAGATGTCACCGTCGTGAACACCTTCCTGTACGGGCTCGACGTGGCCAGCGACGGAGCGATCCTGCCGGACCACGATGTGGTGATCTTCGACGAGGCACACCAGCTCGAGGACGTGATGAGCGACACCGTGGGCGTGTCGATCGGACCGGGTCGGTTCACTCGCGTTGCGCAGGCACTGCGGCGAGTGGTGGAAGACCCGCTCCTCATCGGTGCCGTGTCCGACATCGCGCCGTTGCTGCGCGAGGTACTCGCTCCCGAGGTGGGCAATCGCCTCCCCAACCCACTGCCCGTTGCGATTGCCAACGCACTCGTCGAGGGAAGGCTCCGCCTCGACCGCGCTAGCGAGGCGCTGCGCAACATCGACAGTTCCATCACGGACCGGCATGGCGACGCCAAGCAGCGACTGCTGCGGGCAGCAACCCTCATCCTCCGCCTCGCCGAGAACATCGACGTGACGCTTGCCTTCGGCGAGCAGTACGTGGCGTTCGTGTCCGGTGGGCCGGAGGTTCCCCGGCTCGAGGTCGCACCGCTCGAGGTGGGGCCGGTGATGTCCAAGGGGGTATGGAGCAAGCGCACCGCAATCCTCACGAGCGCCACGATCCCCGCATCGCTCGCCGAACGGGTCGGCCTGCCCGCCGGCACCACGGACTCCCTTGATGTCGGGAGCCCCTTCGACTACGGGAACAACGGCTTGCTCTACTGCGCAATGCATCTCCCGGACCCTCGGAACAACGGCTATGCCGCCGCGCTGCACGACGAACTCGCCGCGCTGATCATTGCCGCAGGCGGTCGCACCCTCGCACTGTTCACGTCCTGGAAGGCAATGGACCTAGCCGCAGAGGCGATGAAGGCGATGCTGCTCAAGCAGGGCGCTACCCATCACGTCTACACGCAGCGGGACCTGCCGAAGCCTGCACTCATTCGCGCGTTCAGCGAGGACCCAGAGTCCTGCCTCTTCGCGACCGCGGGTTTCTTCCAGGGTGTCGACATCCCCGGCGACACCCTCACGCTCGTCACGATCGATCGCATCCCGTTCCCCCGTCCGGACGACCCCTTGCTCTCGGCGCGTCGCGAGCAACTCGGTGCGGCAGCGTTCCGCACGATCGACGTCCCTCGTGCCTCGATGCTCCTCGCACAGGCGGCCGGGCGTCTCATCCGCACGGCGACCGACCGTGGGGTCGTTGCCGTCTTCGATTCCCGTCTCGGGACGGCGAACTACCGGTGGGACCTCGTGCGTGCCCTGCCCCCGATGAAGCGGACGCGACACCGGGCCGAGGCCGAGGAGTTCCTCAGGAACCTCAGGAACTAGTTCTCAGGGCTTCTGGAGGAGATCGATGAGGCTGCTGGTGTCCCACCGGAGCCCGCCCCGCTCCACGACCTGCGCGTAGAACTGATCGACGAGGGCCGTGAGCGGCAGGCGCGCTCCGTTGCGGTGGGCCTCGTCGAGCACGATGCCGAGGTCCTTGCGCATCCACTCCACAGCGAAGCCGAACTCGAACTCGCCCCTCGCCATGGTGTGCGCACGGTTCTCCATCTGCCACGACTGCGCCGCGCCCTTCGAGATGACAGCGATGAGTTGTTCCACGTCCAGTCCGGCACGCTGCGCGAAGTTGACCCCTTCGGCGAGCCCCTGCACGATGCCGACGATGCAGATCTGGTTGACCATCTTGGCGAGCTGACCCGACCCCGCCGGCCCCAGCAGTTCGCACGCACGTGCATAGGCCATGATCACCGGCCGGGCCTGCTCGAACACGCCGGGATCGCCGCCGCACATCACCGTGAGCGCGCCGTTCACGGCTCCGGCCTGTCCGCCTGAGACCGGGGCGTCGACGAACCCGACACCGTGGACCCTGCATGCAGCGTCCAGTTCCCGGGCGAGATCTGCCGAGGCGGTGGTGTGGTCCACGAGGATCGCGCCCGTTGTGAGACCGACCAGCGCACCGTTCCCGCCAAGTGCCACTTCGCGTACGTCATCGTCGTTGCCAACGCAGAGGAAGACGATCTCGGCTCCCTCCGCAGCGGCGCGGGGTGTACCCATCACTGTTCCCGGGTGCTGCGACGCCCACTCGGCGGACTTCGACGGGGTGCGGTTGTACACCACCACGTCGTGCCCCTTCGCCGCGAGGTGACCCGCCATCGGGTACCCCATCACTCCCAGACCACAGAATGCGACACGTGCCATGGCCGAGAGTCTGGCAGCCCGCAAGCGCTCCGGACCTCCCGGGGCGCCGACGGGACCGCTACTCCGGGGTGGTGTACGCGGCGGTAATTCCGCCGTCGATGATGAGCGACTGACCAGTCATCCAGCTCGACTCGTCGCTTGCCAGGAACAGCGCCCCGTTGGCGATCTCGACGGCCTCCCCGAACCTGCCCATCGGGATGTGCACGAGCCTGCGCTGACGCCGCGCCTCGTCGGACAGGAAGCGCTCGAGCAACGGGGTCAGCACCGGCCCCGGGCAGAGCGCATTGGCCCGGATACCCCGTCGGGCGTAGATCACGGCGATCTCACGAGTCATCGCCAGCACTGCGCCCTTGGACGCGGTGTAGGCCACCTGAGGGGTGGCCGCGCCCATGTGAGCCACGAAAGATGCAACGTTGATGATCGAGCACCCGCCGCCACCGGCAGCGATCGTTGCCTCCATTGCCGGGATCGCAAACCGGCAGCCGAGCAGCACACCCTTGACGTTGACGTCCATCGTGCGCTCATAGGTCTCGATCGGTGTGGACACCGGGTCGTCGTCGTCACCGATCATCACGCCGGCGTTGTTGTGGAGCACGTGCAGTGCCCCGAAAGACTCCATTGCATGCGCCACTGCGGCCTCAACCGACGCCGCGTCGGTGACGTCACAACGCGCAAAGGATCCCTCGCCACCGGAGTTCGCCCCGGCCCTCGACACGGCGTCCACCGCTGCATCGGCAGCGGCGTCGTCGGCGATGTCGGCGATGATGACCCGCGCACCCTCCTCGGCGAAGCGCATGGCGGCTACCAGACCGAGCCCGGAGGCACCGCCGGTGATGATCGCAACCTTGTTTTCGAGCCGAGGTGTCCGTGCCATGCGGGAGGACGCTACTGCTGCGGCCAGACTGTGCGGGTGAACCTGCGGGTGATGACCTGGAACGTGCTCGGATCGGCCAGACCAGACCGGGATGGGCTCGCGCGCGCCATCCAGTCCTTCGCGCCCGACGTGGTCGCGATCCAGGAGATCCGCCTCGGGCAGGCGAACCGCCTTGCTAACCGTCTCGGGTGGCGGGTCGTGTGGACGTTCAAGCACTTCCCGCTCGGACCGTTGGTGCCATGGCGGGCCGAGGGCATTGCCGTCATCTCGCGCCACGCGATGGCACTCGAGTCGGCCTGGGAACTGTCGTCTGGGGTCGGCCGGTCGACGTATCACCGACGGGTGGCCCAGGCGGTCCGTGTGAACCTTTCGCACAGCGCAGGGCATGCACCCGAACAGTTCTGTGTCGTCAATACCCACCTCGAAAGCAACGGGGCAAACCTCGCCGAACGCGTCCGGCAGGCGCAACACGTCGTCGGGCACGTGACCGAACGGGGCATCAACGTGTCGGTGCTGGTCGGCGACCTCAACGCCAGTGAGGAACCCGACGTCCTCGCGCCCTTCGCAGGGTACGGGTTGCTCGACGCGTGGACCTCGATACAGCCGGGGACGGCGGGATCCGGTTGCACCGTTCCGTCTGCGCACCCGGACAAGCGCCTCGACTATGTCCTCGTCGGCCCCCGGTACCGCGTGGTCGGCGTGCAGGTTCCCGATCCATCGGCGGCATGGGCAGCCCTGTCCGATCACCTTCCGGTCGTGGTGGACCTCGAAGTGGTCTAGATGCGCTCGAAGTAGCGGCGCATCTCCCAGTCGGTCACCGTCTGGTTGAACGCGATCCACTCGGCCTTCGCTGCGTTGAGGATGTGGTGGTGGACCTCGTCGCCGAATGAGGCGCGTGCGACGGACGACGACTCCCACAGGTCGATCGCATCCGAGAGGTTCCACGGGACGCGGTCGATGTCCTGCGCCGTATAGCCGTTTCCCGAGAACGGGGCGGGCGGCTCGATCCGGTTCTCGATGCCGTGGAGCCCACCGGCAATCGTTCCCGCGAACGCGTGATAACTGTTGGCATCGGCGCCCGGGATGCGGCACTCCACACGGCTGCTCGCGCCGTGACCCACCTTGCGGAACCCGAGCGTGCGGTTGTCCACTCCCCACCCGACACCGGTTGGTGCCCACGAGCCCGGCTGGAAACGCTTGTAACTGTTGATGGTGGGTGCCCACAGCAACGAGAACTCGCGCGCAGTCGCGATAAGGCCACCGAGCCACCAGCGGAACGTCTCGCTCATCGCGTTCGGTCCCTGCGGATCGTGCATCGCTGTCTCGAGCCGACCGGACGTGGACTCCCGCCAGAGCGAGGAGTGGACATGGCAGGACGAGCCGGTGTCGTTGAACGCGTACTTCGCCATGAAGGTGATGCTGCGCCCGTTGAGGGCCGCTATTTCCTTCGCAGCGTTCTTGTAGAGGTGGTTGCGATCCGCCATCTCGACCGCTGTCGTGTAGTCGAGGTTGATCTCGTGCTGACCGCGGCCGGCCTCGCCCTTGGAGAACTCGACCGGCACGCCGCTCGCCTCGAGACCACGACGGATCTGACCGATCAGGTACTCGTCCATCGTCGTCTGGAGCACGTGGTAATCCTGCAGCCAGGGCGAGTGGTTCACCAGATTGCGGTAGCCCTTCTCGTAAGCCTCGGCGTACGTGTCGCGGAACACGAAGAACTCGATCTCGCTGCCGAGCATCGGCGTGTACCCCAGGCGGGCCGCACGCTCAACCTGGCGGCGGAGGATCTGTCGCGGGGACTCCTCGATTGGCGCGCCGTTGTCCACGTCTACGAGATCGCAGAGGATCATTGCGGTTCGCGGTACCCACGGTGTGATCCGGATCGTCGACCAGTCCGCCTGCGCAACCATGTCGCCGTACCCGAGGTCGTAGTTGGCAAAGCGGTAGCCGGGAACCGGGTTGTTGTCGATGTCGCACGCAATGAGGTAGTTGCAGTTCTCGGTGCCGTGGTCGGCCACCTGCTCCAGGAAGAATCGTCCGCTCGTCCGCTTACCGGTGAGACGACCCTGAAGATCGACAAACGCCATCACGACGGTGTCGATGTCACCAGCAGCAATGAGCGACTCGAGTTGCGCTCGGGAAACGTGGACCCGCTCGTCGCGGGGATTGGTGGGCGCAGACATGCGGGTGACAGTACCGACACCCAGCCCGGAGGGGAACGACTACTTGGCTACGGCTTTGGCGGCGGCCTTGGCGGGCGCCACCTTCTTCGCAGCCGCAGTCTTGGCCGGCTTGTCCACATCAGGCTTGGCTGCCGCCGTCTTGTCGGCTGGTGCCTTCGCCGTCTTGTCGGCGGCGGGCTTCGCCGCTGCCACCTTCTTGGCGGCAGGTTCCTTCGCCGGCTTGGCGGCAGGTGCCTTCGCCGCTGCCACTTTCTTGGCGGCCGGTGTCTTCGCAGGCTTGTCTGCTTCCGGCGTTGCTGCCGATGCCCCGTCGTCGAACTCGCTGTCGACTGCTGGCTTTGCGGCGACGGCTTTGTCGGCCTTCGCCCCACCCTTGGCCGGCTTCAGCACACCCTTGGCGAGGGCCTGATCGAGGAAGATTTCGGCTTCCTCGGCGCTCACCCGCAGGGCTGGTGCAATCTCCGACACGAGGTTGATGCGTGCCCGCTCGTACATCGTGCGCTCGGCGGCAGAAAGGGCTGCATCCCGGTTGCGCGCTGCGAGGTTACGGACGACCTCGGCAACTTGGTAGACGTCGCCCGACTTCAGTTTCTCCTGATGGTTCTTGAAGCGCCGCGACCAGTTGGACGGCACGCGGGGATCGGCCTTCGACAGCACCGACACGAGGTCGTCGAGTTCATCCGCGTTCACCGGCGGACGAACACCAACAGTGTCGGCGTTCTCGACCGGAACCGACAGCGTCATCTCGCCGATCACCGACTTCAAGATGAGGTACTCCCTCGTCACGCCGTCTACCAAGAGCTTCTTCGAGCCCTGGACGAGGCATGCCCCGTGCTGGGGATAGATGACGGTGTCGCCCTTCTTGAACTTCACTCGTCACCTCATGTGCTTGACGTCTTGGAGCCTGGCGGCCGGACCTGGCTGCCCGGCGGCGGCGTTGCCGGCCGGGACATCTTGCAAGGCTAGGGCCACCGAGGGGGAATCCCACGCTGCGTGGCGCCCTCGGAGGGACTCGAACCCCCAACCAACCGGGTAGAAACCGGTTGCTCTATCCATTGAGCTACGAGGGCCGGGACAGCCGTTGCCGAAAGGCTAGTGGGACGTCAACGGACCGCGCGGGAAATCGCTGCCGCCCGGCCATCGCTCAGACGCCGAGAAGCGTGCGTCTGAGCAGGTCCAATGCTGAGATCACCGAGAACTCGCGCATCTGCTGGCGCTGCCCGGGCAGCCGCACCGTGGTGCTGATGGGAGCAGCTTCGCCGACCACGAGCCCGATACAGAGCGTGCCGACGGGCATGCCATCCTGCTCGCTCGGCCCGGCGACCCCAGTGAGTGCAAGGCCCACATCGCTGCCGAGCACCCGACGCGCCCCGATCGCCATCGCGACGGCCGTTGCCTCGTTCACCACCGGACCCTCCGGAACGCCGAGCAGGTTGAACTTGACGGCACTCGCGTACGACACGATCGAGCCGAGAAGTACGTCGCTGGCGCCGGCGATTCCGGTGATCCGGGCACCGACCAGACCACCGGTGACCGACTCGGCGAGGCCGAGCGTGAGGCCCCGGGAACGCAGGAGATCGAGCACCACCGATTCCATCGTGTCGGCGTCCTGGCCGAACACCTGGCTCGACAACTCTGCGCGGATCGCCGCCTCGTGCGGCTCGATGAGCGCCAGTGCAGACGCACGGTCGGCAGCCCGCGCAGTCAGACGGACCTTGATGCCCTCCCAGCCGCTGGCCAGGAACGCGAGTGTCGGGTTGCCCGCATCCTCAAGCCGTTCGATGATGCCGTCGAGACGCTCGTTGAGCCCACTCTCGCTCTCGCCCCACGTGCGCAGCGTGCGCGAGACGATGATGCTCGGGTCACCCGATCGGCGGCGCAGGTCCGGAAGGACCGCTCGCTCGAGCATGTCCTTCATCTCGTGCGGGACGCCCGGCACCAGATAGGCAACCTTCTCGCCACTGCGGACGTGCACCGGGCAGATGAGCCCGGGTGCGGTGCCCCGGGTCTGGGCGATGACGATTGCTCCGTCGGGTACCTGCGCCTGTCGGAGATTGTTCTCCGCCATCCTGCGGCCCCGCGAGGCGAACATCTCACGGATGCGCTCGGCCACCTCCTCGTCGTGGTGCATGCCCACGCCCATGACCTCGGCGATCGCCTCACGGGTGATGTCGTCGTGTGTCGGTCCGAGTCCGCCGCACACGATGAGCGCGTCGGACCGCTCGAAGGCCTCACGCATGCACTGCACGATGCGCTCACGGTTGTCACCCACCTTCACCTGCCGGTGCGTGCCGATACCGCTCAGCGCCAACTGTTCCCCGATCCACGAGGAGTTGGTGTCGACGATCTGGCCGAGGAGCAACTCGGTCCCGATCGCAAGGACCTCGCAGGACAGTGTCATGCTGCAACCACCTCGCTGTCGGCTCGTGCGCGCTGGGCCTTCACGAGGTAATCGGCCCCGGTGAACACGGTCAGACCGACCGCGAGCCAGAGGAGGGCCTGCCACGCCCAGGTGGCGTGATTGGCGATCAGCGGGAGTACGGCAGCACCCACGGCGAGCTGTTGCGCGAAGGTCTTCCACTTCGCCAACTGGGTGGCCGGCACGCTGACACCCTTCGCCCCGACGAACGTGCGGTACAGCTGGATGGCGAGTTCGCGGGCGGCGATGATGACGACCGGGAGGATCCAGAACACGTCCCGCTGAACGAGCGTGAACATCGCCCCGAGCACCAGCACCTTGTCGGCCAGCGGATCGAGGAACGCGCCCGAGCGTGTTGCCCCGTGGCGCCGGGCGAGCGACCCGTCGACGAGATCGCTCATGCACAGCACGAACCAGAGTGCGGTGGCGAACCACGACCCCTGACGCCCGTCGATTGCCGCGAACATCACGGGTGAGACCAGCAAGCGCGCAACGGTGACCAGGTTGGCCCACGTAGCGATTGCGCTCGGGTCATTGCTCATGATTCGTCGGACATCCTGCCAACGACAGTAGCGGGCTACGGCAGTAGCGGGCGCCCCATGAGGTCCGGGCCCATTGCCTCGACGATCTCCACCTCGTGGAACGAGCCGACGGCGAGATCCTCGGGAACCTCGATGACGCCGTCGATCTCGGGTGCCTCCCGTGTGGACCGTGCGGTGCCGGGCACGTCGACGAGCACGCGCTGGACCGAACCGATGAGCAGGTCGCGACGCCCGGCCGTGATGCGGTCCTGCATCTCACGGAGTTCGTTGAGCCGCTCGTTCATCAGTGAGGCGTCGACGGCGCCGTCGAGGCCCACCGCATAGGTGCCCTCCTCGGGTGAGTACGCGAAGAAGCCGCACCAGTCGAGCTGTGCCTGTTCCACAAAGGCCAGTAGTTCGTCGTGGTCGCGCTCGGTCTCGCCGGGGTAGCCGACAATGAAATTGGAGCGGAACGCTGCCTCGGGTGCCCGATTCCGGATGTCGGCGATGCGGCGCAGGAAGCGCTCGCCGTCACCCCATCGACGCATGCGGCGGAGCAGCGGCTTGGAGACGTGCTGGAGCGAGAGGTCGAAGTACGGCACGCCCGTGGAGATGACCGCGTCGATCAGGTCGTCCGACAGGTCCGAGGGATACAGGTACAACAGGCGGACCCAGTCGGCCCGTTCCGCAACTGCCCGTACGAGCGAAACAATTGAGCCGGCCCCCAACTCGTCGGGACGGTCCTTGCCGTACGAGGCGAGGTCCTGGGCGACGAGCACAATCTCGCGGGCCTCGAGCGACTCGACCTCCGCAAGAATCGACGACACGTCCCGGCTGCGCTGGGGCCCGCGGAACGAAGGGATTGCGCAGAACCCGCACGACCGGTCACAACCCTCAGCGATCTTCACGTATGCCCAGGGCGAGTTGGACTTGGGTCGCGGCAGGTTGAGCAGATCGAGCATCGGGGCCGGACCCGCAGGCGACACGCCGAGCGACTTGCGACCAAGCGTCACCGGAACGCCGAAGCCAGCCACCTGGTCGACCTCCGGCAGTGCCTCGGCGAGCTCGGCCCCGTAGCGCTCGGCCATGCATCCCGTGACCACCAGGCGGGCGCCTTCCTTGCGCTGGTCGTCGAGCGCGAGGATCGTGTCGATCGATTCGCGCCTGGCCTCGTCGATGAAGGCGCAGGTGTTCACCACCACTAGATCGGCCTCAGCAACGTCGTCCGTCGGCTGCATGCCATCGGCGAGCAGGGTGCCGATCAACTTGTCGGAGTCCACCTGGTTCTTCGGGCACCCGAGGGTCTCGACGAAGAACCGTTTGTTCACAGTTGTTCACGCTACCCACAAACCGTGGCCGGTATCGTCGCTTGCGCCACTGGTACGCAAACGGAGTAGATCTTGACGCAGGAGAACAACGACCTCGACTCCCTGCTCAACCGGATGCGGACCGTCTCTTCGCCGATCCGCGGGACGCTCACCGAGATCCACACCTCCCTGAAGGGGATGTCCCACGGGCGAGTTGCGGACTACATCCCCGAACTCGCCAGCGCCGACCCGAACTGGTTCGGGATCGCGATTACCGGCGTGGACGGGAACACCGTGGAGGTAGGCGACTCGGCGCAACCGTTCAGCATTCAGTCGGCCTCCAAACCCTTTGTCTATGGCCTCGCTCTGGACAGCCACGGACGGGATCACGTGCTGTCCAAGGTGAACGTCGAGCCTTCCGGTGAGGCGTTCAACTCGATCGTCCTGGACCAGTCCACCAACCGACCCTTCAACCCGCTGGTGAACTCCGGGGCTATCGCTACCACCGATCTCATTCCGGGTGCCAGCCATGTGGACCGCATCAAGAACCTGCTCAGCAAGCTGGAGCAGTACGTCGGGCGCACCCTGCACGTGGACAATGCCACGTTCATCTCGGAACGCTCAACCGGTCATCGCAACCGGGCGATCGCTCACCTCATGCTGAACTTCGGCATGATCGAGGATCGGGTGGAGGAGACCCTCGAGCTCTACTTCCAGCAGTGCGCCGTGCTCGTGAACTGCAAGGACCTCTCCGTGATGGCAGCGACGCTCGCCAACGGTGGGGTGAACCCGGTGACCGGGGTGCGGGCCATCCAGTCCGAGTACCTCAAGGACCTGCTGAGCATCATGCTCGCCTGCGGTATGTACGACTACGCCGGCCAGTGGGGGTACCTCGTTGGCCTCCCCGCAAAGAGCTCGGTGAGCGGCGCCGTTCTTGCCGTGGTGCCGGGAAAGTTCGGCATCGCCGTGTACTCACCCCCTCTCGACGAGCGGGGCAACAGCGTCCGGGGCGTTGCGACGTGCCGAGCGCTGAGCGAACGGTTCGGCCTGCACGTGCTCGATGCGCACTTCGTCGGGAGCTCGCTCGACAACGAGTTCCGCCCGAGCCGCGGCTGACCAATCGCGGCGCTATCTCCCGCCGCGATCCTGCTCCTGGATGAGCTCGAGCTCCGTCACGGTCATCAGCACCGAACGGGCTTTTGACCCCTCGCTCGGCCCAACCACACCACGTTGCTCGAGCAGGTCCATGATGCGCCCTGCGCGCGCGAAGCCGATCTTCAGCTTGCGCTGAAGCATCGACGTGGACCCGAGCTGGCTTCGGACCACGAGGTCCATGGCCTGGCGCAGCAGGGTTTCGTCCTCGTCGTCGTCGGCCCCGTACGAACCGGGTCCACCTCCGAAGCCGCCAGTGGGGCCGTCCTCGTCGCCCTCCACCCCGGTTACGTAGGTGACACTGGGTGCCTGGCGCTTCCAGTGCGCCACGACCTTGCGGATCTCCTCCTCGGTGACGAACGCGCCCTGGATACGCGCCGCGACGCTGGAGTTCCCCGGCAGCAGGAGCATGTCTCCCTTGCCCACCAGTTTCTCCGCACCGTTCTGGTCGAGGATCACCCGGCTGTCGGTCTGGCTGCTCACGGCGAAGGCCATACGGGCGGGAATGTTGGCCTTGATGACACCCGTGATGACATTCGCGCTCGGGCGCTGCGTGGCGACGATGAGATGGATACCGACGGCTCTCGCCTTCTGGGCGATCCGGGTGATGCTGTCCTCCACGTCACGGGCCGCGACCATCATCAAGTCGTTCAACTCGTCGACGACGACCACGATGTACGGCAGGCGATCGTACGCGAACTCCTGACCGGGCTGGGGCTTCAGCTCACCCCGGTCGTAAGCCGAGTTGTACCCGCCGATGTCCCGGTAGCCCACCTCGAACAGCAGGTCGTATCGGCGCTCCATCTCCTTCACCGCCCACGCCAGCGCGTTTGCAGCCTTCTTCGGGTTGGTGACCGGGGCGGTGAGGAGGTGCGGCGAGTTGTTGTACTGCCCCATCTCGACCTGCTTCGGGTCGATAAGGATGAGCCGAACTTGGTCCGGGGTGGTACGCATGAGGATCGAGGTGAGGATGCAGTTAATCCCGCTCGACTTACCGGCCCCGGTGGCGCCAGCAACGAGCAGGTGCGGCGTCGTGGAGAGGTTGAGGAACACGGCCCGGCCGGCGATGTCCTTGCCGATGGCGACATCGAGCGGATGGCTTGCCGCCTTGGACTCCGCTGACGCGAAGAGGTCGCCGAGCATCACGAGCTGGCGGGTGTGGTTGGGGACCTCGATGCCGATGGCGGAGCGCCCGGGGATCGGGGCAAGGATGCGCACGTCCACAGCAGCGAGGGCGTACGCAATGTCTTTCTGGAGCGTGGTGACCCGCGCGACTTTCACACCCGCCCCGAGCTCCAGTTCGTAACGGGTGACCGTGGGCCCCACGGTCTGGCCGACGAGGCGGACCTCCACGCCGTGCGCCGCGAGCGACTCCTCGAGCACGCGCCCACGCGCCTCCACCTCGACCATGTTGATCGCCTGGTTCGTCGACCGCCCGAGGGACGCGAGCGACGGAAGCTTCCACTTGCCCGGTTCGGCTGCCGGACCGAGGTCGAGGTGGCCTTGTTCGCCCGGAGCGAGGTCGTCGAAGACCGGTTCGGTGCGCCTCGGGGGCTTTCGTGCCGGCTCGCGGCGGTCCGGTTCGGGTGCAACGGGCACCGGGAGGTCACGCTCCCCGTCATAGATCGTTGCCGGCGGACCCGGCGCGAGGTGGGTCGCCCCCTCATCACCGTCGGAGAAGAACTCATCGTCGAAGAACTCGTCGTCGAAGCCTGAGCGCCGTCGCGCGAGCCCGTCGTCGGACAGGTCGTCACCCCAGTCTTCATCGCTCCAGTCGTCGTCGCCCTCGCGCTCGCTGTTCAGCGTGGACAGGTCATCCCACTTGCGCTTGGCGGCGTGCCCCACCGGCACAGCAACTTTTCGGGTCCTCGAGAGGATGAGTGAGAAGAACTCACGGGCGGTTTTGCCGGTAACAAGGAGGAGCCCAACGAGGAGCACAGCGATGAGCAGCACGGTTCCACCGGCCGGCGACAGGAGTGCCTCCAACGGCGCACCGAGGACCGAACCGATCGCGCCTCCGCCGTCGAGGCGCTCGGCCTTGTTGCCCCAGCCCTGCGGGCCGCGCCCGATGTGCGCGAGGCCAACGGCTGCGGCCGACACGAGGATCCAGCCGATCACCAGGCGGGTTCGACGGGCGTCGTACCCCTGCTTGATCAGACTGAGCCCGAGGCCGATGAGTGCAACCGGGATGAGGAAGCGACCGATGCCCGTGAGCCAACCGAGCCCGGAGGTCATGGCCCGACCGAAGGGCCCGGCGATCTCCAGGTACACGCCGAGGACCACGATGACGCCGAGGGCCACGAGCGCGATCCCACCGAACTCGTGCTTGCGGCCGCTGAACGCGCCCCGGAACGACGCTTGTGGGGTGGGATCGGCCATCACCGGACGGCGACTGCTCGCGGCCCGGGAGCCCGACGAGGTCGATTTGCCCGACGCTCGCGAGCCCTTCGAGGCTGACCCGGAGGCACGCGTCGACTGGTTCCGGCGCTTGGGAGAGGGTTCCCGAGTGCTCACTGTGCTTCCACGGTACCAATGGGGTGCCACGTGATCGGGGCATCTCGGTACTGCCGCTCGTCCGCGGGCCGGGTCGCGTGCGCTACCCAGTGGCCAGAACGCCCCCGTCGGCATCGAGCAGGACCCGGAACTCACCGCTCGGCGCAGTGAGCGTGGCGATGTATTCCACCCCGCCACCGTCGCGCGGCGTGATCGAGAACGCGACAACGTGCGAGTCCTTGATGCTCCCGAGCACCTTGTCGAGCACCGTCGGGGCGAACTCGATATCGGAATCGGTGAAGGTTGGCCCGCGGTAGTCCTGTCCCCCATCGGTGGGTTCGGACACGCTGTCGGTGCACACGACGTAGGCAAACTCCTTGCCGTCCCGCACGACGAAGACATTGATCTCGGACGGGGTTGCGTTCACCTCGGAGTACTGGGCCGCGCCAGCACCCCCGCGCAGTCTCTCCACTGCGCTGCGGATCTCGCCGATCCGGGGAGGCGCCAGGGGCGCAGCCCGTCCGCACGGACCGTTCGCAGCGGACTCGGCAGTCGGTGGGGCCTCACGGCCCGACGTGGATGGCGGTGCCGATGTCGGGCCCACCGAGGGCGTACCCGATCCGCACGCAGCGAGCAGCAGTGCCCCCGAAAGGAACACCGCCGCACGGCGGCAGATCACGCCTCCATCACCACCGGAACGATCATCGGCCGCCGCTTCGTGCGCTCCGAGACGAATTTGCCGGTGACCCGGCGCACCTCGCGCTCGAGCTGATCCACGTCACGGACCCCCTTGGCGAGCGAATCCTCGAGCGATGCCGCGATCCGGTCACATGCCTCGTCGAGAAGGTCCTCCGCCTCGGGCGCGTACACCCAACCGCGCGTGATGATCTCGGGACCGGTGAGCACCTCGCCGCGCTGGACATCGACGGTGACCACCACGACAACCACACCTTCCTCGGCGAGCACGCGGCGGTCGCGCAGGACACCCTGACCCACGTCGCCGACGATGCCGTCGACATAGAGGTAGCCCGCCGGCACACGGCCGGCGCGCTCCACACCTGCATCGGTGACCTCGAGGACGTCGCCGTCCTCGCAGAGCAGCACTCGATCGGCACGGACACCCATCAGTTCACCGAGCCGGGCGTGTGCCACGAGGTGTCGGTACTCCCCATGGATCGGGACGAACCACTCGGGCTGGACGATGGAGAGGTAGGTCTTCAGCTCGTCGGCCTGCGCGTGACCCGTCGCGTGCACGTCGGCGATGCCCGAGTGGATCACCTGTGCCCCAGCGCGGAGCAGGCCGTCGATGACGCGGTTCACGTTCGACTCGTTGCCCGGGATGGCGTGGCTCGACAGGATGACCGTGTCGTGCACGCCGACCTTGAGGAACTTGCTGTCCCCACGGGCGAGCAGGGCGAGTGCCGACATCGGTTCGCCCTGGGAGCCGGTGGAGATGACGCACACCTTCCCCGGTGGGTATTTGTCGATCTCATCGATCTCGACGATTGCGCTGTCGGGTATCCGGAGCAAGCCGAGGTCCCGGGCCATGCGGACGTTCTTCTTCATTGACAGGCCGAGGGTGGCCACCACCCGGCCGTCGTCGACGGCCGTCTCGATGATCTGCTGGATCCGGTGGATGTGGCTCGCAAAACTCGCCGTGATTACCCTGCGCCCGCGCTGTTGCACGAAGAGGGCCTTGAGTGCTGCGCCGACCGACCGCTCGCTGGGCGCGTAGCCCTTTTCCTCCGCATTGGTGGAGTCGCACATCAGGAGCCGGATTCCCTCGACCTTCGCGATCTCCCCGAGGCGCGCCAGATCGGTCCGTCGGCCGTCGACCGGCGTGAGATCGAGCTTGAAGTCGCCCGAGTGCAGGATCACGCCCTGCGGCGTGTGCAGCGCAATCGCATGCGCGTGCGGCACGGAGTGGGTGACCGGAATGAACTCGACGTCGAACGGGCCGATCTTGCGGCGCTCACCGTCCTTCACCACGATGAAGTCGGTCTTGCCGAGCAGACCGGCCTCCTCGATGCGGTGGCGGGCGAGGCCGAGCGTGACCGCCGAACCATAGATCGGGAACGAAACCTCGCGCAGCAGAAACTGCAGGCCGCCGACGTGGTCCTCGTGGCCGTGGGTGGCCACACAGCCAACGATCCGGTCCGCATTGTCCCGGAGGTAGGAGAAGTCTGGCAGGACGAGGTCGATGCCGTGCATGTCCGCGTCGGGGAACATGAGCCCGAAGTCGATGAGGAGCAGTTGGTTGTCCTGCTCGATGACCATGCAGTTGCGGCCGATCTCGCCGAGACCGCCCAGGAAGGCAATGCGCACTGATGAATTCATAAGGGGGTCCTCAGTGCTTGGGTGATTGGGGATAGGACTCGCGGGCGGTGCAGAGGTTCTTCCAGACAACGGGTGCACGTTCTTCCACGAAGACCGGTGCAGGACCCATTGGCAGCCTTGCCTGACCGACTTTGAGGCCGAGGTGCCGGAGCATGGCCTTGGTGGGGATCGGGTTCGGTGCGTCGTCGCCGGTCTCGAAGGAGAAGGACTCGAGCAGGGCGGCATTGACCTGCCGGGCACCGGTTATGTCGCCTGCTTCCCAGAGGTCGAACATCAAGCGGTGGTCCGAACCGGTCCAGGCCGTGGCAACCCCGATCGTGCCGACTGCTCCGACCGCCAACAGCGGCAGGGTGAGCCCGTCGTCGCCGCTATACACCTCGTACCCGGCGGGTGCCTGCGCGATAACGCTGGCCGTCTCGCCCGGGTTGCCGGCCGCATCCTTGAGCGCAACGATGTTGCTCACTTCGCGTGCGAGCCGAAGCAGGCTCGCCGAGGAGATCTTCCGCCCGCTGCGGACCGGGATGTCGTAGACGACGATCGGGAGATGCGTGCTGTCGGCGATCGCGCGCATGTGCGCCTCGATGCCCGCCTGAGACGGGCGGTTGTAGTACGGGCAGACCGCAAGGATGCCGGCCGCACCGAGTGCCGTAGCGGACTTGGTCATGTGCATCGAATGGGCGGTGTCGTTGGTCCCGGCACCTGCAACAACCGGAATGGTGACTGCTTCGATGACTGCCTTGAACAGGTCGAGCCGTTCCGGGTCACTGAGCACCGGTGCCTCGCCGGTGGTGCCAGCCACGACGAGTCCCTCGTTGCCGTTGTCCTGGAGCCAGCGCGCCAAGGCCTGTGCTGCGTCGAGGTCCAGCGCGCCGTTCTCATCGAAGGGCGTGACCATTGCGGTGAGGACGCGTCCGAAGCGGGCCATCACCAGCACCCGTCCGTCGTTGCCCTGTCGTGCTGAGCGATCGGTAGGAGTCCGCCCAGGTTCGCCCACGTATCGTGGGACGAACTGCGCATCACACCGGGAATCATGGTCGTCTCGCCTGCCTTCAGTCTGTCCTGTGAGCCCCGGCCGTACGGGCGAGGGGACATCAGCAGACCATCGTACTTGTCGCCGGTGGACCGACAGGGCCGGGAGGGAAACCGGGGTCCGAACGGAACCCGTACGTCAGCCAGCGATGGGGCTCGGGGCGTCCTTGCCGAGCTCGAACTTGAGGTATTCCTCGCCCGTGCTCTCCCAGTCCTCGAACTGGATGACGTTCATCTCCTGGAACCGGCGCCGCAGCCAGGCGTCGTTACGGTCGAGCAGACCCAGTTTCTTGCAGTTCGGGACGATCTTGGAAAAGAGCATCTGCTGGAACACCGCTCGGGTCGGGTCGTTGATCACGATCGGCAGGACCTGACGGGCGTCGATACCCATCCGCTCCCAGACCTCCTGGGACAGGAAGCGATCACGCATACGGACTGCAGCCTCGAAGGCGAACTCCTGACGGTCCTTGATCTCACGGTCGTCCATGCCCTCGTAGACCTCCTTGAGCGACAGCACGCCGAAGGCCACGTGGCGGGCCTCGTCGCTCATCACGTAGCGGAGGAGCTGCTTGAGGAGCGGCTCGCCGGTGAGCTGGTGCAAGAAGCCGAAGGCTGCGAGCGCGAGCCCCTCCACCATCACCTGCATCCCGAGGTACGTCATGTCCCAGCGGCTGTCGTTCACGATGTCGTCGAGGAGCATCCGGAGGTGGGCGTTCACCTGATAGCCGCCGCCGAGCTTTTCGTCGATATAGCGGGCGAACACCTCGACGTGGCGTGCCTCGTCGACCACCTGAGTCGCGGCGTACAGCTTCGCGTCGTACCAGGGAACGGTCTCGGTGATCTTGGCCGTGCAAATGAGCGCGCCCTGCTCGCCGTGGAGGAACTGGCTGAGTGTCCACCGACGGCTCTCCATGCCGAATTCCATCCACTCCTTGGGCCCCCACTTCTCCACCGGGGTCCCAATGAACACCTTGGGGTCCACACCCAAGCCGAGCGTTGCCTGATCGGCGGCGATGGTGGCCTCGAGGTCGACATCGGTGTCCCAGGCGAGGTCGGTGGTGCCGTTCCACTGGCCGGTCTTGGCCTTCTCGTAGAGCCGTCGCAGTGCCGGGCGCTTCAACGAATAGTCCCACGTGAAGATGGCGTCGGAGTTGTCCTTGACGATGTGCTCGACCTCGTCAACGTCGGTGTTGGAGATGCCGAGGATGGCCTCAATGTCGTTCAGGTCGGCGCGGCCAATGATGTCTTCGGTGGTGGACATGGTGAACCTTCTGTACGGGATCGTTTGACGGTTGGCGGTCAGATGGACGGGACGAGGAACGCCGGCAGCACGAAGCGGCGCGTGAACGCTGCAGCCTGCACCGGGTCCGAGAGATCGACGAGTGGGGACGGCGCGAGGAAGTAGGAGACCACGACACGGCTCACCCATTCGGCAAGCTCGGCAGCGGCAGTCGGGGCGAGGAACCTCGTGAGGCGCGGGCCGAGAACGGTGGTTGCGAGCAGCACGATGTTCGGCAGGCTCTCCACGCCGAGCGTGAGGGCAACCTCGCCCGGCTCGGACGCCATCATGAGCTGGAGGTGGATATCCGAGCGGAGCTGTCCGAGAGCGTGGATGATGATCCCAACCACGAGATCCTCCAGCGTGCTGGCTTCCGCAACGCGCACGTCGAGCTCGGCGAGGAACGAACGGATCTCACGTTCACGCAGCGCCTCAAAGAGCACCTCGCGGCCGCCGGGGAACACCCGGTACAGCGTTGCCCGGGACACGCCGGCCTCGGCTGCGATGTCGTCAACGGTCACCTTCTGGATGCCCCATCGATCACAGCACGCACGCGCCGCATCGAGAATGCGGTCATTGAGCTGCTTGGGGTCCCCCGGACCAAGTTCAGGCACGGTGAGACAGTAGAACGTATTCCGTCTCACCGTCAAGGAAGTGCACCCGCTGCTACGTTGACCTGCATGAATCCCATCTCCTCACGTCGTCTCCTCGCCGTCGGCACCGCCGGCCTCTTCGCCATCGGTCTCGCAGCCTGCGGATCCAAGCAATCCGCCGAGCCCACCACCACTGCAGCGCCAAGTGAGACCACGGTTGCTGCTGCGGCATCGCCCGCAGAGTGCGCCAAGGACGCAACCACGGTCACCGCCGGAACGCTCACCGTTGCCACCGGGAACCCGGCCTTCGGACCGTGGGTGGTCGACGACAAGCCCGAGACAGGCCTGGGATACGAGGCGGCGGTTGCCTACGCCGTTGCCGCCCAACTGGGCTTCGCCAAGGAAGCCGTCACCTGGGTCCGCACCGGCTTCGACGAGGTAATCGCCCCGGGGCCGAAGACCTTTGACTTCAACCTCCAGCAGTACTCCATCACCGCCGAGCGTGCCAAGGTCGTCTCCTTCAGCGATCCGTACTACGTGACCAACCAGGCCCTCGTGATGTTCGCCGACTCCAAGTTCGCCACTGCCACCAAGCTGAGCGACCTGAAGGAGGCCAAGCTCGGTGCTGCCGTGGGTACCACGAGCCTCGACTTCATCACTGACGTCATCAAGCCGACAACCGGGGCACAGGCCTTCGACGACAACACAGGCGCCAAGACGGCGCTTGAGTCCAAGCAACTCGACGGGATCCTGGTGGATCTGCCGACCTCGGGCGCGATCGCGTACGGGGAGTTGACCAACGGAACCGTGGTCGGACAGTTCGTTCGCCAAGAGGGCGAGAAGGGTGACGAACTCGGGATGTTGTTCGCCAAGGACAGCGCCCTCGTTCCCTGCGTGAACCTTGCCCTGGCGAACCTGCGTGCCAATGGTGAGCTCGACACGATCGAGACCGAGTGGCTCAAGGGCGCCAACGGCATCGCCGTCATCAGCCGCGACTGACGCTGCGCACGCCCCGGGGGGACCACACGATGAACCCCTCGGGGATCTCACGACGTCAACAGTTCGAGACGCATCAGCGACGACGCAGCACCGTGATCGCCACGGTGAGCACAGTTGTCGCGATCGCGCTGCTCGTGCTGCTCGTACCGATGATCCCCGGATGGGACAGGGTCCGCGCGTCATTCCTCGACGGCAACACGTTCCGGGAGACGTTCCCGAAGCTTCCCGGCCGCTTCTGGTACGACATCCAGATCTTCCTGATCTGCACGCCGTGCATCCTCGCGCTCGGTCTACTGATTGCCTTTGCGCGGAACGTGCGCTCGCCCGCGCTGTACCCACTCAGGCTCTTCGCGACCCTGTACACCGACGTCATGCGCGGCGTGCCGATGATCCTCTGGATCACAATCATCGGGTTCGGCGTCCCCGGGCTCATCCAGAACCGCACGTGGGGCAAAGCCGTCGTGTGGGCGGGTGTGGCACTCGTGGTCGCCTATTCCGCCTACGTGGCCGAGGTGTTCCGTGCTGGGATCGAGAGCGTCCATGAGAGCCAGCGTGCGGCGGCCCGCTCGCTGGGCCTGTCGTCCCGCCAGACCATGGTGCACATCGTGTTGCCCCAGGCCGTGCGGCGAGTGGTCCCCGCGCTCATGAACGACATGGTGAGCCTGCAGAAAGACGTGGCGCTCGTCAGCATCGTCGGCCCCATCGAGGTCCTGCGCCAGGCCGGCATCTCGAAGGCGAAGTTCTACAACTTCACCCCGTACATCGGGGCCGCGATCCTCTTCCTCTGCGTCTCGATCCCGTTGACGCGACTCACCGATCACCTGTTGGCGCGTGAGCGACGCCGCATGCAGGGAACGGCCGTGCGATGACCGACCCCAAGCTGCGCCTCCACGGGGTCGTCAAGCGGTTCGGCACCAAACTGGTGCTCGACCACGTGGACCTCGACGTCGCTCGAGGCGAGGTGATCTCGCTGATCGGTTCCTCTGGTTCGGGGAAGTCGACCCTGCTCCGCTGCATCAATCTGCTCGAGCCCACCGACGATGGCGTGATTGAGCTGGACGGTGTGGACGTCGCCGAGCCCGGCCTCGATGCGGACCCGATCAGGCGGCGCATCGGCATGGTGTTCCAGAGCTTCAACCTGTTCCCTCACATGACGGTCCTGCGGAACGTGACCCTCGGGCCCCGCAAGGTGCTGGGTCAGTCCTCCAGGGAGGCCGACACGCTGGCGCGGGATCTGCTGGGACGGATCGGCCTCGCGGACAAGGCCGAGGAGTACCCGGACCGCCTCTCCGGGGGGCAGCAACAGCGCGTCGCGATTGTCCGTGCGCTAGCGATGCAGCCCGAGATCATGCTGCTCGACGAGATCACGTCGGCACTCGACCCGGAACTGGTGGGGGAGGTGCTCGATCTCGTGCGAGAACTACGGACCCAGGGGATGACGATGCTCATCGCAACGCACGAAATGGAATTCGCCCGCGAGATCTCGGACCGCGTGTGCTTCCTCCACGCCGGACGTATTCTCGAGCAAGGGCCACCCGAGCGACTGTTCACGGCACCGACGGAGGAACGCACGCGGGCATTCCTTCAGCGCGTGATCGACCTCGGCTGACGACGAGCGCTGTCAGGTACCGGGGAACTGATAGTCCGCGAACCGCTCGCGCAGGGTCTTCTTCGAGAACTTGCCCACGCTCGTCTTGGGCACCTCGTCGATGAACACCACATCCTCCGGCAACTGCCACTTTGCGAGCGAGGGGCGCAGGTGGTCGAGGACCTCGTCCTTGGTCATCGTCTCGCCGGGCTTCATGACGACACACGCGAGCGGACGCTCCCCCCACTTGGGGTGCACACAGCCGATGACGGCGGCCTCCTTCACCTTCGGGTGCGCCATTAGTTCGTTCTCGATCTCCACTGACGAGATCCACTCACCGCCGGACTTGATGAGGTCCTTCGTGCGGTCCACGAGGCGAATACGTCCATAGGGATCCACGGTCGCCACGTCGCCGGTGCGGAGCCAACCGTCGTCGGTGAAACTCTCAGCAGCGCGCTCGTCGCTGTAGTACGTACCCGTCACCCACGGGCCGGCGCACTGCAGCTCCCCACTCGTCTCGCCGTCCCACGGCAGCGGTGTGGTGGTTCCCGGCTCGACCACGCGACCCTCTACACCGAACAGGGTGCGCCCGACCATTTTGCGAAGATCCGCCTTGGCCTCCTCGGGAAGCCCGGCCTCGGAGCCGAGGATGGTCGACACTGCGGCAACCGGCGAGGTCTCCGTCATGCCCCACGCCTGGAGCAGCGGTACCCCGAGCTGGGTGCGGAAGCCCTCCGAGAGCGCACGCGGAACGGCGGAACCGCCGCAGGGAATAGCACGCAGCACGTGCGGGCGGCCCTTCATCTCCGGGAGCACGGCCTGCCAGATGGTCGGCACGCCGGCAGCAATCGTGACCTTCTCGTCGACGATGAGGTCTGCAACGGCCGGTCCGGAGAGGTCGGGGCCGGGCATGACCAGACCGGTACCCGCCGCTACAGCCGAGTGGGCGAGCCCCCAGGCGTTCGCATGGAACATCGGCACGACCGGGAGGATCACATCGGACTCCCTCACGCCCACACCGTCGGCGAACATCGTCGCCATCGTGTGCAGGAACGTCGACCGGTGGCTGTACACCACACCCTTGGGGTTGCCGGTCGTTCCGCTCGTGTAGCACATCGACGCGGCACGCCGTTCGTCGGTGACGTTGAACGCCACCGGCTTCGCGGCCGCCAGCAGATCCTCGTAGTCGTGGAGGGGGATCCCGTTGAGATCCTCGGGAACCTCGCCCTTGCCGTCGTCCATCAACACGAGGTGCTTGACGGTGGTGAATGTCTTGAGCAGCGGCTGGAGCAGGGCAAGCAGGGAACGGTCGACGAAGATCACCTCGTCCTCTGCATGGTTGACGATGTACGTGACCTGCTCCGGGAAGAGACGGATGTTCAGGGTGTGCAGCACCCGACCGGTGCAGGGAGCGGCGAAATACAGCTCGAGGTGGCGGGCGGTGTTCCAGCCGAACGTGGCAACGCGCCCCATCGACGAGATACCGAGGGCGTCGAGCACCCCACCGAGGCGGCGTGTGCGCTCGGCCCATGCGCCGTAGTTGGTGCGCTCGCGTCCCGTTGCCGTAGCTGTCACGATGGTCTTTTCGCGGTGGTACGTCTCCGCCCGTTCGAACAGGTGGACGATCGTCAGCGGATAGTCCTGCATGGTGCTGTACATACGCACATACTCCTCGTGTGTGGCGGTCAACCCGACCGGCCCGTTCCCCTCCGGGCTGGCCCCGGATTCCCGTGCCAGACGTTAGTGTCCAATGATCGTGAGTGACGCTGCTGTCGAAACCCGGAGCCGGGACCCCCGTCTCCAGGCGCTTGTCCTGGTCTACGTCGCTCTCTACGCGGCGGCAAACATCGCCTCCGTCACCGCCCCACGGCTGGTCAAGCGGAGCCCCGAACTCCTCCTTGCCGGCTCGTCGCGCATCCGGCATCTGCTCTTTGCCGTTCCTGCAGGCATCCCGACGCCCGCCTATGCGGCCATCGGCTTCGTCCGGCTCTTCCTTGCCGGATCCGTCTGCTACCTCCTCGGACGCTGGTACGGCGGACGAGGGTTTGCCTGGCTCGACCGTCAGCTCGGGAACCAGCGCCCAGCCACGCTGCGTTGGCTCGAGCGGGCCACCGATCGCGTCGGCTGGCTGTTCGTGCTCGTCATGCCGGGCTCCAACATCGTGTGCGCACTCGTCGGGCACAGGCGCATGGCACCGCGCCCCTTCTTCTCGATGCTCGTCATCGGCACGGCACTGCGTCTGTGGTGGGTGTGGCTGGCAGCGAACCACTGGGAGTCCGAGCTCAAGGACGCGCTCAAGTGGATCGGCAAATACCAGTGGTGGCTGATCGGCGGGTTCCTCGCCATCACCCTGGCGCAGTCATACCGGCGTACGCGCGCCGTCGAGCGTGCTGCAGAGACCGTCGTCACGCAGGACGAGCCCCGCAACGACGCCTGACGGTCCTACAGCCCGAGGACCGGCTCGAGGCCGAGCGTGAAGCGCTCGCCCCACCCGCTGATGCGCTTGCACGCGAGAACCACCCCCGGCATGAAGCTTGCCCGGTCGAACGTGTCGTGGCGGACTGTGAGGGTCTGCCCGGTGGTGCCGAGGATGACTTCCTGCGAGGCGATCATGCCGCGCATGCGCACCGCGTGAACACGGATACCAGTAGGGCCCTCACCCCCGCGTGCCCCGGGGTACACCTCGTGCTGCGTCGGGTCCGGTGCCCACGGCTCCGTGCGCGCAGCCGCCATTCGGCCGGCTGTGGCAACGGCGGTGCCCGACGGAGCGTCGGCCTTCGCGTCGTGGTGCAGTTCGATGATCTCGGCGGTCTCGAAGAACGGCGCCGCCAGTTCCGCGAAGCGCATCATGAGCACCGCACCGATCGCGAAGTTTGCAGCAATGAGGCAGTTGCTGGTGGTGAACGCCGAACGGAACCCGGCAAGATCCGTGTCTGAGAAGCCGGTGGTGCCAACGACTGCGTGCATCCCGTGCGCAGCGAGCCACGGGAGCGTCTCGCGCCCGGCGGCTGCAACGGTGAAGTCGACAACGACCTGAGCGCCTCCATCGGTGAGCGCTCCCAACGAATCGCTCACGACGGTCCCGGAGCGCTCCTCGCCCTTCGCGAACGGGTCGACGGCGGCGACGAGCAACAGCGCCGGATCCGCGGCCACTGCAGCACACACGGCCGTGCCCATCTTGCCGCCCGCGCCCACAACCCCGACCCTGATGCTCATGGCCGAAACCCTAGCCATCGTTCTCGGTACAGAAAGCGACGGTCAGGCGAGGAGGGACTTCAGGTCGACAGGGCCGACGGCACACCGCACACGTGGATTCGCGAACACCTGCTCGATCACGCTGCGCGTATCGGCGAGCGAGACCGCCTGCCACCGGGCAACCTGCTCGTCCACCGGGCGGATGTGCCCGTAGTTCGTCAACGACGAACCAAGACGTTCGGACCGCGAACCGGTTCCCTCGAACCCCATTGCGAAGGCTCCCGTGAGATACCCCTTGGCGATCGCCAGTTCGTCGTCGGTGATGCCATCCCGGATGACTGCGTTGATCTCGGCCTCGAGTAACCCGAGCACCTCGGCGACAGTCTCCGGATTCGTCGCGGCATAGGCACCGACGAGCCCTGCGTCCGCGTACGCGGATGCGCTTGCGTAGGTGCTGTACGTGAGGCCCCGCTCCTCGCGGATCGTCTGGAAGAGCCGGCTCGACGGCCCACCCCCGAGGGCATGCATCACCATGTCGAGCGCCTCGCGGCCGGGGTCAGTGCGCTCAAGCGCCCGGCACCCGACAAGGAGGTGCACCTGCTCGCAGTCCCGCTGCTCCCCCGCAACCGCCTCCACCGTGTCAGAGGGCCGCTCGCGCTCGAACTCGGCCTTTCCGGCACTGAGCGCACCGAAATGTTGTTCCGCAAACGCAACGACGTCTGCGTGGCCAACCGGACCTGCGAGGGCCAGCACCATGTTGCCGGCCCGGTAGTTCAGGCCGAAAAAATCGCGAACGTTGTCCGGCTTGATGGAGCGGACCGTGTCGACCTCGCCCGCAGTCTCCCGACCGAGCGGGTGCTGCGGGAACAACGCCGCGCTGAACAGGCGGTACGCGGTGTCGTCGGGTGTGTCCTCGTCCATCGCCAGTTCCTCGAGGATCACCTGGCGCTCGCTCTCCACGTCGGCATCGCGCAGCGCCGGCATGGAGATGACATCACCGAGCACGTCGAGCGACAGCTCCACATGCGCTGCGGGCACACGGCACACATAGGCAGTGAATTCCTTCGCGGTGAACGCGTTCATGTCGCCGCCCACGCGGTCCACGGTGGTCGCGATCTCGCGGGCACTTCGACGGTGGGTCCCCTTGAACAGCAGGTGCTCGAGGAAGTGCGACACACCACAGATCGTCTGTGGCTCGTCGCGTGCCCCGACCCCTACCCACACACCGGCAGAAACGGAGAGGGCTCCGGGGACGTGTTCAGACACGATCCGGAGCCCACTCGAGAGTGTGGTGAGAGAGATTGCGGGATCAGCGATGGCGCCGACCACGGTCCCCGCCGCCGCTGCGACCGCCGCGGTCTCCACCGCGATCGCCGCCACGGTCTCCACCACGATCCGCACCGGAGGCCTCGCCAGCCGGACCGAGGTCACCGAAAATCTCACGCGCTTCGCTGTCGAAGGAATCCTCGAACGACACGCCACGGGCTGCACCGCCGCCACTAGCGCCGCCACCGCCACCGCCGCTGGAGACAGCGGAGTCGGGGATCTCGAGGCCGACCGGGCTCAGGGAAACCTTGCCCTTTTCGTCGATCTCGTCCACGACCACCTGGATCTCCTGACCGAGGCTGAGCACGTCCTCCACCTGGCTGATGCGCTTGCCGCCGCCGAGCTTGGAGATGTGCACGAGGCCATCACGGCCCGGGAGGATGTTGACGAACGCACCGAACTTGGTGATGTTGACAACCCGACCTGCATAGGTGGCGCCCACCTCTGCCTTGGGCGGATCAACGATCATGAGGATGCGCTCGCGGGCTGCCTCCACCTTGTCGCTGTCGGTGGAACCGATAGTGACGATGCCGAACACGCCGTCGTCGTCGATGGCGATATCCGCACCGGTCTCCTGCTGGATGGTGTTGATGACCTTGCCCTTCGGCCCGATCACCTCGCCCACCTTGTCGAGCGGGATGGTGAAGTTGACGATCTTCGGCGCAGTGTCCCGAACCGACGAACGCGGTGCGGCAATGGCCTTGTTCATCACGGCGAGGATCGCGAGACGTGCATCCTTCGCCTGCTGCAGGGCAGCGGCAAGCACGTCGGCGGGAATGCCCTCGATCTTGGTGTCGAGCTGCAGGGCGGTGACGAAATCAGCCGTTCCGGCAACCTTGAAGTCCATGTCGCCGAATGCGTCCTCTGCACCGAGGATGTCAGTGAGCGTCGTGTACTTGCCCTCGGCATAGATAAGCCCCATGGCAATGCCGGCCACCGGCGCCTTGATCGGCACTCCGGCGTCCATGAGCGACAGGCTGCTCGAGCAGACTGAGGCCATTGAGGTGGAACCGTTTGAGGCGAGCACCTCGGACACGAGGCGCAGCGTGTAGGCGAACTCCTCCTGGCTCGGGACCACGGGGAGCAGCGCACGCTCCGCGAGCGCACCGTGACCGATCTCGCGGCGCTTGGGCGAACCGACGCGGCCGGTCTCGCCGTTTGCCCACGGGGCCATGTTGTAGTGGTGCATGTAGCGCTTCTGCTTCTCGGGCGTGAGCGTGTCGAGCAGCTGGTTCATGCGCGGCATGGCGAGTGTGGTGACGTTGAGCACCTGGGTCTCGCCGCGCTGGAACAGGCCAGAGCCGTGCGCCGTGTCGAGTACACCGATCTCGGCCGAGACCGGACGGAGGTCCGTGGGACCGCGGCCGTCGATGCGAACACCTTCCTCCACCACGCGCTTGCGGACGAGCTGCTTGGTGAGGCTGCGAACGGCTTCCTTGATCTCCTTCTCGCGGCCGGCGAACTCGCCCGGTGCGTCCTTCGTACCGGCCAGCGAGGCAACAGCCTCGGCTGCAGCGGCGTCGGTAGCGGCATTGCGCTCGGACTTGAGCGAGATGGTGATCGCCTTGGCGATCTTGTCGCCGACCACACGGCTGACGCCGGCACCGACGTCGTCGCCGTAGTCGAGAACCGGCTTGTAGGACAGCGGCGTGATCGAACCCTTCGCAGCAATGACTGCTGCAACGAGCTGCTTCTGCAGCGCGATCGATTCCTTGATCCAGCGCTTCGAGGCCTCGAGGCCGCCGGCGATGACCTCTTCGGTCACCTTCGGTGCGCCGTTCTCGTAGTACGAGTACGACTTCTCTGTACCGCCTGCCTCCACCATCATGATGGCGACGTCGCCGTTGTCCAGTTCGCGGCCTGCGACGACGAGCTCGAATGTGGAGTCGTCACCCTCCTCGAACGTGGGGTGCGGGATCCACTCGCCGGACTGGCTGTAGGCCAGACGCACGGCACCGATGGGGCCGTCGAACGGGATGCCGCTGATCATGAACGACGCGGATGCGGCGTTGATGGACAGGATGTCGTGCGGGTTCGTCTGATCGGCACCGAGCACCGTGATGACCACTTGGGTCTCGTTGCGATAGCCGGCGGGGAAGGCCGGGCGCAGCGGGCGGTCAGTGAGGCGGCAGGTGAGGATTGCGTCCTCGGTGGGACGACCCTCACGGCGAAAGAACGAGCCGGGGATCTTGCCCGCGGCATACGCACGCTCTTCGACGTCGACCGTCAACGGGAAGAAATCGATGCCGTCACGGACGTCCTTTGCGGCGTTTGCAGTCGCAAGCACCGTGGTGCGCCCAATGGAGGCCACCACGGCCCCCTGGGACTGCAGAGCCAGCTTTCCGGTCTCGTACGACAGGGTCTTGTCGGTGCCCCCAACGGGACCCGACACGCGGATGGCGTCAGCCATTCCATGCTCCTTTATGTGTTTGGTGGAGCGCCCCGGTTCCCAGTCGGCAAGCCTCCACGATCGCCGAGGCGGCGAACGGAGGACTGGCGACTGACAACCGGACGAACCGCTCCGGTGTGTTGATTGGTGAGGTCTGCGCCGGACGGCGCTGACCCCGGTACTTCAGCAGGTTGCGGCGCCGAAGTGGCGCATACCCACCGGTCAGGCCTACTTCAGTGACGCAGGCCAAGCTTGGCCACGATTGCGCGGTAACGCGCAATGTCGTTGGCCTTCACGTAGTCGAGCATGCGGCGCCGGCGACCGACGAGCATGAGCAGACCACGACGAGTGTGGTGATCCTTCTTGTGGGACTTCAAGTGGTCCGTGAGCTGGTTGATGCGCGCACTGAGCAGCGCAATCTGCACCTCGGGGGAACCGGTGTCGGTGCCGTGGAGCTTGTTGGCGCCGATGACTGCTTGCTTGTCGGGCATGGTCATGATGAGGCCTTCCTGGAGGGAGGGGCGCCGGAGACGGATGTCTCATCGGCATCACGGAGCAGGGTTGGCCGCTTCGGACCCGATCAAGATACCACCGCGCCCACCCAAAGTGGGCGGGGTGGGGCTGCAAACCGGTGCCGCAGGCCGATCCTTGCCTGCCCTGACCAGCGCCGATATGGCTCCGGGGTAGGGTACCCCCCGGCCGGCCGGGCGGGGACGCCCAACCGGTAATTAGCATGCGGGACACCATGGGACCCCCGCCGATATGACCGCAGTCAGTATTGCGGGCCTCACCAAACGGTTCGGTCCCGTCGAGGCGCTCGCCCCGGTCAACCTGACGGTGGAGTCCGGGGAGGTGGTCACCCTGCTCGGGCCGTCGGGCTGCGGCAAGACCACACTGCTGCGCATTGTCGGCGGCCTCGAACCGGCCTCGGAGGGTTCGGTCCTCGTCGACGGACTCCCCCCGGCTGCCGCCCGTCGGGCCAAGCGGGTCGGTCTCGTGCCACAGTCGCCCGGCTTGCTCGCCTGGCGGACGGTGCGGGCAAATGCCCGTCTCCTGCTCGACGTCAACCGATCCGCGACGGCGACAACCTTGCGGACCGACGTGGACGAACTGCTCCGTGAGGTCGGCCTCGACGCCTTCGCTGACGCGTACCCACACGAACTCTCCGGCGGGATGCAACAACGCGTGGCGCTCGTGCGGGCCTTTGCCCTCGATGCCCCGCTGCTGCTGATGGACGAACCCTTCGCCGCGCTCGACGAGATGACCCGCGAGGACATGCGACACCTCCTCGTTTCGCTCTGTGAGCGCACGCGGGCGACGGTGCTGTTCGTCACCCACTCGATCGCCGAGGCTGCTTTCGTGTCGGACCGGGTCGTGGTCATGACCCCCCGACCCGGGAGGATCCACTCGATCGTGCCCGTGGGCCTACCGAGGCCTCGACGGTCCGGGCTCGAGGAGGACGCCGCGTTCTTCGCCGTCGAGACGCAGTTGCGGACAGCGCTGCGGGATGGGGCCGGACGATGAACCGCCGACCGCTCCGCGGCAGTGAACGGGCCCTCGCTGGCCTCATCGGGCTCGCGGTGTTCTTCGGCCTGTGGGAACTGCTGGTCAGGTCGCTCCACATCCGGCCCTTCGTGCTGCGCGCCCCCAGCCAGGCTCTCCACGACATCTGGGAGGCACCACGCTTCTACTGGACACAGGCACTGACCACCGGCAGGGAGGCGCTCGTGGGCTTCCTCATCGCCCTCGTGATCGCCGTTCTTTGGGGAGCCGCAATGGCGGCGAGCAACATCCTCGACGCAGCGTCGACCCCGGTCCTCGTGCTCGTCATGGTCACACCGTTCGCCACGTACGCACCGTCGGCTGTCCTCTGGCTCGGCGCCGGATGGAGGCCCATCGAGTTCGTCATTGCACTGGCATGCCTGCCCGCGTTCGTAATCGCCGCGGCTGACGGGATGCGCTCGGCCGACTCCGCATCCCGGGAGCTGCTCCGGTCCGTCGACGCGAGCCGCTGGGAGGTCCTCTGGCGGCTGCGACTGCCCGCAGCACTGCCGTCACTGTTCACCGCGGCTCGCTGGAACATCGGTCTCTCCCTCGTCATCGCCTATCTCGTGGAGGGGTACGCGCTCGTCACTCGCGGCCTCGGCGCGTGGGGCAAGCGCTACGCCTCGTTCAACAACGCGAACGGGGTCTGGGCCGTTGTGTTCTGCATGGCGGCCCTCGGCGTGGTCGGCATGCTCGCTCTCGCCACCCTCCGCTCCCGGGTGCTCCACTGGCATGCCTCCGAACGCCGCCCGGCAGCCTGAGGGGCGTCACCTAGCCCCGGCGGCACCACCGGCGGCTACCGTCAAGAACGATGACGACCTTGGCAGATCTCCGATCCCGCATCGACGAACTTGATCAGGAACTCGTACGCATCCTTGCCGCACGGCTCGAGGTGTGTCACGAGGTTGCCCATCTCAAGGAGCAGGATGACACCCCGATCATCCAACCTGCGCGCGTGCGTACGGTCATCGACACCCGACGCCAGTGGGCCATCGACGCCGGCGTCGACCCGGATTTCGCGGAGCAGATCGTGAGGGTCCTGCTGACCGAGACGCACCGCATCGAGGTTGCACGGTCTCGGCCGGAGCCCGCCCCCACGAAAGAGGCAGTGACGGGGGACCGCAGCGGCCTCGACACGGTAGCGAGCCGCATCGACCACATCGTCGTCGCGGTGGAGAACCTCGAGGCAGCGCGCTCAGCCCTCGTCGACCGGCTCGGCTTCCATGACGAGGCCATGGCCGAGACCGGCACCGGCATGGCCGCCGTCGCCGCCGGTGGCGTGCACATCGTGCTCGTCAGCCGGGATGCCGGGCCGGAGGTGGCCGCGTACCTCGACGAGTACGGCGCAGGGGTACAGCACATCAGCATCGAGGTGCTCAACGCCGGCTATGCGCGTGCGGCACTCGACGCGCTCGACGCACCGCTCCTCACCGAGGTCGTCGTTGATGCCCAGGGGCACGAACAGTTCTTCACCGTCCACGACGAGGCGACCGGGGTCCAGTTCGGGTTTCTATCCCGCACCGGACACCGCGTGGGCTTCGGGGCAACCAATGTGCTGTCGCTGTTCCGCGCGATGCGGCGCTGAGCCCGACCGGGATACACCTCCCGGCGCAGTGAGTACCAGTTTTTTCCCACGTTCACGGAGGTTTCCCATGGCTCATCAGCGCACGATGACGATCGTCCTCGCTGTTTCGGTCGCGCTCGGCGCGGCAGGGTGCGGCAGCAAGTCGTCCTCGCCCACCACCGCGGCCACCGATTCCACGGCGACGCCGACCACCGAAGCCACCCCGACAACCGAGCCCGCTGGCGTCAGCGAGTCCGGTATCAGCGGCGAGCGCTGTCAGGCGAACAAGGATGCCGGCACCATCACCTACCTGACCGGGTTCGACTTCGCTGCTGCGGCATCCATCGTCGAGGTCGTCGTGGCCCAGAACAAGGGCTACTTCGACAAGATGTGCCTGAAGGTCGATCTGAAGCCCTCGTTCTCTACTGCGAACTACCCGCTCGTCGCGGGCAACAAGGCGCAGTTCTCGTCCTCCGGTTCCTTCACCGAACTCGCCGAGTTCTCGGCTGCGAACGGCGCCAGCCTCGTCGGGATGAGCGTCGATGGCCGCACGGCGATCGACGTGCTCATCGGCAAGGCCGACAAGGTCACCAAGTACGAGGACCTCAAGGGCACCACGATCGGCGTGAAGGGCAAGTTGCCTTCCTCGATCAAGGCGCTCCTCGCGAGCCACAGCCTCGTGGAGGGAACCGATTACAAGACGGTGCTCATCGACGGCTTCGACCCGAAGGTGCACATCGCTCTGCCGAGCATCGTCGCGTTCCCCGGCTGGAAGTCCAACGAGCCCGGCCAGTTGCAGGCCGCGGGCATCAAATTCAACACGTTCGATCCCACCGCCGAGCAGATCCCTGGATCCTTCGGCCTCATCTACACGAACAAGGAGTTCCTCGCCGCCCACCCGACGGCTGCGCAGGACTTCATGCGTGCGGTGATGTTGGGTCTCGCCGATGCGTTGGCCGATCCCGACGGTGCCGCACAGATCTGTGTCGACGCCATCACCGCTGGCGGGAACCCGAATTTCCTGTCACCTGACGGCGAGAAGTTCCGCTGGCAGACCGAGTCGGCGCTCATCAAGAGCCTGACGCCACAGGGCACCCCGTTCGGAATGCCCGACGTCGCTGGCCTGCAGGCCGAGATTGACGCCTACGCAAAGGCCGGCGTGTTCACCGAGGGTGGGACACCATCCACTGATGGCCTCGTCGACCCGAGCGTCCTCGCGGGCATCTACAACGCCGACGGCAAGGTGATCTGGCCGCGCGCCTAGAGCGCCCCAGAGAGGAACCTCAGCAGGCAGTCGTTGACGTAGCCCGCACACTCCTCGCCGAGGAAGTGTCCACCACCGACAGATCGTGCGCGGAGGTCGGGGAAGTAGCGGGCGAACTGGTCGAGGAAGGGGTTCCCTGCGGGTACTGCCGTCCGCCCCTCCTCCATCGAACCCCCGAGGTAGCCGCCGTACAGCCACAGTGCCGGTT
>CAMDBM010000002.1:0-93317 GCA_945889085.1 Ferrithrix thermotolerans DSM 19514
ACCTGCAGGGCGTTCGCCGTGCCCGCAACCCGCGCGATGCCCGTGAACGTGGCCCCGGACGGCTCCCTGCCGCGGGTGGCTGCCCTGTCGTCCACTGCGTGGCAGGCGGCGTCCATCATCGGCCCGGTGGTCGGCGGCATCTTCTACGCAATCGGACCGAGTTGGCCCTTCATCGGGGCGGCGGTGATGTGCACCGGTGCGGCGATCTGTTGCACATTCGTGCGCTTCCGCCGCCCGCAGGAGATCCGCAAGGACCGCCCCACGTTCCAGGCGGCCGTCGCCGGGTTCCGCTTCGTGCGCCAAACCCCGCTGCTGCTCGGCGCGATAGCCCTCGACCTGTTTGCCGTGCTGTTCGGCGGGGCGGTTGCGCTGCTGCCGGCTATCGCCGAGAAACGGCTCGGGGTGGGGGCCATCGGCCTCGGCTTCCTGCGCGCGGCCGGTGGCATCGGGGCCGCCGCCGTGGCGATCATGCTCGCGTGGAAACCGCTCAGCCGGTACCTCGGACGCAAACTGCTCATCGCGGTGGCCATCTTCGGTCTCGGCACCATCCTGCTCGGCGCGACGCGCCAGTACTGGGTGGCGTTCGTCGCGATGGTGGTGCTCATGGGGGCGGACATGGTGAGTGTGTTCATCCGTGGGACGATCGTGCCCCTCGCAACTCCGGACGACATGCGCGGCCGGGTGCTCGCGGTGGAGAACCTGTTCATCGGCGGCTCGAACGAGCTCGGGGCCTGGGAGAGCGGTATGGCCGGTCAGGCGCTCGGAGCGTCCTGGGCAGTCGTCGGCGGCGGCTTCGCAACCCTCGCGATTGTCGCGTTCTGGTGGGTGAGGTTCCCGGCGCTTCGCAATGTCGATCGCTTCGACGACATCATCGTGACGCGCTGAACAGGTACGGGAGTCCCTCACGGCGCAGCCGTCAAAGCCGTCATCGACCGAAGGAGGAGTCAGCCCCGGCGCCCACCGTTTCGGCCGAAGTGGGGCTACTCACCGAGATTCGCGACGCCCTGCGCGATCGCTGACCTCTCGGTGCCGTAGCCTCGAACACCTTGCTACAGGTATCGGGTCTTTCGGTGGAGGTGGGTGGTCGAGTCGTGCTCGAGGGCGCGTCGTTCACGGTCATGCCCCGGGACAAAGTGGCCCTGGTCGGCCGCAACGGTGCCGGCAAGACGAGCCTGTTCCGCACGCTCGGCGGCGAGCTGGAGCCAGCCGCCGGACACATCGTGCAGAAGGGCGGCTTCGGTTACCTGCCGCAGGACCCGCGCACCGCAGGCGCGATGGACGGCCGCACCGCCGTCACCCACATCCTGTCGGGACGCGGTGTCGACGATGACCTCGTGCGCATCGAGAAGCTTCGGATCGCAATGGAGGAGGACCCGAACGACCGCAACGTACGGCGCTTCGCCAAGGCCGAGGAGGAGTTCGCCACCAAGGGCGGGTACGCGGCCGACAGCGAGGCGCGTTCGATCGCGGCGGGTCTCGGCCTGAAGGCAGACCGTCTGGACCTCGCGGTGAAGGACCTGTCCGGTGGCGAGCGCCGCAGGGTGGAGCTCTCCCGGATCCTGTTCGCCGGTTCCGACGTGTTGCTGCTCGACGAGCCAACGAACCACCTCGACGTGGACGCGAAGAACTGGTTGATGGGCTTCCTGCGGTCGTACCGGGGCGCGCTGCTCGTCATCTCCCACGACCTCGACCTCCTCGACGAGGCAATCACCCGCGTCATCCACCTGGACCGCGCCGGAGAGGACGCGCTCGGCGAGATCGTGGAGTACCGCGGCACGTACAGCCAGTACCACGCCGCCCGTGCCAAGGACGAGGAGCGCCTTGCCAAGATGGCCGCCGCTCAGGCGAAGGAGATCGCCCGCCTGCAGGGGATCGTCGACCGTTTCGGCGCCAAGGCGACGAAGGCCGCGATGGCGCACAGCATCGAGAAGCGAATCACGCGACTCGAGTCCTCGGGTGTCTCCGACGGGCCCAAGGCCTCACGCTCGATGCGCGTGAAGTTTCCCGATCCGCCGCCCTGTGGCGCCACTGTGCTCACCGTGTCGGGCCTCGCGAAGTCCTACGGCGGGCCCAAGGTGTTCGAGAAGGTGTCGTTCGACCTCGGTCGGGGTGAGCGCATCCTCGTGCTCGGCCTCAACGGGGCTGGCAAGACGAGCCTTCTGCGTATCCTCGCCGGCGAGACCCAGCCCGACAGTGGCACGTTCCACCTCGGCCACCAGGTGTCCAGCGGCTATTACGCGCAGGAGCACGACAACCTCGACCCTCACGCTTCGCTGCTCGACAACATCCGTAGAGACGCCCCCTCGGGCCCGCAGGTCACCGAGACGTATCTCCGTGGGCTGCTCGGTATGTTCGGGCTCTCCGGCCCGAAGGTGTTCCAGGAGTCCGGCACGCTGTCCGGTGGCGAGAAGACCAAACTCGCGCTCGCAATGCTGATGGTCGGCCGGAACAACCTGTTGTTGCTCGACGAGCCCACCAACAACCTCGATCCCGGCTCGCGCCGGGCCGTTGCGGACGCCCTCACGGAGTGGAAGGGGTCGATGGTTCTGGTGAGCCACGACACCGAGTTCGTTGAGGCGCTCTCGCCCACCAAGGTGCTGCTCATGCCGGACGGTCAGGTGGACTACTTCAACGCCGGATGGTTGGAACTCGTCCTGCTCGCGTGAGTCGCCGGTCTGCCCGGCCGGATACCGTGCTGCCCATGCGCATCGGACTCGTCAGTAACGCCATCGGAACCGGATCCCTCGAGGACGTGATCGAGGAGGCCCGGATTGCGGCCCAGGACGGCTTCCACACCTTCTGGTCGTCCCAGATCTTCGGGTTCGACGCGCTCACCGTGCTCGCTCTCGTCGGCCGCGAGGTTCCCGGTATCGAACTTGGGACGGCAGTGGTGCCCACCTATCCGCGCCACCCGATGATGCTCGCCCAGCAGGCGCTCACGGTGCAGGCCGCCACCGGGGGCCGACTTGCTCTCGGCATCGGGTTGAGCCACCAGATCGTCGTGGAGTCCATGTGGGGAATCTCGTTCGACAAGCCCGTACGCCACATGCGTGAGTACCTGAACGTGCTCATGCCGATGCTCGACGGCAAGCCGGTCGCGTTCGATGGCGAGACGTACAAGGTGCATGCTGGGGCGTCGGTTATCGGTGGCACCCGGCCGTCGGTGCTCGTAGCGGCGCTCGGTGCCCAGATGCTGCGCCTGTGCGGTGCGCTCACCGACGGTACGTCCACGTGGTGTGTCGGGCCCGAAACGCTCCGCTCGTTCACGGTGCCCACGCTGCGCGAGGCCGCCGAGGCCGCCGGACGCCCTGCTCCCCGCGTCGAGGCCTCGTTCCCCGTGTGCGTCACCGACGATGCAGACGCTGCCCGGGCACGGGCCGCCCAGCTGTTCGCCATCTACGCGCAGCTGCCCAGTTACCGGGCGATGATGGACAAAGAGGGTGTCGCGGACGCCAGCGGGCTCGCCATCGTCGGCAGCGAGGCGGAGGTGTCGGACCGCATCAAGGACCTCGTCTCCGCAGGGGTCACCGACTTCGCCGCTGCAGCGTTCCCGTCCAATCCTGACGAGGCCGGCCGTACCCGCGCCGTGCTGAAGTCGCTGGTCTGATCCGGCGAAGGGTGGCATGACGGTGGGTCCCTCGTTCGTCCTGCTCGCTGCAGGAATCGGCCGTCGCTACGGTGGCCTCAAACAACTCGCTCCGGTGGGTCCGAACGGTGAGGCCATCATCGACCTCACCATCGCCGATGCTGCTGCAGCGGGCTTCGAGGAGGTGGTGGCCATCGTTCGCCACTCCATCGCTGACGAGATCCGTACGCACATCGAGCAGCGCAGCCCCATCCCGCTGCGGCTCGCGTTCCAGGACGACCTGCTGCCGCGGCGGGACAAGCCGTGGGGCACTGCGCACGCGCTGCTCAGCGCTGCGTCGCTGCTCGAGGACCGGCCGTTCGGCATCGCGAACGCGGACGACTACTACGACGTCGACGGGATCGCCGCGCTCGCGGACTGGCTCACGAACCGGCGCCGCCCGAACGCTGCGTGCCTCGTGGCGTACCGCCTCGGCGACACGCTCTCCGATCGTGGCACCGTCAGCCGCGGCATCTGCGAGGTGGGTGCGAGCGGTGAGTTGCTGCGCTGCGTGGAGAACTTGAAGATTGCACGCGAGGCCGACGGTCTGGTGCATTCTGAAAACGGTGTGCTGGCCGACGATGCATCGGCGTCAATGAACCTGTTCGGGTTCGACCCGAGCGTGCTCGATCTCGTGCGTGCCGACTGGGAAGCGTGGATCCCCGGCAAGGTGCACGACGAGGAAGATGAGTGCCGCCTTCCCGAGGTGCTCAATGATCTCGTCGCCACCGTACGGGCTTCGGTTGACGTGGTGCGCACCACGGGTTCGTGGATGGGCATCACCTATACCGACGACCTCGAGCCGACCCGAGTGGCCCTCGCGCACCGCTTCGCCTAGCCCCTCTCGAGTTCTCGGGGGGCTACTTGAGGGTGATGGGGGTACCGGAGGGCGCCTTGTTCACCATGTCGAAGAAGTCGTTGCCCTTGTCGTCCACCACGATGAACGCAGGGAAGTCCTTCACCTCGATCTTCCACACGGCCTCCATGCCAAGTTCGGGGTACTCGAGCACCTCGACCTTGGTGATGCAGTCCTGGGCAAGGCGTGCTGCGGGTCCGCCGATGGATCCGAGGTAGAAGCCACCGTGCTTCTTGCACGCGTCGGTGACCTGCTTGGAACGGTTGCCCTTGGCGAGCATGACGAATGAGCCACCCGCAGCCTGGAACTCGTCCACGTAACTGTCCATGCGGCCCGCGGTTGTGGGCCCAAAAGCTCCCGATGCCATGCCCGTGGGCGTCTTGGCGGGACCGGCGTAGTACACGCACATGTTGGCGAGGTAGTCCGGCATGCCGAGACCGGAGTCCAGCCGCTCCTTGATCTTGGCGTGAGCGATGTCGCGCGCAACCACGAGCGAGCCTGTGAGCATCACCCGGGTCTTGACCGGGTACTTCGACAGTTCCGCCCGGATCTCGCTCATCGGCTTGTTGAGGTTGATCTGTACTACGGCGGCGTCGGCAAGCTCGTCGTGCGTCGTCTCCGGGAGGAAGCGGGCCGGGTCCGTCTCGAGCTGCTCGAGGAAGATGCCATCTGCGGTGATCTTGCCGAGCGCTTGGCGATCTGCTGAACACGACACGGCGATGGCGACTGGGCACGATGCGCCGTGGCGGGGGAGTCGGATGATGCGCACGTCGTGGCAGAAGTACTTGCCGCCGAACTGTGCGCCGATGCCGGTCTGCTGGGCGAGCTTCAGCACCTCCCGCTCAAGCTCGACATCGCGGAAGCCGTTGCCGAGTGCCGAACCCTTCGTGGGCAGCGAGTCCAGGTAGCGGGCACTCGCGAGCTTGGCGGTCTCGAGCGCGGACTCGGCCGACGTGCCACCGATGGCAATCGCAAGGTGGTACGGCGGGCATGCCGCGGTGCCGAGCGTCTTGATCTTGTCGAAGATCCACGGGCCGAGTGCCTTTGGGTTCAGCAGTGCCTTGGTCTCCTGGTACAGGTAGCTCTTGTTGGCGCTGCCGCCACCCTTGGCCATGAAGAGGAACTTGTAGGCGTCGCCGTCCACCGCAGAGATCTTGATCTCGGCGGGAAGGTTGTTGCCGGTGTTCTTCTCCTCGTACATGTCGAGCGGCGCCATCTGGCTGTAGCGCAGGTTGCTCGTCTGGTAGGTGTTGAACACGCCCCGGGCGATTGCCGACTCGTCGCCGCCACCGGTAAACACGAACTGCCCCTTCTTGGCCTTCACGATGGCGGTACCGGTGTCCTGGCACATCGGGAGCACACCGCCTGCGGAGATGCAGGCGTTCTTCAGCAGGTCGAGCGCAACGAATCGGTCGTTGTCACTCGCCTCGGGGTCGTCGAGGATGTTGCGCAACTGCTGCAGGTGACCGGGGCGCAGCAGGTGCGCGATATCGCGCATCGCCTCCCCGGTGATGCGTGTGAGCGCCTCGGCGTCCACCCGGAGGAAGCGGCCCTCGGGGGTATCGAAGGTGGTGACGCCCTCGGTGGAGACGAGACGGTACGGCGTGTCGTCGTGTGCGAGCGGGAGCAGTTCGGTGAACTCGAACTCGGGCATCTCTGCGACCTCCGGGGTCAGGGCGTAATCGTTGCCGAGATCGAGTACTTCGATGAACCCGCTCTCGGACCCGGTCATGTAGGCAAAGTTATCGCGGTGCCCGGGACGGTTGAGCCCCGGGTGTTCGCAAGCGACTGCGCTGTCGTTGTCCCGGCGCGTCAGCCGATGGCGGGTGAGCCCTCGAACGGCGACGGGTCGCCGGTCTCGGGGATCGTCGGATACGACCACGCAGTAGTGGTGGCGATCTCACGCGCCACCTTGCGCCACGCAGCCGGGTCCCAGCCCTCGGCGACCGCAGCGAGCTTGCCGTCACCGCGGACGAAGACGAAGGCGGGCAGCGACGAGAGGCCGAGCGAACGGACCGCCGTGCGGTCGGGGTCGCAGAACACGAGGAATTCTTCTGCGAGCGGCCCGAGGAACTCGCGCGCCTCGTCGGGGCCGCAGGTCATCAGGAAGTTCGCCCGGACCGCTGCACCACGGAATGCATGGAGGATCCGTCGTGCCGTCGGGAGGATCCACGACGACTGGTTCGTGTACGGGTCGAGTACCACCGACGTGAAGTGAAAGGTGGTGAGCCACTCGTTGAGTGAGCGGGGGTCTCCGTGCAGCGGGGTGAGCACGAGGTCGCCTGAGGGATCGGTCGCCATCGGCTGAGACGGTAGCGCAGCGGCGATAGTGTCCCCCAAGTGCACCCGATTGAGCGGCTGAGATACGTGGCGCGATCGTCCGGGGTGGACCAGCGCAGTCTCGTTCGGGAGACCGCGATGGCGCTCCGTGGGCTGCGTGGTGACCCAACCGGACTCCTGGTGTCCTGCAGGCGGATTCTCGAGCGTCATCCCACCTCAGGGGCCCTCTGGGCGCTGGCGGCACGAACCCTGACTGCAACGGACCCGGGCCAGGAACTCGGTCTGTTCGCGCGCCAGGTCGACGAGGATCCGACCCCGGAACTGCTCTACGACGCGATTCCGCAGGACGCCACCGTCTGTGTGCTCGGCTGGCCGGATCTGGTGGGCGAGGCCATCTTGCGCCGAGGCGACGTCTGCGTGCTCGCCGTGGACATGCTCGGTGAGGGGTCGGGGTTCGTGCAGCGACTCCGTCGGGCCGACGTCGATGCCGAGGTCGTGGCCCCCGCCGGGCTCGGTGCGGCAGTCGGTGCTGCTGACCTCGTGCTGCTCGAGGCGTCCGCCGCCGGTCCCGGGGGGATCCTTGCCGTGGCGGGATCGCGTGCGGCCGCTGCCGTTGCCTACTGCAGCGAGCTCCCCGTTTGGGCCGTCGTCGGCCAGGGGCGAAGGCTTCCGGGACCCCTGTGGAGCGCGCTCCTCAACCGCCTCGAGTACAGCGCCGATCCCTGGGAACTCGATGACGAGGTCGTTCCCGCCGGAACGATCAGCCACGTCGTCGGACCGGACGGTTTGAGGCCCGGCACAGCGGACCTCGACGTGCCCGAGTGCCCGGCGGCCCCGGAACTCCTGAAGCTCGTCAGCCGCTGAGCAGTACCCGCCGTGTCCGCCCACGACGCGCTGCGTGTCCTGCAGCTGAACACCTGGAACGTGGAGGGGCCGTGGCCGCAACGCCTCGCCGAAGTCGTTGCACAGGTGCTCCGGCTGCAACCGGACGTCATCTGCCTGCAGGAAGTAGTCAGCGGATCTGACGGCCGATCGACGGCCCACATCCTGGCCGACGAACTGGTGAGGGCCAGCCCGCCCGCGTGGCATGTGGCCTACGCCGGCACGCCGTACCCCGAGGAGGTGCTCGGTGTGCCCGACGGAGCGCTCTGGGGCGTGGCCGTGCTCAGCCGTTGGCCGATCGAGGCCCAGCACTCCCGACTGCTGCAGGACGGCTATCCGAGCATGTGGTTGGTGCTCCACGCCCGCACCAATGGTCTCGACGTGTTCTCCACCCATCTCACCCCGGCCCAGCACGATGGCGTGTGGCGCGAGCGTCAGGTGCTCGAGGTGGACACCTTTCTACGCGAGCACCGCAATTCCGGCTCGCCCCTGCCGGTGATCCTCGGCGGCGATCTCAACGCTGCGCCCGAGTCGAGCGAGATCCGCTTCCTGACCGGGCTGCAGAGCCTGGAGGGCCGCAGCACGTACTACCAGGACGCCTGGGCCGTCGCGGGCGACGGTGGGCCGGGCCACACGTGGGACCCGGGGAATCCATTCGCTGCAGCGCTGCACCTGCACCCCAAGCGGGTGGACTACGTACTCGTGGGGGACCACTTCCCGCTCAACGCCCCGTCGGCGCCCGGGGCCGCCCCGGGGGACGGCACGGGCAAGGTGTTGCACTGTGAACTCGTCGGGCCGAACCCGATCACCGGCATCAACCCGAGCGACCACCACGGGGTTTTCGCCCTCGTGGCTTGGCCGCAGGTTGGGCGCCGGGAGTAGCGTTCTCGCTCATGTCCCCCCGTTCCCGTGAACTTCCGCGCCGCTCCTGCCTCTCCATCCCCGGTTCCTCGGAGAAGATGGTCGGAAAGGGCCCCGGCATCCCCGCTGACATGGTCTTTCTCGATCTCGAGGACGCTGTTGCCCCGAAGGAGAAGGAAGCAGCCCGCGGCAAGATTGCCCACGCGCTGCGCACGCTTGACTGGGGCGACAAGGTGATGTGCGTCCGCGTCAACGACTGGTCCACGAAGTGGACGGCGTACGACATCATCGAGGTGGTCGGCAACTCCGGCCTGCGTCTCGACGAGATCATGCTCCCGAAGGTGGAGTCCGCGGCGCAGATCGTCGCCACCGACATGCTCCTGCGTCAGGTGGAGATCGCCGCTGGCCTGCCCGTTGGCCACATCGGTATCGAGGCACAGATCGAGACCGCACGCGGCCTCATCAACGTCGAGGAGATCTGCGCAGCGTCGCCCCGCCTCGAGACCATCATCTTCGGGCCCGCCGACTTCGCTGCCAGCATGGAGATGCCGGTGCTCACCGGTGGCGTGCAGATCCCGCAGTACCCCGGAGACCACTTCCACTACGTGTTCTCCAAGATCCTCATGGCCGGCCGCGCCAACGGACTGCAGGTCATTGACGGCCCGTACCTGTACATCCGTGACGGCGAGGGCTTCCGCGACTACTGCAACCGCACCCGCACGCTCGGCTACGACGGCAAGTGGGCACTGCACCCCGACCAGGTCGCGATCCTCAACGAGGTGTTCTCGCCCACGCAGGAACAGTTCGACCGTGCGCACGCAATCCTCGATGCCTACAACTTCGCCACCGAGGACGAGGGCAAGGGCGCGGTGATGTTCGGCGAGGAGATGATCGACGAGGCAAGCCGCAAGATGGCGCTCAAGTTCATCTCCCGCGGCGAGCGTGCGGGCCTCGTACGCACCGCCTCCTGATCGACGCACTGTGAGCCAGAAGCGCTTCGACGCACTGCTGTTCGACGCCGGTGGCGTTTTTGTCGTCCCCGACCACATCGCGCTCGGTGATGCACTGGGGCACCGGCCCAACTCGCTCGACGGGCACCGAGCGCACTACTACGCGCTCAGCGCGCTCGAGCGTGACGCGCTGTCGAACAAGGCGAAGGACGCTGACGGCATCGAGCACCTCGACTGGTCCGTGTACCGCGGTGCGTGGGCCAAGGCAATCGGTGATTCCGAACCGGACACCGTCGAGGACCGCCTTCGCCGTGTGTGGACAGCGCTGCTCTGGCGTGCACGGATCGAGGAGTCCGTCGCTGCACTGTGGAAGTTGTTCAACCGCAAAGTGCCGATCGGTGTGGTCTCCAACGCGAGCGGACAAATCGAGGGCATCCTTGCCACACAGGGCATCTGCCAGGTAGGTGCCGGAGCCGGGGTTCCCGTGAGCGTGGTGAGCGACTCGCACGTGGTCGGTTTCGCGAAGCCCGATCCGCGTGTGTTCGAGCCGGCGCTCGCCGTTCTGGCGGCGCAGGGGATCACCGACGGCTCGCGTATCGGCTACATCGGAGACTCGTTCATCAACGACGTTGCCGGCGCTGCGGCCGCCGGTCTCGTGCCCCTGCACCTCGATCCGTACGGCCTGTACGACGACCTCGGCCACGAGCGGATCCAGTCGCTGCACGACCTGCTCGACTGGGTGTGACCTGAACGTGCCCGGTGGTGACGAGCAGCAAGCGCGTGTGCCGGGCAGCGAGGTGTCGGCGCGCTGGGTGAAGTGGCGCCGCGCGATCAACCTCGACGAGTACGACGCACGCTGGCAGCGAATGGTGGACGCTGGCGAGGCGGCGCACGGCGAGGCGGATTTCCTCGACACGCTCGGTGCAGGTGCGGTGCTCGATGCGGGTTGCGGCACGGGTCGTCTCGCGATCGAACTCGCACACCGTGGTCGCGAGGTTGTCGGCGTGGACCTCGATGTGGACATGGTGGACCGTGCACGCCGCAAGGCCCCGCAGATCGACTGGCACGTTGCGGATCTCGCCACCGTGCAGCTCGGCCGCACGTTCCCGATCGTGGTGATGGCGGGCAACATCCTGCTGTTCTGCAAGCCCGAGGACCGTGGGGCGATCGTCGCGAATCTTTCGCACCACCTCGAACCCGGCGGTCGACTCGTCGCAGGCTTCAGCCTCGACGCGCAGGGCTATCCCGTCGAGCGTTACGACGAACTGTGCGCTGCAGCGGGCCTGGTGCTGGAGGCGCGCTACGCCACCTGGGAGCGAGCACCGTTTGCTGGCGGCGACGGTGCTGGCGCCGACGGTGCTGGCGGGGACTATGCCGTCAGCATCCACCGCCAGCCCTAACCCCTCAGGGATCTCGGTCTACTTCTGGCGGAGGGGTCGCCCGATGTAGACCCAGAACTTGGTGAGGGAGGGTTACTTGCCGAGCGAGTCGACGAGGCGGCGGGCAACCACCTTGAGGCACAGGGTCTCGTCGGCACCCTCGAAGATGCTGAGCACGCGGGCATCGACGAACAGCCGGCTCACGCTGTACTCCTCGGCGTAGCCGTAGCCGCCGTGGATTTGCATGGCCTCACGGGTAACCCACTCGGCGGCCTTGCACACGTAGGCCTTCACCATCGAGGCCTCCATCTGGCCCTGACCCTTCGCCATGAGCGTCGCCACGGCGTAGGAGAACTGGCGGGATGCCTGGATCACGAATGCCATGCGGCCGAGCTTCACCTTCGTGAGTTCGTAGTCGCCCACGGTGTTGCCGAACACGGTGCGGTCCTGGGAGTAGGTGAGCGCAGCCTCGTACGCAGCCTGCATCACGCCGACGGCGCGTGCAGCGGTCTGCAGACGGCCGTTCTCGAATCCCTCCATCTGGTAGTAGAAGCCCTTGCCCATGCCGTCCTCGAGGCCGATGAGGTTCTCGGCGGGCACCCACCAGGCATCGAGAGCGATCTCGTAGGAGTGCATGCCGCGGTACCCGATGGTGTCGATCGGGCGGCCTTCCATCTTGCCGCCACCGGGCTGGCTGAACTGGAAGCCGTGGGCATCGCCGAGCGGCTTGGGCACGATGAACACCGACAGGCCGCGGTGGGTCTTGGTGCGGTCCGGATCGGTGCGGGCGAGCAGCATGAGCACATTCGCGCGGGCGGCGAACGTGCACCAGGTCTTCACGCCGTTGATCACGTACCCGGCCTCGCCGTTGGGGCCTGCGGCCGGGGTGCCCGTGACCTTGATGCCGGCAACGTCGGAGCCGTAATCGGGCTCGGTGACGGCCACGGCGCACATCACCTCAGCAGTAGCGAGCTTGGGCAGCCACTCCTGCTTCTGCTCCTCGGTGCCGCCCTTGACGAGCGCACGCGTGAGGATCTCGGGGCGGGTAATGAGCGAGCCGCCGATGCCGAGGCTGGCGCGGCTCAGTTCCTCGGTGGCGATGACCATCGCGGTGTACTCGCCGTCGCCGCCGGTGGAGAACCCGCCGTACTCCTCGGGGATCGAGAGGCCGAATGCGCCGATCTCGGCGAGTCCGCTGATGATGTTCTCGGGGACGTCCTCGTTGTAGCGGTGCACATGCTCGGCATGCGGGGCGATGACCTTGTCACCGAACGCGCGGAACGTGTCCTGCACCATCTCGAAGTCGGAGTCCAGATGACGTGGGCCGGGTGTAGCCGCAAGCGATGCGATGAACGACGGGTCGCGGTACGTGGCCACGAAGCCGTGTGCCGGTGTGAGCGCATTCGCGTCAACGCCCCACAGCTGTTCGCGCCCGACCAGCTTGCACACGAGGTCGTGAACGGCATCAGCGACAAAGGCACAGGTGAGCGCGGATTCGACGGCGCCCTTTGCCCCGTAGTCGAGCATCGACCGGGCAGTGGACACGGCGGAGGCGGCATGAGCCACGTCGTACGCCAGCACCTGCTGGGAGTCTGGTCCACCGAGGTCGGCGAGGCGCCGTACGGCCTTGCCGACAACCCCCTCGGCCAGCTCGATGACGGAAACGGCAGCCTGCAGATCGTGGGCGGTCATAGTTCCACAACCTACCGAGCAGACCGCCCGCAACACTCCGTCGGCGACCGCCTCATAGATGGCCGCAGGGGAGGGCGTCGGGCGTCAGACTGGGTCGATGCGGATCTGTGTGTACTGCGGCTCGAGCAAGGGCCCCGAGACCTTCCAGCGACTGGCCGTGGAACTAGGCGCCGAGATGGCCAGCCGGGGGATCGGGTTGGTCTACGGCGGGGGTGACGTCGGTCTCATGGGGATCATTGCGGACGCCGTGCTCGCCGGTGGTGGTGAGGTGATTGGGGTGATCCCCGAGGCGATGATCCCCTTCGAGGTGGCCCACCGGGGGCTGAACGAGCTGATCGTCGTGGACTCGATGCACGCCCGCAAGTTCAAGATGGCCGAGCTGTCCGACGCGTTCATCGCCCTGCCGGGTGGGTTCGGCACACTTGACGAGATCTTCGAGATCCTCTCGTGGAACCAGCTCGGCTACCTGCGCAAGCCGGCGATCTTCCTCGACGTCGAGGGGTTCTGGGACCCGATGTTTGCCCAGATCGACGTGATGAGCGAGGCGGGTCTGTTGCGCCCCAAACACCGTGGGCTGGCGCAACGAGCAGGGTCGGTTGCGGAGGCGATCGATCTCGCAGCCGCCGCCCCGCCGCCCACCGAGTCCAAGAAGTAGCGGAGCCCGGGGGTTACTCGCCGAAGGTGACCGGACACATGCGCGGCCCGCGCACCTGACCGCCGGCCCAGGTGACTTCTGCGCCCTCGGTAAGGCCGAATTCGGGGATCATTGCGAGCCATTCCTCGACGGCCACGCGCAGTTCCATGCGAGCGAGGTTGGCGCCTGCGCAGCGGTGGATGCCCGATCCGAACGCGATGTGGCGGTTCTGCTCGCGGTCGAAGTCGACCACGTCGGGGTTCGGGAACACGTCCGGGTCCCGGTTGGCAGCCGGGAACGCGAGCAGCACGTTGTCGCCCTTGTGCATCGGGCAGCCGTTGTACTCGAAGTCCTCGGTGACGATGCGGGCCATGGTGACCGGCGAGTACGCGCGGAGCAGTTCCTCGAGCGCGAACGGCATGATCTCGGGGTCGTCGATGAGCCGTTGCCGGTCGGCGGGGTGCGTAGCGAGGTGCCACAGTGCGGAACCGATGGCGCTCCAAGTGGTATCCACCCCGGCGAGGAGTGTGAGCGCTGCCGTGCCGAGCACGTGGGCGTCGGGAATGGCCTCGCCCTCCACCTTGGTGTGCGCAAGCTCGCTGATGAGGTCGTCGCCCGGGTTGGCCTTGCGCTCTTCGAGGGCCTGCATGAAAAAGGTGAAAATATTGATCTGCCCGCGCTGGAGGCGCTCGGGGTCGTAGGCGAACTCGAGGACGTCACGCACCCAGCTCGTGAAGTCGTCCGACATCTCGGCGGGAACGCCGAGCACCTTGGCGATGATGCGCACCGGGATCTGCTGGGCGTAGTCCTGTGCGGCGTCGGCCTTGCCATCCTCGATAAAGCCCCGAATGAGGCTGCGGCACAGTTCACGCGTAATGACCTCGTACTCGGCCACCCTGGTGTGGGAGAACCAAGGGAGCAGGAGACGACGCGACCAGGTGTGCACCGGCGGGTCACTGGTGATCGGCGGGAGACCCATCGGGAACGGGTCCGGCGCGCCCTCGGGTGCACGGATCACGCCGACCTCGGCAGAGCTGAAGTGCTCGACATCGTGGGCGATCGCCACGACGTCGTCGTACTTGGTGGGCAACCACGATCCGCCCCAGCGATCCGTGTGGGCAACCGGGCAGGTGCCGCGCAGTTCCTCGTACACGGGGTACGGGTCCTTCACGAACTCCGGGTCAACCACGTCGTAGTCGGTTGCCCAGTTCAGGTGGTTCGGTGTGGACACGGGATTCCTCCTCGGATCCGGCGGACTGGGCCGGACTGCGCAATCCTAGGCAACGGTGTGCCGAACGTCACGAGATTAGTGATGGGTGTCATGGCCGCCCACACAGTCCCGACGCCGTTTCTGGGTGGAGAGTACGGTGGCACCCAATGCCAGCGCCGTCCGATCCGTCGTGCCTTGAGCGTTTGGTCGACACGTTGTTCAACCCCGCCGTTGCGCAGGTGCCGAAGGTCGATGCGGCACTCGCCGGGATCGTGGGATGCCTCGCCCCGTTTGCTGGATCGGCTAGCAAATGAGTGTGGACGAGACCGTGACACCGAGGCGAACGCGCCGGCGCCACTGGTGGTACGTGCGCGGAAGCCTCAAGGTGATGGCGTCGTTCTTCGTCTTCTGGTTCCTCATCCTTCCGCTCATCCCGGGCTTCCGGAAGGCGAGCAGCGACCTGCAGAACTCGAACTTCTGGTTCCTCGGCGTGGGCTTTGTCCTCGAGGGCGTCGCCCTGTTCTGCTACTCGATGCTGACACACGCCGCGCTCGGGGCGCCCTCGCCCAAGCCACTGCGGTTGTTCCGCATCCAGCTGTCGACCCGGGCGGTGTCTTCACTCATGCCTGGTGGGTCGGCGGCAGGTTCCGCACTCGGCTACCGCTTGCTCACAACCTCGGGGGTTCCGGCAGCAGACGCCGGGTTCGCGCTCGCCACCGTGGGCCTCGGGTCTGCCGTGATGCTCAACATCTTGCTGTTCTTCGCGTTGATGGTGTCCATCCCGCTTCGCGGCTTCAACCCTGTCTACGGCTCGGCTGCGGTGGTCGGGGTCATCCTTCTGATGTTCTCGGCCGGTGTCGTTGTCGGCCTGCTGCAGGGCCAGACACGCGCCGAGCGGCTCGTGCGCTGGGTCGCACGGCGGCTGCGCTTCGACCCGGACCGCGCGGTCGCTGTCATCCGTCACGTGGCCGATCGCATGCGGTACCTCCTGAGGGACCGCCAGCTGTTGGCACGTGTCGCGGTGTGGGCGGCGCTCAACTGGTTGCTCGACGCGGCGGCCCTCTGGTTCTTCCTGCGCGCGTTCGGCGGTTCCATCGCCGTGGACGGCCTGCTCGTGGCGTTCTGTCTGGCGAACGTGCTGGCCGTCATCCCGATCACCCCGGGCGGCCTCGGGATCGTCGAGGGTGTCTACATCCCCGCACTCACCGGGTTCGGCCTGACTCGAAGCCAGTCGTCGCTCGGCGTGCTCGGCTATCGGCTGGCCCAGTACTGGGTGCCGATGCTGATCGGTGGTCTCTGTTACGTCTCGCTGCGAGTCGGCCCGTGGTCGATGGAGCGCCGGGACCGCCTCGCCCGACTGCGCCAGGTGGCCCATGACTCAATCATGGACACCACCGACTCGCTGGAGTGGGCCGAGAAATACGCACAGCGCCGTCCGGGCACGTAGCGTTTGGGTCCTATGACCGTCCACGATCGCCCCTTCGGCCGCTGCCTCGAAGACTTCGCAGTTGGTGACATCTACCGGCACTGGCCCGGCAAGACCATCACCGAGTACGACGACCACCTCTTCTGCATGATCACCATGAATCATCACCCGTTGCACACCAACGACTGGTTTGCGGCCAAGAGCGTTCAGGGTCGCAATGTGGTGGTCGGCAACCTCGTGTACTCCCTCACGCTCGGCATGAGTGTCCCCGACGTGAGCGGTGCCGCCATCGCCAACCTCGAGGTGGAGACGCTGCAGCACAAGTTCCCCACATTCCACGGGGACACCATTCACGCCGAGACCCGTGTCCTCGACGTGCAGGAATCGAAGTCTCGCAACGACCGCGGTGTCGTCACCGTCGAGACAAAGGCGTTCAACCAGGACGGCAAGGAAGTGTGTTACTTCCGCCGTCGCGTGATGGTGTGGAAGCGCGAGTTCGCCCCCTCGCGGGAGCGCCCGTATGACGGCCAGGACGTCTGGGCCGGCTGATCCCGCGTTGAGCATGGCCGACCTCGTCGGCCGTGTGCTGGCGTGGGGTTTGCCCCGCATGCGGGATCTGCCGTGGCGGCAGTCCCGGGACCCGTGGGGCATCCTCGTCGCAGAGGTGATGGCCCAACAGACGCAGGTGGACCGGGTGGTGCAGCGCTGGGGCCGGTTCCTCGAGCGCTTCCCCACTCCGGCCGCGTGCGCAGCCGCACCGCTCGGTGACGTCCTGCGCGAGTGGCAGGGCCTCGGGTACCCGAGGCGAGCAAGGCATCTCCACGAGTCAGCGAACCGCGTGGTGGAGCTCGGCGTATTCCCGTCCACGCTTGACGGGCTGCTGAGCCTGCCCGGGGTCGGTCAGTACACGGCGCGTGCGGTGCTCGCCTTCGCGTTTGAGTCGCCGGCGGCCGTGGTGGACACGAACATCGCACGGGTGCTCGCAAGGACGGTGGGGGAGCGGCTCACGGCGAAACGTGCGCAGTCGATTGCCGACGAACTCTGCCCGCCCGAGGATTCGTGGGTGTGGAACCAGGTGATCATGGACCTCGGTGCCGTCCTGTGCAGGCCAGCGCCTCGCTGTGCTGAGTGTCCGATCCAGCAGCAGTGCGTATGGACTGCGTCGGGTCAGCCGGATCCAGACCCTGCGATCGGCACGGCCGGCGTCAGTGGCAAGCAGGCGCGTTTCGAGGGATCGGACCGTCAGGCCCGCGGCCGACTGATGGCGAGGCTTGTTGTGGGCCCCCTCTCGGCTGCCGAGGCTGCGGCCGCGATGCAGGTGGACGCAGAACGCGCCGAGCGACTCGTCTCGGCGCTCGTCGCCGAGGGTCTTGTTGTCGGCAACGGTGAGTCGCTCCGGCTGCCCTAGGGCCTGCTCAGCGGGTCACGGAGCGAAGGATCTCGGCGAAGGCCTCGTCGGCCTTGGCGCGCATCTCGTCGTCGGTGCGGTCCTGAATGGGATGTGGCACGAACACGCTCGCCGGCGTGAAGCCGAGTGCCGCTGATTGCGCCTCGGCGGCCTGAACGAACTCGGTGGAGGCAATGAACATGCCGACCACACCGCGGGACTCGAGATCACTGATGTCGTGCACACTGCACGACGTACAACTGCCTCAATCGGCGAGTGCTTCGATAACCACCTGGCACTGGCTGGCGATCTCGTGGCGGAGGTCCACGGGGGCCGGCTTGGTGAAGGTGGGCTTCTTGAAGCGTTTCACCTTCGCCCCGACCTCGGTGAGACGCTGCTCGAGCCGGTCGAGGAACACGTCGCCGCGCGCCTTGGAGATGTCGAGCAGACCGACGGTCATGCCGGACAGCGTCGTCGGTCGCTCGAGGAGCGTCCGGTGGGCGACGGTGCGCTCACTCGTGGGATCCAAGATGGTCGTGGTCACGTGCTCATCTCCTCGTGTCGTCAATTCTGTGTCGTCGGTTCATCGCCAAGTCACTTCTCGTGTGACGGGCTGGCTGCCCGCCGCACCGTTTAGCCAGCCACCGATCATGGTGGAGAACAACCCGGCACCGCCACCAGCATGCACCAAGAGGATGCCGCCCTGCCGGAACTTCGGGAGTGTTTGGTCTTTCAGGCCCTCCGGCACGCCCTCGGCGATACCGGCGGCCCCGCGGATGATGTCCGCACCCGCTATCTGCGTGCGCTCGTGGAGCTCGGCGAGGATGCGGGTTCGGTCCCACCCGGCGTCCGCGAACACACGGGCGTGCTCCGGGCCGAGGATGAGGACGACGTCAAAGGCGATGACAAGCTTCGGATGCGTCATGGCGCGCAATGCAGCAGCCAACGAGTTGGCCAGCGACTCGGGTGTGCGTGACAACTGATCCACAATCACCTTGGGGCCTTCGCCGGCAAACAGCGTGATGGCGTCCGTGCCCGGGGTGATCCCGCGTTCGGTGGCGAGCGAGGTCCACGGCGAGCCCACTTCGTCCTCGGGGAAGCAGAACGAGATCTTCCCAGGATTGCCGTGTGCCGCGCGGTCCACGCCGCCCGGACGGCCACCGCCGACATTGCGGATCACGAGTTGCAAGGCCCTGCCGATGGTGAGGTTGGCGCGGTTGCCCTGGCCGAGCACGTTGACACCGCTGTTCATACCGATGGCCTGCGTGCCCGGACCGTTACAGATGATGACCGGACCCACCGGCATCGTGGTGGCCAGCACGCCGTGGATGTTGAACTCGTCGGTGCACGCGGCCTGCACGGCAGTAAGCACCCACGGGAAATACTCGGGTTTGCAACCGGCCATGACGGCGTTGATCGCAACCTTCTCCACCGTGATCTCCACGAGGTCCGGTGGCACGATCGCAACGAGTTCGTCCGGAGCGTGCGAGGTTCCCTCGAGCATGCGCAGCACGCGGGCCTCGGTGGGCGGCACGACGGGGAGGCCGTCGGTCCAGCCGCGCTCGAACAATGTCTCCATCTCGTCCTCGAGCGTTGCGAGTTCGATGCGGCGTGCACGCAATTTTGATCCGGTGAAGCGGACGCGCAGTTCGTCGGCAAGGTCGGGATCCACCGACTTCGACCCGCAACCCGGGCGCATCACCGGAAGATCGGGTGCTAGCCCCGCAACGCCGCTGACCTGCTCCCAGTCGGTACGGGACCAGCCAACAGTGCGTTCAAGCTCCCGGCCGTTAGCCACCCGGATGAGCGTGGGTACGGTCTCGATCTCGTGGTGCCAACTGACAGCGAGCTCGGCATCCGAGAGTGACGGCAGGCCGCCAAGGAACGACGCATCGTCCTGCACGTAGACGGTGAGCGGGGTTGCCGAGGCACCCAACTGTTCGAGCACGGGCACGACCATGCGGCATGTGGCGCAGTCCTGCTTGACGACCACGACGAGTCCGTCGGGTAGTACAGGTGCGGCGGTCGGGGCGACGGCGTGCGGCTCAGCGGACATTGACCCGGACGGTAGTGCTCCGGTGCGACATGTGCCACAGTCCCGCCCCTAGACACGGCCAGATGGCACCCGTAGCGTCTGTCCCGCTGTGGGGAACACCGTTCGAATCACGTTCCACGGCGTCCGTGGGTCGACGCCGTGTCACGGTGACGAAGTCCGTCGGTACGGCGGGAACACGTCATGCGTGTCTGTTGACGCGCCCGGGGAGGACCCGCTCGTGTTCGACCTCGGCACCGGATTGCGCTACTTCGGCCGAAACCAACCCCACGACGGATCGTTCCGAGGAACGTGCCTGCTCACGCACCTGCACTGGGACCACACCCAGGGTCTCCCGTTCTTCGTCCCGATCCTGCGCGATGGCGCCAAGCTCGACATCTACGGGCCAACCCAGGAGGACGGGGCCACGGTCCGTACCGCGATGAGCCGCTTCATGGCGCCCCCACACTTCCCGGTGGAGCTGGACAAGCTTCCCGGTGCGATCAACTTCTTCGATGTGGGCGACCACGATTTCTTCGTCGGGGGCTTCGCCGTCCGGTCGCGCCTCATCCCCCATGTTGGCAACACGCTCGGCTTCCGGGTGGAGTGGAACGGGCTGTCGATTGCCTACCTGTCGGACCACCAACAGCCCTACGACGGTTCGTTCGGCGCCACCGACGGGGCGATGGACCTTGTACGCGGTGCCGATCTCGTGATCCACGATGCGCAGTACACGCCTGAAGAGTTCGAGATGAAGAGCACGTGGGGTCATTGCACGGTTGATTACGCCGTGTGGCTCGCCGCAACAGCGGGCGCCAAGCGTCTTGCTCTGTTCCATCACGACCCGACCCGTCATGACGACGATGTGGACGCGCTGCTGTGCGCGGCGCGCGAGTCCGGCCGTGAACAGGGTGTGGAGGTCTTCGCTGCAAGCGAGGGTCTCACCGTGTCGCTCGACGCTGCCTGACCGAGGCTTACCCGTTGCCGGTAAGGGCAGATCCCCGGTTGCGTTGACGAGTACGTGCCGGACGTCTGCTCCCCGGGTTGACGGACTAGGGTCAACCCCTGAAGAGGGTCTCGCCCAGATCCGCAGTGTCGGCAGTTCGCTGGCGGGAACCGGGTGTGAAGGGACGATCATGACTGACGTAGTTCACAAGCGGGGTGGCCAGCACGCCGGGGACCTCGACGCGAAGTACCGGGAGCCCGACGGCAGTTTCTACTTCACTGGGGTGCAGGCCCTCGTCCGCGTGCCGATCGACCAGATGCGTGCGGACCGGGACGCGGGTCTGAACACGGCGACCTTCATCTCCGGCTATCAGGGCTCGCCGCTTGGCGGTTACGACCGAGAACTCATTGCGCACAAGAAGCTCCTCGAACCGTGGAACTTCGTGCATGTGCCCGGCCTGAACGAGGAACTCGGCGCAACCGCAGTGGTCGGCAGCCAGATCTCGGCAACGTTCCCGGGACAGAAATATGACGGTGTCCTCGGCGTCTGGTACGGCAAGGCACCGGGTCTCGACCGCTCGGGCGACGCGATCCGCCACGCGCAGTACGGCGGCACCACCCGTCACGGCGGTGTGCTCGCGCTGGTAGGGGACGATCCGGCCTGCAAGTCGTCCACCCTGCCGTCGTCATCGGAGTGGTCGATGGCGGATCTGCACATCCCCACCCTCCAGCCCGGAAACGTGCAGGAGAGCCTGGACCTCGGTCTGCACGGAATCGCGATCTCCCGACTCGTCGGGCTCTGGACCGGCATGAAGATCGTGTCGGCGGTTGCCGACGGTACGGCAACCATCGAGGTCGGTCCCGGCCGGTTCGCCCCAGTGATCCCCGAACTGATCTGGAACGGCAAGCCGTATCGGCCGACCGTCGAGGGCAACGTCGGGCCCTGGACCTCCGGTCCGCTGGAGAAGGAGATCTTCGAAGCACGGATCCCGCTCGCCGAGATGTATGCGTCGGCCAACAACCTCAACCGGATCACGGTCGACCCACCGCAGGCATGGATCGGCATTGTTGCATCGGGTCGTTGTTACTACGAGACCCTTGAGGCGCTTCATCTCCTCGGCCTCAGCCGGGCGGACCTCTCCAGATTCGGTATCCGACTCCTGCAGCTCGGCATGCTCTACCCGTTGGAGCGCGACGTGGTGCGCCGCTTCGCGCAGGGCCTCGAGGAGATCGTCGTCGTCGAGGAGAAGCGCCCGTTCATCGAGACGTACCTCCGTGACGCCCTGTACGACATGACGAACGCGCCGAGGATCCTCGGCAAGCGGGACCACGAGGGTGCCCTGCTGGTGCCCGGCACGGGAGCCCTCGATGCCGACTACCTCGTCGACCCCCTGCGCCGGCGTCTCGCAGCGCGCCTCGACTCTGCGCAGATGACACCGGCCACTCCGTCCTCGTCGGCCCTGCAGATCAAGCGCAAGATCGAGGTGCTCCCGAACCGCACGCCGTACTTCTGCTCCGGGTGCCCGCACTCCACGAGCACCAAGGTGCCAGAGGGCTCGCTGGTCGGCTCCGGAATCGGCTGCCACGGTCTCGTGGTGTTCCTCGCCCCGGAGCGCGTGGGCCAGATCATGGGCGGCACGCAGATGGGCGGCGAGGGCGTCCAGTGGATTGGGGTTGCCCCGTTCGTCGAGACCGAACACTTCATCCAGAACATCGGGGACGGCACCTTCGCCCACTCGGGCTCGCTCGCCATCCGCCAGGCAGTCGCCGCGGACGCGAACATGACGTTCAAACTGCTCTACAACAGCGCCGTGGCAATGACCGGCGGTCAGGACGCAGCAGGCGCGATGCCCGTCGACCGTCTCTCGTCGTGGGCGCTGTGCGAAGGCGTCAAGCGGGTCATCATCACCACCGACGAGTTGTCGAGGTACCGGGGCGTCAAACTGTCGTCCGGTGTCGAGGTGTGGGACCGCTCCCGAATCGTCGAGGCACAGGAAGTACTCGCGAAGATCCCCGGCGTCACTCTGCTCATCCACGACCAGCAGTGCGCAGCGGAAAAGCGTCGGGACCGCAAGCGCGGCAACGCCGTAGATCCGGCACGCCGGGTTGTCATCAACCAGCGCGTGTGCGAGGGATGTGGAGACTGCGGCGTGAAGTCGAACTGTCTCTCCGTTCAGCCCGTGGATACCGAGTTCGGGCGCAAGACGGCAATTCACCAGTCGTCCTGCAACAAGGACTATTCCTGCCTCGAGGGTGATTGCCCCTCGTTCCTCACCGTGGTGCCCAAGAAATCCTCCGCTAGGTCGAAAAAAGCGACACGGGCCGAGGGCGGGGCCCGCCGTCGCCCGACGTTCGACCTGTCGCTGCTGCCCGAGCCGACACCGATCGTGCCCACAGACAACGTCACGCTCCGGATGCCCGGGGTAGGCGGTACGGGCGTGGTCACTGTTGCCCAGATCGTCGGCACGGCCGCAACCCTCGACGGCAAGCACGTCGGTGGCCTCGATCAGACCGGTCTCTCGCAGAAGGCCGGGCCGGTGGTTTCCGACGTGCACATCTCCTCCACGCCCATCGAGGGAACGAACAAGATCACTGCGGGTGGGGCGGATCTCTACCTCGTGTTCGACCTCCTCGTCGGTCTCTCGCCGGGCAACCTGGTTGGGGTGTCGCCTGCCCGGACGGTTGCGGTGGTCTCCACCTCGAAGAGTCCCACCGGGCTCATGGTGCGGGATACGAGCGCCGTGTACCCGAATCTCGCGGACCTGCAGTCCGACATGAACCAGGCGACGCGTGCGGCGGACAACCGTTTCCTCGACACGATCGCCGTCACCGAAGCACTCTTTGGGGAGTCGACAACGGCGAACATTTTCCAGCTCGGTATTGCGTACCAGTTGGGGGCACTGCCGGTATCTGCCGGGGCGATCGAATCGGCAATCGAGCTGAACGGTGCAGCGGTCAAGGCCAACAAGCTTGCGTTCCGCTGGGGGCGGCTCTGGGCCGTCGATCCCGCGAGGGTCCGCGAGCACTCGGTGTTCGCGGAGGACTACCTCCCCAAGCCCACGCAGCGCATCGAGGAAGCGATTGTCTCCATGGGTCTCGGCGACGGGGAACTGGGTCGGATCGTTCGCCTGCGCGCAGGGGATCTCGTCGTCTACCAGAACGAGAAGTACGCACGCTCCTATCTCGATGTGGTGAAGCAGGCCGCCGGTACGGACAGCATTGCCTTCGCCGAGGCCGTTGCTCGCGGTCTCTACCGGCTGATGGCGTACAAGGACGAGTACGAGGTTGCCCGGCTCCATCTGGAGGAGGGGGCCCGCGCCGAGGTGGAGAATGCCGTCGGCGCGAACGTCAAGGTGTACTTCAACTTCCATCCGCCGCTCCTGCGCAGCCTCGGTATGAAGAACAAGATTGCGCTGGGTCCGTGGGCCCGCCCGATCCTCGGCATGCTGCGCGCAGGGCGCGGCCTGCGGGGCACGTGGGCCGATCCCTTCGGCAAGGCCGAGGTCCGTCGGGTGGAGCGTGGGCTCATCAACGAGTACGTGTCACTGATCGGGCAGGTATCTACCCGGGTCAACGACGGCACGGTGGCGGCAGCGGTGGAGCTGGCTGGTCTGCCGGAACTCGTCCGTGGGTATGAGCAGATCAAACTGCGCACCGTGGAGCACTACCGCTCAGAGCTCGCCCGCCTCCGTAGCAACCTCGGGCTCGTGTAGCTGCGGCGAGTTATTTGGCAGTCTCGAACCGGTGGTAGTCCGTGGTGTCCATGATGGAGCCGGGGCCCTCGGTGGGCAGCATCTCGAAGTAGTTGAGTGCGCCGTTCACGTCGTGCTCCCAGACCTCCTTGGGCACCTCGTAGAGCACCTCGATGCCGTTGCCGTCGGGGTCGCTGATGTAGACGCTGTGGGTCATGCCGTGGTTGCCGCGAATGATGAACTTCACCCCGATGTCCTGGATGTGCTCGATGCGCGCTAGCCATTCCTCCCGTGTCGGGTAGCCGATGGCAACGTGGTTCAGGCCGACCTTGGCCTCGGGGAAGAAGCCGCCCCACGGTTCAGCGGGCTCGAGGGTGCCCTTCCCCTGGACGAGCGCGATGTCGTGATGCGAGTCTGGGTGGCCCTGGTAGAACCACATCGTGGAGCCGGCGAGCGGTCCGGTGAGTTCACCGTTGCGCGTGAAGCCGAGGACCTCGGTGTAGAACCGATGCGACGCCTCGATGTCCCGGACGGTGAGGACGAGGTGATTGACGGACGGGCCGTACGGGTGTGCAGAAGGCATGACAGTTCCCCAGATCGAGAAGATTTCCCGCTTCGGAGACTACGAGATCGCCCGAGATGGGGCAACGGTTCGAGGCTCGGGCGATCCGTCCCGCTGCAGAGCGAGTGGCTGCGTGGTTACGCTGATTGGGTGGGCAGGCAAGCACAAGGACCACCGCCGTGCTGGGCCGATGCGACCGGGGGATCAACGTGACAGCAACCGAGAGTCAGCCGACCTCGTCCACCGCACGTCGTGCGTACACGGGCGCCGAGTACATCGAGAGCCTGCGCGATGGCCGCACGGTGTACTTCCAGGGCGAGCGGGTCAAGGACGTCACCACGCACCCGGCGTTCCGCAACAGCGTGAGGTCCATCGCGACGATGTACGACGCGCTGCACGACCCAGCCACCCGGGACATCCTCACCACCGAGACCGACACCGGGAGCGGCGGCCGTACGCATCGGTTCTTCAAGGTTCCCCGGACGGTGGAGGATCTCATCGGCGGCCGTGACGCCATCGCCTGCTGGCAGCGCCTCGTCCATGGATGGATGGGTCGGGCGCCCGACTACAAGGCGGCGTTCCTCGGCACCCTCGGTGCCAACAGCGAGTTCTACGCCCCGTACCAGGCCAACGCGCTGCACTGGTACAAAGAGACGCAGGAGACCGTTCCGTACTGGAACCACGCAATCGTCCACCCGCCCGTGGACCGCAACCTGCCCGCGGACGAGTCGGCGGGGGTTTGCATGCACGTCGAGAAAGAGACCGACAACGGCCTCGTCGTGTCGGGTGCGAAGGTGGTCGCAACCGGCTCGGCACTCACGCACTACAACTTCATCGCCCACTACGGACTGCCGGTGAGGCACAAGGCGTACGGAATCGTGTGCACAACGCCGATGGACGCACCCGGGGTCAAACTGATCTGCCGCAACTCCTTCGAGTTCCAGGCGGCTGTTACCGGCAGCCCATTCGACTACCCACTGTCGAGCCGGCTGGACGAGAACGACTCGATCCTCGTGTTCGACAAGGTGCTCATCCCGTGGGAGAACGTCTTCATGTACGGGGCCGACGAGGCAACGTCGTGGGCGGGTGGTTCGGGCTTCACTCCGCGGTTCACCCTGCACGGGCTCACACGCCTCTGCGTCAAACTCGACTTCATCATCGGAGTGCTCGCCAAGGCCCTGCGCGCCACCGGCGCGAGCGAGTTCCGCGGCGTTCAGGCAAACCTCGGCGAGTGCATCGCAATCCGCAACATGTTCTGGGCGATGAGTGACCAGATGTGCAAGTCGCCGACCATGTGGGCGAACGGCTGCTTGCAGCCGAACCTCGAGACCGGGATGTCGTACCGGGTCATGGCCCCGTGGCTGTACCCGAGGATCAAGGAGATCATCGAGCAGGTGGTCGCATCCGGCCTCATCTACGTGAACTCGAACGCTGCCGACTTCAAGTCCGACGAGATCCGCCCGTACCTCGAGAAGTACGTCCGTGGGTCCAACGGCATCGGTGCCCTCGACCGCGTGAAGATCATGAAACTGCTGTGGGACTGCATCGGCAGCGAGTTCGGCGGTCGCCACGAGTTGTACGAGCGCAATTACTCGGGAAGCCACGAGGACGCACGAATCCAGTGCGTAGGCGTGGCCAGCATGACCGGGACCCTCGAGATGATGGAGGGCATGGCGGATCGCGCGATGTCTGAGTACGACCTCGACGGCTGGACCTCGGACAAGTTCCTGAATCCCACAGACGTCAGCGCCATCGGCAAGTTCAACTTCTGATTCCGGGCCGCATGATGGCTACGGTCGGGGGCACATGAGGTTCATCGTCTACGGAACAGGTGCGGTCGGGGGCCCGATCGCCGCAAAGCTGGTGCAGAACGAACACGACGTGGTTGCGGTGGCCCGCGGCGAGCATGCCACGGCGATGGCGCGGGATGGGTTGGTGCTCGAGACGCCCACGGGTGCGGTTCACGTGCGGCTGCCGGTGGTCACGGACCCGGGCGACATCGTGTTCGGCGTGGGGGACGTCGTGATCATCTCGGTGAAGTCCCAGGACCTCCCCCCGGTACTCGAGCGGCTGGCCAGGACGATGCCGTGGGGTACGCCGGTGGTGTGTGCCCAGAACGCAGTGTGCAACGAGCCGAGTGCGCTCCGGCTCTTCCCCAACGTGTACGGGATGAACGTGATGCTCATCGGCACGCACCTGAAGCCCGGGGTGGTGCAGGTGTATACGTCGCCGCTCAACGGGATCCTCGACATCGGTCGGTACCCCAACGGGGTGGATGACACGAGCCGTGCGATCTGTGCTGCGCTCGAACAGTCGGGATTCGAGTCCGCGGCCCGGCCGGACATCATGCGGTGGAAGTACGGCAAGCTGCTCATGAACCTCAACAATGCGATCGAGGTGGCCGTCGGCCCCGGGTTCGGGTACTCCGAGGCCTACCGACGCGTGCGTGCAGAGGGGGAGGCGTGCCTGAGTGCCGCCGGGATCGAGTACGTAGGACGCGACGAGGATGTCGCCCACCGTGGGGACACACTCCGCTTCCACCTCATCGAGGGGCAGGACCGCGGCGGCGGGTCAACGTGGCAGAGCTTCCTGCGCAACCGCGGCAGCGCCGAGACCGACTATCTCAACGGTGAGATCGTGCTCCTCGGCCGGCTGCACGGAATCCCGACCCCCGCGAACGCGTTCCTCCAGCGCCTGATGCACCGCATGCTCGTCGACGGACCCGCCCCGGGATCGATGAGCCACGACGAACTCGTGGCGGCTATGGATGCCGACCAGTAGTCGGTCGCATTGGTCGGTCCGTCGGTTGCGTACCGAGTGGCACGGGGGGCGAAGTCGTTCCTGACAGTTGTGGCGCCGTCGCCTAACGTGAGCACGTGAGCAACTTCGATACCGCGCGCTTCCGTCAGGTCCTCGGACACTTCCCCACCGGGGTCACGATCGTGACGGGCCTGTCTGCCTCGGGGGAGCCGGGCGGGCTCACCATCGGTTCGTTCTGCTCGGTCTCGCTCGAGCCGCCGCTCGTGGGGTTTCTGCCGGCCATCAATTCGCGCAGTTGGCCAGACATCGCTCCCGGCGGATCGTTCTGCGTGAACATCCTCGGCGCCGAACAGGGAGAACTGTGCTGGAGATTCGCCAAGGACTCAGAGGGTCGCTTCGACGGCATCGACTGGCAGAAGGCCCCGAGCGGCTCGCCCATCCTGCCGGGTGCAATCGGGTGGATTGACTGCAGCACGGAGCAGGTCATTGAGATGGGTGACCACTGGTTCGTGCTCGGCCGTGTGGGGGATCTGCACTGCGAGGACGACGTGAGCGACGCCATGACCTTCTTCAAGGGCAAGGTCTGCAGCGTCAAGATGGGATGAGCTAGGTGGTGGCGAGGAGGAAGACGAACGTCTGGGCCAGATCGCGCCAGGCGTCGTAGCGGCCCGAGGGCCCACCGTGCCCGGCGTCCATTTCGGTCTTGAACACGATCGGCCTCGACCCCGTATTCACCGACCGCAGGCGTGCCACCCACTTTGCCGGCTCGTGGTAACTCACCCGTGGATCGTTGAGGCCCGCAGTGACGTACGTGGCCGGATAGTCGGCCGCATCGGTGTTGTCGTACGGCGAGTAGCCGAGCATGTAACTGGCGTACGGCTCGCTGCGCGGGTCTCCCCACTCCTCCCACTCTGTCACCGTCAGCGGGAGAGTCGGGTCGCTCATCGTCGTGACGATGTCGAGGAACGGCACCTCGGCAACCACGGACGCAAAGAGTTCCGGACGCATCGTGGCGCAGGCACCGACGAGCAGGCCGCCGGCCGAGCCTCCCTCGATCGCCACACGGCTCGGGTGCGCCCAACCCTCGGCGACGAGGTGCTCCGCGCAGGCGATGAAGTCCTCGAAGGTGTTGCGCTTGTTGAGCAGCTTGCCGTTCCGGTACCAGCGCCGACCCAGCTCGCCGCCACCCCTCGGGTGCGCAAGTGCCCACACCCACCCCCGGTCGAGGAGCGAGAGGCGGCCCACCGAGAACCATGGGGCGATCGACATCTCGTACGAGCCGTAGCCGTAGAGCAGTAGGGGAGCGGTGGAGTTGCGCTCCGTCCCCCTGCGCCACACGAGGTCGACCGGTACGCGCTCGCCGTCACTGGACGTCGCCCACGTGCGGGTGGTCTCGTACGCAGCGAGGTCCACGTTGGGCGTTGGCGTCTGCTTGAGCAGCGCCCGCTCGCCGGTGCGCACGTTCTCCTCGAACGTGCCGCGTGGCTGCATGAGCGACTGGTAGTCGAAGCGGAGCAGTTCAGTGTCGTACTCGGGGTTCGCGGAGAACTCGACGTCGCACGGGCTGTCGCCAACGTCGATGCGACGCGTTGATCGGTCGCGAAACATCACGCGCAGCCCGGGCTGGGCGTCGGCCCACTGGTGGAGGACAAGATGGGTGCCGAAGGGTTCCACCCCGGTGATGCGGCGCCCAGATTCGTGCGGAACCAATTCGGTCCAAGCGGCCGGGTCGTCGATCGACGCGGTCATCACGCGGAAGTCCTCTGCGTCGAGATTGGTCAGTACGACGAAGCAGTCCCCCCAGTGATCCACCGCGTACTCGTGCTTGTCGAGTCGTTCACGGACACGCAACGGCCCGGCCGTCGGGTTGTCGGCCCGGATGAGCCACACCTCGGAGGATTCCTTCGATTCCAGCGTGACGATGATCCAGGCCCCACTGCGGCTCAGGTCCACCTCGAGGAAGAACCGCTCGTCGGGTTCCTCGAGCACGAGGACGTCCGCGGACTGCTCCGTGCCGATGCGGTGGCGCCACAGTTGATACGGCCGCATCGCCTCGTCGGGCACCGTGTAAAAGATCCACTCGTTGTCGGCGGACCACGCAGTTCCGTAGTACGTGCGCTCAACTCGGTCGGCGAGGTCCGCCCCGGTGTCGAGGTCTCTCACCCGCAGGACGTACTCCTCCGAGCCGTCCCGATCGTGCGACCACGCGAGCAGACGATGGTTGGGGCTGATGTCGAAGGCGCCGAGTGCGAAATAGTCGGACCCCTCTGCCTCACGGTTCTCGTCGAGGAGCACGTGCGACGACGCGGTCCCGGCCGAGTCGCCGCGGCAGTGAACCCCGTAGGACTGCCCCTCGATCGTGCGCCCGACGTACCACCACGGTCCCTTGCGCACCGGGACGGACTGGTCGGTCTCCTGGATCCGTGACCGGATCTCGCCGAACAACGTCTCTTTGAGCGCAGCGTGGGGGCCGAACCACTCCTCGCAATACGTGTTCTCGGCGTGGAGGTAGCCAAGGGTCGCCGGGTCCTGCGGGTTGCTCAGCCACGCGTACGGGTCCTCGGTTGGCCCGGTGGGGCGTTGCCAGGTGTGGGCACGGCGTTCGGCGACGGGGGGTTGCACGACGGGCACGCTAACGGCAGGCGCCTTGTACCCTGCGGGGCACCATGGTTACTCAGGGCGGGCCGCGATGAGGGTGTGGATCGATCAGGACCTGTGCACGGGAGACGGTCTGTGCGAGGACCACGCCCCTGATGTGTTCGCCCTGCTCGAGGACGGAATCGCCTACGTGAAAGAGGCGGATCAGATCCTCAACGACCCGGGCGGCTCGGGCAGCCTCGCCTTCGTCCCCGAGCGCCTCTACCAGCAGGTGGTCAACGCCGCAGAGGAGTGCCCCGGGGAGTGCATCTTCATCGAGATGCGCTGAACCGGCGGTTCGGCTCGGGGTTTTTGTCCAAGGAATTGTTACTATGGCCGTAGTGGAAATCCCGGGTTCCTCGCTCGGGATGCACCTCTCCGAGGAGTCTCACGATGACCGCCATTGATCTCGACCTGAGCAAGTACAGCCTCGGCTGGAACGACGGTGAAGAGTACGTATTCCGGCCGGCGAAGGGCATTAGCTCCGATGTCGTCAACCAGATGTCGCGCTGGAAGGGCGAGCCCGAGTGGATGCGCAAATTCCGCGAGCGCAGCTTCAACGTGTTCGAGAAGAAGCCGATGGCAGCGTGGTTCGCGATCAACATGCCCGACATCAACTTCGACGACATCTACTACTACATCAAGCCGACCGAGGGCGGCGTGGTGGACGCGTGGGAAGACCTGCCCGAGAAGATCAAGCAGACGTACGAGAAGCTCGGTATCCCGGAGGCGGAGCGCAAGTACCTCGCCGGTGTCACCAGCCAGTACGACTCCGAGGTCGTCTACCACAAGAACCGTGACGAGCTCGCCGCCCAGGGGATCCTGTTCTGCGACATGGACACCGCGCTGCGCGAGTACCCGGACCTGGTCAAGCAGCACTTCGGCTCCATCATCCCCCCGGCCGACAACAAGTTCTCGGCGCTGAACTCGGCGGTGTGGAGCGGTGGCTCGTTCGTCTACGTTCCGCCGGGTGTCGAGTGCGAGATGCCGCTTCAGGCGTACTTCCGCATCAACTCCGAGAGTGCCGGCCAGTTCGAGCGCACACTCATCATCGCCGACGAGGGCTCGAAGGTGCACTACATCGAAGGCTGTTCGGCGCCCGTCTACGCGAAGGAGGCGCTGCACTCCGCTGTCGTGGAGATCATCGTGAAGCCTTCCGCTCGCGTCACCTACACCACCATCCAGAACTGGTCGTCGAACGTGTACAACCTCGTCACCAAGCGCGCACGCGTGGAGGCCGAGGGCCACATGGAGTGGATCGACGGCAACATCGGCTCCAAGCTCACGATGAAGTACCCGAGCGTGTACCTCGTCGGACCGAAGGCAACCGGAGAGGTGCTCTCGGTGGCCTACGCCGGCGAGGGCCAGCACCAGGACGCGGGTGCCAAGATGGTGCACGCAGCACCGGAGACCACGTCGAAGATCGTGTCGAAGTCGATCAGCAAGGACGGTGGGATCACCACCTACCGCGGTCTGGTTCGTGTCGAGGAAGGCGCGTACGGCTGCAAGAGCCACGTGCAGTGCGACGCACTCATCCTCGACGAGGACTCCACCTCACGCACCTTCCCGTACATGGAAGTGGGCGAGAAGGACGCGCAGATCGGCCACGAGGCAACGGTGTCCAAGATCGCCGACGAGCAGTTGTTCTACCTGATGAGCCGCGGGCTCTCCCAGGAGCAGGCGATGTCGATGGTGGTCAACGGGTTCATCGAGCCGGTCACCCGCACGCTGCCGATGGAGTACGCCGTGGAGTGGAGCCGCCTCATCGAGCTGCAGATGGAAGGCTCGGTCGGCTAGCCGAGTTTGGTGTAGATGCGACACGGCTGGCCGCGCAGCGATCCGCAAGGTGCCAGCCCGGCCGGTGCCGCAATGCCCTTCAGTACGGGAAGCACGATGCGCGACGGGTGTTGCTTGTCGGTCAGCACCGTAACCGTGCCTCCGGCCGGGAGGCCCTGGAAGATCCATTGTGCGCGGTTGCCGCCGGGGGAGCCGACGAGCACCCGGACACGGGAGCCCTTGCGGAACACGTGGGCAAAGGGGAAAAGTTCCACGCGTACGAGAGTCGGCTCGCCGGCAACGAGTGGAGCCGCGTCCCGCTGGAGATGGGTGTGCACCGGCCGCAGTTCGGTGGAGGCTGCGGTATCGAGTGCCCGCCGACTGGCACGCAGCCAGCCTGATTGCACGTAGACCTCCTGCCCGTCGGGGCGGACCTCGGTGATTGTCACCTCGAGATCGGTGTCGGGGGCAGAGGAGGAGATCCAGAGATCGGCCGAAGCGGGCCCGACGAGCACCTGATCGGCCCCCAGCGTCGGACCCTCAAATGCCACTACGGCGCCTTTCGGCGCAGGCTTCCAGTCCCACTTCACGTCGGCGTTCCAGATCTCGGCGAGCGACCCGGTGTAATACGTGTCGGCAGTTGCATCGGGATCGTAGGTGTACGCAGCGGCGCCACCCTTCGCGGTGAGCAGCATCGGTGTCGGTTCGGTGCTCGGGATCGGCCACGACGGGAACGACGCCTCGAAGCGAGGAGCGGGTGCACCGGCGGGCAGGCCGTCGGCTGCGCCCTCCTCGAACAGGATGCGCACCGGAGGCTCGGACTCGAAGGCCGCCAGTGCTTCTTCATACGTCTTGCCGGTGAACCGGAGCGGGGCGAAGCCGAGCCCGCTCACGTTGAACACGGTCTTGTAGAGCACCGATGGAATGAACCCGGCCATGATGCTCAACTGTGGGGTGCGCTGTGCGACGTAGAGCTCGAGGAACTCGTGGTAGCGGTTGAGGAAACCGACACCGAGCGCCTCGGTATGCAGGCCGTTCGACATGGTGGCGTACACATGCGGTGACGACGTGAACTTGTCGAGCAGCGCCGGGAAGCGCCCGCCGGTCTGCTCGTCCTGCCACGCCCCGGCGAGGAATACCGGCACCGTGATCTTCCCGACGAGCAGCGACGGGTTCAGCACATCGGAGACGCCCGGGTTGTAGAAGGGGTTGTCCGCGATCTCCTTCGCGGGGTCCAGATTGCCCGAGCGCGCATCCTGGTTGGTGATGCAGGTTGTGTCGCCCGCGTCAGCACGCTTCTTGGTCCATGCCTGACCGAAGGGCTGTGCCTCCTTGCCGCGCTCGGTGCTCCACATCACGGCGAAGCCCGTGTTGAGGATCCCGCCCGGATACAGCGTGGAGCGATAGAGGTCGTCGCTCACCGAGAACGGTGCGATTGATGTAAGGCTCGGCGGCTGTGTGGACGCAACGAAGAGCTGCGTGATGCCGGGATACGAGATGCCGACCATGCCAACCTTGTTGTGCAGCACCCACGGTTGCGACGCGATGGTCTCGATCGCGTCGTAGCCGTCGGTGAGCTGCTTGTCCTCGAAGAACCTGAACGCACCGCCCGAGCAGCCGGTACCGCGCACGTTGATGCCGACGTGGGCGTAGCCCAATGCGTTATAGAGCGCCGACGATGTTGTGTTGTCGGGGTTGCTCGGGTCGTATCCCGAGTACTCGACCACGGTCGGGTAGGGGCCGGACTTCTCCGTCCCCGGGAGCATCACGTTGATCGACAGCGTGACGCCGTCTCGGACCGTCAGGTAGCCGAACCCGGGCTTGATGGTCTGGGCACCGGTGGCCTCGGTGGTCGGTGCGGCACTCTCGGACGGCGCGGGCGCTGTGGTGCCGGCGACGCTGCTCGTGGACGGGGCCACGGATACCAGTGCGGTGGTCGGGCCCCCGGCCGGGGTTGAAGACCCACAGGCCGCTAGGAGAGCGAGCGGTAGGAGGACGAGCAGGTGGCGTGTGCGACAGATCACTATGCATGATCGTGCCACGAAGCAGCGCGATTGCGACACCATGGGGCCAGCGACGAGCCAGAATGTCGGGGTGCCGATGCGTCAGGAATGCAAGAACTTCGAGAGCCGCACCTATGCCAACGGCGAGACCGTGCAGAAGTGCAACGTCGACCTCGCCCCCGATGCACCGTGGCGCTGCCCCGATCAGTGCGCGGGCTACCAGAGGCGGATCATCGACGGTGGCTGGACCTACGGGAGTCTGACGCCGCCGAGTACACCGGAGGAACCGCCGGGACTCGATGACGGAACCGCTGCGGCGGTCCTCGACGAGGCTGAGGAGATCATCAACGCGATCGTGCCCGAGGTGCTCGCGGAGGTGCTCGCCGAGAACCAGCGCAAGAAGGGTTTTGGCCGCTTTTTCCGGCGTCGCGGCAGGTCCTGAGCCCCAGCGGGCCGGGGGATTTCCCCTACGGCGATGGTAGTATTTCCCCTGCTCCCGACCCCCTCAGGACCGCCGATGAACCCCGAACTTGCGAGCGCGATCCCCGGCCCGAGCTGGCTGATCGAGCGAAGGACTGCCGCTGCCGTGCGGGCTACCGCCTCAGCGATGCCCCAGGTGGACGAGGAGATCTGGCGGTACAGCCGGATCGACGAACTCAACCTCGACCGCTACGCCTACTCGCCCGCCGCATCGTCGATCAGCGGCGCCGGCGAGTGTTTGTCCGAACCCCTCGAGACGGACCCCGTGGCGCCTGCCCCCGACGTGTTTGCCGAGTGGAACACAGCCCTCAGCGAGCCGATCGTGCTGCGCACGGTCCGCGGTCAGGTGCTCGAGGTGCCGGTCGTAGTTGAGCATTCGGTCAGCGAGGGACAGATCACGTTCCCGCGCCTCGTGATCCATGCAGCGGCCGACAGCGAGATCACGGTGGTCGAGCGGTTCCGCAGCGACGCCTCGGGCGCTGCACTCGTCGCTCCGGTGGTCGAGATCCACGCCGGCCCCGCCGCGCGGGTGAAGTACGTCGCCATCAATGAACTCGGCACGGATGTGTGGCTGATCGGCCACCAACTCGCCTGGGCGGACCGCGACAGCACCGTCTCGCTGTCGTCGGTGGCCCTCGGCGGGGACTACGCCCGTGTGCGAACCGAGGCCGTGGCCAATGGGCAGGGTTCCTCGACGAAGCAAACGGCCCTGTACTTTGCGGACGGCACCCAGATGCATGACTTCCGTACGATCCAGTCGCACATCGCACCGCGCACACAGTCGAACCTGCTGTTCAAGGGTGCAGTGAAGGACACGGCCCGAAGCGTTTACACCGGCCTCATCCGGATCGGTCACGAAGCCAAGGGCTCCTCAGCGTTCCAGACGAACCGCAACCTCACACTGTCGGCGGGGGCGTGGGCCGAGAGTGTCCCCAACCTCGACATCGAGACCAACGACGTGCGCTGCAGCCATGCGAGCACCGTCGGCCCGATCGACGTGGAGCAGCGCTTCTACCTCGAGAGCCGTGGCGTGTCCCCGGAGATCGCAGAGCGGCTGATCGTGCTCGGCTTCTTCGACGAGGTACTCGAACAGCTTCCGTTGCCGGCGCTCGCGGCCCAGTTGCGTGCGCGCGTGGCGGCCAAACTCGACGGTGTGCCGGCGGCGCTTGCCGGTTCGGTGGGCGGATGAGCGTCGTGCACCATCTCGGTCCGCTCGCGCAGTTCGAATCCGGTTCGGCGCGCCGGGTGGAGATCGCCGGTCTGGCCATTGCCCTCGTGCGCCTCGGAGACAGCGTGTACGCCATCGGCGACGTTTGCTCGCACGCCGACGTGTCGTTGAGCGGTGGCGAGGTGTTGGCCGACGAGTGCGAACTCGAGTGCCCCAAGCACGGAAGCCGCTTCAGCCTCACCTCTGGCGCCCCCCTGTCCCTGCCGGCTACCCAGCCGGTTCCCGTCTACGACGTCCGCGTGGTGAACGGCGAAGTGGAGTTGGAGATCTCATGAGCGGCAACGAACGACACACCCTCGAGATCCGCGGCCTCGAGGCCGCCATCGAGGGCAAGCAGATCCTCTTCGGTGTGGACCTCACGGTCTCCTCCGGTGAGGTGCATGCTGTGATGGGGCCCAACGGCGCCGGCAAGTCGACGCTGTCGGCGGTCCTCTTGGGCCGCCCGGGGTATCAGGTGCTCGCCGGGTCGGTCACCCTCGACGGCGAGGATCTCCTTGCCCTGCCCACCTGGAAGCGGGCGGTCGCGGGCGTCCATCTCATCATGCAGTACCCCACCGAGGTCCCGGGCGTGAAGCTCGACGACGTTCTTGCCGAGGCGCTGGTGTCACGCGGGCGCAGCGCGAACGGGCTGGAGAACCTCCTGCGCGCCGAGGCCGCACGGATCGGTTTAGACACCGAATTGCTCCACCGTTCCCTCAACGTGGACCTGTCGGGTGGCGAGAAGAAGCGCAACGAGACACTGCAACTCGCGGTGCTCGAGCCCAAGTTCGCGATTCTCGACGAACTGGACTCGGGTCTCGATATCGACGCCCTCCGCGACTGTGCCCGCCGGGTGGAGGCCGCGTCGAACGCCGGGCTCGGTGTCCTTGCGATCACTCACTACAGCCGGCTCTTCGAAGAGCTTCGACCCGACACCGTGCACATCCTGGTGAGGGGCCGCGTGGTTGCGAGCGGCAGCCCAGAACTCGCCGATGAGCTCGAGCGTGACGGTTACGCGAAGTACCTCGGTAGCGAGCCCGAGGCACCCGCCGCCGGCAAGCGCAGTGGGCTCGACGATCTCTTCGCGCGCTAGACCGGGCCGCGGGATGCGCCCATCCGCGTCCTAGAAGTCGAAGATCTCCCCGAGCAGGCCCTTCTTCTTGCGGTGCTTGCCGTGCTTCCTCCAGTCGTCATCGTCGTCGTCGTCCTTGGGGCGGTACGGCGGGGGTGGCGGTGCTACCGAGGACGGCCGGGGGCTCAACGGAGCCGGCGCGACGGACTGGGTTGCCGATCGCTCGATGAGTTTGTCGAGTTCTCCCCGGTCGAGCCACACGCCACGGCACTGCGGGCAGTAGTCGATCTCGATACCGGACCGCTCGGACAGGACGAGTCGCTCAGATACGCAAGTGGGGCACAACATGCTGGTCTCCTTCGGTTCTGGGGGGGCTGCGTTCAGGTCAGGTCAGAAGGTCATCGTGCGCAACCGGGCGATGCGCTCCTCGGTGGGGGGATGACTGCTGAAGAGCCGGGCCATGCTGGCGTTGCGCCCGCCGCGGAACTCGCTGAGCGGGTTGTGGATGTAGGCGTACGCCTGGGCCGGTGCGACCGACATGGGCGCCTTGGCGGCGAGCACCTCAATGCGCTCAAGGGCGGTTGCTAGCGATGCACCGGAGCCGAGCAACTGCGCTGCGCCGCGGTCGGCCTCGAACTCGCGTGAGCGGCTGACCGCCATCTGGATGAGCGATGCTGCAATCGGTGCGAGCAGCGACATGAGCAACATCGCGAACGGGTTCGGTCGGTCCTCGTCGTCGCGACCGCCTCCGAACATGCTCGCGAACATTGCCATCTGTGCGATGTAGGAGATCGCAGTCGAGATGGCAGCAGCCACCGAACCGATGAGGATGTCCCGGTGGCGAACGTGCATCAGTTCGTGCGCCATGACCGCCTCGATCTCGTCGCGCGGCATGGCCCGCAGGAGACCCTCGGTGGCGCAGACCACCGCCTTGCTGGGGCCGCGACCGGTAGCGAACGCGTTGGGCTGCGCACTTGGGGCGATCGCCACCCGGGGCATCGGGAGATTCGCCCGGGTGGCGAGCGACGCGACCATGTCGTAGAAGTCGGGGTTGTCGGAGCGCTCGATCACCTTCGCCTTGGCCGCACTGAGCGCAAGGCGGTCGCTGAACCAGTAGGAACCGCCGACCATGACGAAGGCGATGAGCAGGCCGATGGTAAGTGCTCCGCTGCTTCCTCCGCCGAGCAGGCCGGCGACGGCCACGATGAGCCCGCCGAGTGCGGCGAGGAGCACGGTTGTCTTTGCGGTGTTCTTGAACACGGGTGGACCCTTCCTAACGGGTGTTGCGGGTACGGGCAGAGATGAACTTGCGGGCCTCCTCGGCGACCAGCACGCTGCTGGCCACCGCGATGCACACGAACCACTGGGCGAGGCTGATCGACATGGTGTCGAACAGGCTCTGCATCGGGCCGAAATGCGTGACGCCGACCTGCAGGAGGAGCACGGCGGCAAGCGAGACCCACAGCCAACGGTTCCGCAGGGTCGAGCGCCTGAACACGCTGCGCGTGTCGTGGCGGGCATTGAGGATGTTGAAGAACTGGAAGAGCACGAAGGTGTTGAATGCCATCGTCCCAGCGATCGAGGCCGTGCCTGCGCTGAGTGCGGGCCCGGGTGCGAACTCGAGCACGAGGAGCGTGCCGACGGCCATCACCAGGGCGGAGAGCCCGACGCTGGCCCAGCGGCCGCGCGTCAGGATCCGCTCGTCTGCCGGTCGCGGTGCCGCGTGCATCGCGTCCGGTTCTTCTGCGTCAAGACCGAGCGCCATGGCCGGGGGGCCGTCCATGATGAGGTTGACCCAGAGGATTGCTACGGCAGTGAACGGCTTGCCGCTCGCGATGCCGATTATCGACGCAAGCAGGAACAGCACGGCGAACCCGAGCGTTGTGCTGAGCTGGAAGCGGACGAACTTCACAATGTTGGCGTAGATCGCCCGCCCCCGCCCGACGGCGCTGACGATCGTGGCGAAGTTGTCGTCGGCCAGCACCATGGTGGCGGCCTCCTTGCTCACATCCGTTCCGGTGATCCCCATGGCGATACCTAGGTCCGCCTGCTTGAGTGCCGGCGCGTCGTTCACCCCGTCACCGGTCATGGCAACCACGTGGCCCCGGTGCTGCAGGATGCGGACGAGCCGCAGCTTGTGCTCGGGAGAGACACGGGCGAACACCGCAACCTCGTCCACGCGCTCGGCGAGTTGCTCGTCGCTCATCGCCTCGAGGTCCGCTCCCGAGAGCACGTCTCCCTCGAGGCCCAGTTCCCGAGCGATGGCGGTGGCGGTGGACGCGTGGTCTCCCGTGATCATCTTCACGGCGATACCAGCCCGGTGCGCCTGCACGATCGCGTCCCTTGCCTCTGCCCGTGCGGGGTCGACGATTCCGACCAACGCGAGGAGCGTGAGGTCACGGACGAGGCCCATCGGCTCGCCCCCGCTTGACTGGAACTCCTGCCAGGCGTCGAGCGGCAGTTCCCGCTGGGCGATGGCCAGCACGCGATATCCGTTGTCGCCGAGGCGGCTGTTGTGGGCCTCGAGCGTCGCGCGGTGCTCGTTGATGTCCACTGCTGCGCCCGAACGGTCGATGACGCTCGTAGTGCGTGCGAGGAGCACGTCGGGGGCGCCCTTGACGAGGACCCGCACCATCACGTCGCCGTTGCTGTCGGCGAGCTCGTGCACCGTCGCCATGAACTTGTGCGTCGAGTCGAACGGCACCTCCGCAATCCGCGGATGCCGGGTGCGTAGCGGGCCGGCCTCTACGCCGCCCTTCGCGGCGAGCGCCACGAGCGCTCCCTCCGTCGGGTCGCCGACCAACTGCCAGTCGTTCTCGTTGCGCCGGATCTCGGCATCATTGCAGAGGACCATCGCGACGAGTGCAGTATCGAGCCCAACGGGGTCGTCGTCGTTCTTGCGGCGGATCTCCCCCTCCGGGGAGTACCCGAGGCCGCTCACCGCATGCTCGTGCAACTGCGTAACCAGCTCCACAGCGGTCATCTCGTTGAGCGTCAGCGTTCCGGTCTTGTCGCTGCAGATCACGGTTGCGCAGCCGAGCGTCTCGACCGAGGCGAGTCGCTTCACGATGGCGTTGCGCTTGGCGAGCTTGGAGACCCCGACGGCGAGCGTGACAACGGTGACGGCGGGCAGTCCCTCGGGGATGGCGGCGACCGCGAGCGCTACCGAGGTGAGGATCACCTTGCTCAGGGGCTCTCCGCGGATCAGCCCGATGATGAAGACCACGGCGACGATGCCCATGGCGAGCTTGGCGACGCTGTTGGCCAGACCGTGGAGCTGTTTCTGCAACGGCGTGTCACCCGGCTCGGTTTCCCTGAGCAACGTCGCCAGTCGACCGATCTGGGTCTCCATCCCCGTGCCGGTCGCCACGAACTCGCCGCGTCCGCGGGTGATTGCGCTGTTCATGAACACCATGCCGCTTCGGTCCCCGAGCGGGACCGACTCGTCGGTGGGTCCACCCACGGCCTTGACCACCGGCGTGCTCTCGCCGGTGAGGGCGGACTCTGCTGCCTCGAGATTCGCTGTGGAAATCAGCCGCCCGTCGGCCGGCACCCGGTCGCCGGCCTCGAGCAGCACAATGTCGCCGGGTACGACCTCGCGGGACTCGACGTACAGCAGCGAGCCGTCCCGGCGGACCCGGGCCCGGGAGGTCATCGAGTTCCGAAGTGCGTCAACCGACTTCTCGGCGCGCTGTTCTTGCATGAAACCGATCACCACGTTGAGGACAACGACGGTGAGGACAATCGCCGGGGTCTTGAGCTCTCCCGACACGAGCCAGGCGACGACGGCGGCCGTGATGAGGAGCAGGATGAGCCTGTCGGTGAAGCCAGCGAGCAGGCGGCGCCACGCGGGCACACCGGCTGCGGCTACGAGTTCGTTCGGCCCGTGGGAGTCCAGACGGAGGGCGGCTTCCTGTGTGGAAAGCCCGAGCGAAGCATCACCGCTGTTCGGTGCGGTTTCGGCGGGAATGTTGGAGGCGGCAGTGCTCACGAGGGTTCCTTCGGTCAAACGACGATGTTCGTTTTCCGAAGGTCTTTCCCGGCCCAGCTAGCTGGACCCACTGCAACCGGGTGTTTCCACCGTGATGACGACTGCAATGCGGAGGAATACTCCCCTTCTTGGATGCGGAGTTTACGGCACCCAGAAACACTTTCCACTCATCATCAGCGGGGCTGATGCGTAGGGAGTGTCCTCAAGCGCCGGCTTCGTCCATCGCCTGAGCGAGCGTTGTCCACGCGAGGGTCGCACACTTGATCCTCACGGGGAACTTCACGACGCCCTGCAGTGCCTCGAGGTCGCCGAGGTTCACGTCCTCCGGTTCCCCGTCCACCTCAAGTCCCATCATGCGGCGGAATGCGTCGAGCACCCGGTGTGCATCGGCGACGGGCTTGCCCTTCACGGCCTGGGTCATCATCGAGGCAGAGGACTGGCTGATTGAACAGCCCTGACCGCCCACCTTCACGTCCCTCACCACGCCATCCTCGACGAAGAGGTACACCTGGATCTCGTCGCCGCACAGCGGATTGTGACCCTGGGCCACGACTGCTGGCGGTGTCTCGAGCGCACCACGGTTCCGCGGGGTGCGGTAGTGGTCGAGGATGATCTCCCTATAGAGGTCTTCGAGTCCGGGCACAGCAGGTCCTTTCGATCAGAAACCGAAGATATCGGTGGCCGAGTCGAGGGCGTCCGCCAGTGCATCGGCGTCGCTCTCGTCGTTGTAGATATAGAAACTCGCCCGGGTGGTGGCGGGTGTACCGAGGATCCGCATGAGCGGCTTGGCGCAGTGGTGGCCGGCACGAACGCACACATTCGTCTGGTCCAGCACCTGGCTGACGTCGTGCGGGTGGATGCCGCGGAAATCGAACGACAGGGTTGCCCCGCGAACCTCGATGTTGTCGGGACCGTAGATGCGGATGTCGTCGCCGAAGCGATCCTTCAGCAGGTTCAGGGCGTACACGGTGAGGTCCATCTCGTGCTGGCGGATCTCGGCCATGCCGATCGACTCGAGGTACTCGATCGCCGCACCGAGGCCGACTGCCTCGATGATGGCCGGGGTGCCCGCCTCGAACTTGGCGGGCAGTTCGGCGGTGTCGAATCCATCGAGACGCACGTCGCTGATCATGTTGCCACCGCCGAGGAAGGGGGGCATGGCGTCCAGCAGTGCTTCGTGGGCCCAGAGGACCCCGATACCAGTCGGCCCGCACAGCTTGTGCGAGGAGAACGCGAGGAAGTCCGCGCCCATGGCGCTCACGTCGGTGACATGGTGTGGAACGTACTGGCAACCGTCCACGATCGCGATCGCTCCGGCTGCGTGTGCGGCATCCGTGAGGCGACGCACCGGCGTGATGGTGCCGAGCACGTTGGACATCGCGGTGAAGGAGAAGGCCTTGACCCCGTCGAGCAGGTGATCAAGATTCGTGAGGTCCAGCTGCCCATCATCGGTGAGCGGCACCCAACGGATGGCGAAACCCTTCTCCGCCTGAAGCATCTGCCACGGCACGATGTTGGCGTGATGCTCCATGTGGGTAAGCAGCACTGCGTCATCGCTCGACAGGTTGGCGCGGCCCCATGACTGCACCACGAGGTTGAGCGCCTCGGTGGCGTTCTTGGTGAAGATGACCTCGTGGGGCTTGCGGGCGTTGATGAATCGCTGTGTGATGGTCCTGGCCTGCTCGTAGCAATCGTTTGACTCGGCGGCGAGTCGGTACGAACTGCGGTTCACCGGCGCGTACGAATTACGCATGAACCCGGCCATCGCGTCGATGACCTGTCGGGGCTTCTGGGTGGAGTTTGCCGAGTCCAGGAACACGAGCCGCTTACCGTCGATCATGCGATCGAAGATCGGGAAGTCACCCTTGATCGTTGCGGCGTGCAGGCCCATGGTGCAGTGTCCCTCAGTCGGCCCCGCGGAAGGCTTCGTAGCCGTCCCGCTCGAGGCGTTCGGCAAGCTCCATGCCGCCGGAGGCAACGATACGACCCGCCACCATGATGTGCACGAAGTCCGGCTGTAGCTCGTCGAGCAGGCGCTGGTAGTGCGTGATGAGCAGGATGCCGAGCTGCGAGCGGTCCTTGCGGATCTCACGGATGCCGGTGGCGACAACCCGCAGCGCGTCGATGTCGAGCCCGGAGTCGGTCTCGTCGAGGATCGCGAGTTCGGGCTCGAGGATGGCCATCTGCATGATCTCGTTGCGCTTCTTCTCGCCACCGGAGAACCCCTCGTTCAGGTACCGGTCAACGAAGGACGAGTCCATGCCGAGGCGCTTCATCCAGTCCATGGTGGCGAGGCGCAGTTCGAGCACTGAGAGGTCAAGGCCCTTGCGGGCAGACAGGGCCTGCCGGAGGAACTGGATGACCGAGACACCCTGGATCTCTTGCGGGTACTGGAACGCGAGGAACATGCCGCTCTTGGCCCGTACATCGGTGGGCCACTGGGTGACGTCGTCGCCGTCGTACAGGATCCGACCGCTGGTGACCTCGTACGCCGGGTTGCCGAGCAGCGTGTTGGCGAGGGTGGACTTGCCCGAGCCGTTGGGCCCCATGATGGCGTGCACCTCACCGCGGCGAACCACGAGATCGAGCCCCTTCAGGATGTCGGCACCGGGGTCGGCGCCCTCCTCGGGTGTCGGTCGGGCATGGAGGTCCTCAATGTGCAGCAGGTCAGCAGCCGTGTCGGTCACGCTTCTCAGTCTATTTCCGGCCCGGGATTTCCACTATCTGCGTAGGGGAAACGTCTGGGGGCGTGCGGCGGGTCAGTTCCCGGAGCGCAGACGGGACCAGAGTGCCCGGTAGGAGGGGTATTCGAGCGCTTCGCTGACGTAGCCGGCCTCCACCAGCGCCAGGTGGTAGCGCGGGAGATTCCTGAATGGCACGCCGCTGTCGACGTGGTGGGCGAGGTGCCAGCCGATGCGGTACGGCACGAGGGCGAAGCGAGCGAACAAGTGCTGGCGGACCGAGTGGGTGGTTTCCCGGCGGTCCTCCGACGCCCGCAGTCCGCCGTGCTCGGCGATGGAACGCAGACGGTTGATGACCCGCCACACCGTGAGGTAGGGCAGCAGCCAGAGCAGCGGGTACATGAGCGGGTGCCCGAACAAGGTCATCAGCACCGCGAGCCCGATCTGCACGAGCACGATCTTCAGGAACGTGAGGCGCACCCGTCGGTCCGCGTTGCGCAATCCGTTGCGCCACTGGCCGACGAGAAGTTTCAGCCCCGTGGAACCGCGTGCATCGCGCCACAGCTTGCGGCGGAATGACGAAGGGCTGACGGGGTAGCCGCGGTAGAGCGGGATGTCTGGCTCGTCAGGGCCGAACTCCTGGCGGTGGTGCGCCATGTGCACGCGACGGTAGGCGTCGGTGGACGTCCAGGCCGGGAAGCCGAGTATCCATCTGCCGACAACGTCGTTGGCCGCCTTGTTGCTGAACAGCAGGCGGTGCGCGGCCTCGTGCATGAGCGACGCGAACTGCGCGTTGGTGCGCCCGAGCAGCAATACGGCGACGATCCATGCGGCCGGCCACCACGCCCACTGCGTCGTCCATGCTGAGGCCCACAGGATCGCGAGTGTCTGCACGTAGACGGAGAGGACCGAGAGCGCGTTGCGCAGGTTCGGGATGCGGCGCAGTTCCTCGCGGAAGGCCGGCGTGGTGCGTCCGTCGGGACGGATGAGCGCGGTCTCGTGCGCAGGAGCCAACAGCTTCGGCTCGGGAACCATCGTCGCGACCACGTCGAGAACGTACTCCGCTCGGTGTGGCGCTTGTGCCTTGGTGTGCGGCGCGGTGGCAGGATAGGCCGATGGATCACCAGCAGAACTGCGCAATCGCCGCCACGCTCATCGATCGCATGGCAGGGCTGCTGAGCGAGGCAGACCTGTCGACCCCGGTCCCCACGTGTCCGGGATGGGATCTCGCACGGTTGATCACCCACGTGGGCGGCATTCACCGTTGGGCGGTCCAGTTGGTGGAGGCCCGGGCCCAGGAGCGGGTCGCACCTACCAAGGGCGAACGCGGCGACGATCTTGTTGCGTGGCTGGCGGCAGGTGCCCTCCCCGTTGCCGGTCTCGTCACTGCGGACCCGAACGACCGCATGTGGTCGTGGGGCAAGGAGCAGACGGTGGGCTTCTGGACCCGACGCCTCGTCCACGAGACAGCCGTGCACTACGCGGATGCGGCGATCGCGCTCGGTGTTGAGCCGCAGATCGAGGCACCCATCGCCGTTGACGGCATTGACGAGAGCCTCGGGAATCTTCCGTTCGCTACATGGTCGCCCACGGTCGCCAACCTGCGCGGCACCGATTCCATCCACCTGCACGGCACCGACACCGAGGGTGCCGAGTGGATGATCCAGATGAACGACAGCGGCTACACGTTCGATCATTCGCACGGCAAGGGATCGGTTGCGGTACGCGGTGCAGCGGTGGACCTCTACCTGCTGCTGCAGGGCCGTCGTTCGCTCGACAGCGATCGGTTCGAGACGTTCGGCGACCGAGCGGTCATCGAGTTCTGGCTGGCGAACGCATCGACGTGATCAGCTGCGCTCGGCGCGCAAGGCGGAGCGGCGCACCTTGCCGGCGTCGTCCCGCACGGCCTCGCTCGTGTACTCGAACGTGCGCGGGATCTTGTAGCGCACGAGTCGCTCGGCGAGGAACGTACGCAGTTCGTTGTCGGTAACGGGGCAGACCGCCTGCACGATGGCATGGATGCGGTTGCCGAGGTCGTCATCGGGAATGCCAACCACGGCGCACGAGCGCACGGCGGGGTGCTCGTCGATGGCAGCCTCCACCTCGGCCGGGTAGATGTTGGCACCACCCGAGAGGATCATGTCGCTCCTGCGGTCGCCGAGATACAGGTAACCCTCCCCGTCGAAATGGCCCATGTCGCCAAGGCTCTCCCAGCCGTCGGGTGAGAGGCGTGCATCAGCGCCCACGTACCGGTAGGTCGGGTTGGCCGACAGCGAGCGCATGAACACCTCGCCCTCGTTGCCGATGGGCACCTCCACGAAGGTCTCCGGGTCGAGAACCTTCATTTCGCCGACGAGACAGCGACCGACCGAACCCCTGTGTGTGAGCCACTCATCGCCACGGATGATGGTGATCGCCTGTGCCTCGGTGCCGGCGTACAGCTCCCAGATCCTCTCGCCGCCGAGCCATTCGATCCACGCCTGCTTCAGCCACGGCGGGCACGGCGCCGCCATGTGCCACACGGTTTCGAGCGACGAGAGGTCGTAGCGATTACGCACGTCGTCGGGCAGGCGCCAGATGCGCAGCATCATCGTTGGCACGAGCAACAACCAGTCGGCTCTGTGGCGCTGAATCTCGGCAAGGGTGCTCTCGGCATCGAACTTCTCGAGGATGCTGATGTGATTGCCGTGGAATAGCGCCTGCGTGGAGAAGCCGAACGGAGCGTTGTGATACAGCGGCCCTGGCACGCACACGCTGCCGTCCACCTTGATGCCCTGCGCTGTCTGACCTTCGTTCACCACACCGGGGTCGCCCGACACGATGAGTTTGGGGCGACCGGTGGAGCCACCCGATGTCGGCGCCTTCCACGTGGGCGACACAGCATCGGGTAGCTCGGTGTCCGCGTACTTGCTCTCTGGCTCCCAACCGACCGGGATCACGGTGAAGCCCGGGTGCTTTGCTGGATCGGCACCGACAACGAGTGCGGGTTGTGCAAGGTCGACGATCGCCTGGCGCTCGCGATCGGGGAGACGGTGCGAGATGGGCTGCGGCACTGCACCGAGTTTCCATGCGGCAGTCGCGGCCTCATAGAACGCAATCGAATTAGGAAGGCCGATGGTGACGTAGCTGCCGGCCGTCACGCCCAGGTCCGCAAAGGCTCGGGCCAAGCGATTAGTCCGGAGATCGAGGTCGCGGCGAGTAATGGTGCGTTCACCACAGGTGATCGCCGGCCGGTGAGGGTCCGCGGCGGCTTTGGAGCTGATTGCACGACTGATCGAGAGCTGTCCCATGGGCGGGGGACTGTACTCGTTTCCTCTGCTCACGGACCGTGACCAGATCGTCACAAAAATCTTCCCGCCAGATATTGCCAGAGCGTGGTGGACCGACTACAGTACGTAGCAGTCAAGGGACACCGTCAGCGTCTCGTGGACCGAGGGTGGCAACTCCGCCACTCAACAAGTTGGAGGGAACTTACATGGACCGCAAAGCACTCATCGCCAAGAAGCGCAAGGACAAGGGCTTCACGCTCATCGAATTGCTCATCGTCATCGCCATCCTCGGCATCCTCAGCACCATCGTCGTGCTGTCGGTCCGTGGTATCCAGGACCGTGGCCAGTCGTCTGCCTGCTCCAGCGACAAGAAGTCGCTCGAGACCTCTTACGAGACGGCTCTCGCCAACGGCCTCGACCTGACCACCCCGGTCGCCGCCGACGTGTCCAGCTCGCTGGTCGCCAACGGCTACCTGCACGCCGAGTCGGCCTGGTACAACGTCGGCTCAGACGGATCCGTGACTGTCAAGACGGGCGTCACGGCCTGCACCTGATGCACTGACGCAGCGACTTCGCTGATGGGGGCCGGACCGCTTGGTCCGGCCCCCATTCGTTTTGGCCCCGTCACCCGCCTGCATGGTCTGCAGTGTGTGAGGGTGTGAGGGTGTGTCGTCAGCGCACGAGTTCGATACGGCGGCCTTGATCGTCCCATTGAGGGTCCTGAGGAAGCCGGGTGATTGCTTTGCCGGCGATCCTGCGGGCTGTCCAGAGCAAGGCTGCTGCGTTGAGGAGATGACGGAGCGAACTACCTCGAGGTGGCTGGGCCATCGCAAGCGCACGCAGTCCCGGAAGGCGGTCCTGGAGCAGGGCCAAGCGTTCCGCCGGACCATCGCTCCAGAAACTTGAAGTGGACGCGGCTCGGTCGGCGTTGAGGAGCAGGATGCTGAGGTCGGGGTTCCCGGAAAATATCCGGCGCTGGTGATACGCCTGAACCTCGGTGTCAACCTCGCGGATCCACCGGAAGCGTCGGTAGGCGAGCGGGGTCAGCCATGGCTCGAGCGCCTGCGCCTTTGTCATATTGGGCGCGTACAGGGCATCCCGGCTCGGCACCCGTGGGATCGCGATGCGTTGGGGCCAGCCCAACAGGTCCCGGGCATCGTGGTCGCACGAGCGGTATCCCCCGAACGGTTTGTCCGGGAGGCCGATCGGTGCGTCGATCACGATGTAGAGGAACGACGGGCGATAGTCGATCACGTCGGCAAGCGACTCGAGGACAAAGGGCTCCTCGGGCACGATCGTGGCGGTGAAGAGTCGGGCCGGCTGGACCAACCATCCGCCCGGACACGGCACCACACCGGCGAGCGGTTTGTAGGGGAGCGGCGGAGGCATGTCGGGTCAGGGGCGCTCGGTCAGCGCCGGCCGCCGAGGGGCACCTGACCCGCCCGCGCGAACCGGGGGTCCTGGATCTCCTTCGGGTACTGGCTCAGGCTGATCGCCTCTTCATAGGTGATGAGCCCGGCGCTCAGCACCGCGTTGATCGAGGACTCGAGCGTCTGCATGCCCTCGGCGGCACAGGTGGCAATCACGTTGCGGATCTGGCGAGTCTTTCCCTCACGGATGAGGTTGCGCACGGCGTCGTTGGCGAGCAGCACCTCGTACGCGCCGACACGGCCCTTCCCGATCCGCTTGGCGAGCCGCTGGCTCACGACGCCCTGAAGCACCGAGGACAACTGCGTCTGGATCTGGTCCCGGCGCTCGGCCGGGTAGGAGTCAACGATGCGGTCGATGGCCTGGGCGGCATCGTTGGTGTGCAGCGTGGCGAAAACGAGGTGACCGGTCTCGGCGAGGGTGAGGGTGATCGAGATCGACTCGAGATCCCGCATTTCGCCGAGGAGGATGACATCCGGGTCCTCGCGCAGCGCCGCACGCAGCCCATCCTCGAAGGTGCGCACGTCGGTGCCAACCTCGCGCTGGCTGACAAGGGCAGTGCTGTGGCGGTGCACGTACTCCACTGGGTCCTCGATCGTCAGGATGTGACACGGACGGTTCTGGGCGATGCGGGAGATCAGAGCGGCTTGGGTCGTGGATTTACCCGAACCCGTCGGCCCCACGAACAGTACGAGACCGTACGGAAAGTTCATCACCCGCTGGACACCGGCCGGAACGCCCAATTCCTCGAGCGTGGGGATGTAGCTCTGGATGGCGCGAAAGACCGCAGAGGGGTAGCCGCGCTGGTGGAACGCGTTGACACGAAAGCGCGAATCGTCGTCGAGCGCTACCGAGTAGTCCACCTGACGATCGTCGATGAACCGCGTCCAGAGCTCGTCGTTGAGCGAGGAGCGCAGCATTCGGTTGAGGCGGTCTGCGTCCATGGGCGGCTCGCCCTCGATAGGGAGCAGCGTCCCGTCGATGCGTGCCGAGGGAGGAACCTCAACGGTGAGGTGGAGGTCCGAGCCGCGGTTGGCGATGAGGTAGTTGAGCAGCCGCTCCAGTTCGGGGTCCAGTTGGTCGCCCGTTGGGGCCAACGACGGCTTGGGGGGTGTCCAGCTGTCGAGGGAACGATCCGGCTGCGGGGTGCCCGCGGCTGCCCGGTAGAGCAGCGAGAAGTCGTCCTCGGGCGCGTCGACAATAGGTCGGCCCGGCTGATGGGCGTGGGGTTGTCCGTCAGCGTTCATCAATACTCCTAGGCTGCATTGCAGTGTTCGTGACCTTGCTCGTAGTGCTCGGCGTTCTTTCCGGCTCGTATCTCGGCGTTGTTGCCGACCGTCTGCCCCGTGAGGAGCGCACCAGCACCGGCCGCTCCCATTGTGACGCATGCGGGGCGGCACTCCGGTGGTTCGAGCTCATCCCGATCCTGTCGTGGCTGGTGCAGCGGGGTCGCTGCCGTCGGTGCGGGGCGTCCATCACGTGGGCGCCGCTCCTCATGGAGATCCTGACGGGCACCCTGTTCGGGGCAATGGGGGCGCGGTTCGGTTTCCACCTCGAGACCGCTGCCTTCGTGGTGCTGGTGGGCGTGCTGATGCCGCTCGGCCTGATTGACCTGCGGACCAAGCGTCTTCCCCGTCAATTGATCTACGTGGCCGGCGCGCTCGGAGCGCCACTGCTCGTTGTTGCGGCGCTGATCGCGGACGAACCACAACGGATCTGGTGGGCGGCGGTCGGTGGCGGTGGGGCCCTTGCGTTCTTCCTCGCGCTCTATCTCGGTTGGAGCGGCGGTATGGGTGACGGCGATGTTCGTCTCGCCGGACTGCTCGGCATGTACCTCGGGTGGATCGGGCTCTCGCACGTGCCGATCGGTCTGTTCCTCGGCTTCCTGCTGGGCGCCGTCGTCGGGGTGGCGTTGATCGCCCGCAATGGCGGTGATCGCAAGACGGCCATCCCGTTCGGTCCGTTCATGGCGATGGGCGCCGTGGTCACGGTTCTCTGGGGCCGGAACATCGTGCATCTCTGGCTGGGGCACTGAGTACGGACGCTCCGGAGTGACCGCTGACGCGGTCATTGCACTTCCCAGGTGTTCACGGCGTACGCGCCGTTCTGGTTCACCTGCACGATGGCGATCGAGGACTCTCGCCCGCTCGAGCGTGACTCGATCCGGAACACCCGTTGGACGACGGCTTCGACAAAGCCGATGGGAACGGTTTGCAGGCCGGTTGCCCGGGCATCGGTCACGTCGAACTGGGCAGCGAGCACCCCACTGGTCATGCGCACATCCAGCCCGAAAGGGTTGTTCACCCGAAGCCGACCCTGGGGGATGCTCACATAACCCGGAATGAGGATGCTCGACGATGACGAGTTCGCGAGATCGATCTCGACGACAGCGGTTGGCTGGTACAGCGCGCCGACGACAGGGGGAGTGCTCGGGATCGTTGATGCCCCGGCCGTTGGGGTCACCGCGGTGCTTGCTGCTGAGGCCACCGAATCACCGGCGGCGTTCGTGGCGACCACCGTGAACGTGTACGCCGTCCCATTCGTCAGGCCGACGAAGTCGCACTGCAGCGTAGGAGGGGGTGAGGTGGACGCCGACAGGGTGCACGCGAGGCCTTCCGGCGACGAGGTGACGCGGTAGGACGTCACCGGAGCGGTCGTTGTGGCTGCAGCGGTCCAGGACACGCGGGCTGCCCCGGAGTAGGCAACAGCGGTCGGCGTGGCAGGCGCAGTCGGAACGGCCAGCGCGGTGCTCGATACTGCCGGGGTGATGGCCGACGAGGCCGACGAGGCTGACGAGTCACCGACCACGTTGCTGGCGACGACCGAGAAGGTGACGGCCGAACCGTTCGCGAGGCCGGTGACAGCGCACGCCGTGGACCCAGAGGTGGTGCAGGTTGCTCCCGATGACGAGGTGACGCGGTATCCGGTGATCGAACTGCCGCCCGACGAGGGTGCGGACCACGACACGACCGCCGCGCCGTTGTAGGCCGTGGCGACGACGCCTGTGGGCTTGCTGGGGACTGAGGGCTTGGCGTGAAAGTTCGATGGCGTGTAATCCGCGCTGGTGGCGCTCACCGGGTCGACGTTGCCGACCAGCGAATAGGGGATACTCAACGCTCCGCTCCCGCTCCACGTGAGATCCTGGGCTGACTGCGACGGGGTGCCGTTCACGGACGCGATACTCAGTCCGGCCGAGGTGTCCGTGTCAGCCTCGGCGGCGCTCACGTACCGTGAGTTGAGCACGAGGGAGGGTCCGAGTGAGGCCGTATTCGTCACCAGCAGGCGGCCGTTCTTGCCGAAGATCAGGGTGCCGCCCAGGCCGCTGATGTTGTGCGTGACCGGGGCGTCGACTGCGTAGAACGCAGCATCCTGATCGGTCGAGCATCCCTCCGTGGCCCCGAGGCCGACGACAACCGACGCTCCGTTCTGAACTGTCAGCGTGTTCTCGAAGTAGTAGATGCCCGACGCGAAGTAAGTCGGTCCGATGAGGGTGACGGCGTCGGTGTAGGTGCCCGGGAAGTACACCGTGCAGGTGGTGAAGCCCGCCGGCATCTGGAAGCCACCGGGGGATCGCCGGTCGAGGGAGTGGATCGGCAGGTTGGGCAGCCAGATGCGGTTGGTCTCGGAGAACTGGGTGGTTGCGGTTCTCCACTCCGAAGCCGACTCGGGGTTGGCCGGCGAGTAGCGCGCCCCGGTCAGAGCGCTCGGGATCGCCGACCCGACCTGGGTGGCGACGAGGCCGTAGCGCAGTTCGTTCGAGTCCTGTGCAGTCTGGTAATCGAGGAAGTAGCAGCGCGTGGTCACGCTCTTGCCGCTGGTCGTGGTGCCCGCAAGCGTCACCGCCACTGTTGGTCCGGCGTTGCCGCACGTGCGATACAGCGCTGCCGGATCGGCGAGGGCAATCCGCGTTCCTGCCTTGACCGCCTCGAGGCGGGCGGTCTTCGCGCTCAGCACGGAGTTCGACCGCAGGACGGTCTGTTGGTAGGAAAGAAGTGGGATGATCACCAGCGACACCACGATGGTGAAGATCATGACGAGGAGGAGTACCGAACCTTCGTCCTCGTTCGGTCGCTTCCGGCGCCGGGGGGAGGACACCATCAGTCCCGTCTCACCGTCAGCGTGCACGAGATAGCGGCGTTCGCAGGCACACGGACCCGGATGCCTGTCCACTGACTCTGCCCCGCAATAGCGATCGAGGTATAAGACAGCGCAGTGATCCCCGCCTTGCAGGCCCACGAAACGGGCTCGTAGCCGTTCAGATCCGAGTAGTTCTGCGGGATGATGTCGACATCGACGTACTGCCCGTTGGGGATCGTGAAGTCGAAGGTGCCGGTCGTGAACTGTTGGTTCGTGGTGACGACGCGTGGTTCTACGTTCAGCGCTGCACCACTGGAGTCGGTAACGGTGGAGTTCTCGTAGCGGAACGGGTCGGCGACGGCCGCGGAGCCGACTTTGGTCTGGAGCGTGAGCGTGCCGCCGCACACGCCGAGCGACACCGCCTGCATCGCCGTGGCGAACTGGGACCACTGGGGCAGGACGTACATGTCCGCAAGCTGGGTGTTGGTGTAGGAGGTTCCGTCGAATGCGGCAGGCGTGCCGTAGTCGTTCCCGGCGATGAGCCTCGCGAGGATGACGCTGTTCGCAGTGGTCGCGGTGACCGCCGGGTCGTACGCCTCGTACGGCGGGCTGTTGTACACCTTGGTGGAGCGGTACTCGGTGGTCGCCCCCGAGGAGCGTGAGCCCGTCCACATCTCCCAGTCCGGCCCTGCCGCATAGGTCTTGGTGACCGCCCGGTAGGTGGAATTGCCTGAATTCGCCTGATACTCAACGGTCGATACCGGGCTGGTGGTGACGACCACCTTCGCCCCGTCCGTAGTGCTCGTATTGATCGGGTTCTCGACGGTGAGGTACTCGGCCTGCGTCACGTTCGTCCAGCCGAGGTCCCGGCGGCGGTTTGTCGCTGTCGTTGCATAGGTGTTGTAGTTCACCCAGGACCAGAACTGGGTGGTGGTGTTCCGCGCCTGGTAGCGGAGTTGGTACGACGTGATGTCCCGCACGTACGAGTACGAGCCCCGCTCCCACTGGGTGCGGTAGCCGGCACCCGGGTCCACGATCCAGTTGGAGGACCCGGAGATGCCGGTGCCGACACCGACCCCGATGATGCGCGCACTGGTGCGGAACTCGTCTGCCAGGAATCGTGCACGGTCGAATGCGACCTGGTTGTAGGCGCTGCCGTTCGCTGTCGGCCACGGAGCACCCAGCGCGGCCGGGTCGGTGGGCAGCACACCCGGCGACGTGCGCCGCACGAGACGGTCGAAGGTGGGCACGCCGTCGGTAAAGAACACGATGGTCTTGGGCACCAGACCGGTCGTGGTGGCATCGGACTGGCGCAGGGTCCGGAACAGCGCCTCCTCCCAGTTCGTGCCGCCGTTGGGACTGGATGACCACGTGCCCTGCAGAGTGTCGATCGCGGTCAGCAGGGTAGAAACCTCGCTGTCCTTGGTCATGTCCCAGTACTTCTGCCAAGACGTCGTGCCGAGCACGTGCGAGTAGGTGTGGAATCCGATGATCTGGATCTTCACCGGCGTGCCCACGAGCGTCTGCACAAACTGCTTGACGCCGGCACGAACCTGGGTGATTGACGTTCCGATCGAGTTGGACTCGTCGACGATCACTGTGATGTTGCCGCCGCAACGACTGCGCACGTCGGCAAAGGACGGGGCGCCCTGAAGACTTTTCGAGTCGATATTCGAACGGACGGCGCCACCTGCGGTGATGCTGATCTGGTTGATACCGCCGCCCGGGCCGGCCGCGCTGCCGCCGCCGTTGATCGTGACAACGACGCGGTTCGAGTTCTTCAGGTCGGCGACGGTTGCGACCTGGGTTTCGTTAATTGCATCCGCTGCGAGTGGCTGGCTCACCGTGATGACCCAGTCCGGGTTCGTGCAGTTCAGGGTGCTGCCCACCGACGAACAGCCCGAGCCATTCGCCACACCCGCCACGAACGTTTCTCCACCCGGCGGCCTGGGCAGGTTGCGGAGCACGGTAGTGGTCTCGCAGTTCCAGGCCCCTGCGTCGATGGTGCTGCACTTCACACGCCGAAGGGAGTACGTGCCGTCCGCGGCGGGGAAAAAGTTGTACGACACCTTGGTGATCGCCGTACCAGTCGCCCCCCTGGTACTCCATGAGAGCATGATCACGTTCGAGCCCTCGGCGAGGTTCACCCCATCGCACACGGTCGAGCCGCACGGTGTCGACTCCGGCTTGGTATCCACCGACTCGGCCGACGACAGGTCAGCAGGCAGCCACAGGCTCACGTTCTGCTCGGAACGGGCAACCTCGGTTCGGCCTTGGGTGTTGCCGATCTGTCGGAAGACGATGATCACAGCAGCCGCAACAACCGAGCCAACGATCCCCAGCACGGCAACGGAGACGAGCAACTCCACCAGCGTCATGCCCCTGTCCGGGTTCCTGCCACTATTCAGTCGACGTCTAGACATCGCTCTTCACCACCTGGATGCTTCGCTGTACCCGGCCGTCCGGGCTTCTTACGGTGACACTGACGCGTTGCACGAGGAGGTCGGCGAGCGCCCCAGCGGGGCAGGCGGGCGAACTTGTTGGTCCGGCGGTCCAGGTGCCGGGCGACGTCGGGTCGATCGCCGGTTGGTAGTACTCCTGGGCGACCGTGGCCGCGGAGGCTGCCCAGCCCTCGGTCTGCACGGCGGCCTGCGCATACGCGCTGTAGTCGCAGGATTTCGGTGCACGGTTGACGCGGTCGGCGGCGTTCACGATGACGGTCTCGACCCGCGCACCCGATCGGGTGACGGCCGAAGTTGTCACCGAGGTGATGACCGCCGTGAGCACGGCGATGATCACGATGCCCATGAGCATGATCACGATCACGACCTCGACGAGCGAGAAGCCCTCGTCGAGCTGTCGGGGCCTCATCCTGTCTCCTCCGCCTTGAACCCGTTGAGGACGCCGTACATGGCAGAGACGAGGGCGATAGCAACGAAACCGACCGCCGCACCGACCATCAGGATGGTGAACGGCTCGAACATCGAGGTAAAGCGACGGATCTTCACCTCGAGTTCGCGGTTGAAGTACTCCGACGCAGAGGCCAACTGGTCGTCGAGGGTTCCGGTCTCCTCGCCGACCTTCATCATCTGGCGGGCAGCGCCGGGGAACAGGCCGGTCTCGATGAGGGGGCGGGCGAGCCCGGCCCCGCTCACCATTGCCTGGCGCGAGATCTCGAGTTTTTCCTGGAAAATGAGGTTCCCGGTGGACTTGGTGGTGACCTCCATGGCCTCGGGCAGCGAGACACCGGCCTTGGTCATTGTGGACAGGATGAGGCAGAAGCGCTCGAGGATCGAGTACTGGATGATCTCGCCGAGCACGGGGAGTTTCAGGATCATCTTGTCCTTGGCCCGCCTACCGGCCGGGGTCATCGCCATCCAGATGAGCATCAGCACGAACATGAACACGAACCCGACCGGGATATAGAAGAAGTCGGTGAGGAACCCGGTCATCCCCAGGAGCAGTTTGGTGGGGAGCGGGAGGTCCGAGCCGAGTTCGTCGAACAGCGCCTTGAACTGGGGGAGCACCACCACGGCGAGGATCCCGATCGTGATGATCGCGAGGCCGAAGACGACCGCCGGATAGACGAGGGCGGCGATCACCTTGGAACGGGCAGTGATCTCCCGGTCGAGGTACGAGGTGAGCTGGTCGATGGTCTCGTCGAGGTTGCCCGTGAGCTCGGCAGACTTCAGCACACCGAGGTAGTACTTCGGGAACGCCTCGGGGTGCATGGCAGCGGCATCTGCGAACGTGGAGCCCCCGCGCAGCTTGTCCGCAAGGTCGGCGAGCACGCGGCGCAGCACCTTGTCGTGGGCCTCATCGGCGATCGTCTCGAGGGAGTCGATGATGGGGATGCCGGCCCGCAGGAACACGGCGAGCTGACGAGAGAAGTGCATGAGCTCACGCTTTTTCAGCTTCTCGCTGGTGAGTTCGAGGTTCAGCCGGCTCTTGGGCTCGCCAATCTTGATCGGGAACAGTGATTTGTCCTGCAGCCACGAACGGACGTCGCCGATGGTGTCGCGCTTGAGCGAACCCTTAACGGTATTACCGGTGGCGTCGACGGCGACGTAGTGGAACTTCGGCATGGACTACCTCAGCCTGCGTAGAGCGTTCGGACGACTTCGCCGATGGTGCTCACGTCGTTCTCCACCAGCGTGAGTGCCTCGTCCACGAGGGTCCGCATGCCCTGGGACACCGCAAGGCGACGCAGTTCCTCCTGCGTGGCCCAACCAACGATCAGCCGTCGCAGTTCGGGCGTGACGCGCAGCAGTTCGTACACGCCGATGCGGTCGCGGTAGCCGGTGCCGGCGCAGAAGGTGCAGCCCGCCCCGTGCCAGAACTGGCTCTTCGGGTTGCGGCCCTCACGGTTCCACACAGCGATCTCCTCGGGCCCGGGCTCGTAGGGCTCCTTGCAGGCGTCGCAGATACGACGGAGGAGACGCTGGCCGATGACGGCAACGACGGAGGACGCGATGAGGAACGACTCGATGCCCATGTCGAGCATGCGGTGGAGCGCCGCCACCGAGTCCGTGCCGTGGAGCGAGGAGAGCACGAGGTGGCCGGTGAGCGCAGACTGCACGGCGATGCGGGCGGTGTCTGCGTCGCGAACCTCTCCCACGAGGATCACGTCCGGGTCCTGGCGCAGGATTGCCTTGAGGCCCTGCGCAAAGGTGAGCCCGGCCTGCTCGTTGGTCTGGATCTGGTTGATGCCGGGGAACACGTACTCCACCGGGTCCTCGATCGTCATCACGTTCTTGCCGCCGTCGTTGATGGCACGCAGCGTGGCGTAGAGCGTCGTGGTCTTTCCGGCACCCGTGGGCCCGGCGCAGATGACCATGCCGAATGGCGCATGGATGAGCTTGGACCACTCCTCGTAGGTGGCGCCCGGCATGCCGAGTTGCCTCAACTCCAGCGCAGCGCGGCTCTTGTCGAGCAGTCGCATGACGACCTTCTCGCCGAACACGGTTGCCAGCGACGACACGCGGACGTCCATGTCCCTGCCGTCGACCGTCATCGAGAACTGCCCGTCCTGGGGCCTGCGACGTTCCACGATGTTCATGCCACCGAGGATCTTGTACCTGCTCACGAGGGCAGCGTGTGCCGACAGCGGGAGCGTGAAGGTATCGACCATGTTGCCGTCGATGCGGAATCGGATGCGGATGTGGTCGTTCATCGGCTCGACGTGTACGTCCGATGCGCGGTCGCGCAGGCCCTGGGCGATGATCCGGTTTGCGATCTGGACGACGGGGGCGTCTTCGTCGTCGCTCTGCTGCGATGCGGCGAGCAGGGCCTGGGTGGAGTCGCTGGCTTCGAAGGCTCTGCTGAGGGCGTCGATCTCGGCGTCGGCCCGGTACATCCGGTCGAGCGTGTTGGAGATGTCCTGCTCCATCGCCACCTTGAACACGACGGTCCCGGTGAACTTCGCGGCGACTGCTGCGCGCGCTGTCTGGCACGGGTCTGCGATCGCCACGTGGGCGCCGTTCGCGTCAGCCGTGAGTGGCAGGCACTTCAGCAGGCGACAGGTGCGCTCGTCGAGAAGCGAGACGGCGTCCTCGTTGGGAGTGGTCTGGCGCAGGTCCAGCATCTCGAGGCCGTGGAAGCCGGCCCAGACACTGACCATGTTGGAACGGTTGGCCCCGCGACGCTCGGTCTTGAAGAGCAGGGCGATCAACTCGGACTCCGACTGCGGTTCGGCACCCTTGGCGATGGCGAGGTCGGCCGGCGACACGGCCTCGGCGGCCACGAGAGCCTGAGCAAGTTCGTCAACCTGACCGTCGCGGGGACGAATTGCTTCGACCGCCGTCGCAGCCGTCTGTGAGCGCCCGCGAAATGCCATGACTGGTTCGCCCCTTTCTCAAGTCCCGACCAACTCTCACTCTGCCATGAGAACGTCGGAAATACAACGATAAGTATTGACGTACCTACTCTGGGTGGCTTTCCCGGCGAAGATTGTCGATAATCTGACGCAGCGTGTCAAGATCGCTGCGCATAGCGTAATCTGCGGGGTCAACTTCGGCGAGGACACGCTCGAATTCCTCGGCCCGCTCGAGTTGCAGATCGAGGTCCGTGCGCTGGTTCAGCACCAACTCGGCCGCCACCACCCGGTCATTCATCCCCATCACCGTGTCGGTCAGGGCGCTGAACTGCGAGGGGAGGGGCCCGAGCGGACCCATGGCGTTCGTGAGGGCCGCCACCTGGGACTCCAGCCCGGCAATCGTGGTCAACCCGGCGCGCAGCGTGTCGGCGATCGTCTCCGCCTCCCGTTGGCCGGTGAGCACCTGTTCCCGCAGAGCTGCAGCGTCGGTGAGCTGCTGGTGAGCAAGTGCACCGGTGGCATCCGTGCGCAGGGCCAGTTTCTCCACGGCGTCACGGATCGCCCGAATCGTGGAACTCATACGTTCGACGATGTCGCCGAGCTCCACACGGAATGTCTCGAACGCATCGACACGACCGGACAGCATGCGGGCACTTACCTCGAGCTGATCCACCCGGCCCTCGGACTGGGCGAGGCGTGTCGCCTGTTCCGAGGCAATCGCCCCGACAGCCGACTCGACTGCATCGACTCTCGCCCCAAAGGTCTCGTCCTGGCGCTTCTGCTGGCGTCGCACCACGTCGAGGACCCCGACCTGGCGGCGGTAGTCCTCCTTTGCCTGGGCCCTCACGGCCTCGAACTCGGCCCCGGTCGCCTCGTTCTGGGCGGTGATGAGCGCCGTGGTGGCGGCGATGCGTAACTCCAGATCCTCCACCAGACGCTGGTGCAAGTCGCTCAGCCCGTCGATGCGGGCCTCGGCCGCCGACAGCCGGTCAGTGGCGTCTCTGGGCACGCCACGGCGCAGCAGACGTTTGCGCTCGCGTCCCCCTCTTGCCATTGAACGAACTGTACTTCCGGGCCGCACGGGGACCGGGGACACCGGACGACCGGCTGTCGCAGGTCAGACGGCCGGCGAGGTGCGTGCACGCCGCACGCGGCCGGCGAGACAGGCCAGCGAGGTGAGGGCGCCCGCACCAGCGAGGATGGCTTCGCCCACGGCGACCGAGGGGCTGCGGCCAGCATCCACGATGGCGAAGGTGCCGAGGGCGGCCACCCCGAGGGCAGCGGCAATCGGCCAGCGACGCCAGTTCGCTGCTGCCGCACACGTGACGAGGAGCGGGGCGAGGAAGGCGAGCGGGGACTCCCACGAGGCGGTGGCTGCGTCGCTCAACCACCACGTCGGCTTTCCGAAGGAGTTTGCGGCATCGGCCAGTGTCAGCAGCGCCGGGATGATGAGGGCCCATCCGACGGCGAGCACCCAACGCCAGCCCTCGGTGAGCTGGCCGGGTCGGTAGTCGGTCTCACTCATGCTCTGTCGAACGCTAGCCAGCGCTGGCAGCCGATACGCGGCGGGAACGGCCGGTGCCGAACCGATACCCTTGCGCCCCGATGCCTACCTCCACCGGCCCCTCGTTCGGCACGCTGTCGATCTTCTTCCCGATGTGGAACGAGGAGGCATACGTGCACCGTGCGATCAACGCTGCCACGACGGCCTGTGTGGAGCTCATGGCTGCCGGTGAGATCGACAACTACGAGCTCATCATCGTGGACGATGCCTCCACCGATGCAACACCCCGGCTCGCCGACGAACTCGCTGCCGCAAACCTCCATGTGAAGGTGGTCCATCACCCCGTCAACCGCAAGCTCGGCGGTGCCATGAAGACCGGCTTCGCGGCTGCGACCGGCGACCTCGTGCTGTACACCGATGCAGATCTGCCCTTCGACATGGCCGAGATCGGCAAGGCATGCCGCATCATGCGCCTCTACGAGTCCGACATCGTGAGCGCCTATCGGCACGACCGCACGGGCGAGGGAGCCGCGCGCGAGATCTACACGTTCTTCTACAACTTCCTCATCCGGAGGTTGTTCGGGGTTCGGATGCGGGACATCAACTTTGCGTTCAAGCTGTGCCGGCGCAGCATCTTCGAGCACATCTCGCTGGTGAGCGAGGGCTCGTTCATCGACGCGGAACTCATCATCCGCGCCAAGAAACTCGGTTTCGAGGTCACCCAGTTCGGCGTCGATTACTTCCCGCGTACCCGGGGTGTCTCCACGCTCAGTTCGCCGAAAGTGATCCTGAAGATCGTCCGCGAGATGTTTGCGCTCCGCAAGAAACTCCGAAATATTCAGCCGGTCGTCAAGCGCTGAGACGACTGTCACCCGATGCCCCCCGCTCCGGGGGGGCCGCTAGCCTTTCACGCGATCCGGGGAGCACTCAGGCGTTCCGGTGCACAGGACGGCCATGGGAGGTGTCGAGCGAATGGAACCACGGTCCCTGAAGCGCTGGACGCCGGCACTCATTGCCGCAATCGTCCTCGGGGTAGTCGGCATCGGTGCTGCTGTCGGTAGCGGGAACTCGGCCAAGTCCGATGGCTCCGAGAGCACCGACCCGTCCCTTCTCCCGGTCACCGAGGAGCCCTCCGATGTCATCGACTCCGGTGTCGTCGACTCGCTCCCCGTTGTTGCTACCGCACCGGTGGTTACCGCCAAGCCAAAGACACATCTCAAGCGCACCATGAAGAAGGGGTCCAAGGGAACCGCCGTCAAGCGTCTCCAGCAGCGACTCATTGATCTGGGCTACGACCCGGGCGACGTGGACGGCAGTTTCAACTCCAAGACCCGCGCCGCCGTCTGGGCGTTCGAGAAACTGGTGATGCGCGTGCCCCCTTCGAAGGTGAGGGGACAGGTCAACGACGAGATGTGGCTGCGGATGCAGGACAACCTTGTGGTGAAACCCAAGCGACCGAAGGGCTCTACGGTTCACCTCGAGGTGTACCTGCCGGAGCAGGTTGCGGTACTTTTCGAGAAGAACAAGGTTCGGCTCATCACCCACATCTCCTCGGGAACCGGGAAGTGGTGGGAGGAGCCCGTCACGATTGACCCGGGCGAGGACGGCAACCTGAGCGGCAACAAGCCGCTCGCTGCGATCGTCCGTGGCATCTCAATCACGCCGGGCGGTACGTACCGCTTCTACCGACGTTACGTGGACCAAAGCACCGGGGGATGGCGAGAAGGCCGCCTCGGCCGGATGTACCAGCCGGTGTACTTCAACAAGGGACTCGCGGTACACGGCGCGAACGAGGTGCCGTCGTACCCGGCGTCCCACGGTTGTGTGCGCATCCCCATGCACATTGCCGAGTACTTCCCGGACCTCGTGAAGAACGGTGACCAGGTGTTCGTGTGGGACGGCAAGAAGCAGCCCGAGTACTACGGGGCCCAGCCCCCGAAGGCGGACTCGATCAGCAGGGCGCCCACCACCACGGTAGCGACCACCAGCACGACGGTGAAGAAGACCACGACGACGACGACGTCGACGACAACGACTACGACTACGACGTCTGCCTGAACGACACCTCGAGCCCGGTGACCTCCTCGAGCAGCGAAGAGCGTTCGCCAGCCGAGTAGAACTCGAGGTCGAGGTCGGTGTCAGGTCGCCGGCCCCTCACCTCGATGACCAGTTGGTGGCCATCTTGCAAGGCCCGCACGGACTTTGCGCGCTGGTCGTGACTCCGGTCGAGCCCGATCGCCACGCGCAACAGCGCCGCCAAGACGCGCACTGCCAGCTGGGACTCGGCATCGAGCCGCCCGAACTCGGCGTGTGACGGTTTCGGCGCAGACTTCCGGTGGTACCGGGCGATCAGCGCGACGATCTCGATCTCGTGGTCGGTGAACCCGGTCAGGTCATCGGTGTTCCGGATCACGTAGTACGAGTGAAGGTGATGCTTGGTGTGGGAGATCACGAGCCCGACGTTCGCCAGCAGGGCCGCTGCCTCGAGGTAGTCCCTGTGGGACCGGTCCAGATGATGGATCTCGGCGGTGGAGTCGAACAGCTGCAGGGCAAGGCGTGCGACGTGATCGGAGTGGGTGCGGTCGTCGTCGCAGCGGTCCGCGAGGTGCCGGACGCTCTGGCGTGACACCTCCCGGAGGTGGTGGAGCGAGCCCCCCTGGTGCCGCTCGTACGTATCGAGCAGCACGCCTTCACGCAGCGCGTACTCGGAGAACATGAGCTCGTCGATCCCGAAGGCCTCGCAGACACTCTCGAGGATGAGCGTGCCGGCCACGATGATGTCTGCCCGATCGCTCTCCACACCGGGAACTGCTGCACGTGCCTTGGCCGTCGGTGCGGCAAGGAGGCGCTCGAGCACCGCTGCAACGTCGCCACGGGTGAACGTGAGGCAGTTGTACGTTCGCAGTTCGGCGCCGCCCGCGAGTGCGTGAGCGGCCCGGGCCACAGCCTCGGCGGTTCCCGACGAGGCAACGGCTACCTCGAAGCCGATCCGTCGGGCGCGTCCCTCGAACGTCGCCAGTGTGGAGCGGATGAAGGCCCGACAGTGGCGGACCGCCTCCGGGGTGACCAGACCCTCCGGGAAGAAACGGTCCGTGAGGCGAACCGCACCGAGCTTGAAGCTCCGGGCATCGAGCGTCGTGCCACGCTCGCCGAGCAGGATCTCGGTGCTCCCGCCGCCGATGTCGACGAGGATAAGTCTCCTGTCGAAGACGGGCACGGCCTGCAGCACCCCGAGGTGGATGAGGCGTGCCTCCTCCAGACCGGAGATCACCTCGACGGTCACCCCGACCTCTGCTGCCGCCCTGATGAAGTCGTCCGCGTTGGCTGCCTCTCGCACGGCCGAGGTGGCAACGGCGCGAAGCGGAGCGTTCTTGCTCCGGGCGAGTTGGGCCATCCGCGCAAGCGCCGCAACGCCCCGCTCGATGGCGTCGGGCTCGAGCTGTTTCATGTCTCCGCCACCGTGGCCGAGGCGTACCGTCACCTTCTCGCGCTCAATCACGTCGAAACGCGCACCCTGTTTGATCTTCGCGATCACTAGGTGGAAGCTGTTGGTGCCCACGTCGATTGCTGCGAGTACCGGATCCGTCACCGAACCATCATCGCAGCCGGTGCGGACGAAGCCTCAGGCCCTCCGGGACAAACGCTGTGCCTCGGCGAAACTGATGTCCTTGTCCACCCTGGGCTCGGCGGGCAGTTGCAGCACCCGTTCCCCAACGATGTTGCGCTGGACCTCGTCGGACCCGCCGGCGATCCGGTACCCCGGGGCGCCGAGCAGGTGCTCACCCCAGGCATAGGTGCCCCACTCGCCGCTGTCGGCGACAAGACGGGCGCCGAGGATCAGCGAGACGACGTCACTGACCCGCCGCATGTTCGCGGTCCACATCAGCTTGGACAGCGAACCTTCGGGCCCGGGGGTCTGGCCCGCCTTCAGCGAGGCTGCGGCCCGGCGGTTGGTGAATTGGGCCATTTTTTCGTGTGCGTAGAGGTCGGCGAGCATCTGGCGGATGACGGGGTCGCCGGTCATCTCGAAGTGGCGTGCTGTGGCCAGCACGCGTTTCAGGCTGCCGCCCACCGGGGTCCCGCCACCGGAGTGGTCGCGTTCGAAGCCGAGGCAGGTGAGAGCAACCCTCCAGCCGTCGCCCTCGCCGCCGAGACGATGGTCAGCATCCTTCAGGCGCACGTCGGAGAGGAACACCTCGTTGAAGGAGGCGCCACCGCTCATCTGGCGGATCGGGCGGATCTCCACACCGGGGGCGTCGAGGGGCACCATGAACGCCGTGAGCCCACGGTGCTTGGGCACGTCGAAGTCTGTGCGCGTGATGGCGAGGCCCCACTGGGAGAAGCGTGCACCGGAGGTCCACACCTTCTGGCCGTTGAGCACCCACTCGTCGCCGTCCTTGACTGCCTTCGTGACGACCGACGCGAGGTCTGACCCTGCGGCGGGCTCGCTGAACAACTGGCAGCCGTACTCGTCCTGGCGCATGATCGGCTTGACCCAGCGCTGCTTCTGCTCCGCTGTGCCGTAGGCGGCGACGGTGGGGGCGATGAGCCCCATCGAGGTGGGCGGAAGCTCGCCAGCGTCGGGGATCACGAACCGGGACTCCTCGGAGTTCCAGATGCGCACATACGACATGGGCAGGCCGCGACCGCCGAGCTCCACCGGCCAGCTGAGCATCCCGTAGCCGGCATCGAACTTCTTGCGCTGCCAGTCCTGGGCGAGCGCGAGCATCGAGGCCTCTTCGGTCTCGGTGCGGTTGTGGAACACGGCGACGTTGTCTGAGCCGGTACCCCAGTCGGGGTCGGTGTCGGTGCCGGGGTCGGTGGAAACGGTCTGGCGAAGCTCGCCGTGTTGCTCGAGCCACGCCCTCGCCTCGCTGCGGAAGGTATCGGGATCGGGATGGATGGCGGACATGGCGTAAAACTACTTCGGGGGCACGGCCTTGCGTCGGGTGTGTTTGCGGCGCCACCCGCTCCCGTTCGGGTGCGGCCGTCGCCGACTGACTAAGGTCCGCGCATGGCCGAAGCCGCAGACCCCACCGTTCTCGTCGACGATCCCGCCCCCGGCGTCCGCCGGCTCACGCTGAACCGGCCCACGAAGCGCAATGCGCTGTCGCACCGGCTCCGCAGCGAATTGTTCGCGGCCCTCCGGGCAGGCGACGCCGATCCAGACGTACGGGTATTCGTCATCCGCGGCGCCGGACCCTGCTTCTCTGCCGGGTATGACCTCGCTCAGGACCCGGCGGAGCAGCACCCCTGGCCGCTCTCACCGGCCGACGGGGCGTGGGCCCGTCACGTGCTCCAGGGCTGGTTCGAGATGATGGATCTCTCCAAGCCGATCATCGCCCAGGTGCACGGCTTCTGCCTCGCCGGCGGGACCGAACTCGCCACGGCGTGTGATCTCGTGTACGTCGCAGAGGATGCCCGGATCGGCTACCCGCCGGTGCGGTCGATGTCGTCGCCCGACATGGCGTGGCACGTGTGGCTAATGGGAATGCGCCGGGCGATGGAGGCCATGCTGACGGGTGACTCGATGACCGGAACCGACGCGGTCGAGGCGGGCTTCGCCAACCGGGCCTTCCCGGCGGACCGGCTCGACGCCGAGGTGCTCGACATCGCCGTCCGTGTCGCGAAGGTGGAACCGGACCTGCAGGCGATCAACAAGCGCGTCGTCCACCGGGCGATGGAGGCCATGGGCATGCGCGACGGCATGCGTGCAACCGCCGATCTCAATGCGCTCGGGTTCCACCAGCGCTCGAGCAAGGAATACTTCGAGCACCTGCGCCGTGGGGTTACCCAGGCGCTCGACAAGCGTGACAGCCAGTTCGGGGACTACCGGACGGCGGAGAAGGAGTAGCAATGGAATCGATCGACCTCTCCAACCTGAGGACGCTCCACTACGCGGTGGAGAACCCCGGCGACAACGGGATCGCGGTGGTGACCCTCAACCGGCCCGAGATGCGCAACGCGCAGAACAACCGCATGACGTACGAGATGAATGCCTGCTTCAACGACGCCTCGAGGCGTTCGGACGTGAAGGTGATCGTTCTCCAGGCCGACGGACCGCACTTCTGCTCCGGGCACGACCTGAAAGAGACCGAAGGGGTCGGCACCTTTGACCTCGTGTTCCCGGTGGCAGGTCTCGACGGCAAGGGTCAGGAGGCAATGATGGCCGGCGAGGAGGAGGTGTACCTCAACATGACGTGGCGCTGGCGCAACCTCCCCAAGCCGCTCCTCGCTGCGGCGCAGGGCAAGACAATCGCCGGTGGACTGCCGCTGCTGTGGTGTGCCGACATCATCATCGCTGCGGACGACGCCATCTTCAGCGATCCGGTCGTCGCTTTCGGCGTGAACGGCGTGGAGTACTTCGCCCACCCTTGGGAGGTTGGCCCGCGCAAGGCCAAAGAGATGTTGTTCACCGGCGACTGGCTCTCTGCCGCCGACGCCAAGCAGCTCGGCATGGTGAACCATGTGGTCCCCAAGGACGAACTGCGCACGTTCGTGATGGCGATGGCTGCCAAGATCGCGGAGAAGCCGGCGTTCGGCCTGAAGCTCGCCAAGGAAAGCGTGAACCAGGCGCTCGAGGCGCAGGGTCAGTGGACGGCGCTGAGGGCAGCGTTCAGCCTGCAGCACCTCGCGCACGCGAACAACCGTCTCAAGTTCGGCATCCCGATCGACCCCGGCTTCCGCAAGCCGTAGGCCGCGGCCGCTGGGGGCCTACTCGACGGCCTTGTAGTCGGTGATCTCAACCCTGCTGCTGCTCGTGATCGTTGCCGTGAACTTGTACCGCTTGCCGTCGGTCTTGCCCTGCCCGGCGCACGAGAAGGTCACGCCCTTGGAGGTGCTGCCCGGGTCCTCGCAGTAGATCCCGGTGAACTCTTGGCCGATCACGCGGGCGGTATCCGCCCCGCCGATCGCCTTCTCGGCGGCCTTCGCAAAGTCGGTGCTGCTCCTGCTGCACGATGTCAACGAGAACAGGGCGATTGCCGTCACGCCGACGGCGAGGAGTTTGCGCATGGGGGAACGGTACCCGTTGCGGGGCAGGGTGGGGTGGGGTTCCCCATCCCATGATCAACGCAACCCGTCGACAGTCATAATGGCGAGGGCGAGCCACACGAGCGAGAAGCCGATCACACGCGCAGCGGTCAGTTGCTCGTGGTACACCACGGCCCCGAGCACGAAGTTGATGCTCGGCACGAGGTATCCGACCGGTCCGAGCACGGTGAACGGCGTGCGCTTGGCAGAGTACGCAAAGAGCAGCAGGGGTGTTGCGGTCACAATGCCGCTGCACAGCAGCAGGGCGATCTCGACAGGTGTTCCGGTCGAGAAGATTCCGGCTCCGTCGCCCTGGCGGATGGCGACGAGGACGACTGCCGGCACGAGCAGGAGCAGGATCTCGCCCGACAGGCTTTCGATCGCGGCGAGCGGGATCTGCCGCTTCGCGTAGCCGTAGGCACACCACGACGTCCCAAGAACGATGGCCAGCCAGGGCACCTGTCCGTAGGCGGCACCTACGACAGCGACGGCGCACACGGCGAGACCGAGTGCGCACCATTGCGCGACCCGGAGCCGTTCCTTCATGGCGAAGACACCGATCAACATGGTCCCGATTGGGGAGATGAAGTAGCCGAGCGCTGTCTCGATCACGTGTCCGTGGACGACGGCGTAGACATAGGTGGTCCAGTTGGTGGCGAGCAGGAGTGCGAGCAGGGCCAAGTGGGCGACGGTTCGTGGGGACCGGAAGGCATCGAGTACGGCGCGCCCCTTGCGCATCGCCATGAGCACCACGACCAGCACGACGGTTGACCAGACGGTCCGCTGCGCGATCAACTCGAACGCGTTGAACCGGTGGAACTGCTTCCAGTAAATGGTGATGGCGCCCCACAGGGTGTAGGCGAGGATGCCCGCCCACAGCCCGGAGTGGCCGCGCCTCACACGCAGGCGCTGGCGAGGGTGGAGAGGTCCTGGGACCGCAAGAAGTCGGTGCGCGGGTCCTGGTCGAGGGTGTCGTGCACGAACGCGAAACTCAGCCCGGTGTCGGGATCGGCCCAGGCGATCTGGCCCCCGGCTCCCATGTGGCCGAACGCCCGGGGTGAGGGCCCTGACATCCAGCGGTGTGCAGCGAAACCGTCGTCGCCGGCGATCACGAACGCGAGCGAACGGTTGGCCACCACGTTGTCGGTATCGCTGACCATCCGGTTCCGGACCTGGAACGCGACAGCCGGGAGCGCAAGGAGGCGCTGGTAGACGAGGGCGATCTCGCCAGCACGCGCGAAACCGCCCCCTCCGGGGACGCCGGCGATCCGCGTCGCCGGGTGGTTCATCACGAGCAGAGCGTCGAGCGAGATCGTCGACGGCATCACGTAATCCATCCCGCCAAGGACCTCGGCGATGGCGGTATCGGGCGGCCGTTCGCCGGTGGCGCGAACGTCGTGACAGGGGTCCTCGACCACGGAGGGTCCGATCAGGGGAGCGAGGTCGAGCGGCGAGGTCAGCGTGTCGTGGACCACGTCTGTATAAGGACGACCGGTGACGGTGCTGATCAGTTCGGCGAGCACCCAGTGGGCGGCCATCGGGTGGTACGCACAGCGCGTCCCGGGCTCCCAGTCGAGGCGCCAGCCAGCCATCCGTTCCCGCCGGCCCTCGCTCGTTGCCCACTGCTTCGGGCCCATCGGCGCGTACGGAAAACCACCCTGCATGAGCATCACGTGCTCGACGAGGACGTGATGCTTGCCGTTGCCCGCGAACTCCGGGATGTAGTGCGCTACGGGTCGGGACGGGTCGAGTGCGCCGGACTCGACGAGCGGGATACAGGTGGCCGATACGAGGGCCTTGGTGGCCGAGAACATGCAGAACCGGGTGTCCGGTGTTGCGTCCCCGAAGTAGCCCTCGGCGATCACCGAACCGTTACGGGCCAGCGCAAATTGCGCACCGAGGGATCGGCCGCTGTCAACCTCGTCCCGAACCCGGGCAGCAAGCCGATCCGCACCCGAAAAGTCGACCAATTCGCCCACGATCCGTACACTAGGTGTCGACGGTCACAAATGCCGAAGCGCTGGGGAGATCATGGTTACTCAACGTCAGCAGTGGGAAGACGCATTCAATGCATCCCGGATCCGCGAGGCGGATTATTCGACGATGTCGGGCATCCCGCTCGAGCCGGTGTACGGGCCCGAGGACGGCGACTTCCCGGGTGCCTATCCGTACACCCGCGGCGTGCACGCGTCGATGTACCGCTCGAAGTTGTGGACGATGCGGATGTTCGCCGGGTTCGGCACCGCCGAGGACACCAACTGGAGATTCAAGGAGATCCTGCGGGCCGGAGGTGACGGCCTCTCCACGGCATTCGACATGCCGACGCTTATGGGCATTGACTCCGACGACGAGATGTCGCTCGGCGAGGTGGGCCGTTGCGGCGTTGCCGTGGACACGCTCGCCGACATGGAGGATCTGTACGCGGGGATCGACCTCAGCAAGATCACGACGTCAATGACGATCAACTCGCCGGCCGCCGCCATCCTCGCGATGTACATCGCCCAGGCGGAGAAGGCAGGCGTCAACCGTGTGCAGCTCGGCGGGACGCTGCAGAACGACATCCTCAAGGAGTACCAGGCGCAGAAGGAGTTCGTGTACCCGCCACGCCAGAGCATGCGGCTGGTGCGCGACACGATTGCGTTCACCGCGGCGGAGATGCCGCGCTGGAACAGCGTCTCGATCTCCGGCTACCACATCCGTGAGGCGGGCAGCACGGCGGCCGAGGAACTCGCCTTCACTGTTGCGAACGGGTTCGCCTATGTGGAACTTGCTCTCCAGGCCGGCCTGCCCATCGACACGTTCGCGCCGCGGCTTAGCTTCTTCTTCAACGCGCACATCGACTTCTTCGAGGAGATCGCCAAATATCGCGCCGCCCGTCGTATCTGGGCGCGCTGGATGAAGGAGCGCTACGGGGCACAGCTCGAGAAGTCGATGCAGCTCCGCTTCCACACCCAGACGGCCGGTGTGTCCCTCACGGCTCAGCAGCCAGAGATCAACATCGTCCGTACGGCCATCGAGGCACTTGCGGGCGTGCTCGGCGGGACGCAGTCTCTCCACACCAACTCGATGGACGAGGCGCTCGCCCTGCCCACCGAGAGGGCGGCGCGCATTGCGCTTCGCACGCAGCAGATCATTGCGTACGAGACCAACACCACTCACGTCGCCGATCCGCTGGGCGGTTCGTACTTCGTGGAGTCCCTCACCGACGAGATGGAGCGCCAGGCCGAGGAGATCTTCGCCTACCTCGACGAGATCGGCGGGGGCTCGATACTCGAGGGCTGCATCAGGGGCATCGAGGAGAACTGGTTCCAGGGCCGCATTGCGGACTCTGCGTACGAACTGGAGCGCAAGTTCAACCAGGGCCAACGCATCATTGTCGGCGTCAACCGGTTCACGGAGGGCAACGACGAGGCCAACCCCGACCTCCTGCAGATCACCAACGAGGACGAGGCCCGTCAGTTGAAGCGCCTCGACCAGGTGAAGCACGATCGCAACCAGCCAGCGGTCGATGCCGTGCTGAACAGGCTCACGCGTGAGGCAGCGGACCCGGAGGTCAACCTCATGCCCACACTCATCGAGGCGGCAAACACCTACGCGACGCTCGGCGAGATCATGGGTGCGATGGGCACCGTCTTCGGCCGCCACGTCGAAGTGCCGACAATCTGACCCCGCTCCACGTGCGAGTGCTTCGGGCGCGCGTGCGCGAGGCGATCAAGGGCACGCGCCCCGGGCAATGGCTCGTAGCGGTGCGGCGACTTCGCCTGTGGGGCGGTCCCGGTCAGGCGGTGCTCGCGGCTACCCCCGGCGCGCAGTGGACGTGGGGTGGTCCGATGAACGGGCAGCACGGCCGGCGAGCGCTCGTGCGCAGGATCGCCACCGGAATCCGGTTTCGGTACGCCGTCGAGACCGGCACGCACCGAGGCGCAAGCACCGCATTCCTCGCTGACGTAACCGGCGCGCCCGTTCACACGGTGGATGCCGACCCGGTTTCGGGGGGCTATGCCACTCGTGTCTTCGCAGGCCGCACGGACGTCACGGTGTCGATCGACGACTCCCGACGATTTCTCGAGCGCGTGGCCGGCGAACAGGTCCGGACGGATCCGGTGCTCTTTTATCTCGACGCGCACTGGGATGCGCAAGACCTCCCGCTGTGGGAGGAGATCCGGTATGTGTTCGCCCATTGGGACCATCCGGTGGTTGTCGTCGACGACTTCGCGGTGCCAGGCGATCCCGGTTACGGCTTCGACGCGTATGGCGTTGGGCGCAGCCTCTGCCTCGACGATCTGCTTCCTCACCTGCCTGAGACGGTCGAGGCGTGGTTTCCCTCGCTGCCGTCAGGCTCTGAGAGCGGGGCACGGCGGGGTTGCGTCGTGCTCGTGCGCTCCACGCCCCCGGCGGGCTGGGACCACGGCGGGCTGCTGTCCGCCGCCCGGCGCTGACGCGTCGGCTCAGCCCGAACGGCGGGCGACGAGGATGAGGTTCTTGCCGAGCGGCGGGTGCACCAGGGCGCGCTGCAGCACCTTGCTGACGGGGACGATGACCCGGTCGTAGATGGCGTTCGAGCCGGTGCCGAGCGTTTCCACACCGAGCACCCGGTACATCAGCCAGTAGGGGAGCACGCTGGCGACGTCGAAGTAGTCGATGGACTCCACGGTGAAACCGGCCTGCTCCACCTTTGCACGCAATGTCGCCTTCGTGTAGCGGCGGTAGTGCCCGGACTTGTGGTCGATCGCGGAGTACAGGCTCGGCATGGCGGGGACGAAGAGGCAGAGGTGCCCGCCCGGGGCGAGCAGGTGGCGGGCAGTGAGCAGTTCCCCGCCGTCGTCCTCGATGTGCTCGAGCACGTTCACGTAGACGGCGGTGTCGAACGGACCGTCCATGCCCTCGGCGAGGACCTCGGCCGAGGTGGCCTGACGGAGCGTGATGCGGGGGCTCCCCGCGATTCGCTTGGCGCATCGCGGGTACACGTTGGCGGCCGGTTCGAGCGCGAGCACGGTGCCGGGGTGGCGTTCGGTGATGGCGAGCGTGACGGTCCCGAGGCCAGCACCGACCTCGATCGTTCGCTGCCCGATGGCGGTGCCGAAGCCGTCGACGATCCAGCCGAAGAAATTGCGCGCGCCCGAGAGCGCTTCCAGCTCGTCGAGCGCCCCGAAGTGGGACTGCGCTGCAGGGTTCTGGCCGGCGAAGTGTGGCTGCCGCTTGGCCCAGTTTGTCTGGTCCGAGCGGTGCTCGGCCCGTGCTACGGCTCCGGCCTGTCGGGTGGCGCGGAGTCCGAGCAGAAACCGCCGCGTATCGGCGCGACTGATGGCAGGCACACCCGAGTAGCGCGGGCGGAACGTGATCGGCATCTCCTGGACGACGAACCCGTTGGCCTGGGCGAGTGCGGTGAGCGCTGCGAAGTAGACCGAGGCTTCGGCAAGCGCATCGGCGGGCACGGAGAGCGCGAGCACATCGGGGTGCATCACGCGGAACCCCGAGGTGGAGTCGCTGACACCGTCCACCGGGCCGAGCCAGCGGACGAGTTGGTTGCCGAGGCGACTCGCGAGGGAGCGGGTCAGGCTGTTGCCGGGGGCTGAACCGCCACGGACCCATCGCGAGCCGATCGTGATGCCGTACCCGCCGGCGAGGTGTGCGCGCACAAGGTCGGGGATCTGGCGTGCATCGTGCTGGCCGTCACCGTCGAGCGTGACGAGGAAGCCGGAGGACCCTATTTCCCGAACGTGAGCGAACGCCGTTCGCATCGTGTCCACGCGACCGGTGCGCGCGCACTTCAGCACCTCAAGGTCCACGCCGAGGTGTTCGGCCTCGGCGCGGGCGAGGTCCACGGTGGCATCGTCTGAGCCGTCGTCGACGAGGAGCACCCCGAGCGTGATATCGCTGCGAACGAGCACCGAACGCGCTTCGTCGATCTCCTGAAGCACGGGAGCGATGGATCGCGCGTCGTTCTGTGTCGCCAGCAGGATCGTTCCGCGCATTCCGAGCACAGTACCGGGCTAGTGCGGTCGAAGACCGAGCATCACCGATGCCTCGTCGGGCGTGGCGCCAGCGGTACTCGATGTCACCGCCGTGCCCCTCATCTCCTCATCCTTTCGCGTTCTGGGCAAACTTTTCCCCCGCATGCGTGGGGAAAGTCCCGTCAGAACGCAGAGGATGGGGGAAAGGTGACCATTTAGGTCGACATTTGGCGCCCGCGTCACTACACTTCCCCGATCGAACGCTTCGGCCGCATCGGTTGGCCATGGGACATCGGAGACAGTCATGAGTGACAACTGGGGTTTTGAGACCAAGCAGATCCATGTGGGCGGAGACCCGGACCCGGCAACGGGCGCCCGGGCCGTACCGATCTACCAGACCACGTCGTACGAGTTCCGCAACTCCGAGCATGCCGCGAACCTGTTCGGTCTCGCCGAGGTGGGCTTCATCTACACCCGCATCATGAACCCCACCCAGGCCGCGCTCGAGGCCCGGGTGAACGCTCTGGAAGGCGGTTGCACCACCGCCATCGGCATCCCCGGCACCCTTGCCGTTGCCTCGGGCCAGGCTGCCGAGAGTCTCGCCCTCACCACCCTGTGCGAGGCCGGCAGCCACATTGTCGCCTCGCCGTCGCTCTACGGCGGTACCTACAACCTGCTGCACTACTCGCTCCCGAAGATGGGCATCGAGGTCACCTTCGTGGACGACCCGCACGATCTCGAGCAGTGGCGTGCGGCCATCCGCCCGAACACCCGCGCCTTCTACGGTGAGGCACTCGCCAACCCGAAGAACGACGTGTTCGACGTGGAGGGTGTGTCCAAGGTTGCCCACGACAACGGCATTCCGCTCATCATCGACAACACGGTTCCGTCGCCGTACCTGTTCCGTCCCCTCGAGTGGGGCGCAGACATCGTCGTGCACTCGCTCACCAAGTTCATCGGCGGCCACGGCACCTCGGTTGGCGGCGCGATCATCGACGGCGGCAAGTTTGACTTCGGCGCCAGCGGTCGCTTCCCGAACATGACCGAGCCCGACCCGTCGTACCACGGCCTCGCCTACTGGACGGCACTCGGCCACGGCTCGTTCGTGCTCAAGGCCCGCCTCCAGGGCCTGCGCGATCACGGCGCAGCCATCTCGCCGTTCAACGCCTTCCTCATCTTGCAGGGTCTCGAGACGCTCAGCCTGCGCATGGAGCGCCACTTCTCGAACGCCTCGAAGGTTGCGGCGTATCTCGAGGCACGTCCCGAGGTGGAGCGCGTGATCTACGCAGGTTCGGCGTCGTCGCCGTGGAAGGCCCGTGCGGACAAGTACTTCGGCGGCAAGGGCTACGGTTCGGTGTTGTCGTTCATCATCAAGGGCGGCAAGGAAGTCGGTCAGAAGTTTGCGGACTCGCTCGTGCTGCACAGCCATGTCGCCAATATCGGTGACGTGCGCAGCCTCGTGATCCACCCGGCGTCCACCACCCACAGCCAGCTGACGGCCGAGGAGCAGGAGAGCTCGGGCGTGTACCCGGGTCTTGTGCGCCTCTCGGTGGGCCTCGAGTCGATTGAGGACATCCTTGCCGATCTCGATGCGGGGTTCGCTGCCGTCAAGGGCTGAGTACGGGCTTCCCTCGCCGCGGCGCGCACGTGACCTCGGTCGCGAGCGTCGCGGCGCCAGCCGCAGCGAGCACGAGGCCTATGCCGAAGCGAAGCGGCGGCTATGGCCGAGAATCAGAAGGGACCTTCGCCCCCCACATGCGTACTCGTTCTCGCCTAATGTGCGCGCATGCCTTCGGAACAGACAGCAGTTGGGCGCCAGACCCTTGAGCGGGTCCAGGAGTTCATGGACAACGAGATCTACCCGGCGGAGGAGACCTACCACGAGCAGGTAGAGGCCCTCGGCCGGGAGGGGTACCCGCCGGTCATGGTGGAACTGAAGAAGAAGGCCCACCAAGTCGGGCTGTGGAACCTCTTCATCCCGCACCTGTCCCCCGATGCGCCCGGGACGAAGCTGTCCAACCTGGACTACGCCCCGATCTCGGAGCAGCTCGGCAAGGTGGAGTTCGCCTCCGAGGCGCTCAACTGCTCCGCACCCGACACCGGCAACATGGAGATCCTCAACCTCTACGGATCCACCGAGGTGAAGCAACGATTCCTCGCACCACTCCTCGAGGGCGAGATCCGCTCGGCATTCTCGATGACCGAACCGGACAACGCATCCTCCGACGCCACCAACATCAGCCTGCGTATCGAGCGCGACGGCGACCACTACGTGCTCAACGGCAAGAAATGGTTCTCATCGGGTGCGATGTCGCCCCGCTGCAAGTTGCTCGTGGCAATGGGCAAGACGAATCCGGATGCCTCGCCGCACCGCCAGCAGTCGATGATCGTTGTCCCCCGCGACACACCCGGCCTCACCGTCGGGCGCCAGCCGCACGTGTTCGGCTTCGACCACGGCGGCGGTCATCCCGAGATCATCTACAACAACGTGCGTGTACCGGCGGACTACCTCCTCGGTGAGGAGGGCGGCGGATTCGCAATCTCTCAGGCACGTCTCGGACCGGGGCGGATCCATCACTGCATGCGCTCCATCGGCGCAGCCGAACGGGCGCTTGAGTACATGGTGAAGCGTTCGCTCGTGCGGTCCACGTTCGGCTCATCCGTTGCACACAAGGGCCTCGTGCAGGACTGGATCGCGGAATCCCGGATCGAGATCGACATGGCGCGCCAGTACGTGCTCCATGCGGCACACATGATGGACACCGTGGGCAACAAGGCCGCCGCCAACGACATCGCCGGCATCAAGGTGGCCGTTCCCCGCATGGCCTGTGCGGTGATCGATCGCGCCATTCAGGTGTACGGCGCGGCGGGTGTCACCCAGTTCACGCCGCTCGCCTACATGTATGCGAGTCAGCGAACGCTGCGCATCGCCGACGGCCCCGACGAGGTGCACAAGATGACCATCGCCCGCCGCGAGATCATGAAGCACGACCCGGACTTCCGGATGCTCTCGAACCGGCCCCCCAAGAGCCCGGCCGGTTCGGCCGAGCCCCAGGTATTCATGCGCCCCTAACGCTACGCATCGCGAACCGGCCCGGCGGTGCATTGCATCGCCGGGCTGATTGCGTTTTCAGCGCACGTGGCCGAAGAAGGTGCGGACCTCGTTCACGAACGGACCGGGCTGCTCGAATGCGGCGAAGTGCCCGCCCTTGTCCAACTCGTTCCAGTGGCGGATATCGGTATAGATGCGCTCGGCCCACCGGCGTGACGGACGGAAGATTTCCCGCGGGAAAATCGACATACCCGACGGCACGGTGACCGGGTCCGGCGAGAGCGAGGACGCGAACGACTCCCAGTAGAGTCGCGCGGACGAAGCCCCTGCAGCCGTCAGCCAATACAGCATCACGTTGTCCAGCAGTTCGTCCTTGGCGAGCACGTTCTCGGGGTGGCCGTCGCAGTCCATCCACTGGAAGAATTTCTCGACGATCCACGCCATCTGGCCGACCGGTGAGTCCACGAGCGCATAGCCGAGGGTCTGGGGGCGCGTGGACTGCTGCTTGGAGTAGCCGGAGTCGTGCTCGTTGTAGAACCGCATGGCTGCGAGACCGTCCAGTTCGCGCGGGGTGAGGTTTGCCATGTCCTCTGCTGTCGGCAGCGCGATCGGCATGTTGATGTGGAGGCCGAGGCAACCCTCCGGGTCAACCCGGCCGATCCAGGTAGTGGTGATGGCACCCCAGTCGCCACCTTGCGCGCCGTAGCGCGCATAGCCGAGCCGACGCATGAGTTGGCCCCACGCCTTGGCCGTGTGCTCGACGCCCCATCCGGTAGCGACTGGCTTGCCACTGAACCCGTAGCCGGGCAGGGCGGGTGCGACGACGTGGAAGGCGTCCGCCGGGTTGCCACCGTGGGCGCGGGGATCGGTGAGCGGGCCGATCACCTTGTGGAACTCGAGGATCGAGCCGGGCCAGCCGTGTGTCATCACCAGCGGCAGGGCGTTGGGCTCGGGGGAGCGGACGTGGAGGAAGTGGATGTCGAGCGGCGTGCCGTCGGGGCCGTCGAGCGGGGTGCGGAACTGCGGGAAACCGTTGAGCAGGGCCTCGCCCCGACGCCAGTCGTACGAAGTGCGCCAGTAGTCGAGCAACTCGCGCACATAGGCGAGGGGAACGCCCTGGGACCAGTCGCTCACCGTCTCGACTTCGGGCAGACGGGCGTGCTGGAGCCTCGCGCGCAGGTCGGCGAGGTCTGCCTCGGGGATGTTGATCTGGAACGGGGTGATCGCCTCGGACATGGTGCGCACCGTAGCGTGGCAGGCATCATGCGTGAGGCGTTCGAACCCCGGGAGGTTGAGTTCTTCGGGCTCAACGGTTGGGACTACGACCGTGGGGTGCTGGTGCACCGTTACGCGCTCGGCAGCATCGCGTTCGAGGAGCGGTACGTGTTCCCGCATGCCGATCGCCTCCACACCAACGCGGCGTTCGAGCGGGCCTGCGACGTACTGCACGTTGCCGCCAGCACCAGTTACTACAAGGCGGCAGCGCCGGGCACGGTCACCGGCATCCCGGGTTGGCTGTCCCGGTTCGCCGAGGAACTGTTCCTGAACGGACTCGCCGAGTTCGCGATGACGAACGGGATCGACCCCATTCGCCCCGGGTTCGAATTCTGCGGGCCGATCCAGTTCGACCACGACACGGACGAGGGCAATTCCGGACGTGGCACGGGCCGCGATGTACCGGCACTCGTGGCCGTCGGCGGCGGCAAGGACTCCATCGTCACCATCGAGAGCACGAAGCGTGCCGGCAAGTCGTTCGTGCTCGGATCGGTGCGCACGCACCGGGCCATCGATGAGACAGCAGCGATCGCCGGGGTGGAGCATCTGGTTGTCGACCGCATCCTCGACCCGAGGTTGCTCGCGCTGAACGAGCGCGGAGCGCGGAACGGTCACGTCCCGGTCACCGCTATCAACTCGTCGGCGCTCGCGGCGCTCGCCATCGGGCTCGGCCTCTCGGCGGTCGTGATGTCGAACGAGGCGTCTGCATCGGTTCCGCTCGCGCGGTACCGGGGCACAGCGGTGAATCATCAGTGGTCCAAGAGCCTCGACTGCGAACGCTTGCTGGCGGAGCACCTGTCTGTGCCGTACTTCTCGCTGCTGCGGCCGCTGCACGAGGTGGAGATCTGTCGCCGCTTTGCCGGACTGCCGCAGTACTTCGACACCGTCACCAGTTGCAACCGTGCGTACACCGCAGCGGGCCGTGCCTCGGGTACACGCTGGTGCGGTGACTGCCCGAAATGTCGCTTCGTGTTCCTCGGCCTTGCGTCGTTCCTGCCGCCACACACCCTGCAGCGCATCGTCGGTGCCGATCTGCTGGCAGACACGAGCGCTGCCGCCGCGGATGCCTATCGGGCGATCCTCGGTATCTCCGGCGAGCCGCCGATGGAGTGCATCGGCACAGTCGACGAATCGAACTGGGCGATGGCTCGGCTCGCCCGCAGTCCGCAGTGGGGCAATCACGCAGTGGTGCAAGCACTCGCCGGAGAGGTGCAGGTGAACCCAACGTGGGACCCGTTGTTCGAGCGCAGTGACGACCGCATTCCTGACGAATGGCGGAAGGCCGCAGATGCTCTTTCGTGATCTCGACGGCAAGCGCGTGCTGGTGTGGGGCCTCGGGCGTGAGGGTCGCGCTGCGCTCGGGCTGTTGGGCGACCCGCAGCGATGCGCGCCAACAAGTGTGAACACCGTCGACGACGGTGCACGCGAGTTGGCGGCCGGCGGGCGAACGCTCATCGACCTAGCGGGTGTGGACGTTGTCATCAAGTCGCCGGGTGTCAGCAAGTACCGACCCGAACTCGTGGACTTCGTGGCCCGCGGCGGCGTCGTGACTGGGCTCACGGCCATGGTGCTGGCCGAGCGCGAGGGACTGCGCACCGTGGGCGTTACCGGAACAAAGGGAAAGTCCACCACGGCAAGCCTCACCGCCCACCTGCTCGAGGCAGCGGGGATCCCGGTGGAATTAGCCGGCAATATCGGGCGCCCGGCTGTGGAGATCCTCGACTCACCCGAGGCATGGGTGGTGCTCGAGTGCTCCAGCTATCAGTGCGCAGACGTCACCGTGTCGCCCGAGATCGGCATCTTCACCTCGATCTACGAGGAGCACCTGGACTGGCACGGTTCGTTCGAGCAGTACGTGGACGACAAGCTGTGCCTGTTCGCGTCGAGCGACATGGTGTTCGTGAACGGCGAGCAGCCAGCGCTCACCGGCATCGCTCAACGGATCCGCAGGCGACAGATCCTGCTGGACGACGACGCGCTGCTCCCACTCGACGGGCTGCGCCTGCAGGGCGTGCAGAATCGCCGCAACGCCAGCCTCGCTCTCCACGCGGCAGCCATGATCGTCGGTGACATCCACCCTGCGTTTGCGCACGCGCTCACCACGTTCGAGCCGCTCGAGCACCGCCTGCACACACTCGGTTGGTACGGCGGGATGATGGTGGTGGACGACGTGCTCGCCACAGCACCGGAGGCAGTGATGCATGCACTCGAGGTGTTCGCAGACCGTCCCGTCACGTTGCTCGTAGGCGGCTACGACCGGGAGATCGACTACCGCACATTTGGCGCAGCACTCTCGCTGCGACCCACCGTGCGGGTCATCGCAATGGGGCCGGCCGGCCGGCGGGTTGCCGACGAGATCGAGCGAGCGGGTTCGCAGCGGCCGCTCACCGTGGACACGCTGCCCGAGGCGTTGGATGCGGTGGACCCGTCGGAGCAGGGTGTGCTGCTGCTGTCACCCGGCGCAACGAGCTACGGCGAGTTCGCCGACTACCGTGCGCGCAGTGCAGCATTCCGTGAGTTGCTCGAGCAGAGGGGTATGACACAGCCATGAAGCGGGTCACCATCACATTCGACAACGGCCCCACGGCGGGGGTGACCGATGATGTGCTCGAGGTGCTCGCTGCTCATGGGGTCGTGGCCACGTTCTTCGTGATCGGCCAGAAGGCAGCGACGTACGAGGGTCGGGTGCGGGCGCGTCGTGCAGCAGAACTCGGCCATCGGGTGGGTAATCACACGTGGACACACTCAGTCCCGTTCGGCGAGCTGGACGACCGAGCGGTGAAGTACGAGATCGACGACACCGTGCGCCTCGTCAACGCGCTCGGTGGTGAGGGTCTGCTGTTCCGGCCGTACGGCGTGGGTGGCGTAATGGACCATCGCCTGATGAGCCCGTTCGGTGCAGCGCACCTGACGTCCATCGGCGCGACGGTCGTGTCGTGGACCTGCGTTCCCGGCGACTGGTACGACCAAGCCGGTTGGGTGGAGCGGGCGCTCGCTGGCATTGACGCGAGCGACTGGTCGGTGGTGGTGCTGCACGACGTTGCCGACGCGTGCTCGGCGCGGCTGTCCGAGTTCCTCACCGCAGCCGCAGCACGCGGTGTCGAGTTCCGCCAAGACTTCCCGGATTCCTGCGTACACATCGCTGCCGGCGTGCCGACGGCGGAGTATGCAGCGTTACGGGTGGACGAGGTTGCGGCGGGGGCGTAAGCGGTTGTCGCTTACACCTTGTCGGCGCCGATGATCACCGAGAGGATCACGGTGGGCGTGGAGGTCTTGTTCATCCACTTGTGGCGGGTGCCGTTCTGGATGAGCACGTCACCCTGCTTGAGGTGAACCTGCTCGCCGTTGTCCACCTCCATCCAGATCTCGCCGCTCATCACGATGTCGATGTCGATGGTCTGTGTGGTGTGCATACCGGGTTCGTCGGCCTCCATGTGGCCGAACAGGCCGGGCGCCGCTGCGTCCAGTTCCTCTGGCGTGGCCTCCGGAGCGGCAGCTCCTTCCGGCTGGGCGACCCAGGTGATCACCCGCGAGCCACCGGGAACGGGGAAGAACACGGGGTGCTTCGGGATCGAACCGTCGTTGGGCACGATCGGGGCGTTGTCGGTTGCCCAGATCGGTTCGTACGAGAACCCGCCTGCCCCGATGGACTCGACCTGCTCGTCGGCGAGGAAGATGGCGGCTCCGGAGGAGTCGTGGCCGGTGATGACGCGACGGAATGACATGGCGTCATCCTGACATATCCCCCGCGGTCGGGTTCCGGGCCGCTACTCGTCGGGTCGTTGGTCGCGCAGGAACTGCTCGAACTGGCTCGCCAGGTCATCCGCGCTCGGGATAGCGGCCTCGGTCCGGCGGTCGAAGTCCCGTTCGAGCACCTCGAGGAACGAGCGCGCCTGTGGGTCGTCCTGCACGGCGGTTCTGTGCAGTTCCGTCCAGCGGTCGATCTCCTCGGCGAGCGCGGCGTGCCCGGTGGGAACGCCGATCACGTGCTCGAGGTGGCGCAGGAGTGCCGCGGTGGACTTCGGGTGCTCTGCGTTCATCAAGTAGTGCGGTACCGGCACGCGCAACGACACCCCGGGGAGGCCGGAACGGTCGAGCATCTCCTGCAGCACGCCGAACACACCGGTGGGCCCCTGGTATTGCGGGCGTGACAGGCCGAGGGCGCGGGCGAGTTCTTCGTTGGTGGTGGAGCCGAAGACGCCCGGGGTGCGCGTGTGCGGTACCGCTTCGGGCGATGCCCCAACGGTGACGACCACTTCGCAACCGGTGCGCCGGGCAACCTCCACCACGAGTTCGCAGAACGTGCGCCAGCGGACGTGTGGCTCCACGCCGGAGAGCACCACGAGGTCGTGGGGGAATCCGGGGTAGCGGATGGCGTGGAACTCGTTGGCGGGCCACGAGATCTGGCGGTCGCCGTACTCGTCGAGCCAGACGGTCGGTCGCTCCTGCTGGAAGTCGTAGAAGCCGTCGGGGTCGATCGTGGCCACTGTCTCCACCTTGTGGTTGCTCACGAGGTGTTCGATGGTCTTGGTGGCCACGGAGGAGATATCGAACAGGCCGGTGAGCGCGAGCACCATGATGGGGCGGTTGAGGGCGGGCGGGCCGCCCGACTCCCAGACAAGCTCCGGCCGCTGCGACATCGTCCCAGCCTAGGAGTTGAGCGTCTGACCCCGGTGCGAGCGCCCGGGCGCCCCACCCTGTCAGTCGCAGAGTTCCCCGGCGGCCGCGACCGGTGCTGTCGGCATGCGGAAGCGCCAGAGCGACCACGAGCGGGTGAGGTTTCGCCAGATCTGACCCGCGCCGAGGCTGTTGCGCTGAGCATTCCTCAGGTCTCGCAGGCTGCCGCAGTTCAGCGCCTGCTCCGCTGCCTGGAGGTTGACGGGGTCGAGGTTCTTGGGCCCGACGTACGGACGGGACGCGAACTCCGCGAACATCCATGTGACAGGGAGGTCCTTCTCGTGGCCCGGGCGCCCGCGCCCGGTGAGACGCTGGTGGGCCGACACCGAGTTGGAGAGGCCAAACCGGTCGAGCACCCAAACATCGAGCGGTGCCGCATAGCTGTACATCCCCACGGCCCCGACGTAACTCACAATCTTGACCTCGGCCGGAGCCACCGCGGCGAGCGGGTACGACTTCCATGACGCGTTGCTGGATGGATCGACAAGGAACCCCGTGCCGCCCGCACGCGCGAACCTCGAGAGCCCCAGCCCTCCCTTTCCCCAGAGACTGCCGGCATAGTCGTCGAGCGTGACCGGGTGGTCCGTGCGGGCGAGGCGCATGTGGACGAGTCGCTCGTCGGCGATATACGTCGAGCGATCGATCGCATAGGCCGGCAGCGCCGCCTTTCCCGCATAGGGCGGCCCCGAATAGGGCGCGCGGGCGTGGGTGCCCGCAACGATCGCCCAGGCGAGAACGAGTGCAGTGGCAACCCACCGCCAGTCGTTCACCTGGGCAACCGCAATCGGGAGCAGCAGCACGAGGAGCGACGGGAGGAGCAGCCGAGCGTGCATGAAATCCCCTCCTGCCCGAACCACGAACAGGCCGTGGGCGAGTGCTGCTGCCGTCGAGCAGATCACGAGGATCCTTCGGCGGCGATGGGGTTCTGAGGCTGAGCGAACGAGGGGGGCGCCAAAAACCGCTAGCGCACCGAGCAGCGGGGGAAGCAGCCACGAGTGACGGAAGAAGTCCTGGAGATACCGCCAACCCTGTCCCCAACTCGACTGCGTCGCCTCCTTGGCGATGGCCGTGTTGGGCACCGGAATTCCGAAATATGCGGTGCGCAGCAGTGTCCCAAGAATCGGGATGAGCACGATCCATGCAATCGTGCGACCGATGTTCCGCTTGGAACGGTCCCCGAGCAGGATTGCGGCGACACCGAACGAGATCATGAAGATTCCGAAATCCGGCCGGATGAACGGGGCGATGCCGAGAAGCAGGAACGTGGGCCACGACAGTGGCGCGCGTTGCTCGGCTGCACCACTGGTCTGGCCGGCGAGGAGGCGCCAGCACCAACCGATCCACAGCACCCCCAAACCGTTCTCGAGGCCGGAGGTGGCGAAATCCCACGCAGGGGGCAGCGCGATGTAGAGCAAGAGGCCGAGAGGGAGCACGACCCGCCTCTGGAGTGGACTGGCATCGCCGTGCGCGCCTTGTCGCCTGTCGAGTGTCCGAAGCGTCCCGTCCATCGCGAGCCACAGGCCGAGGAGGGTTGTCCCCAGTCCGAGCACCACGGCAATCCACTCGAGGCGAAACGGCGTTACCCCGTCGATCACGGCGAGGATGAAGATCCAGAGCGGACTCGTGCCTGCTTCGACCCGGTCGCCGAGATTGAAGACCAGACCGTTCCCGTGCTCGAGTTGACGAACGATGCGCAGGTTGACGAATGCGTCGTCGGCAAGCCACCGGTGGGACCAAGCGACCGCAGCAAGGACGACGAGCGGGATGCAGCAAGCAACGTATTCCCATGAACCTCGCTCGAGTTGCTGCCGCGGCAACTGCTCGGTGTTCATTAATTCATAATAGACGAGCGCAAGGGTTGGCTTTGACCGTTAACCGCTCAACAAAGGGTGCTGCTGTGCCATCCGCCGATGAGTACCATCCCGATATCGCAGACACCCCGCCTCCGCAGTCACGTTCGCCGTGGTGGGCCAGACAGAGGCACGCATCTGTGGCGATGTGGTTCTGCTCGGCGGTGAGCCTGCTCATCGGCATCGGTCAGATGTCGATCAAGGGTGCGGTGCTCGGCCTCGATGAGTACGACGACGGTGTCTACTTTGGCTCTGCGATTCGGCTGGCGCAGGGTCATCTTCCGTATCGCAGTTTCGTGTTTCCGCACCCGCCCGGCATCACACTGCTGCTCTTCCCGCTCGGGCTGATCGGTCGATTGAGTTCCACGAGGGTCACGTTCGGCCTAGTGCGAATCCTCACGACGCTCGTCGCCGCGGGTGCGGTGTGGATGATCGGACGACTGTTGCGCCATCGCGGTGTGATCGCGGTCCTCGCCGGCGGCCTGTCGCTTGCTGTGTACCCACTCGCGTCTGCGGCCACGAAGTCGGTGTTGCTCGAGCCCTATGTCGTGTTCGTCGTGCTCGTGGCTGCAACGCTCCTCTTCCGCGACGGTGAGTTGCAGAACGGTCGACGTCTGCTGTGGGGCGGTGCCGTGTTGGGTGTGGCGCTCGCCGTGAAGCTCTGGGCGGTACTCCCGATCGCGGCGGTCGTGGTGTGCTGCGCAATCGTCATCCAGCGTGACTGGCCGCGGTGGCGAAGGCTGCTCACCGGGCTGTTCGCCGGCTTCGTCGTTCCCTGTGCCCCCTTCTTCTTTGCAGCACCTCGGCAGTTCCTGCACCAAGTGGTGGGGCTGCAAGTGCAGCGCGGCGCATCGTCCGGCGGGCTCCCAGCGAAGGACCGCATCGTGCTGATCACTGGCTCCCGTGTGTTCCCCGAGATGAGCGGTGCCCGGGGCTGGGCGGTTTTGCTGCTCGTGCTGGTGGTCGCCGCAATCGTGTCGTCGCTGCTGCTGCGTTCCCGCCAGGCGCTCGATTGGTTCGCGGTTGCCGCCGCGCTGGTGTCGGTCGTAGCGGTACTGAAGACTTCGGACTACTTCACCCACTACGGCTACTTCGTCGTTGCGTTCCTCGCACTCGCGGGCGGTGCCGCCGCAGGGCAGTGGTCGAACGTTGGCCTGCGTTGGTTGAGTCGCGAGCGATTGGGACAACAACTGCTGGCAACACTCGCGGTGGCTGCAGTGCTCGGTTGCGGGCTGAACGGGGCCTTGCGCGGCAGGGCAATCCTCGATCGGTGGCCAGACCTCGTGACTACCGGCGATGTCGGTGCGGCAGTAGCGGGACTGATCCCTGACGGTTCGTGCGCAGTGAGCGATGACCCGAGCCTGCTCATTACGGCCGATCGGGTGGTCGGTCGTGGTGCTTGTCCGGCGATGATTGATCCCTACTACGCCTGGCTCGCCGAGGACCCGGAGCATCCCCCGTCGTTAGGAGCAGTGCCCCCCGCAGTGCTCGTCCAGCAATGGCAGTCGTGGTTCCAGCGAGCCGAGTACGCCGTGCTTTCGTCAAACCCGTTTCGGATCCCGTGGACGCTCGAGTTGTCCGGCTGGTTCAACGAACGGTTCGAACTCGTCGGAAACGTCGGCCCAGCGGTCTACCGACGTCGCTAGCCCCTCAGAGCGTTTGAATTCGCGCTCTGTGTGAGGCAGGGGTGTCGCTTTGGTAAGGACTCCGTAAATTATTCCTTCCACCCTTTGGTCCTGCGGTCCATCGTCTCCTAACCTCTGCTCATTCCTGGGTGGGCCGGGCGATAGGTGTAGGAACTTGGTGAGACGACTTCAAACGAGGCGAGTGGGAGCCTTTTTGCTCCTCGGCATGGGAACGCTGGCTACGTGCCTCGTCGTCCCCTCCTCGGCGTACGCCAGCACCCCCCGCACGGCCACCTTCGTCGCTTAGGTAGGTGCTACCGGTGCAACCGGGCCGGCCGGTCTGCAGGGTCCAACGGGACCTCGAGGCGCTACGGGTGCCACCGGCCCGATGGGTCGTACCGGTCCGATTGGCCCGACCGGTCCGCGTGGGTTCACCGGCGTCACGGGTCCGCAAGGCCTCACTGGCCCGAGAGGTGCCACGGGCGCGAAGGGTGACACGGGAATCACAGGCGCCACAGGTAGGGGCAACACAGGTCTCACCGGCGCTACCGGCGCAGCGGGTGCGAAAGGCGACACCGGCACCCGGGGCAGCACGGGTGTTCAGGGCATCACCGGAGCCACCGGTCTGCAGGGCCCTACCGGGCCGCGAGGGGCTACAGGCGCCACCGGGCCGCGCGGCTACACCGGGGCCCAAGGCATCCGGGGCGACCAAGGTTTCCAGGGCGACACCGGGGAAAAGGGCGATCAGGGCAACCAGGGCAACCAGGGCAACCAGGGTGCCGTGGGATCCACTGGCGGTCAGGGCGACACCGGACTGCAGGGCGATACGGGTTCGAGCGGCGCCCAGGGCGAGCGCGGCGACACCGGCGTAGCGGGTGCGACTGGTCTGCAGGGCCCCACCGGCCCGAAGGGCAACACCGGGTCAACCGGTCCGCGTGGCGCTACCGGCTATCGGGGCGACACCGGAGTGACGGGTGTTACCGGGCCGAAGGGTGACACGGGAACCACCGGGGCCACCGGCCCGGGCTACAACGGCACCTCTGAGACTGAGCTAACGGTTGCCTCCGGGTCGATCTCACTCACCACGCAGGCCAACCTCGCGTACTACGCCGGCGCCCGTGTTCGAATCTCCTATCAAACGAACGTTGCCAACTTCCTCGAGGGACGGGTGACCTCGTACAACCCGGCGACCGGCGTGATGGACGTGGATGTCGACTGGGTAAAGGGCTCGGGCACCTTCTCGCTGTGGAACATCAACCTCTCCGGTGCTGTGGGAAGCACAGGCCCCACCGGCCCCAAGGGTGATACCGGGCTCACGGGTGCGACGGGTCTGCAGGGTCCGACCGGTCCGCAGGGTGACACGGGTGCAACGGGTCCTCGTGGTGTGACGGGCGATACCGGTGAGACGGGTCCGGTTGGTCCGACCGGTCCGAAGGCCGACACGGGTGCAACCGGCGCCAAGGGTGATACCGGCCTGACCGGCGACACCGGAACCACCGGTGTGACGGGCCCGCAGGGTGATACCGGTGCTACTGGCCTGAAGGGTGATACGGGTTTGCAGGGCTTGCAGGGTCCGATCGGTCCGCAGGGTGACACCGGCGCGACTGGGGCGCAGGGTGATACCGGTCTGACGGGTCTGCAGGGTTCCGTGGGCGATACCGGTGTGACCGGCCCCAAGGCCGACACGGGTGCTACGGGCGCAAAGGGTGACACGGGCAATGCTGGTTCGATCGGCGTTGACGGTGTCACGGGTGCGACGGGACCGAAGGGTGACACCGGTCTGCAGGGCGACACCGGTATTGCAGGCTCTTATGCAGGTCGTGGCGATACGGGCGACACGGGTGCAGACGGCGCCGTCGGTTCCACCGGTGCTACGGGTGCCAAGGGTGACACTGGCGTCACCGGTCTGCAGGGCCTCACCGGTCCCCAGGGCGACACCGGTGCTACGGGCGCCAAGGGCGATACAGGTTTGACGGGTCTGCAGGGCCCCATCGGTCCGACGGGCGATACTGGTTCGACAGGTGTGACGGGTCCGCAGGGCGACACCGGTTCAACGGGCTTGACGGGTCCGCAGGGTGATACCGGTTCGACGGGCTTGACCGGCCCGCAGGGCGACACGGGCTTGACCGGCCCGAAGGGTGACACCGGTTCAACGGGCGCGACGGGTCTGCAGGGTCCGACCGGACCGCAGGGTGACACCGGCGCAACGGGTATTCAGGGCGACCAGGGTGAACAGGGTGTTCAGGGTGCGGAAGGCCCGCAAGGAACTCAGGGCGAACAGGGTGTTCAGGGTGAGCAAGGCTTCGCCGGCACCAATGGTCTCGACGGAGCGACCGGCCCGATCGGCGAGTCGGGTGCCACCGGTCCGAAGGGCGACATCGGCGATACGGGTCCGCAGGGCGACACTGGTATCACGGGCAATGCGGGTGACACGGGCGCAACCGGTGATCAGGGCGGCCAAGGCGACACCGGCACGGTTGGCGCAATCGGTGCAACCGGCATCGGCGACACTGGCGAAACCGGCGAGCAGGGTATTCAGGGCGAGCAGGGTCTGCAGGGCCCCGTGGGCGATCGTGGCGACACCGGCCCGCAGGGTCCGCAGGGCTCACGCGGTGCAACGGGCGCGAAGGGTGACACCGGTTCGCTCGGAGCAACCGGCGTTGCCGGTGCAACCGGCTTGCAGGGCCCCACTGGCCCGAAGGGCGACACCGGCGCTACCGGCCCCACAGGCCCGCAGGGCCCCACCGGCCCGCAGGGCGACACGGGTGCCCAGGGTGACACGGGTCTGCGCGGCGACTACGGCGGCGTGACCTTCCCGTACTTCTTCGCTTCGACCTACGGCGGCGACGATCTGGACGGCAACCTCCACCTGAACAACGCGGACCTCACTGCTGCCACGCAGATGTTCATCAATGACCTCGACAACTCCAGCGCAGATGTCAGCGCCTACCTCAACACGATCGCCATCTCGGCAAACCCGATTCGTGGAACGGTGCGAATCTCGATGCGGGAGAACCCGTCGCAGTTCGTGCTGTACCAGTTGACCGGTGTGTCCGACGGAGCCGGCTACTTCACGGCGAGCGTGACGTACTTGGCTGGCTCGGTCACGTCCTTCACCGATCAGGACCAGATCCTGTTCTCCGTGGACCAGAACGGTGACAAGGGTCTGCAGGGTGCGACTGGTCCGACGGGTGCCACGGGTGCCACGGGCGCAACCGGCGCTGGTGTCACCGGTGCGACCGGTCCGGTCGGCGCCACTGGTCCAATGCCGACGTACCGAGCGGGCCAGGCGACCTTGGCCACGGCTACAAACCCGGTGACCGTCACGTTCTCCAGCGCATTTGCAGCGACGCCCATAATCACCCTGTCATACGTTGAACAGGACGTGGCTTATCACGGCAACAACTGCACCGTCACGGTGAAGGGCGCTTCAACGACTGGTTTCCAAATCCAGCTCGACGCGTTCGCCAGCACCACGTGCGCTGTTACGACCACGTTCAAGGTCAACTGGATCGCCGTGGCCGCCAACGGCTGAACCTCAACCAACGCAGAGGGCCCCGGGGAAACCCGGGGCCCTCGTTCGTTTTCGTTAGCTGTGCTGTTCCGGTAGCGCCCTCAGCGCAACAAGCGCCGCCCGCAGCGCAGCAGAAACCTCAGCTGCGCAGTTCGTTCACCACGAAGTCGATGCAGGCGGTAAGTGCCTCCACATCGCTCGGCGGCACGGCGGGGAACATGCCGACACGCAATTGGTTGCGGCCCAGTTTGCGGTAACTGTCGGTGTCCACGATGCCGTTGGCGCGCAGTGCAGCGCTCACGTCGTTGGCGGACACGCCGCCGTCCTCCGCGGACACGAGGTCGATGGTGCCCACCACGTCGGAGCGCTTCGCGGGGTCCGACACGAATGGTGTCGCCCAGTCCCGCGCCTCGGCCCATCCGTACAGCACCGAGGCCGACGCAGCGCACCGCGATGCGCACCAGGCGAGTCCGCCCTGTGCGTTCATCCACTGCACCTGCTGGTCGAGCAGGAACAGCGTGGCGAGCGCGGGCGTGTTGTACGTCTGGTCGAGCCTGCTGTTGTCCAGCGCGGTCTTCAGCGACATCGAGGCAGGGATCCAGCGCTTCGACGCGTGCACACTCTCGATGCGCTCCACCGCTGCCGGCGAGCACGCGGCGATCCACAGACCACCGTCGGAGGCGAAGCACTTCTGCGGAGCGAAGTAGTACACGTCGGCCTCGCTCGGGCTCCACGCAAGGCCGCCCGCTGCCGACGTGGCGTCCACGAGCACGATCGAACCGGCATCGGCCCCTGCCGGGCGGCGCAACTGCATCGCCACACCCGTGGAGGTCTCGTTGTGGGTGAGCGCATAGGTGTCGTAACCCGCAGTGGCCGCGATGTCCGGGTGGCTGCCGGTGGGGGACTCCACGACGAGCGGAGCGCCGAGGTGCGGTGCTGCGGCGGACGCCTCGGCGAACTTCGAGGAGAACTCGCCGAACACGAAGTGGGCGCTGCGCTCGTCGATGAGGCCGAACGTGGCGATGTCCCAGAACACGGTGGAACCGCCGTTGCCGAGCACGATCTCCCAGCCGTCGGGCAGGCCGAACAGGTCGCTCAGACCGGCGCGCACCGAGCCAACCACTTTCTTCACCGGTGCCTGGCGGTGCGAGGTGCCGAGCCAGGTGGTGGCAACCGAGGCGAGCGCGTCGACGGCACCCTGGCGAACGCGGGAGGGTCCGCAGCCGAACCGGCCGTCTGCGGGTCGAAGTTCGGAAGGAATCACAATTTCGTGGGGGATTTTGGCCATGGCCCTGCCAGCATGGAAGATCGTGAGCAGAATCACAAGCCGAGTGTCCGCACGAATTGCCGCAATCGCCGAATCGCCCACCCTGGCGGTCGATGCCAAGGCCAAGGCCCTCAAGGCCGCCGGCGAGGATGTCATCGGCTTCGGCGCTGGTGAGCCGGACTTTCCCACCCCCGCCCACGTGGTGGAAGCCGCCTGCGCCGCCGCCAAGGACCCGGCGATGCACCGCTACACACCCACCCCGGGCCTGCCCGACCTTCGGGCGGCGATTGCCGCCAAGACCAAGCGGGACAGCGGCTTCGAGGTGTCCCCCGAGCAGGTGATCGTCACCAACGGCGGCAAGCACGCCGTGTACGCCTCGTTCGCCCTGCTGTGCGACCCGGGCGACGAGATCATCGTGCCCGGCCCGTACTGGGTCACCTATCCCGAGGCGATCTCCCTCGCCGGCGGTGTCACCAAGGTGATCCCCACCACCGAGGAGACCGGCTTCCGGGTGTCGGTGGACCAGTTGGAGGCCGCACGCACGGAGCGCACCAAGGCGGTGCTGTTCGTGTCGCCGTCGAACCCCACGGGCGCGGTGTACCCGAAGGAAGAGATCGTTGCGATCGGCGAGTGGGCCCTTCGCCACGGCATCTGGGTGATCACCGACGAGATCTACGAGCACCTCACCTACGGCGCCCACACGTTCCATTCGCTGCCCACGCTCGTTCCCGATATCGCAGACACCTGCATCGTGCTCAACGGTGTTGCCAAGACCTATGCGATGACTGGCTGGCGGGTGGGCTGGATGGTCGGCCCGAAGGACGTCATCAAGGCCGCCACCAACTTCCAGAGCCATGCCACGTCGAACGTGTGCAACGTCGCCCAGAAGGCGGCACTCGCTGCCGTGGCCGGAGACCTCACTGCAGTGTCGATGATGCGTGACGCGTTCTACCGCCGCGGGCGCACGATGCACCAGATGCTCTCCGCCATCCCCGGCGTCACGTGCATGGAGCCGCAGGGCGCGTTCTACTGCTTCCCGTCGTTCCAGGGCCTGCTCGGCCGCCCGGTCGGCGCAGACGGCCGTGTGGCAACCAACACGCTGGAGCTGTGCGACCTGATCCTCTCCGAGGCCAAGGTGGCGCTGGTACCGGGAGAGGCGTTCGGCGCCCCGGGCTATGCACGCCTGTCGTTCGCCCTGGCGGACAAGGACCTCGAAGAGGGCGTACGCCGCCTTCAGCAACTGTTCGCCTGACGCAAGCGCATGCGGGGCGGCGGCACCACGGTGTCGCCTAGGTTGACGGCGTGACCGCCGTGGACCCGAACGATCCCTTCGAGTCGCTCGACAGGGACTGGCTCGCCTCCAAGCCGGGCACGAAGTGGCGAACGCCTGCGGGCCGCATCGGCGCGTGGATCGCCGACATGGACTTCCGCCCGCCCGATGTCGTGCTCGACGCGCTGCGCGCTGTTGTGGACTCCGGCGATCTCGGCTATCCCACGTGGAACCCGCGCCGGCACACACCACTCGTGCCGCTGTTCGTGGAGCGCATGCAGCGCCGCCACGGATGGGCACCCGAGGCCGCGCACTGCCGTGAGTACGACGACGTCATCCAGGCGGTGCGCCAGGTGGTGTACTTCATGAGCAACCCGGGCGACGGCATCGTGATGCACACCCCTGCGTACCCACCGTTCCACGGAACGTGGCGCAGCATGCACCGCCGCCTCGTGGACGTGCCGGCGCACGCCACGGCTGACGGGTGGCACTTCGACTACGACGATCTCGAGCGGCGCCTGCAGGCAGAGCCGGGGATGGCGCGCATCTGGATCCTCTGCAACCCGCAGAACCCCCTCGGCCACGTGTTCGGCCGGGCGGAACTCGAGCGCATCGCGGAGATTGCGGATCGCCACGACCTCGTCGTGATCAGCGACGAGATCCACGCCGAGATCGTGTACGCGCCCGGGCACCACGTCCCGTTCGAGTCGCTCGGGCCGGAGGCGTCGGCGCGCACGGTCACGCTCACGTCGGCATCGAAATCGTTCAACCTCGCGGGGATGCGCTGGGCGGTGGCCCACGTCGGTGCGCCGTCGGTTCGCGCCGTGTTCGACACGCTGCCCGCGCACTTCGCCGGCATCACGAGCATCATGGCTGCCGCCGCCGTGGAGGCTGCGTGGACGCACGGCGACGAATGGTTGCGTGCCTGCGTGCACCACCTGGACGCGCGCCGGCAGCAGTTGGGAACCCTGCTCACAGCACACCTTCCGTCCGTCTCACACCTCCCGCCGCAGGCCACGTACCTCGCGTGGCTCGACTGTCGCGGCCTCGGTCTGACGGAGGAGCCAGCAGAGGTGTTCCGGCGCGGCGGGGTGGAACTGAGCCCCGGCCCGGATTTCGGCGCGACATCGAACGGGTTCGTGCGACTGAACTTTGCTACCTCCAGCACGGTGCTCACCGAGATCGTCGAACGAATGAGCGCAGCAGTGCGGGTGCGCTAAGGTCCTTTCGTCCGGACCGCCAGTCCGGGCAACGTGGAACCCAGCGAAGTCCGGTGAGATTCCGGCGCTGTCCCGCAACGGTAAGGCTCTCCGGCATCCAGTCGGTGGAGATCAGCCCGGCCGCCTGGATCCATGTGCGACCAACCAACCCTCGGATGAAGGGTGGATCGCGCGGCACCGGTTCACCGGGGTCCCTCGTTCCCTCTTCATCCTCCAGATTCTTGGAGGATGAAACCCCATGATTACCCGTCGCCGCGTGCTGTTCGCGGCCCTGTCCCTCGTGCCGCTCGCCGCAGCCTGCGGCTCGAAGTCGGACACCTCTGAGGCCACGAAGGTGATCGCGGTGGCGAAAACCACCACCACCTCGTCAACGGTGCCACTGCCGCTCGGCAAGCCGAGCCGGATCGTGTCGCTCTCACCGAGCGCCACCGAGACCCTGTTCGCCATCGAGGCGGGCCCCCAGGTGATTGCGGTGGACAGTTTCTCCAATTACCCGCCCGAGGCGCCCGTAACCGACCTGTCGGCCTACGAGCCGAATGTGGAGGCGATTGCGAAGTACCAGCCGGACCTCGTGATCACCGACGGCACCAACACGGACCTCGCAGCACAGCTGAACAAGCTGGGCATCCCCGTCCTCCAGGCAAAGGCACCAAAGAATCTCGCCGGCGTGTACCAGCAGATCGAGACGATCGGTGCGGCCACCGGCAACATCGCCGCCGCCGGCAAGCTGTCCACGAAGATGCAGGACCAGATCACCGCCCTCATCAAGACGTACACCAAGCCCACGGCGGGCGAGGTTCGGTACTACTACGAGCTGGACAACACGTTCTACTCCGCCTCCTCGAAAACGTTCATCGGCGCCGTTCTGGCTCAGCTCGGGATGTTCAACATCGCCGACAAGGTGGATAACTCCACGACCGCCGGCTACCCGCAGTTGACACCGGAGTTCATCGTGGAGGAGAACCCGGACGTGATCCTGCTCGCGGACTCCAAGTGCTGCCAGCAGAACGCGGAAACGGTTGCGGCACGTCCGGGCTGGTCCGAGATCCGAGCTGTGAAGGAAGGCCGTGTGGTGGTCCTCGACGACGACATCGCGCAGCGCTGGGGCCCACGTGTGCTCGACCTCATACAGACCATCGTGCAGGCCATCACTGGGGTCACGCCGGACCCGACCATCGTTTACGAGTCATAAGCAGCCGATGACACCCACTCTCCGCCGCCCACGCAGCCTCGTGATCAGCATTGCTGTTGGCGCGCTCGCGGTTGCGGTGGTGGTGGGTGTTATCGCCGGCACGTCGGGGATCGCCCCGGGCCGCGTCCTGTACGAGGTGCTCGACCGGCTCACCCCCGGTCGGATCCGTTCCGGGCTGAACCTGCGCGAGCGCAACATCGTGTGGCAACTGCGCATGCCCCGCGTGGTGCTCGCCGGGATGGTGGGGGCGATGCTCTCGCTCGCCGGAGCGTCGTT
>CAMDBM010000003.1:0-87035 GCA_945889085.1 Ferrithrix thermotolerans DSM 19514
TTGCAGATCGACACCAAGGTTGCCCGTCTCGAGGGACAGATGCGCAACGTGGTGGTCACCCGTGAGGCGGAGGCGATCCAGCGAGAGATCGCGTTGCTGAAGTCCAAGCGCAACGAGGGTGATGAGACCGGACTGTTGTTGCTCGATCAGAGCGAGGCGCTCAGCACCGAGGCGGTGGTGCTGGCGGAACGGATCGCTGCAGCGGAGGCCGCTGAGGCGGGCGCAGCAGCGGTTCTCGCCGTTGCCGATGCCGCGCTCGACGCAGAGGCATCGGCCACGGTCGTGCGACGCGCCGAACTCGCGGCTGGACTTCCTGCCGACCTGGTGAAGGAGTACGAGTCCCGTCGGCCGGCATTCAAGGGTGTCGCCGTGGCAAGGCTTCAGGGAACGCGTTGCACGGGCTGCAACCTCGACGTCTCGCGTCTCGAGATCGAGGCACTCCGGGTGGTGCCGGCAGGGGAACTGCCCGAGTGCCCCTCGTGTGCCCGCATCATCGTCGGTGCCTGAGCGCACCTAGCATGGTGGGCGCATGTTCTTCTGGTTCATCGGGACGGCGGTGCTCGCCGTGTGGTTCGTCTTCCGCGACTCCCGCTTCGACTACCGCCTCCTTGTCGTCGGGGCACTGCTGCCCGACGTGATCGATGCCCCGATGGGCGGTGCGCGGGCACTGCACTCGATAACCGGCAGCGTTGCGATCCTGCTGCTCGTGATGTTCGCCACGTACGGCCGTCGGCCGATCCGACGCCGGTTGCTCGCCGTGCCGATCGGCACCTTCCTGCACCTCGTGTTCGACGGTGTCTGGGCGAACACCAAGGTGTTCTGGTGGCCGTTCGGCGGTGTGGGCTTCGGTGATGCGCCCCTTCCCTCGTGGGATCGTGGCGCAATCGGGATCCTGCTCGAGGTCGTCGGTCTCGGCTTGTGCGTGTGGGCGGTCCGGGCGTTCGGGCTGCGCGACAGGGTTCGGCGGCAGCGCTTCTGGAAGACGGGGGTGCTTGAGCCGTGTTGATCCTTGTGCGTCATGGCCGAACCGCGGCAAACGCGGCGGGGTTGCTGCAGGGTCGATTGGACCCTGCCCTCGACGAGGTCGGGCACGAGCAGGCGGGCCGCATCGGCGCGCTCCTGCGCAGGGAACCGCAGGGCACACTGCGCGTGGTGAGCAGTCCGCTCCTGCGTGCCCGTCAGACTGCGTCATACGTGTCGGACGAGGTTAAGGTCGACGAACGGTTGCAGGAGATTGCCTACGGCGAGTTCGAGGGCCGCCCGCTCACCGATGTCAGTCCCTCCGAGTGGGCGCGCTGGCGCGCAGATCCGGACTACGCACCCGAGGGAGGGGAGTCCCTTGCGGCACTCCTTGCCCGGGTGAGGCCTGCCCTCGAGGAACTCGCAGCGCAATCCGTGGACCGTGACATCGTGGTGGTGAGCCACGTGTCGCCGATCAAGGCGGCGATTGCGTGGGCCCTGAACGTGGGCATTGAGATCTCGTGGCGGTGCCAACTTGATCAGGCATCCATCAGCCGAATCGCAATCAGCCCGCGCGGCCCGTCATTGCGAACCTACAACGACACCGCTCACCTCGGCTGAGACCGCCGCGAGCGGCGAGGCGTCAGTTGAGCAGTTGGGCAGGCTTGGCGTTGTCCGCCATGCGCGCTGCAACCGTGTGCAGCAGCTGGCGTGCCAGACCCGGAACGTCGTCGAGGAGCGTGTTGAACGACCGCTCGTCCACGACGAGCACGTTGAGGTCGGTGTCCGCAGTGACGGTGGCCGTGCGGGGCCGACGCAGGATGAGCGCAAGCTCGCCCACCACGTCACCGCGCCCGACGGTGGCAACCTTGCGGCCACCGATTCTCACCGAGGCGGTACCGGACTCGATGATCACGAATTCGTGCACCATCTCGCCCTCCACCATCAGGTTGGTTCCCTTACTGATCTGTAACTCGGTAACGATCCTGGCGACTTGGTCCAACTGCTTCTTGGTGCAGTTGGCAAACATCGGGACGTTGCGGAGGTGTTCGAGGTAGCGCGCTTTGCTCACTCCGTCAGTATTTCACATCGCCCGTTGCTTGTCAGGAGTGCCGCAATCAGGACAGGGCCACAGGCTGCAGTCTCCTAGGCTCAACGTGCCGTGAAGATGCCATCGATGCTGTTCCTGCGGACCGGGTCCCGGTGGAGGAGGCTGGCTGTCGCGCTGCTTGCCCTGGTGACGGCCACGGTCGTCTACGCAACCGTCTCGCTCACCGTTTTCGTCCTCCGTCAGTCGGCGGACCCGTTCCAGCAGAACGTCGCGACGTGGGCGAGGGATCACCGTCTCGGCTTCGTCGTGAACCGGCTCGAGCGGTGGGTGCATGCGGACCCGCCCTCGGCGCAACCGGCGTCCTCCCTCGCCCTCGAGGGGGTGGCCGGGACAGCATTGCCACCGAGCACCTCGGCAGTCATCGACACGGTCGGACCACCATCGCCGCCGGTACCGACGACCTCCACCCCCGTCAGCGTGGCGCCGACCACTTTCGTGCCGGCCGGACCGGTGTCACTCGCACCGGTGCTGCAGCCATCGCTCGACGGTGAGGGTGTGTGGAGGGTGCTCGCAAGCATCGGCGCGTCACCGGTTGTCTGGGGAACGAGTATCCGACCCCTTGTCGAGTACGGCTCGGTGGTCGCCACCGCAGCGGTCTTGGACTCGTCGAGGCTCCATGCGGCCCTCTTCAACGGTTCGGAGATTCCTGGCAAGGGCCCGTGGAAGAACGGAAGCCGAATAACCCAGGGTGCGCTACCCGCGTTGGTGGCGGCGTTCAACGGTGGGTTCCGCCTCGAGCACATCAGGGGCGGATACGTGACCGAGGGGCGCACGGTGCGCCGACTGCGCAACGGCGAGGCCACACTCGCGATCGACCGAGACGGTCGGCTGGCGCTCGGTGTGTGGGGCAAGGACCTCACCGACGACGGCTCGTGGGCTTCGGTCCGCCAGAACCTCCCGCCCGTCGTGATGGATGGGGTGGTCAGCGTGAAGAAGTTCCCGGGGACGTACTGGGGCGACGACTTCCACCGGGTGACCTTCACCTACCGGTCGGCGATCTGTACGCGACGGGACGGCCTGTTGATGTACGTCGCGATCGGCGACGTGGACATCATGTTGCTCGGCCGGGCGCTCGTGGTCATGGGGTGCATAACGGCCATGCAGCTCGACATCAACGGGAACTGGCCGCAGTTCGACACGTACGGGGGATTCGGGCAGGACAAGCGGGTGCCGGCGCTCCTCGACCGGCGGATGAGCAACGCCTCGAGGTACCTCCGGCGCTCCTCCAAGGACTTCATCGCCCTGTTCGACCCGGCGACGCTGCGCGACGGTGTGCTCGGCTGACGCCCCGGCGGCGTTGGAGCGTGCCCAGTGTTACCGTACGCAGCGACGGGTCGCCCGGCCCGTCGGGGACAAGCCACCCATCCGACAAGGGGAAGTCAATGATTCGTGTTTCCGTGCTGTACCCGAAGGGCGAGGGATCGACCTTCAACATGGACTACTACAAGACCAAGCATCGCCAGATCTGTGTGGACGTCATGCCCGGCCTGAAGAAGATGGACGTTGAGGCAGGAATCGACGGCCCGTACGAGGCCGTTGGCCACCTGTACTTCGACGACATGGCCACCGTGGGCGCCGCAATGGGCGGGCCGCGCATCGTCGAGGCGCAGAACGATCTCGTCAACTACACAAATATCGTTCCGGTCATCCAGATCTCCCAGCAAATCGACTGAACTCGATCTGCCACAACGCAAAGGGGGGAGGTCGACGACCTCCCCCCTTTGCACGTTTTCGGGTTCCGGGTACTAGGCCTTGGCACCCGCAAAGTACGTCGCCTCGATGTCGTCGATGCGACTGGCGAGTTCCTTTGCGGTTCCCTCCAGTTCCACGACACCGCGGCGCATCACGTACGCACGGTCGGCGTACTTGAGCGCCTGGCGAACGTGCTGCTCCACGAGGAGCACACCCGTCCCACGGGTATCGGCCGCCTCACGCACCGCCTGCAGGAGGCGCTGCACGATGAGCGGGGCGAGGCCCATGGACAGCTCGTCTGCGAGCAGGATCTTCGGGTGCCTGCCGAGTGCCCTGGCGAGGGTGAGCATCTGCTGCTCGCCGCCCGACAGGGATCCGCCTCTCACGTCGATGCGCTTGTCGAGCGACGGGAACAGCCGGAGAGCCTCGTCCACGTCGGCCTTGGCGACGCGGAGGTTGTCCCGTGTGGAGAGGCCCATAATCACCGACTTCTCCTCAGTTACATAGCTCATGCCCTGCTTGGCCCGGACGTGCAGGGGAGCCTTGGTGGGCTTTCCGTCGATGAGCACTTCACCCTCGAGCGGTGACAGTTCGCCTGCGAGGGAGAGCATCGTGGTGGTCTTGCCGGCGCCGTTGGACCCGAGCAGGGCCACCACCTCGCCGGGGTTCACCACGATGTTGATATTTCTGATGACCGCTTGCTTGCCGTAGCCGGCGGAGAGGTTGCGGGCCTCGATGGCGGGATTGGTCATGACGACACCTCGCTGTGGTCGTCGGTGGCGTCGTGGCCACCGAGGTAGGCACTGATGACGAGCGGATTGGCCCGAATCTCTGCAGGGGTGCCCTCCGCAATCTTGCGACCGAAGTCGAGCACCACGATGTGATCACACACGCTCATGACGAAGTTCATGTCGTGCTCGACGAGCATGATCGCGATGCCCCACTCGTCCGCCAGGCGGCGGACCAGTTTGGCGAACTCTGCGGTCTCTGCATCGCCGAGTCCGGCGGCAGGTTCGTCGAGGAGCAGCACGCTCGGCTGGGTTGCGACTGCCCGGGCGATGCCGAGCAGTCGCCGCTCTCCGTAGGACAGGTCCTGTGCGGCGAGGTTGAGCTTCTCGGCGAGGCCGAACTCGTTGATGGCGGCCACCACGGATCCGGGCAGCGGCGGGTTGACCGGCCAGAACAAGTCGGTGAAGTAAGACCGCTTGTCCCGGGGGTCCGAAGCCGCACGGAGGTTGTCGAGCACCGAGAGGTCCTCGAACAGTTCCAGTTGCTGGAAGGAACGTGACATGCCGAGCCGTGCACGCTTGGACGCCTCGATGCCGATGACGTCGTTGCCATCCAGCATGATCGAGCCGTTCGCCGCACGGGTGAAGCCGGTGACCGCGTCGATGAACGACGTCTTGCCTGCACCGTTCGGACCGATGAGCCCGGTGATCTTGCCCGGGACCACATCGAGACTTACGGTGTCCACGGCGGTCACGCCGCCGTAGGTGACCGTGACGTCCTTGACGTGGAGGGTCATCGGCCGAACTCGCTCGCGTGTCTCGGGCGGCAACGTGATAAGGGCAGGTTCCCTCACTTTGCGCTTGGCGAGGCCCAGCACCTTGTTGGCGACGAACTTGATCTGCATCGTCGATTCCTTGGCGATGCCGTCCTGGTTCTGGAGCACGATGAGCACCACCAGACCGCCACCGATCAGTGCGATGTAGGTCGAGATCCCCGAGAAGATCGCCGTGGAGATGCGGGCACCGAGTGCACCGGGGGACGAGAAGGAGCCGAAGATCGGGCCCATCAGGTAACCGATGCCGCCGAGGAAGGTGTATCCCACAGCAAGGATCGACGTGAAGTTGGTGAACTCGGTACCGAAGATAATGGTGTCCTTGCGGAACGCCATCATGATGCCACCGAGGGCTGCAACCGAACCGCCAACGGCGAAGGCATAGACCTTCGCACCGGCGACGCTGATCCCGAGGGCGGCAGCGGCGCGCTCGTTGGTGCGCACCGCCAGCAACCGTCGTCCGGAACGTCCGCGTCGCAGGGCTGCGATGGACAGGGCAGCAAGCACGAACGCGCCGAGTGCAACGTACGCGTAGCGATCGGGGTGCTTGGTTGCCGACACGTCGAGTCCGAACAGACTCGGCTTGCCGATCACCGTGCCGATGAAGCCACCGGTCCACTTGCTGTTCTGGAACACGATCAACTGCACCGCGGTGCCGATACCCAAGGTCACGATTGCAAGGTTGAGACCTCGCGCACGGACCGCTGGGATGGCGAACAGCGCCCCTACTGGAGCGGCGAGAACCACACCGAACAGGATTGCGAGCGGGAACGGGAAGTTCCAGACGTCGGCGGCCCGGCCGGCGAAGAAGGCACCAAGGCCCGCCAGTGCGAACTGTCCGAGCGAGAGCTGGCCCGCAAAGCCGGTGGTGACCACGATCGACAGCAGGATGATCGCGAACGCGAACGTGACGACCATCGAGTCCTGCCAGAGTGCCGGGAGCAAGGCGGTGAGGACCACTGCCACCACGACACCGAAGAGCACGGCGAGAGGTCTTACGTTGCCGCGGCCAACCGCCGGGAGCTTCTGGAGGAAGTAGCCACGGATCGGCAGCGCCGTCCCTCGAACGAGCATCACGACGACGATCACGGCGAACGGGAACGCACCGGACCAGCCCGGCGTGCTCACGTAGTTCGTGAGCTCGCTCTGGCCCATACCGATGAGGATTCCGGCGACGAAGGCAATCGGGAAGGAGCGGAAGTTGGCGATGATCGCCGCCGCCAGTGCTCCGAGCACCAGACCGGTCATGACGGTGACCTGAAGGGTCACGATGGGTGTTACGAGGATGGCTGCGAAGCCCGCCAGAGCCGAGCCGAGCGCCCAGTTGAAGGTGGCGATGATGTCAGGCGACAGGCCGATTGACGACGATGCTCGCTGGTTCTCGGCGACAGCGGTTGTTGCCATGCCGAAGTTTGTGTAGCGGTAGAAGAGCCACAGGGCTGTGGTGAGCACTGCTGCGATAGCGAGCAGGATGAGGCGGTCCACCGAGATCACGATGTCGCCCATGCGGATGAGGTTGTTGGGCAGCGCGACCTTGACGCTGCGCACCTTGCCGCCGTAGCGAACCGTGGCCGCCGACTGGACCACGATGAGCACACCGAGTGTTGCGACGATCCTGGCGAGCGGTGAGGCCCGCCGGAGATTTCGCATCACAAGTAGATGGGTGAGTGCTCCGAGTAGTGCCGATGCTGCGGTACCGATAGCGAGACCGACGCCATAGGGCAGGCCATGCACATTGTGCAGTTCGTACGCCACGTAGGCGCCGATCATGCCGATGGCCCCGTGTCCGAAGTTGAGCACTCCTGAGCCTCGGTAGATCACCATGAGGCCCTGTGAAGCGAGTGCGTACAAGGATCCAACACCGAGACCCAGGATTGCGAACTTGATGAAAATCTGCATTCTTCCCCCCGAAGAAACTGCTAGTCGGCGACCCGGTTGCTCATTGTGCGCACAACCGTTTGCCAAGAGTTTTGCGGAGGTCCCGCGCCGCCGGAGCGACGCGGGACCTCATAAGTGATACCTGACGGATCAGGCCGATTTCGACTGATCCAGAGGATCAGGCGTGGAACGGCGTGGCGTCGAACGGGCCCGGCTCTGCACAGGGCGCCAGCTTGCCGCCCGAAACGCAGTCGTAGAACACGTTGCGGTTGAAGATACGGGGGAATGCCCCACCCTCTCCGTCCCACTGCTTGGTGAAGTCGATGACGCCGACCATGCCCTTGGTGTCCAACGCCGAGGTGGTGTTGGCTGCCGCGAGGAAGGTCTCGTGGTTGATGTCGGTTACGCCGTCAGCAACCATCTTCTCGACGATGATTCGGAAGCCCTCGAAGGCGGCCCAAGTACCGAGACCCGCAAGCGAGTTCCAGTCGAGGTCCGGTGCTTCGTACTTCACGAGTGCGGCGCGGTAGCCCTCCCAAACAGCGTTTTCGATGTTCGGGTAGGTGCCGATGATGACTGCACCCTCGGTGGCCCCCGGGAAGGCCTCCGCAACTTTGCCGTTCAGGTTGCCCTGGGGGCCGTAGAGGCGGGGCTTCTCGCCGAGTGCCTCCATGGCCGGGATGAGGCCGAGCCACTGGATGTCGCCCATGAAGCCGTGGATGCAGTCGACATCGCCCTCGGTCGCCTTGGCGGCAATCGAGGAGTAGTCGGTGGTTGCGAGCGGCAGGGTGACGTAGTTGGCCTTACCCGTGTACTTCAGCTTCTCGAGAGCGGTCTTTGCCTGGCCCTTGAAGTACTCGCCTGTGGCGTTGTCACCAACGATGTAGGTCGAGTTCATGCAACCGTCGGCGACCATCTTTGCGGCAGCACCGGGGTTGAAGGAGAACACTGAGCCCATGTTGAACGCGATCGGGCTAGCGAATTCCTTGGCCACCACGGGGCAGCAGGCGCCGAACCATGCGGTCTTGGCCTCCTCGAGGACACCGATGAGCAGCGACACGTCCGTGTCGTAGCCACCGACGAAGGCGATTGCGCCGTCAGCGACACCCTTGCGGGCGCATGCAGCGTCCTCGTTCGGGTCGGTCTTGCCGTCACAGAAGGTGACCTTCAGCGGACGACCAGCGATACCGCCGTTGTCGTTGATGTACTTCTCGTAGATCTCGCCGGCAGCCTTGATGTTCGGGTAGGACTGCACGGATGAGTCGACGGTGGAGTCGATCCAAACGTTGAGCGGCTCGCCCGTGGGCGCAACCACTCCGCTGGTCTCAGTCGGGGCAGCAGTTGTCTCGGTAGGAGCAGCAGTCGTCTCAGTGGACGCTGCAGTCGTTTCCGTTGCTGCCGCAGTTGTTGTTGTTGCTTCTTCTTTCTTGGAACCACACGCTGCCAAGAAAATCGAACCAACAGCCACAAGCGCGGCTGCTGTTCCGAGTGTTCGGCGACGCTTGTGCGCCGCAGAGGAACGATGAAGACCCATCGGTCTTAACCCCCAGTGTTGGTAATCCCTTTCCCCAAAGGGGCCGCCTCAGGTGAGAACGGCAAAACGGAAACTAACACAGATTCGGCCCTGTTCCAGAAGGCACAGCAGTTACTGCCGGGTAATGAACCGGGGCCCCGCACCGCTGTTGCGGTACGGGGCCCCTAGGGCTCAACTCTGTCGGACGGATTCGTCCTTGGTGTTTACGCGTGGTATTGCGTCATGTCGTAGGTCTTGTTGTCGCAGGGCGTCAGCTTGCCGCCTGAAACGCAGTCGTACGAGACCGATCGGTTGAAGATTCGGGGGAAGGCCCCGCCCTCCCCCGTCCACGGCTTGGTGAAGTCGATGACGCCCACCATGCCCTTGGTGTCCAACGCCGTGGTGGTGTTGGCTGCCGCGAGGAAGGTCTCGTGGTTGATGTCGGTGATGCCGTCAGCAACCATCTTCTCGACGATGAGTCGGAAGCCCTCGAAGGCCGCCCACGTGCCGAGACCCGCAAGCGAGTTCCAGTCGAGGTCCGGCGCCTTGTACTGCTCGAGCGCAGCCCGGTAGTCCGTCCAGGCATCGGCCGCGATGTTCGGGTACGCATTGATCACGATGGCACCCTCGGTGAACTCGGGGAAGGCCTCGGCCACCTTGACGTTCAGGTTGCCCTGCGGACCGTAGAGGCGGGGCTTGACCCCGATCGCCTCCATCGCCGGGATGATGGCAAGCCACGCAATGTCGCCGAGGAACCCGTGGACACAGTCCACACCGCCCTCGGTGGCTTTCGCGACGATCGAGGAATAGTCAGTGGTGCCGATCGGCACCTTCAGGTAACTCGCCTTGCCGGTGTAGCCGACCTTTGGAAGAGCGGCCTTGGCCTGGCTGATGAAATAGTCGCCGGATGCCGTATCGCCAACGAGGAATGCGGAGTTGGTACAACCGTCCTGAGTCATCTTCGCTGCTGCGCCGGGATTGAACGAGAACGTGGAACCCATGTTGAACGCGATGTCACTGGAGAACTCCTTGGCCACCGACGGGCAACAGGCACCGAACCATGCGGTCTTGGCCTCCTCGAGCACACTGATGGCGAGACTCATATCGACGTCGAAGCCACCGACGAGAGCGACCGCCTTGTCGGAAACCGCCTTGCGGGCGCAGGCTGCGTCCTCGTTCGGGTCGGTCTTGCCGTCACAGAACGTGACCTTCAGTGGACGACCAGCGATACCGCCGCGGTCATTGATGTAACTCTCGTAAATGTCACCGGCTGCCTGGATGTTCGGATACGAGGCAATGGACGAATCGACGGTCGTGACGACCCAAACGTTGATCGGTTCACCCGTGGGCGGAACCACCCCAGTGGTCTCTGTCGGGGCAGCAGTTGTCTCGGTAGGAGCAGCGGTCGTCTCGGTGGACGCTGCAGTCGTTTCCGTTGTCACAGTTGTTGGTGTCGCTTCTTGTTTCTTGTCGCCGCAGGCGGCGGCTACCAGTGCCGCCGTGGCCAGTACTGCGATTGCTGTCGTGAGTTTTTTGCGGCGCCCGGACGGCGCAGAGTGCTGTCGGATGAACATGACTGACGTACCCCCAAAATTCAGTGTTCCCGTTCCCCAACGGGGTCGCTCGGCGAGCGCCGGCGACAGCGGGAACGTAGCACGACAAATGTGACTGATGTCACGGGTGGTCCCCGTGAACTGGGAAAAAGCGAAGAGGGCGCACGGCTCGCCGTGCGCCCTCCCGATTGTCGGCCGATTGGCCAGTGAACCCCGTTGGTCAACTCATCCCGGGGATCAGGACCAGTAAGAAATCATGTCGTAGGTCTTGTCGTCCTGCGGTGTCAGCTTGCCGCCGCTCATGCTGTCGAACGAGATGGAGTGGTTGAAGACGCGCGGGAATGTGCCACCCGCTCCGGCCCACGGCTTCGTGAAGTCGATGTCACCGATCATGTTGTCCATCTTCAGGTTGCTCGTCTTGTTCGCCGCATCGATGAAGCTGTTGTGATTGATGTCGGTGATGCCGTCGGCAGCCATTTGTTCGACAATCTTGCGGAAGGCCTCGAAGGCCGCCCAGGTGCCGAGACCCGCAAGTGAGTTCCAGTCCAGATCGGGAGCGTTGTACTGTTCGAGCGCATCACGGTAGGGCGTCCACGCCTTGGCGGCGATGTTCGGGTAGGCGTTGATCACCACGCCGTTCTCGGTTGCCTCCGGGAACGCTTCGGCCACCTTGACGTTGAAATTACCCTGAACCCCGTAGAGGCGAGGCTTGACGCCGAGTGCCTCCATTGCTGGGATAAATCCGAGCCAGGCGATATCCGAGAATCCACCGTACAGACAGTCCACGTCCCCATCGGTGGCTTTCGCGGCGACCGACGAGTAGTCGGTTGTCCCGGACGGGATCACGTAATACTCGACTTTCCCGGCGTAGCCGACCTTCTCCATACCAATTTTGGTCTGGCTGATGGCAAAGTCGGCATTGGCCTCGAGGTAAACCATCGAGATGTTCTTGCAGCCGTCGACATTGAGCTTGTACGCCGAGCCGATATTGAAGTCGAAAGCTGAACCGAGGTTGAACGAGATCGGGCTCGTGTACTCCTTGGCCACGATGGGGCAGCAGGCGCCGAACCATGCGGTGTTGCCTTCTTCGAGCACACCGATGGCCAGGCTCATGTCGATGTCGAAGCCACCGACGAGCGCGACGGCCTTGTCGGCGACGGCCTTGCGGGCGCAGGCTGCGTCCTCGTTCGGATCGGTCTTGCCGTCACAGAACGTGACCTTCAGTGGACGACCAGCGATACCGCCGCGGTCATTGATGTAACTCTCGTAAATGTCGCCGGCTGCCTTGATGTTCGGGTACGAAAGGAACGACGAGTCCACAGTTGTGAGGACCCACACGTTGATCGGTTCACCCGTGGGCGGAACCACTCCAGTGGTTTCAGTCGGGGCAGCAGTTGTCTCGGTTGGAGCAGCAGTTGTCTCAGTGGACGCCGCAGTCGTTTCCGTTGTCACAGTTGTTGGTGTCGCTTCTTCTTTCTTGTCGCCACAGGCGGCGGCAACCAACGCCGCCGTGGCCAGTACTGCGATTGCTGTCGTGAGCTTTTTGCGGCGCCCGGACGGCGCAGAGTGCTGTCGGATGAACATGACTGACGTACCCCCAAATTGCAGTGTTCCCGTTCCCCAACGGGGTCGCTCGGCGAACACCGGCGACAGCGGCACCGTAGCACGCATCACGTGACTGATGTCACGAGCGCACTCCGTGAACTGGGAAAAAGCGAAGAGGGCGCACGGATCGCCGTGCGCCCTCCCGAACTCTCAGAGGGGATGACTCTGAACGTGTTGTTGATTCGACCGCGCGAGCGGTCAGGCAAACGCCTTCTTGAGGTGAGCGGCAGCATCGCTGATGGCATCTGCTGCAGCGGGGAACACCCCACCCATCTGGAAGAAGGCGTGGATCTGTCCGTCGAACCGTTTTTGCGACACGGACACGCCGGCCTCCTTGAGGCGCTTGGCGTACGCCTCGCCCTCGTCGCGCAGCGGATCGAACTCGGCCGTGTAGACGACTGCGGCGGGCAGACCGGAAAGGTCTTTGGCGAGCAGGGGGCTGACGTATGGGTTCTTGCTGTCGTTCGCGTCGCGGACGTACTGGTTCCAGAACCAGTCCATCATCGTGCGGGTGAGCAGGTAGCCATCGGCGTTCTCGGTGTACGAGGGGGTGCCAAAGTCGTGATGCGTCACCGGGTAGATGAGAACCTGGAACTTGATGCCGGGGCCCTTCTCGTCGCGGGCACGCAGAGCAACAGCGGTGGCAAGGTTGCCACCGGCGCTGTCACCGCCCACAGCGAGTTTGGTTGGGTCGATGCCGTGCGAAGCACCGTTCGCGGCAACCCACTCGAGCGCTGCATAGCAGTCGTCCAGCGGAGCCGGGAACTTGTGCTCCGGTGCAAGGCGGTAGTCGATTGACACGACCTTGCAACCTGCTGCGTTGGCGAGTCGCGTGACGCTCGGGTTGAGGCTCGCGCGGTCACCGATAACCCATCCACCACCGTGGTAGTAGAGCAGGCAACCGAGTGGGCCCTTGCCGGCACCCTTGGGTGTCGTGACCGTGGCGGGAATTCCTCCGCCAGGGCCGGGGATGATGATGTCCTTCGACTCGTCCACTTCCTCGGGCTCACCGGCGAGGGGCACGAAGCCCTGTGCCAGTTCCCGGGCCGCGGGCGGGTCGAGTTCGTTGATAGCAGGGCCGCCGGCTGCGGCCATCTGCTCGAGCAGTCCAGCTGCGATGGGATCAAGTGCCATGAGAGTCTCCTTGTTGTTCGCGTCGCCTCACTTGGCGAGTGCGAACCCCTCGTAGTTGTTCTTAGCGACCTCGTCGCACTTCTCGCGGTACGGACCGACGCCGCCGATGTAGGGCAGGAAAACGCGCGGCTTGCCGGGCACGTTGGCGCCCATGTACCACGAGTCCGCCAGCGGGTACAGCGTTGTCTGGCCGATCTCGTAGGTGTGCTCCACCCAGTCCTTCTGCGCCTTGTCGGTTGCCTCGATGGACTTGAAGCCCTTGTCTCGCATTGCCGTGATGCAGTCGGTGATCCAGTCAACGTGCTGTTCGATGGAGACCATCATGTTGGAGAGCACGGACGGGCTCTGCGGGCCGGTGACCGTGAACATGTTCGGGAACCCGTGTACGCCGAGGCCGAGGTACGTGCTCGGACCGTCCTTCCACACATCGCCGAGCTTCTGGCCGTTGCGGCCGGTGACGTCGATCTTGAGAATCGAGCCGGTCATAGCGTCGAAGCCGGTGGCGTAAATGATGACGTCGAAGTCGAAACTCTCCGCAGTGGTCTTGATGCCGGTTGCAGTGATCTCGGTGATGTCGGTCTTCTTCAGGTCGACGAGACGCACATGCGGCATGTTGAACACGTTGAAGTACCCGGTGTCGAGACAGGGGCGCTTGGTGCCGACCGGGTGGTTGTACGGGCAGAGTGCCTCGGCCGTTACCGGGTCCTTCACGATCTCGCGAATCTTGGAGCGGACGAACTCCGCAACCGTGTCGTTAGCGTCCTTGTTGAACAGGATGTCGGTGAACGCACCGAGGATGCCAACGAGCTGACCGGCGTCCCAGCCCTTCTGGTAGCGGGCGTGGCGCTCCTCGGCGGTCACCTCGAGTGCCGACTGCGTCGGCTCCTCAGCGGGCTGGCCGAAGAAGGACTGGCGAGCGCTCTGGCGGTAGGCCGGGTACACCTTCTTCATGCCGTCGACCTCGTCTCGCGTCAGCGGACGGTTGCCGGCCGGGAACGAGAAGTTCGGAGTGCGCTGGAAGATGGTGAGCTGCTTGCAGGCCTTCGCGATCTCTGGGATGGACTGAATGGCCGACGAGCCGGTTCCGATGACGGCGACGCGCTTGCCGAGGAGGTTTACGCCTTCCTTCGGGAACTTCTGCGTCTGGAACCAGGAGCCCTTGAACGACTCGAGCCCCTTGATCTCGGGCAGCTTGGGCGCCGAGAGGGTGCCGACCGCGAGCACGACGTGCTGGGCGTCGATCACGTCGCCAGCCGACGTGGTGACTGTCCAGCGCTCGGTGGCGTCGTCGAAGGTCTGGCCCTCAATGCGGGTGTTGAACTGCATGTCGGGCCACAGGTTGTAGCGGTCCGCAACATGGTTCGCGTAGCGAAGGATCTCGGGCTGCGTGGCGAACTTCTCGGACCACTCCCACTCCTGCTCGAGTTCCTTGTCGAACGAGAACGAGTAGTCGAGGCTCCGGACGTCGCAGCGTGCGCCGGGGTAACGGTTCCAGTACCAGGTGCCACCGACGCCGCTGGCAGCGTCGAACACACGGGCGTTGAATCCGAGCCCGCGCAGGCGGTGGAGCAGGTACATCCCCGCAAAACCGGCGCCGACAACGACGACGTCGAGCTTTGCCGTTTGGGTCTTGGTCTGTGTCATTACTTCCCCCCAAAAGATGGTGTGTGAGCTCCGGGCGTCCCACGCCGCGGATGTGACGAATCTAACACACGATGGATTCTTTTCGCAGTTCGAAACGACGGTGAGTCGACCTGTAGGCGGGATTTTGTCCCGGGCGAACCCGGGGGTGACCATCCATCTCTGCGGCCTACCCGAGGGTGCCGTGTTGCCACGGCGGACGGGTCGCCCGTCCCTCTGCTCGACCTTGCTCCCGGAGGGGTTTACCAGCCGCCCGGGTCACCCCGAACGCTGGTGCGCTCTTACCGCACCGTTTCACCCTTGCCTGTGGCGCCCGGCGAACCGGTTGCCCATCGGCGGTTTGCTCTCTGTTGCACGTCCGTCAGGTCGCCCCAACCTGGCTCTCGCCAGCTCCGTACCCTGTGGAGTCCCGACCTTCCTCAGCGCACCGGTGTCTCCACCGATGGCCGCGGTCACCCGGACGACTCACCGTCATTGGCAGTCTACGTGTGTCGGACCGCTCATTCGGCCGGGTTGAAGATGGTCCGGACCGTCGGTTTGAGCACCTTGCCCATGACATTGCGGGGGAGTGACTCCACTCTCTCGAACAGTGTTGGGAGCTTGTAGGGGGCCAACTCGGTGCGCGCCCAGCTTCTCAGGTGCTCGAGCTCAAGTGACTCGCCGGCCCGCAGGACCACCGCCACCGCTACCCGTTCGCCCCAGGTGTCATCGGGAACCCCGACGACGGCGCAGTCGGCGATGGCCGGGTGGGCGAGCAGCACACCCTCTATCTCGAGGGCCGAGATCTTGTAGCCGCCGCTCTTGATGATGTCGGTCGACAGCCGTCCGGTGATCCGGAAACAGCCGCCGTCGACCGTCACCTGGTCCCCGGTCAGGAACCAGCCGTCGGCGGTGAAACAGGCGGCGGTCTCCTCCGGTCTGCGCCAGTACTCCGTGAACACGTTCGCCCCGCGCACCTGTAACTCGCCGGTTACCCCGTCGCCCTCGAGCACCTTGGCGTCGTCGACCACCCGGACGAACATGCCGGGTAGCGGACCCCCGACGAAGCCGGGCCGGCGTTCGCCGATCAGCGGGTTGGTGAGGGCGATCCCGATCTCGGTCATGCCGTAGCGCTCGAGCAGCGTGTGACCGGAGATCTCCCGCCAGCGCTCGAGCACGGGGACGGCGAGTGCCGCGGACCCCGAGATCATGACGCGAAGTCGGGCGCACCCGGCTGACCAGCGCAACCGGGTGCGCTCGTCTGCTGCTTCCCATGCGGCAATGGCCTTGGAATAGATCGTGGGAACTGCCATGAAAATCGTGTACGGCGTGGTGGCGAGCGCATCGAGGATTGTCGGCGCATCGAATCTCGCGAACATGTCGCAGCGGGCACCCACCCAGAGCGGGCAGAGGAGTTGGTTAACGAGGCCGTGCACATGGTGCAGCGGCAGGAAGTGAGCAATGCGGTCGCTCGAATCCCATTCCCATGCCTCGACAAGACAGCTGACCTGGGCGCTCACCGTTGCGTGCGAGTGCACGACGCCTTTGGGCCGGCCGGTGGTACCGCTCGTGTAGAGCATGAGTGCCGGGACGGATCCGTGCGGTTCGAACTGCTCGAACTGCTCGAACTCAGTAGCGGTCCGCACCTCGGCCGCGCAGGTGGGTAACGGCACGACGGTTGCAGACGTGGGTGGGAGCAGGTGGGTCAGGCGCGGGTCCACAAGGACCACCGAGACATCCGCGTCGTCGAGCACGTACGCGATCTCAGCGGCTGGATGCTCCGGGCACAGCGGGATCGCCATCGCCCCACGCATCCAGATGCCCAAGAGCCCGGCCACGTACGCCAAACCCGGGGACCCGAGGAGTGCGATCCGTTCCCCCTGCCCGCGCTCACCCGCACCGCATCGGGACGCGATGTCTCTGCCGGCCGCAAGTAGGTCTATGCCGGTGTACTCACCGGTACGGTCACTGATCAACACTCGGTCGGCATGGTGACCGACCCGGGAAAGTACCGTGCTCAGCACGCCTCGTCTTCGTACAGGAACGAGTTGAGGCTCGGGGTCTCGAGGTTTGTCGAGACCCGCCCACCGTTCTCGTTCGCCGGTCCCACCGTAAGCGGGATGGGGGCGAGGGAACCGAACGTCGACGGAACGGCGTAGATGCTGTTGGCCACCGATGCAGCCATGACCGTCGTGGTGGTAGCGATCGGGACGGTGGTGGGCAGGCCCGCATCCACCGTGGTGGTGGTCTCCGTCGGCCCCGCAGCGGCAGCGGGCTTCGTTGCCGACGGCACGAGCGACGTTGGGTTGATGATGAAGCCGAGCACGGCTGCGTGCCTGGCCTCGATCGACCCAATGGAGATCGCTGCAGCGCGCAGTGCTGGCGTGGTGAGCACCGGGATCACGCCCTGATACGTGGCAGCAGCCAGTGACTCGAGCGAGAAGGCGAGTGCCTTGACGTCCTCGGCCTGATCGGGTCCGGAGGCAGCGATGCGCTCGAGGAGCGGGTCGATGACGTACGAGGTGATCTTCGGGTTGAGGCCGGTGCACGCCGTGCCGCCGAGGGCCTTGGTTGCGTCTCCCATTGCTGCCGCGTGGGCTGCATGATGGTCGGAGAACAGTTTGAAGAGGTCGAGCAGCACCGGGTCCGCGATGAAATTACTCTCAAGGACCCGGCGATACGCGTCGATCACCGAGTACTCGAACGATGCGGCGGTGCGCAGCAGCACAATGTCGTTGACCGGCTTGTTGGAGTTCGCTGAGTACCCGGGGTTCTCGCCGGAAACCGGCAACTGCGTCTTGGGCTTGGTCTCCCGACACGCAGCGAGCAGCGTTGCCGCGGCGAGGGAGATGCCGCCGACCTTCAGGAAGTTGCGCCGGTCGAGGTTGGGCATGAAGAACAGACCACGCTGTCCCTCGGGTACCTCCTCGACAATGGCGGTGGTGAGCAGGCGCTGGTCTGCTTCGGTCTCGCGCTGTGCCGCGTCGAGGTCGCGGACCTGGCGGCGGAGTTCGTCACGGTTGAGTTCCATCTCGGTCACTTGCCTCCAACGATCTGCTCGAGGAGCAGCGCATCGGCGCTGTCCTCGATGGCGAGCTCGTCGGCGCCGTACGGCTGTCCGAGGAGCATTCCGAGCACGACAGCGTGCCGCGCCTCGATGACGACGATGGAGGCGACGAGCGCAGCGGCGTCGGTGGAGATGAGCAACCCGAGAAGCGTCTGGTGCGTATCCGAGCAGTGGTGCTCGACTTCCTGCATCGCCTTAAGTACCTCGGCACCCGTGCCCTCGGCGAACACCGGACCGCCGAGGAGCGTGAGCAGCGCGGGATTCGGCGTTGCGGGAGACCCGGGGCCGAACGCAGCACTGATCGCCTCGGCGTACGCCCGGTGATGAGCACCGATCGCACGCAGCAGGGCGGCCGTGGCCTCGTCGACCCCGAGCGAGTCGAGACGGGCGATGACCGTCTCGGACGCCTGCGCAGCGGTGAGCTCGAGCACCTTGGCGGCGCCCAGCAGAGGAAGGTCCTCCGGCTGGATCTTCTTCGGGGGCGGCGTGGACTCGCCACCTGCTGCCAGCACCCGAGGCTCCGGGGACGTGTCGTACGTCGTCGTGTCGTACGGCCTCGTGTCCGTCGGTGCAGCCGTCACCAACATGGGTTCGGTGCTCGGCGTCCCGTACGGCGATGGGTCCGTCGGCGCGGTGGTGGTTTCGGTGGTCTGGGCCTGGGCAGGCCGAGCCGACGTGACAAGTGCGGTGGCAGCACCGCCGAGACCGAGGGCGGCGAGGATGCCACGTCGGCTCGTGCGGCCACTGTCGGCCTGTTGGATCGTGTCCGGGGTGTCCACTGAGGGAGGTGTCCTTTCTCGGAACCGTCGCACCAGCCTTCCCGGCCAGGCGACAGCCATGCAACTTTAGAAGTCCAGAGCGGACAAAGCCGGTATCCAACGCGAAGATCGTTCGACGGCCTCGGTCCAGCGGGCGCGTGTGGGGGTCCGGTCGGCAGTTCCGGTCGGCTCGACCGTTCTGCTGGGGCGCCACGATCCCTCGACTGCGTCGGGCCCGGACCACAGGCCAACGGCGAGGCCAGCCAGGTACCCGGCGCCCAGGGTCGTGCATTCTGTGTACGGCGCTACCTCGATGCTTTTGCCCGTGCTGTTGGCAAGCGCCTGCACGAAGGTGGGGTTCTCCGACATGCCACCGTCGATTCTCAGGGCGTCGATGACCTGCCCGGTCTCGGCCTCGGCGGCTTCGACGAGGTCCGCACCACGATGAGCCACCCCCTCGAGCACGGCCCGGACCACGTGGGCCCGGGTGGTTCCCCGGGTAGCGCCGATGAGCGTGCCCCTCGCCCCGTAGTCCCAGTGGGGAGTGCCCAGACCGATCAACGCCGGTACGAAGTGGACGTCACTCGTGTCGGGGACGGAGGCGGCGATCTCGTGGGAGGCGGCGGCCGTGGGGATGAGGCCGAGATCCTCGACGAGCCAGTCCACGCTGGAACCGGCGGTGAGCATGATTGCCTCGATACCCCAGGTGATCACCCCGTCTCGGGAGCGGGCGACGATCGGGAAGGTGCCGCGGGGTGTCCGGCCAAACGCAGTCGGGCCGGTCTGCCCGGTCACCATGTCGAGCATGGCGCCGGTGCCGAACGTGCACTTGGCGAGTCCGGCGCGTACGCAGCCTTGCCCGATCAGCGACGCTTGTTGGTCCCCTGCGATGCCGGCGATCAAGGGTGCGCCCGCTAGCGCCGTGGCGGCAGCGATCGGTCCGGAGGAATCGACGAGGCGCGGCAGCACTGCGCGCGGGATGCCGAGCGCAGCGAGGGCGTGATCGGACCAGTCGCTGCCGTCGATCTTCACGAGCCCGGTGATTGCGGCATTGGTGTGATCGGTGACGTGATGGCGCCCCTCGGTCAGGTTCCAGACGAGCCAGGAGTCGACGGTGCCGAAACAGAGGTCACGGTTGCGGTCGGGGTCGTGGGCGTCGAGCAGCCAGGCAAGCTTGGTGGCCGACTGGTTGGGTGCCAGCACGAGTCCGTGCTGGGCCCTCGCGTTGATGCACTCGCCGAGGGTGCGGAGGTCCTGCCAGCCGACTGCGGGGCCGACCGGGAGGCCTGTGGCGCGGTCCCAGAGCACGGTGGATGCCCGCTGGCAGGTGATGCCAATGGCATCAACCGGTCCGGCCTGCTCGAGCACAGTCCGCGCGAGCTCGAGGCTGACCGCAGCGAGCGCTGCTGCGTCGAACTCGACGAGTCCGGGGAATGGGGTGTCGGGCCGGGTCGTGCGGTGAGCGACGTGCTCCACCCGGGAATCCCGGGTGACGATGGCCGCGCGGGTGCCTGTGGTGCCGACATCGATGACGAGAATGCGCCCGTGCAAGGCGTTCACCGTCGGGGGACCGTGCCGCGCCGCAGCATGATGGAACCGAGCATGCCACCGCAGATACCGGCAACGAGGGAGAGTCCGAGGCTGACCACGATGCGACCCCACGAGATGCTGTCACCTTGGATCACCTTGATGACGCTGAAGACGATCTGCACGGTGACGAACACGCCCGAGGACGTCAGCACGCCGTGGCTGAGCGGCGTATTGCGCTGCTGGTGCCACGCTGCAACGCCTGCGCCGAGGACGAGCGCGCCGAGGATCAGCAGCGTGAGGAGCACGCTCCAGCCGGACTGACGTTCCTCGTCAACGGCCAGGCGAGCGATCACCTGCACGGGGACGGCGATCATCGCTGCGGTGGTGGCGCCGTTCCAGAGCGCCCGAAGGTCAAAGCGTTCGGAGATATTCATACCCGTTCCCAGCATCTCTCGCGGACCTCTCCGGTTCCAACCCCGGTAGAAACATCATTGCTTGCAGGTCTTCACCGATGGCCAATCTGCAGTAGTTGCAAATTGCGATCGACTCCCTAACCTTGCCCGCGTGCGCTAGCCGACCGAACTCACTGCGGCCTTTTGCGCCCGCGGCCTGAAGGTCACCCCGCAGCGCCAGCTCAGCTTCTGCCTGCTTAACGGGAACACCGCCCATCCGGCGGCGGAAATCCTCTTCGCCGCTGCCGAGGCGCAGATGCCCGGTATCTCCCTGCGTACGGTGTACCAGACGCTGAACGACCCTGCAGAGATGGGCTAACTGAACCCGCTGGACCTCGGTACCGGTGCGTCACGTTTCGACCCGAACGTTGGCGATCACTACCACCTCGTCCGCCTCGATTGCGCTGCCGTACGCGACGTCCATGTGGCGAGTGCCCAGCAACTGACCCCCGACGGGGGGGCAGCAGGGTTTTGACGCACCTCATGTCATCTTCCGCGGGCACTGCTCGGAACGCGCAGACGCTGCACAGCGTTCTTGAGTGGTATTCGCAACAGATCTGGGTAGACCGAACCGGTCGACTGAGACGTCCAGCCAACAAGGAGCAAGACCATGAGCCTCAAGGGAACGAAGACCCACGAGAATCTCCAGCACGCCTTCGCCGTTGAGAGCCAGACCAACCGCCGGTACCTGTGGTTCGCAGAGAAGGCAGACATCGAGGGTTACCCCGATGCCGCCGCCCTGTTCCGGTCGGTTGCCGAGGCCGAGACCGGCCATGCTTATGGTCACCTCGACTACCTCGCGCAGGTAGGCGACCCGGCAACCGGTCTGCCGATCGGTGACACGGAGGACAACTTCAAGGCGTCGATCGAGGGCGAGACCTACGAGTACACCCAGATGTACCCGGGCTTCGCAAAGACCGCTCGTGACGAGGGCCTCACCGAGATCGCCGACTGGTTCGAGACGCTCGCCCGTGCGGAGAAGAGCCACGCCGGTCGCTTCGATCAGGGTCTCAAGGCACTCTAACCAACCTTCTGGGGGGGTGGCCCACCCAGGGCCACCCGCCAGTACGTTTCCAACTCTGTATCGGCCGCCCCCTAGTCGAATCGAAGAGCGATGACCATTACCTACGACCCGCACCATCCGAAGTACACCGACGAAAAAGATGTCCGGGACGAGATGACCCGGGTGTTCGATCTCTGTCACGGATGTCGACTGTGCTTCAAGTTCTGTACGTCGTTCCCGACGCTGTTCGACATGATCGACCAGCACGAGGACCAGAACGCCGGCTGGCTCACCCCGGCCCAGCAGGACCAAGTGGTCTCCGAGTGCTTCCAGTGCAAGCTCTGCTACGTGAACTGCCCGTACATCCCGGGTCTCAGCGAGTGGGAACTGGACTTCCCGAGGCTCATGTTGCGCGTCGATGCGATGCGTCACCAGAACAACCAGGTGAGCCTGCGCGACCGCATGACCAACGAGTTCATGGGCCACACCGACCTCATCGGCACGGTGAGTTCCATCGCCGCCCCGGTCGTCAACAAGGCCATCGGCGCCAAGCCCGGTTCGGTAATCCGCAAGGCAATCGAGCTGACGACCGGCGTGTCGAGCGTGAGGCTCCTCCCGCCGTACGCGAAACAGCGTTTCTCCACCTGGTTCCGCAAGCGTGCGCGGATCCGGCTCGAGCGCCGGCAGGGTTGCGTAACGGTGTTCCCCACCTGCCTCATCGAGTACCAGGAACCCCAGATCGGTCACGACCTCGTGAAGGTCTATGAGCGCAACGGCATCGAGTGCAATCTCGCCGACACCGGTTGCTGCGGCGCACCCTGGCTGCACGCGGGTGACGTGGAGCAGTTCACGAAGATCGCTGCGAAGAACGTCAAGGTCCTTGCCGACGAGGTGCGTAGGGGCAACGACATCGTCGTGCCGCAGCCAACCTGTGGCTACATCCTGAAGAAGGACTATCCCGACTACGTCGCCAACGACGATGCCCGGCTCGTGGCGGCGCACACCTTCGACTCTTCGGAGTACCTGATGAGGGTTCACCGCGAGGACGGCAAGCAGCTCAACACGGAGTTCAATGGCCCGGTTCCCGAGACGGTGACGTATCACGTGCCCTGTCACCTCCGGGCGCAGAACATCGGGTTCAAGTCGCGTGACCTGATGAAGCTCACTGGAGCGAAGGTGAAGCTCGTGCAGCAGTGCTCGGGCATCGACGGGATGTGGGGATTGCGTGGCGAGAACGCGGACTTGTCGATCCCGATCTCGAAGAAACTCGCGGACGAGCTTGAACGTGCTGGGGGCGACCTCGTGACGGGTGATTGCCATCTCGCGAACACCGCGATCACCGAGCAGACCGGCACCAAGCCGCTGCACCCCATCCAGATGTTGGCCCGTGCCTATGGCATTGCCGAGGAGTAGCGATGAGCCGGAAGCTGACCGCCGAGACCGTTGGGGAGCTAGCGAGCGACCTCGCGGCCTGATCCGGGGAGGTCGCCCGGCCGGCGTCTGCGAGCGAACCGCTGCTGAGGGCGCGGGAACATTCGCCCCGGCACCCCTAGCCAAGATCCGAACCCGGTCCTGATGTCGGTCCCAGGGCTCACGGGGGCGAGGTTCGGGGTGACGATTACTGCAGTTCAGGGAGCGCATTGGCGAGGTCTGGGAGCGTGTCGGGGCCTTGACGCCTCGGTGTTCTATCCCGAGACCGACGAGGACGCCGACGTGGCCAAGGCTGTCTGCTCGGGGTGCGGCGTGCGCCGGGCCTGCCTCGAGTTCGCGCTGCGGTCCCGCGAGAAGCAGGGAGTCTGGGGCGGTTGCACCGAGCGCGAGCGCCGCCGGTTTGTCCGCCAGGGCCACAGTGCGCCGTAGACGGCGATTCACCTGCTAGATCATTCGGCATGACTTCGCTCTCCGAATCCGGCGGTTGGCCCTCGATCCTCAACCGGCTCCTCGAGGGTTCGGACCTCACGGCCGATCAGGCCCGGGCCGCAATGGCGACGATCCTGGCTGGCGAGTCCACACCCGCACAGATCGCTGGGTTCATCATTGCGTTGCGGGCCAAGGGGGAAACCGGCGCAGAGATGTCCGGGCTCCTCGACGCCGTGCTGGACGCTGCCACGCCCGTGAGCCTGCCCGACTCGCTTCGGGACCGCGTGATCGACATCGTCGGGACCGGCGGGGACCAGAGTCATTCGATCAACGTGTCGACGATCTCCGCAATCGTGGTTGCCGGGGCCGGCGTCCCGGTCTGCAAGCACGGCAATCGGGCGTCGTCGTCCAAGTGCGGTTCGGCCGATGTACTCGAGGCACTCGGGGTCGCCATCGATCTGGCGCCCGAGGGTGTCGTTCGCTGTGTCGAGCGGGCAGGTATCGGGTTCTGTCTCGCATCCGCGTACCACCCGGCTTTCCGCTTCGCCGGACCGGTGCGCCGCGAGCTCGGGGTCCCGACGGTGTTCAACCTTCTCGGCCCAATGGCGAACCCGGCGCGCGTCCGCCGCAACGTGATCGGCGTGGCCAACCCGTTGGTCGCAGAGCGGATGATCACCACCCTCAGGGAACACGGCTCCATTTCTGCCTGGGTCGTCCACGGCAGCGGACTGGACGAGCTCACGACGACCGGCCCGTCCGAGGTGATCGAACTGGTCAACGGTGAGGTCCGCCACTTCCGGGTGGACCCGGCTGCCTACGGGCTGCGTGCTGCCACTGCCGCCGATCTCGTGGGCGGCGAGCCGGCGGTGAACGCAGTCGCGGCGCGCCGCGTACTCGGCGGCGAACTCGGGGCCCACCGGGACATCGTGGTACTCAACGCCGGCGCGGCGCTCGTGGTAGCGGGGCAGTCGGCAGATCTCGCCGAGGGCATCGCGGCCGCAGGCCGGGCGATCGACAGCGGTGGAGCGGCGGCGGCGCTCGAGGCACTGGTGCGCGAATCGCAGGAGGTCGCCGCGCGGTGATCGCCGATGAACAGCTGCGAGATGTGCTGGAGTTCGCCCTGGCAGCGGCGCAGGAGATGGAGCGGCACAAGATGCGGGAGGCCGTTCCGCGCCCGCTGCAGCCGCTGCTGAAGTTCAAACGGTTGAACCGCGCCGGCCTCGCCACCGTCCGCCGGGTGGTCGAGGAGGACGAGGCGTTCCGCGGGGCACTCCACCAAGGGCTGGTTGCGGGGCAGGAGCGCGAGGACGGTGAGGGCGCCGACGCGGTTGCCATGCTCTGGCTCGGCCGTCCGGAGGGCTGGGAGGACGAGATCGCAAAAGTCCTTGCGGCCGAGGCCGAGCAGAAGCGTGTCGATCGGCTCGCCATCGAGGAACGCTCGGCATCGAAACGCCTCGAGGCTGCCGACAAGCACGTGGAGCGGTTGCGCGCGGAGCTCTCGGACGCGCAGGCAGCACTCGTGTCCGAGCGCTCGAGGCACGCCGCGGCCGAGCAGCGCGCAGATCTCGCGGAGCGTGCCCGCGCGTCCGTGGAGCGCCAGCTTGAGGAGGCACGCAGCGAGACGCGTCGCGCCAAGCAGCAGGCCGAGGCAGCGCACGACGAGACGAGCAATCAGCGGCTCGCTGCTGGTGGGGAAGCGGCTAGTCGCCAGCACCTCGAGGCCGAGAACGAGCGGCTCGCACTGCGCCTCGAGGAGGCCCTTCGCGCCCGTGTCGAGGTCGAGGCAATCGGGCAGCACGTTCCTCGCCCGGCCCAGCGGGTCGATCCGGCACTTGCCGTCGCCACCGAGGCACTGCGGGAGGCGGTCAAGGAACTGTCGGACGCAACAATGCTCGTCAACGCAGCGATCTCCGGGGTGACTGCTCGCGAGGCGGAGCGAGCCACGCGCCAGCGGCCGGTGCGGCGCGCGCAACGGGTTCCCGTGCCGATCCCCGGCGGTCGCTACGGCGACGACGCCGAGGTCGTCCGCTTCCTCGTGGGGGTACCGAACATCGTCGTGATTGTGGACGGGTACAACGTAGCCAAGACCGGCTGGCCGGACCTCGAGCTGGCCGTGCAGCGTGACCGGCTCGTCGAAGCCCTCGAGAACCTCGTCCGGCGGGCCGGTACCCGGATCAGGGTGGTGTTCGACGGTGCAGATGTGGTCGGATGGACCACCGCCCGCCGACTCGTCAACGTGCAGTTCTCCGAGGCCGGGGTGATTGCAGACAACACGATCCGCGAGGTCGTCTCAGCGCTCCCGGACGAGCAGCCGATCGTAGTGGTGTCCTCTGACCGGGAACTCGTTGCATCGGTCCGAGCACTCGGTGCGAACACGGTGGGCTCCGCCCCGTTCCTCGTCGCCATCCGCTGACATGGCCCTCGTCGACGAACTCCGCCGGATCGCGCTGGACAGCGGACTCGAGGAGTTCGGCATCGCCGAGGCGCAGGTGCTCGAGCGGGCACGGAGGGAACTGTTTGCGCGCAAGTCCGCCGGCCTCTCCGATGACATGGGCTTCACGTACCGCAATCCCGAGCGCTCCACCGACCCCTTTGCGGCGGTACAGGGTGCGCGGTCGGTCATCGTGGCGGCCCGCTCGTACCAGCGGCCGGATCCGATGGTGCCGTCAGCACTCTCTGCCCGTGTTGCGCGTTATGCATGGACCGATCACTATGCGCCGCTGCGCGATGGGCTCCGCGCAGTCGCGACACACCTGCGGGCGGCGGGCCACCGAGCCGTTGCGTACGCGGACGACAACACGGTCGTTGACCGGGAGGTTGCCCACCGCGCAGGCATCGGCTGGTTCGGCAAGAACGCCAATCTGCTCGTTCCCGGACGCGGCAGTTGGTTCGTGCTCGGCTGTGTCATCACCGACGCAGTGCTGCCCCCGTCGCCGGCCCCCGTTGAGGACGGTTGCGGCACCTGCCACCGCTGTATCGACGGGTGCCCGACGGGGGCAATCGTGGCACCTGGTGTCATCGACGCCCGGCGCTGTCTTGCGTGGCTTGTGCAGAAGCCGGGCATCTTCCCGATGGAGTTCCGGGAGGCGCTCGGGGACCGGATCTACGGCTGTGACGACTGTCAGGACGTGTGCCCGATCAACCGCCGCAGCGACCCCGCGCCGGAGGGTGTCGCCGCCCCCGAACTCGTCGCCTGGGTGCCGGTGCTCGAACTGCTTGACCTCGACGACGCCACGATTCTCGAGCGTCACGGGCGCTGGTACCTGCACGGTCGGGATCCTGTCTGGGTTCGCCGGAATGCCCTGGTGATCCTCGGCAATACCGGGGACGGGCAGGATGCTGCCGTGGAGGCATCGCTGGTGCGGTACCTCCAGCACCCGAACCCCGTGCTCCGCGCGCACGCCGTGTGGGCCGCCCGCCGCCTCGGCCGCAACGACCTCCTCCCGGATACCGACTCGGACCCCTCGGTGCGAGCAGAGTTGATAGCGCCATGAAGCACCTACTGGTCACGAATGACTTCCCCCCGAAGATTGGCGGCATCCAATCGTTGCTCTGGGAGTGGTGGCGACGGCTTCCGCCTGAACGATTTGCAGTACTCACGACCCCGTACGAGGGCACCGAGGAATGGGATGCGTCGCAGCCGTTCGAGATACACCGCGTCAGGGAGCCGTGGCTGCTCCCGCACCCTGTGACAGTGAGGCGGATCAATCGCCTTGCGGAGCGCTTCGGTGCTGACGTCGTCGTGTTGGATCCCGCCCTGCCGCTTGGTGCTGTCGGCCCGTTCCTCGACCTGCCGTACGACCTCGTGCTGCACGGTGCCGAAGTGACATTCCCGGGCCGCATCCCCGGTTCGAAACAGTTGCTCGGGCGGGTGCTGCGTGGGGCGCGCCACATCATCGCAGCGGGCGGCTACCCGGCTGCGGAAGCCGAGCATGCTGCCGGGTGCGCGCTCCCGATCACGATCGTCCCGCCGGGGGTGGACGTGGAGCGCTTCCAGCCGATGTCGGAGGCCGAGCGCATGCTGGCCAGGGAACGATTCGGGTTGCCGACCGGGTCGCCGGTGGTGCTCGGGCTGAGCAGGCTTGTGCCGCGCAAGGGGTTCGACACCGTCATCCGTGCCACGGCGGGACTGGCGGGTCGTTTCGAGGGCATCACGCTGGCCGTTGCGGGCGGCGGCAGGGATCGGGAACGGCTCGAGCGGCTTGCCGCCGAGGTGGCTGCACCTGTGCGGTTCCTCGGGAGGGTTCCCCATGACGACCTTCCCGCCCTGTACGCGTGTGCGGACGTGTTCGCCATGATCTGTCGGAACCGTTGGGGCGGTCTCGAGCAGGAGGGATTCGGCATTGTCTTTGTGGAGTCCGCCGCCGTCGGTGTGCCGCAGGTTGCCGGTCGATCGGGTGGTGCCCATGAAGCCGTCGAGGACGGCGAGACCGGCATCGTGATCGACCCCCCGAACGACGTGGCGCAGACCGAGGTGGCGATCGCCCGCCTGCTCGGGGACCCAGACCTTCGGGCGCGCATGGGTGTTGCAGCGCGTGAGCGTGCGGTCCGCGAGTTCTCCTACGAGGTTCTTGCGCGTCGGCTCGGGGAATCGCTCGGCGCCTATTCCTGAGGTGCCGGTCGGACTTGCTGGCATCATGGTCGGGATGGACGATGACGGCCCCGCAGCGAGTGAGACGACGGCGGAACACGAACCTGGCGGGGGAGCGGTCGTTAGCGCAGACGTCATCGGCACCGTGCTCATCGCAGCGGCGGGTGCACTGGGTCTCGTCTCGGAGGCACTCGCCAAGTCGTTGCTCGTTCCGGTCTCGTCGGTTGCGGCGTCGGTCGGGGTGATCGCCTTCGTCTGGTCGTACTTCCATGCGGTCGGCAGGAGCCGGGAGCACGAGATCTCGGTGTCTCAGCTGTATGCAGTCGCCGGCAAGGTGGCTCCGCCGGGCGTGAAGCGGCGGCTCCAGTGGTCGTTGTACGCACAGGTGATCGTGGCGGTCGCCGTGACGTCGGTCGGCTTCTCTCAGACGGAGCCCCAGCAGTTCAACTGGGCTGCGGTGATCATCGTGGTTCCGCTGTACGGAATGGGCCTGAGCGGCGTGTGGGTGTCCCGCTACGGCACGTTCGGTCCGCGGATCCTTGCCTCGCGGCCCACCCGGCGGCGGCGGGCAGGCTCCCCGGGTACGACCCCCGCGGGACGGTCCGACGAGACCCGAACGAAGAAAGTGATGGAAAGCCACGACGCGACGGACGCCATGAAGCAGAATGATCGTCATGGCTGATCACGCCTCGCAGAGCGTCACCGTCGCTGCGCCCCCGGAGAAATGCTTCGCAGTGGCGTCAGACTTCGAGCACTATCCGGACTGGGCGCATGACGTCAAGGAAGCCACCGTGCTCTTGCGCGACGATCAGGGCAGGGCGACCGAGGTGGAGTTCCGCACGTCCGCGCTCGGCCGCAGCACGCACTACACACTGCGCTACGACTACTCCCAGGCCCCCCGCCAGATGTCCTGGCAGATGGTGAAGGGCGACATCATGCGCTCGATCGACGGTTCGTACACGTTCGCTCCTGCAGCCGCTGGCTCCACCGAGGTCACCTACACGCTGTCGATCGAGCTCATCGTGCCTCTGCCCGGGTTCGTGAAGCGTCGGGCCGAGGTTCGCATCGTCAACAGCGTCAAGGATCTCAAGGCCCGGATCGAAGCGACGTGAGGCGCGCCGGCATCGATGTCGGCGGCACAAAGTTTCTCGGCGTGATCGTCGACGAATCCGGATCAGTCATCTCCGAGGTCCGGAGGCCCACGCCCAATGGTGCACCTGCGCTGATCGATGCACTCGTTGCTGTTGCCGGTGACCTCGGTCCGTGGGATTCGCTCGGTATCGGGATGCCGGGGCTCATCACCCGCGACGGGATCGTGCGCTCGTCCCCGCACCTCACGGGTGTGCACGACCTCGACGTTCGTCGAGAACTCGCCGGTGCGCTCGGTCGTGAGGTGTCCGTCGACAACGATGCGACGTGTGCGGCACTCGCCGAGTGGCAGGTTGGCGCTGGACGCGGTGTTGAGGATCTCGTGGTCGTCACGCTTGGTACGGGGATCGGCGGGGGGATCGTTGCTGGCGGACGCCTCTGGCGCGGGACGAACGGCTTTGCGGGAGAGTTCGGCCATATGGTGATCGACCCCGAGGGGTTGGAGTGCCCCTGCGGTAGGCGGGGCTGCTGGGAGCGCTACGCAGCAGGCTCCGGGCTTGCCCAGCTCGGGCGGGACCTCGTTGCCGAGGGCCGGGGGGCGCGGATTCTCGGGCTCGCCGGCGGCAGTGCCGCAGCAATCCGCGGCGAGCACGTGCAGCAGGCCACCCGGGAGGGCGACTCCGACGCGCTCGAGGCGGTCGATCGATTCGGGCGCTGGGTGGCCCTCGGCCTCGTGAACCTCGCCAACTCACTCGATCCGGCAATGTTCGTACTCGGTGGGGGTATTGCAGCGACACCCGAGCTCTACGTGGGCTCGATCACGCGATGGTTCTCGGCGCTGCTCTACGCCCCGGACAGGCGTCCGCACCCGACACTGACGTTCGCCCGGTTGGGCGAATATGCGGGGGCGATCGGCGCCGCACTCCTGCCGGCCCACACCTGAGCTGCAGCGGGCTCCGTGCTCAGCGAGGGTGGTTGGCCACGTAGTTCTCGCGTGCCATCCGGATCTCTTTCCAGGCGGCATCCCTACCGGCGATCCCCGAAGTAGAGGAGGCCTTGCCGGGCTCGAGTGCCTTGTACACCTCGAAGAAGTGCTGGATCTCTGCCACCAGTTGCGGGGTGAGGTCCTCGAGGTCATGAACATCCTGCCAACGCGGTTCGGCCGGCGGTACGCAGATGACCTTCGCGTCATCGCCTGCCTCGTCGCTCATGTACAGCACGCAGACCGGTCGTGCATCGACCCACACGCCGGGGTACACCGGGTCCTCGAGCAGCACGAGCGCGTCGAGCGGATCGCCGTCGCCGCCGAGCGTGTCCGGGATGAAGCCATAATCGGCGGGGTACGTGGTGGCGGTAAACAGTCGACGATCGAGGAACACACGTCCACTGTCATGGTCGATTTCGTACTTGTTCCTGCTGCCGCGCGGGATCTCGATCACCACGTGGATGCAACCGTCTCGGGGTTCTTTCACCATGCGAAGATCCTCGCACATCGATCCCGTGCATCGGGTTCGCCAACGTGCCCGAGGTTCGCTGGATAGCCTCCCGGTTATGGAGACCTACGTGGTGCGCGTGTGGGTCCCCGACCGACCCGGAGCCCTTGGTCAGGTGGCGAGTCGAATCGGATCCGTCGGTGGCGACGTTGTCGGTATCGACATTCTCGAACGCGGCGCCGGCAAGGCGATCGACGAACTGGTGGTGACGCTCCCGTCGTCAGACTTGGTTGGCCTGCTCGTCAGCGAGATTGGTCAGGTCGATGATGCCGCGGTGGAGGAGATACACCACCTGCAGGGGTCGTTGCCCGAGCCGGGAACCGCTGTGCTCGAGCTTGTGGCGCGGGTCATCGAGTCGGCCTCGACCGATCGCATGAGCCTGCTCTGCGGGGGCGTGCGGGACCTGTTCACTGCCGAATGGGTAAGCCTTGTGGACCTCGACGGCCGGACAATGGTTGTGTCCCTCGGGGAACGTGCCCCGGCGCCAGCGTGGCTGATCGCATTCGCCGAGGGCAGCAAACACCTGCCTGCCGGCACCCAGCAGGCAGCCACCCCCACCGAACTGACCTGGGCGGAACTGCCCAAGCACAGGGTGCTGCTCGGGATGGGCCGTTCGAAACCTGCTCTCCGGGCACGGGAGCACCGCCAGGTTGCGTTGCTCGCCCGGGTCGTTGACGCGTTCGAGTTCTAGCCAGCCCAGTTGCGGGACCGCTCCACCGCCCGCAGCCACTCGCTGTGGAAGATGTCGGGGAAGGTCCTGTCCGCGGTCGGGGTGAACTCGGCATCGAGGGACCACTGTGCCTCGATGCTCGCGAGCGACGGCCAGACGCCCTCGGCGAGACCAGCGAGGAATGCTGCCCCGAGCGCTGTTGTCTCGCTGTCCACCGGCCGCTGGACCGGGACCCCGAGTTGGTCCGCCTGTAACTGGAGCAGCAGATCCATCACGGCTGCGCCGCCGTCGACGCGGAGCGCGCTGAGCGGTGTGCCCGCTGCGCGCGACATTGCCTCGACCGCATCGCGCGTCTGGTACGCCATCGACTCCACGACTGCGCGCGCAAGGTGTGCCCGGGTGACGCCGCGACTGATCCCCACGATGGTGCCCCTCGCATACGGGTCCCACCAGGGGCTGCCGAGACCGGTGAGTGCCGGCACGACGTATGCCCCGTTGGTGTCGGGGACTGAGGCCGCGAGCGGGCCGATCTCAGAAGCCGACCCGATGAGGCCGAGCCCGTCACGCAACCATTGCACCGCTGCGCCGGTGACGAAGATGGCTCCCTCAAGCGCATACGCGGTCGAGCCGTTGGAGAGCGTCCATGCCACGGTGGTTAGCATCCCCTCGCTCGGTGGTGGGCAGTTGCTCCCGACGTTCATGAGCACGAAGCTGCCCGTGCCGTAGGTGTTCTTCGCCATGCCGGGGTGCAGGCAGGCCTGTCCGAAGAGAGCGGCCTGCTGGTCGCCCGCTATTCCCGAGATCGGGATGCCGGCGGGCACACCGCTGCGTGCATCGGTGAGACCGAAGCGACCGCTCGAGGGGCGAACCTCGGCGAGCGCGGAGGCCGGGACGCCGAAGATGCCGCACAGTTCCTCGTCCCATCGCAGTTGGGTGATGTCGAACAACATCGTCCGCGACGCGTTCGAGGGATCGGTGGCAAAAACCTCCCCCGCCGTGAGGTTCCAGAGGATCCAGGAGTCCACGGTCCCGAGGGCGAGGCCTTCCGTAGCGGTCACCCCGCCGTGACGGAGCAACCACTCCATCTTCGTAGCGGAGAAGTACGGGTCGAGAACGAGACCCGTTCGCTCACGCACCACCGGCAGCAGACCCTGATCGGTCAGTTGTTCGCACCGGGCGGCGGTTCGCCGGTCCTGCCACACGATGGCGCGGCACAGCGGTTCGCCGGTTCGCCGGTCCCACGCCACCACGGTCTCGCGCTGGTTCGTAATGCCGATCGCAGCGATGGAACCCGCGCCCACAGCCTCGATGACCTCGTTGAGCGTCTCCCGGACTGCCTGCCAGATCTCTGCGGCGTCGTGCTCCACCCAACCCGGTTGCGGGAAGTGCTGCTCGAACTCCCGGTAGGCACTGACGGGCGGTCTGCCGTCGGGGAACACTGCCCGGGAACGCACACCGGTGGTGCCGGCGTCGATGGCCACCACCACGTCCATGGTGTCAGCGCTTCCGGTTGTCCCGGGTGCGACGCGGCCGGTTGGTTGCACCGGTCGACGTGCGCTTTGTCGGCGCGGGTCGGTAGCGATCCGGGGTGGAGGTGGGGAGGGGTCGGCCGGACCGCGCTGCGCGGGCAGCCTGGCGCTCGTTGATTCGCGCCGTCCGGATTTGCTGGAGCTCGGACCGGCTCTTCAAGAACGCGGGGCTCCATCCGAACTTCCAGAGCACCGAGATGGCGAGCGTCGTTGCCAGCACAGCAACGACAAGGGCAATGATCGAGCCGGTCACCTGCTTACGCTGGAAGAGGAGAATGAACGCAGCGAAGAGGCCTGCGTACGTCAACTCGAAGGTGAGAAGCCGCTTCCACGGCACACGGCGGCTTGAGTCCCAGGGCACGACACCGTTCCTAGCACGGAGCCGGGGCGAATCCCTACCCGAAGAACACTGATGCCACGTCGTCGAAGAGTGAGAGATCGACGGTCTTGGTGTGGGATCCGGCCACGGTGAGCGGGGCGCGGCGGATCTCGGTTCCGCGCAGCACGACCATGTTTCCGAATGCGCCGTCGTGCACGGCATCGATTGCCGCTATCCCAAAGCGGGTAGCCAGCACCCGGTCGTAGGCGGTAGGCGTCCCGCCGCGTTGCACGTGACCGATCTGTACGACGCGCGCCTCGAAGCCGGTCTTGGCCTCCACCTCGGGCGCGATGCGCTGGGCGATGCCGCTGAACTTCACGTGGCCGAAGCGATCGTGTTCCTCGGAGGCGCGCTCCTCGGTTCCGGCCAGCGGCTCGGCACCCTCCGCCACGACGATGATCGACGCATATCGGCCGCGTTCGTGGCGGGCCCGGATGAGGTTGCAGACTGCGTCGAGGTCGAACGGGCGCTCGGGTATGAGGATTGCGGCTGCCCCGCCGGCGAGGCCGGCATAGGTGGCGATCCACCCGGCGTCACGCCCCATTACCTCGACGAGGATGACACGGTCATGGCTCTCCGCGGTCGTGTGCAGCCGGTCGATGGCATCGGTAGCGATCTGGACGGCGGTGTGAAACCCGAACGTGACGTCGGTGCCCTCGATGTCGTTGTCGATCGTCTTGGGGACCCCCACGATCGGGAGGCCGTACTGCTGGTGGAGCTTGCTGGCCACGGTGAGCGAACCGTTCCCGCCGATGACCACGAGGCCCTCGATGCCGAAGTCCTCGAGGATCTCCTTTGCGTGCTGGGGGCCTTCCTCCCAGTCGTACGGGCTGCCCCGACGGGTCCCGAGGATGGTTCCCCCGCGCGGCAGGGATCCGCGCATGGCACGCACGTCGAGCTGCATCGTGCGGCGGTCCCGCACCCCGTCCCACGCGTCGAGGAAGCCGATGACTTCGTCGCCGTGGACCGTCTCGGCCTTGCGGACAATGGCACGGATTACCGCGTTGAGTCCCGGGCAGTCCCCTCCACCGGTGAGTACCCCGACGCGCATGCGAGGGAGGCTACCCACAGCGGCTCAGGGCCCGGTTGTCGTTGACCCGGAGGTGGCCAGTGTGATGGGCGGAAGCCGCTCGAAGAAGTCGTAGACGGAGAGCGGGTCCCGCGTGGTGGTACCCGCGCCGGTGGGCCAGTCCTGTGCTTCCCCGTTGACGAGGAGCCGCACACGTCGGACACCGGGCAACTGCGAGGCGGTGAACACCACCTGTGCGACAGCGTCGAGCAGCACGTCCCCGGCGTTCGAGAGGAATTCGCCACTCAGGTCGACCGTGAGGGTGCCCTGTGGGCTCGGTTCGGCGGACAGCAACATGCTCCCGGCGGGAATGGCGGTCCGAACACCGAGCGAGGCCTGCTCCTTTGCCGTTGGGCCCTCGAACAGGATCCTGAGCAGTGCGGACGGGTCGACTTGCGTCTGGCGCCCCACGGCGACGAGCGGGGACTGGGAGGACGTGCCCGAGGGCCCGAGGAAGTAGACCGTGGAGCCGGCGCCCGGCTGTGGGGTGGCGGCCGCCGTGGTGTTGACGAGCGTGGGTTCCTCGTCGTTGAGGATGTCACGGGGCTCACGGTCCGTGCTCAGCGCGCACGACGAGATGAGGAGTGCCGCGAGCGCGAGGGGGAGCAGTCTGCGCATCATTCGGCTACCTCCTCGGCAGGCAACTCGATGACGAAACGTGCACCGGGTTCGCGATCGAGTCGGTCCTCCACCCACACCTTGCCGCCGTGCAGCCGCACGTGCTCGGCGACGAGCGCGAGACCGAGACCGGCGCCCTCGCTCGTGGCGCGCCTGCCTGCAGCCCCGCCGCGCGCGAAACGCTCGAAGACCAACGAACGTTCTTCCTCCGGCACGCCCGCACCCTCGTCCTCGACAGCGATCCACACGTTGCTGATCGGCTCGGGCTCCTGCGCCTCGCCCACCGAGATCGCGATCGCGCCCGACCCGTGCAGACGCGCATTGTCGATGAGGTTGGCAACCACACGGGCGAGTCGGCGGCGGTCCCCGCGGATGAGCATCTGCTCCCCGCGTTCGGTGACCACCACCGGTGTGTCCCGGGCGCTGCTGACGTTCACGGCCTGACGGACGAATTCCCCGACGAGCAGTTCGTCGAGGTTGAGGTGAATGGCGCCGGCGTCAAAACGGCTGATCTCGAGGAGGTCCTCCACCAGGCCCTGAAAGCGTGTGACGTCACCGACGAGCAGGTCCAGGGCTGTCTGTGCGCGTTCAGGCATGTCGTCGCGCCGTGCCTGCAGCACCTCCACAGAGGCAGCCAGTGTCATGAGCGGGGACCGAAGCTCGTGGCTGACGTCGGATGCGAACCGTGCGTCGCGCTCCACGCGCTGCTGGAGCGCTGACGCCATATTGTTGAACGAGTTCGCCAGCCCCCGGAGGTCCGGATCGCCTCCCGGGTCGAGGCGCGTGTCCAGACGGCCTCCGGCGATCGATTGGGCGGCCTGCGCCGCGTCCGCGAGCGGCCGAACGGCGCGCCGGGCCGCCAGTGCACCCAGCAACAGTCCGAGCGAGGTGGTGATGACTCCTGCCCCGATCAGAGCGCGGCCGACGCTGCTGAGCGTGGCCTGCAGTTCCTCGAGGCTGGAGAACTCGAAGTAGCTCGCGTCCACCTTCTCGAGCGGGATGCCGACCGCGATCACTGGTTCGTTGCGGACGCGGGTCACCATGCGTGCCGAGCGCCCGTCGGCGTTGATCCGGGACTTCAGGGTCTCTGGCAGGGCATTCGGGCCGAAGTCGGCCCGTCCTGCGTACCAGCTGCCGCGGTAGTAGAGCACCGGGCGCTCAACCCCGAGGGTCTGCAGGCGTGAGAGGAGCTCGATGACGTCGGTCGGGTTCGAGCGAAGGTCACCGGTGACGAGGCTGGCGCTCTTGTAGGCGTCGGTCAGTGCCGACTGGTCGCGCTGGCGGACAAGGCGGCTCTTGGTGAAGCTGTAGGTCGTGGCGGCCAGAAACGCCGAGAGCGCGAGGCCGCCGAGCGCGAACGACAGCAGGATCCTGGTTCGTAGCGAGATACGCCGGCGTCGGATCCGCTCGAGGAGCTCACCGGACCGGTCCAGCGCCCGGTGCCACCGGGGCTCGTTCCCGGAACCGGGGGACGGAGGTTCGGTGACGTCGCTCACCGCTTGCTCACGACTGCAGTCGGTATCCGAGACCCCGCACCGTGACGACGTGCCGCGGGTTGGCGGGATCCCCCTCCACCTTCGTGCGCAGCCGGCGTACGTGCACATCGACGAGGCGGCCGTCTCCGAAGTAGTCGTAGCCCCAGACCTTGTCGAGGAGTTCCTCGCGCGAGAACACCCGACCGGGGTTCTGGGCGAGCTCGCAGAGCAGGCGGAACTCGGTCTTGGTGAGGTGCACCTCGCTGCCCCCTAGGTTCACCTTGCCCTCGTCGGGAACGATCTCGAGATCGCCGAACAACAGCCGTGCGTGCGCCGGACTCACGGGTCGGACACGTCGCAGGAGGGCCCGAATGCGGGCGCTGAGCTCCTTCGGAGCGAACGGCTTGGTGAGGTAGTCGTCCGCCCCTGCCTCGAGCCCGGCGACAACGTCGTGCGTGTCGGCACGGGCAGTCACCATCACGATCGGCACGTCGCTATTGCGGCGGATGGTCCTGCACAGTTCGAACCCGTCGATCCCCGGCAGCATGATGTCGATGAGCACGACGTCGCTCGGATGGCGGTTGAAGATCTCGATAGCGCTTTCGCCGTCTGCAGCCTCGTCGACCACCCAACCCTCGTCCTCGAGCGCGAGTTTGACCGCGGCGCGAATTCGTTCGTCGTCCTCAACGGTCAGAATACGGGTCCCCACAAACCCATCCTAAGCGGTCGGCCGCGGTCGGGTGGCACGCCCGTCGAGACCGGCGTCGACCGAGGCGATGAGGTCGCGGAGCGGACCGAACACCCCGGGGGCCGCAACGAGCACCGAAACAGGTAGGACGGGACCACCGTCGATCGAGGAGACGAGACAGCCGGACTCCCGAGCGATCACCTCGCCCGCGGCGAGGTCCCAGGGGTTGAGGAACTCCTCGAAGTAGGCGTCTACCCTTCCTGAAGCCGCGTAGCAGAGGTCCGCCGCGGCGGCCCCGAAGCGCCGGACATCCCGGATGCTGCCGATCAGCGCAGCAATCCGCGCCCCCTGCCGCCGACGTCGGGCCGGGTCATAGGAAAAGCCGGTGGCCACGAGTGCCTTGCCGAGGTCCACGGTGTCCGAACAGCGCACCGGGCGGCCGTTGCAGAACGCCCCACCCCCTCGACGGGCAGTGAACACCTCGGCAGCGGTGGGCACCGCTACCACGCCGATCAGTCCACCGTCCGGGTCGCGGAGGCCGATCGAGACGGCATACCCGGCAAGTCCGTAGAGGAAATTGGTTGTGCCGTCGATGGGGTCAACCACCCAGTCGATCCCGCTCGATCCGACGGTTTGGGCACCCTCCTCGCCAACGATGCCGTCATCCGGTCGGGCCTCGAGGATCCGGCGGACGATCAACTGCTCGCTCAAGCGGTCGTATTCGGTCACCATGTCGGTCGCCGAAGACTTGGTGGACACCTCGCTCAGGCCCCTGCGCCGCCCGTCGGTGATTAGTGCTGCTGCCTCGACAGCGATGTCGAGTGCCAGGGAAAGAAGGTGGTCGGGGTTGTCGGTGACCCGAGTCACTGCTTGCGGTCCTGGATCTCGTGCCACTCGCCCATGGCTCGCAGTACGAGGATCGAGACCACTGCCGTACCGATTGCGGACACGACCGCCCCGATGCCGGCGCCGAGAGCACGCGATGTGTTGCACTCGCCGGTGCACTGCACGTCGACCAGCGCCCACCCGATCAGGCCGCCAGCGAAGCCGCCCACGATGACGGCAACGAACGCCAGGGCACGGGCGACCCTCGAGGGAAGTGCGGAGAGGGGACCGGCCACGTGGCAACTGTACGCGACCGCCCGACCAGTTCTCCGCTCTGGCATCGCGGCACCCGGTGGGCGATGTCGAACTGGAGTTCGGATGTGTCAGACTGCGTCAGTGAGAGAATGGCTGGTCGGGGGTGCGCTCATCCAACAGCCGGGTTCGCTGCTCCTCGTAGCGAACCGCAGGGTGAACGGCTCGCTGGACTGGACCCCGCCGGGCGGTGTCATCGACCCGGAGGACCCATCGGTACTGCATGGGCTCACCCGGGAGGTTCGCGAAGAGACAGGCCTCGCCGTTCACGCGTGGGACGGCCCGCTTTACGAGGTTCATGTCGAGGCTCCCGGTCTGGGCTGGCGCATGCGTGTCGAGGCATGGCGCGCCACTCGGGTCAGCGGCGAGTTGGCGATCGACGATCCAGACGGCATCGTCGAAGAGGCACGCTATGTGGATCCGGTCGAGTGCCGCGAACTGCTCAGCACCGTTGCGCCCTGGGTTCGGGACCCGATTGAGGAATGGCTCGATGACCCGTGGTCCGAGCGACGGGTGTTCCGCTATTCGGTGCAGGGTAACCACCGAGCGACGTCCGAGATTCACCGCCTCCCGGGCTGACGGTCCCGTCGTGACGGCATCCGACCATCCGGTGCAGCGCTGCATCCTGCACGTCGACATGGACGCGTTCTTCGTGTCCGTCGAACTGCTGCGCCACCCGGAACTGCGTGGGCAACCCGTGGTGGTCGGCGGTACGGGCGGACGCGGAGTGGTGGCTGCTGCGTCCTATGAGGCCCGTCGGTTCGGGGTGTACAGCGCGATGCCCTCGTCAGTGGCGCGGCGCCTCTGTCCGCATGCTGTGTTCCTGCCGGGCGATCATGAACGCTATGCCGAAGTCTCACGCGAGGTGTTCGACGTGTTCCGGGAGTTCAGCCCCCTCGTCGAGGGGATCTCCCTCGACGAAGGGTTCCTTGACGTCACCGGCGCCCGGCGCCTGCTGGGCGATGGTGTGGCGATCGGCCACGCGGTGCGGGCGCGGGTGCTCGAGCGGGTTGGTCTGACCTGTTCGGTGGGGGTTGCCCCAAACAAGTTCCTCGCAAAGCTGGGCTCGGAGTCGGCCAAGCCCAAGGTGGGGCCCGATGGCATCCGCCCGGGGGTGGGTGTGTTCGAGGTCGAGCCGGGACGCGAACTCGAATTCCTGCACCCGCTCCCCGTCGAGGCGCTCTGGGGTGTAGGCCCGTCCACGCTGAGCAAACTCCAGCGCCTCGGCGTGGCGACGGTGGGAGATCTGGCGGCTCTCGGCGAGGACGTGATCGTCGGCGCGCTCGGACGGGCGAATGGGCGCCATCTCTCCCAGTTGGCCCGGGGCGAGGACGTCCGTCGTGTGGAGCCGGACCGTGCGGTGAAGAGCATTGGTCACGAGGAAACCTTTGCCTCGGACCTCTACGAGCGCTCCGATGTTTGGCGCGAGATCGTTCGGCTCAGCGACGGTGTCGCCTCTCGGCTCCGTCGTCAGGGTCTCGGCGCCCGAACGATCACGCTCAAGATCCGCTTCTCAACCTTCGAGACGGTGTCCCGCTCGGTCACCCTGGCTTCGGCGGTGTTCTCGGCGCCGGCGATCACTGCCGCGGTCGCGCCGCTCCTCGACACCATCGACGCCGGTCAGGGTATTCGTTTGGTGGGGGTGAGCGGATCTGGGTTGGGCGTACCGACCGAGCAACTCACGCTGTTCGAGGAGGCGGACGTCGTGTCCCCGGCAGCCTGGAACTCGGCAAGTTCGGCACTCGACGACATCAGGGGGCGCTTCGGGCAGGCAGCGATCGGGCCGGCGAGCACGATGCGCGGGGGCGCCGTGCGCCCCGTCCGGGGCGGGGAACAGCAATGGGGGCCCGTTGAGGACGCCCCCGGGGGTTCCCCCTGAGCCCGCGTTGTGCCCGGTGCGGTTTCATGCGACAATCACTGCGGACTGGATGTCCATCCGGACGAGAAGGTGATGTCGGTGCCGCTCTCTGAAGACGAACAACGAATCCTCAGGCAGATCGAGGAGCAGTTCTATGAGCACGATCCCGCATTCGCGGAGAAGGTCAGTGCGCCGGGGCTGTATCGCCCTGCACTTCGCCGGGCGCGCTGGGCCGTTGTCGGTCTCGTTGCTTCGCTCGTCGGTCTGGTCCTCACGCTGCAGGTTCACTTCCTGGCATCGTTCGCGTGTTTCGTGCTGATGCTCGGGTGCGCCTTCGTGATCGAGGACTCGCTCCGCAAGGTTGGTCGCGCCGGGCTGAACGGCGTGCGCACCTCGGTAAACGCCCGCAGGGCCGCTGCGCAGCCTCAGTCCGAGGACTGAACCGCTCGAGCAAGCCTCGACGCCAGTCGTGGGTCGAGGCGCAATTTCCACCGAACGCTTCGGGGTGAGGTTGCGAGCACCGCAAGTCCGGTTCGGCGTGCCACGGCGTTGCACTCCGAGACCATGACGGCATCGATGGTCTCGCGTGCGTAGAGCGCGCGGGTCGCCGCTGTTGCGAGCAGTTCGAGATCGTCGTGGTCGACGCCGAAAGTGGTTACTGAGGTTCGGGTCCGTCCTGCGTGCTCGAGGGGAGTCTCGTCGGCCCGTCTGGCCACACCGAGCAGTCCCATGAGGACGGTGACGTCCTGCCAGGCGTGCAGGACGCGATCCGCGGGGGCACTTCCGGCGAGTCGGCGACGGCGATCGCGCAGCAGGTTCGGCAGGACGCGGACCCACACGTAGCCGGCACCGCCGAGGGCGAGCAGAACCGCGAGCAACACGAGCCAACGGAGTGTCGATCCCGTCCCGCTCTCCCCGCTGGACGGCGAGGTATCCCTTACCGAGGTGTCAGCGGTCTGGGGGCCCGATTCGCCGTCGGGTCCGGTTGCCCCACCGGCCGGCTCGGGGGTGCTGGCGTCGGACCCACCGGCGGGAGCCGCAGTGGTGGGTGCCGAGGCCGACGAGGGCACGGTGTCCGACGTATCGGGCTCGACGGTCTCGTCCTGAGCGGGCGGGGCCCCGGTGTAGGCATCGTTGCCGGGCGCCCCCCGCCCAGGTGTGGGCTCGAACGAGACCCAGCCGATGCGGTCGAACCACACCTCGGGCCAGGCGTGGGCATTCCGTGCCCGCACGACGTACTCACCGTTCTCGATGACCCCGGGGGTGAACCCGACGGCGACTCGGGCAGGGATTCCGAGCGACCGGGCGAAGGCGGCGAACGTACTGGCGAACTGTTCGCAGAAACCGCGCCTCGCCGTGAGGAACTCCTTCATGCCCTTGGTGCCGCCGCTATACCGGACATCGAGGTCATAGACGAAGTTGTCCCGGAACCAGTCCTGGAGGGCACGCACCCTCGCGTACGACGAGGTCGTTCCCTCAACGACGCTCTCGGCAATGGCACGAAGGTCCTCGGGGAAGCTGTCGGGAAGCGAGATGTAACGCTCGTCGGGCGGGCGACGCGTCGACGCTGCTCCGAGCTGCTTGGCGGTGTATGAGCCGGTGACCGACGAGACCGTGTAGGTGAGTCCGGCAACGAGGTTCGCGTCCCCGGCGAGGCGAACAGTGGCCGTCTCCGGGTTGTACACGAAGGATCCCTTGCCGGAGATGGCGACGGCCTCAAAGGCTGCGGGAACCCAGCCCTCGCCCATCTGCACGATGGTGACGGTCTGCTTGAGTGTCTGCCCGCGCGGTTTGGTCCGCAGGTTGCCATTCGTGGACACGAAGCTCTCGTTGGACTGCCAAACCTTCCCGTCGAAGTCGGGGAGCGAGGTCAGGTGCCAGTAGTACGGGCGGCTCGCCTTGACGCGGAACATGATCCGGTTGTTGTTACCGGTGAGACGCCCACGGATGTCCACCATGGGGTTGACGGCCGACACCGAATCCTCGCCGGAGCCATCTTGGGGGCGGATGATGCCGGCCGAGGTGGCCCCCGGCAGACGCGGGGCGACGAGCGACGCAACGCCGACGGCGCCGACCGAGAGCATGGCGGCGGCGAGACCGACGCGCAGTGCCCGCACGACGTGACCGCTACCGAGCCGCGTGCTCGTCATCTCGCCGTGGTCGTCACGCAACAACGCGACCGAGATACAGGCAACGAAGAGCCAGGCGGCGGTGATCCACAGGCGCCCCGGGCGCTGTCCCGTCTCACCGAGGACCGAGACGAAGACGAAAACAACTGCGGCGGGGATCACGGCCTCGACCCGCCCGAACGCGCGCATCGCGAAGGTGTCGGACGTGAAGGCCATCACGGCGACGGCCAGCGCAGCAACGAGCAGGTAGCCACCGCGAGCGGGCACCGGCGCGACCGACGACGAGAACTCCTGCCACGAGGCGGCGAGCTCGGTGGAAGCAAGGCCGAAGGTGTTGCCCGTAGGGAGGAAACCGAAACGCACCGATGTAGGGAACATCCTCACGGCGATCACCGACACGCTGGTGATCAGGGCGAGCGGTGTGGCAATCAGGATGTGCAGCCGGATCACCCGGCTCGCTGCAGCCACGGCATGGACCGTAAGGCTGAGCACGATGAGGAAGGGCAGGAAGCTCCAGTCATCGAAGACACGCCGGAAGCCGACCACCGTGACGGTCGAGAGAACGGCGAGCAGCAGTGTGGGTAGTGCTGCCAGTCGTCCCGTGCGCAAGGTCAGCATTACGGCGCGCCCGTCGGCTTGGTGACCGATCCAGTGGCGATACCGGTGAGGCGTTGCCAAGACCGGAGGAGCGCGGCCGGCGTGGAGCCGTCCATGAGGAACCCCCCACGGGTCGTGCCGTTTCCGACCTGGCCCGAACTGCCGCGAGCGCAGAGCACGAGGATCCCGGTGTCAGCCCCCGGGGCAGCATTGCGCATGGCGGCAAGCGCCTCGGGCTGCGAGCGGCCGGAGACCACCACGACCATGCCTCCCTCGAGCCACCTCGAGACGTCGGCGACTGCTTGGGTGGCGGGTCGGCTGGTGCCGGGGTTCGCGAGCGCGAGCGTCTCCAGGTACTCCTCGAGGTCCTCCGATGCAGCGGCACCGACAGCGGTTGTGGACGCGTGCACCCGGAACCCGGCCCGGTCTGCACTGAGGGCAATGCTCGCAGCGGCGCTCACGGCCTCCTCGAACGAGGCCGGGTCGTAGTGCGATGCGTCCACGTCGAGAAGGACCGCGACACGTTGGACAGCCGTTGGGTCTGTCTGCTTGATCTTCAGGTCGTCGCTGCGCGCCGAGTGCTTCCAGTGGACGCGTCGCAGGTCGTCCCCCGGGGCGTAGTTGCGCAGGGTGTGGAACTCGTCGCTGCTGCGCGCCAGCGTGCGCTGCCGCATGAGTTGGGAGAGCGGTCCCGGCCCGCTCCAACGGTCGGGGAAGTCGAGCACCTGCCACCTCGGGTACACCAGAACCTCCGCCGTCCCGGCGATCGTGGATCGTCGCACTGCAAGGCCGAATGGGTCCCTGCGTTCGGCAATCATCGGTCCGATCTGGACGTGTCCCCGGCGCTCGGACGGCAACCGGTACGACGCGAGCGCATCCCGGCGCGCTCGGAGGGGGGACACGCTGAGCGTCGCCCCGATGGTGCCCGCAACCGGGTCCGTGAGGCGCAGGACCGGTGAGGTCCGCCAGCCCGCGTTGTGCACGCGCAGGTCGACCCTCGCTGACTCGTCGACGAACACCCGGCTGGGGTTTACGGTTCGCTCAATCTGCAGACGATTGTGTGAGAGCAGCACCACGAGCGTGCTGAGCACCGTGAGGCTCACGAGCCCTGCCGCGATGACGTACAGCTCGATCACTCCGAACAGCCGCCCGAGCACGGCGGAGAGCACCCCGCAGACAGCAAGCGCGAATCCGTAGCGGGTGATCATGATGGGAGCACCGGGCCGGTCGGGTGCGGGTTGTGGCGCATCACCGGGCTGTGGGCACCGGAACCGTGGCGAGCACGTCTGCGGTGACGTGCTCGCGGGTCTGGCCCGCAGCGGACGCCTCGTGGCGCAGCATGAGGCGATGAGGGAGAACGTACGGTGCCATCGCTTTGACGTCGTCGGGAGTTGCGTAGTCGCGCCCAGACGCAGCGGCGCGTGAGCGGGCTGCGCGAGCGAGCTGCAAGGTGGCGCGTGGTGACAGCCCGAGTGCGAGGCTCGGGTGGCGCCGGGAGGCCTCCGCGATGGCGACGAGGTAGTGCTTGAGTGCCGGGGCGAGGTGCACCGTCTTGACCGCCTCGATCATCCCGAGCACGTCGTTGGTGGTCAGCACAGGGCGGAGTTCGTGGACCACGTTGCCCTGCCCGTGCGTATCCAGAATCGCCACCTCGGCCTCGCGGCCCGGGTACCCCAGCGAGATCCGGAGCAGGAAGCGGTCCAACTGGCTCTCCGGGAGGCGGTAGGTGCCCTCCTGCTCGACGGGGTTCTGGGTAGCGATCACCATGAACGGGGCGGGAAGTGGATAGGTCTTGCCGTCAATGGTGACCTGGCGCTCCTCCATGGCCTCGAGCAGGGCGGACTGGACCTTGGGCGATGCACGGTTGATCTCGTCGGCCAGCAGCACGTTGCCGAACACGGGACCGGGCTGGAACTCGAACACCTCTCTGGCCTTCAACCAGATGTTCACGCCGAGCAGATCGGTCGGCAGGAGGTCCGGCGTGAACTGGACGCGTCGCCACTGGCACTCGACCGAGGCGGACAGGGCCTTTGCAAGGCTGGTCTTGCCCACCCCGGGCACGTCCTCGATCAGCAGGTGTCCCTCGGCGAGGAGGCAGATTGCCGTGAGATCGATGGCCTCCCGCTTGCCGCGGATCACCCGGGCCATATTGGCGGTGAGTGCCTCGAAGAGGTCGGCGAATCGTCGGGACGACGGATTGGATGCCGGGGACCCGGGGGAGGAGAACGAATCGGGGGTAATCGTCACAAGGGAGCACGCTAATGGGCCGGGAACACTCGCTAGCGTCGCGGTCATGCTGCCCAAGTACCCCGCAGAAGCCGAGTCGTATCGCGGCACGGTCCGCGCCTTTCTCGCCGAGAAGCTTCCGCAGGACTGGAAGGGCATCGGGCAGTTGGATCATGCGGCAGCCGAGACCTTCACGAAGGACTGGCGAAATGTGCTGTACGAAGCCGGTTACCTCGCCACCGGTTGGCCCAAGGAGTACGGCGGCGGAGGGCTCTCGCCGCTCGAGCAGGTCGTGGTCGCCGAGGAGTTCGTGCGAGCAGGGGTGCCGGCCGGTGGGAGCAACGACGCGTTCAGCATTGGGATGCTGGGCAACACGCTATTGCGCTGGGGGACGGAGGAGCAGAAGAAGCACTACATCCCTCGGATCCTCTCCGGGTCGGACCTCTGGTGCCAGGGCTACTCCGAGCCCAACGCCGGGTCGGACCTCGCAAACCTCGGTACCCGAGCGGTGCTCGACGGCGACCAGTGGATCATCAACGGCCAGAAGATCTGGACCTCCGCAGGCCAGTCGGCGGATCACATCTTCGTGTTGTGCCGCACCGACACCGACGCGCCGCGCCACAAGGGAATCTCGTTCCTGTTGGTCGACATGCGCCAACCCGGTGTGGACGTGCGCCCGATCAAGATGATGTCCGGCGACTCTGAGTTCAACGAGACCTTCTTCACCGACGCTGTTGCGTCGAAGGAGAACGTCGTCGGCGGTATCAACAATGGCTGGGCCGTCGCGATGACGCTGCTCGGCTTCGAGCGTGGCGAGGCAGCCGCCACGATGCCGCTGCGCTTCATGGCCGAGTACGACCGTCTCGCTGCGATGGCGAGGGAACGCGGTGTCGCCGATGACCCCCGGATCCGCCAGCGGCTTGCATGGTGCTACTCCAAGGTGAAGATCATGCAGTTGCTCGGGTGGCGCACGCTCACCGGCTTCCTGAAGGGCCATCACCCCGGCCCCGACGGTTCGATCTTCAAGCTCTACTGGAGCGAGTATCACCGCGTGGTCACCGAGTTGGCGATGGACATCATGGGCGCCGACGCGCTGGTCCCGAGCGGAAGGACTCCCCTGAGCTCGTTCCAGACCGATGACGGGAGCGCGCCGAACTCCTCGGGCTCGTGGGCCAATACTTTCCTGAACGCCCGTGCCGGAACGATCTATGCCGGCACGTCCCAGGTCCAGCGCAATATCCTCGGCGAGATGGTGCTCGGGCTGCCGAAAGAGCCGAGATGACAAGACGCCGCCCTGCGCCAATCGTGTGGCTGGCGGTGGCGGCGGCCGTGTGCTCGCGGCCGGGCCTGTGGCCCACCGCGGTGCGCCAGACCGGACGGCTCGCCCGTAGGGGTTGGTGGCGGCGCCCACCGTTCCTGCCGCTTCCCGGGGCGGACTACCTGCGCTTTCGCATGGAGACGCAGTACGGCGATGAACTGCACCGCCCGAAGCCGATCGATGTGATCGACTACCTGACATGGTGCCGCCAGATCGAACGTCTCGGGATAACACCGGCGTGAGACCCGAGCGCAGACTCCTGTCCCCGGTGCCGGGGACCCGCTGATCATGGGGAGCGCGCTCGTCCTCAACGCCACCTACGAGCCGCTTTCGGTCGTGCCCGCACGACGTGCTCTCTGTCTCGTGCTCGCCGGCAAGGCCGAGGTCGTTCACGAGGAGGGGGAACTCATCCGGTCGGCCACACTGTCGTTCCTCGTGCCGACGGTCATCCGCCTCCGCTACGTGGTGCGAGTGCCCTTCGTGCGCCGTACTGCGCTCTCCCGCCGGGCCGTGTTCATCCGTGACCAGTACCGGTGTCAGTACTGCGGCGGGTTCGCCGACTCGATCGATCACGTCATGCCGCGTTCGCGTGGCGGGCGACACGCATGGGACAACGTCGCCGCAGCCTGTCGGCCCTGCAACCTGCGCAAACGCGATCGCACGCCGGACGAGGCGGGCATGAGGCTCGCGTCAATGCCGCGTCTGCCGCGGGACGGTGCGTGGATCGACGCCACGGTCGGCCGGGTGCCGGACGCGTGGCTGCCATATCTGGCACGGGCCTCCTGACTTCGCGCATTTTCTTGGCAGACTTCTCCGGTGGAATGCGTCGTGGAATCAGTGCGTGGAATCGCAGCGGAGTTCCACGACCGTGACCTCCCGTCACCCGCGGTTCCCTCGCTCTGGTGGTTCGAACTCCTACGACCCGCACTGATTCTCGGGTCCACCCAGTCCGACAGCGTCGTGGACCACGAGTCCTGTCGTCGGGCCGGCGTCGACGTGGTGCGCCGTCACAGCGGTGGTGGGGCCGTGCTGCTCGTACCGGGGAACGTCACTTGGTTCGACATCATCATTCCCCGCAGTCATCCGCAGTGGGACGATGACGTGTCGCGGGCCGCTTGGTGGGTTGGTGAGGTCGTTGCACGTGCACTCGGCGACGAGACGCTCATCGTGCACCGTGGACCGATGATCTCCTCCGCCTGGTCCGCCACGGTGTGCTTCGCCGGTCTCGGTCCGGGTGAGGTAACCCGCGGCGGGGCAAAGGTGCTCGGCCTCAGCCAGCGCCGAACACGGGACCTCATCCGGTACCAGTGCGCGCTGTACCGCCGGTGGGATCCGGTGCTGCTGGCCGGCCTGCTGGCCCCGGGCGGCCCATCAGCCGCCGATCTCGAGGACGTGGTGGGCGTAGCGGAACTCGATCTCGATGCACTCGTGCGCTCATTGGGGCAGCAGTGAATCCGGGTGAGCAGACGGGCGGCGGGCGTATCGCCGTCATCGGCTCCGGCGTATCGGGGATGACCGCTGCATATCTCTTGTCACGACGTTTCGCGGTCACGCTCTTCGAGCGTGATAACCGCCTCGGGGGCCACGTTCACACCCACTCGATCGCCGATCCATCCGGCGTGACGGTTGCCGTGGACAGCGGTTTCATCGTGCACAACGACGACACCTACCCGCTATTACGCAGGCTCTTCGCGGAACTCGGGGTCGAGCGGCACGCCACCGAGATGAGCATGAGCATCTCGGACGCGGCTTCGGGGCTCGAGTACGCGGGCGGTCGCGGGGCAAAGGGTGTCTTTGCCCAGCCCCGCCGAGCGCTCGACCCCTCGTTCCTCGGCCTCCTCGGCGAGGTTCGTCGGTTCCACCGCTCGGCGAGGCAGCTCCTCGAGCGGAACGATGACTCCGGGCAGATGACGTACGGGGACTTCCTCGCGGAGCAGCGCTTCTCGACGCGGTTCATCGATCTCTTCGCGGTGCCTGTGGTCTCGTGTGTCTGGTCCATGGGCGCGTCCACAGCGCTCAACTATCCAGCGAGGTATCTCTTCCAGTTCCTCGCGAACCACGGGATGCTCGCCGTCTCCGGATCGCCGCGTTGGTACACGGTCGTGGGCGGGGCGAGGACCTATGTCGATGCGATTGCGTCGAGGTTGCCTGACGTCCGGGTTGCACGAGGGGTGACGGCGGTACGCCGCGATCCCAGCGCGATCGCGCTGACGACGTCGGACGGTGGGGTGGAGAACTTTGATGGGGTCGTCGTGGCCACCCACCCGAAAGAGGCACTCGCCCTGCTCGCCGACGCCACCGTTGCCGAGCGGGAGGTGCTCGGTGCGTTCCGGTACTCGGCGAGTGAGGTCGTCCTGCACACCGACGAGCGACTCCTGCCGGCCTCGCGCCGGGCGCGGGCCGCATGGAACTACCGGACTCCGGGTACGGATGAACAGCGCGAGCAACCGGTGGTCACCTACTGGATGAACCGGCTCCAGGGTCTGGAGACCGAACGCGAGTATCTCGTTACCCTCAACGCCCGGGACCGGATCGCACCGGATCAGGTGCTTGCCGTCATGCAGTACGAGCACCCGGTCTACGACCTCGAATCGGTGGGCGCACAGGCCCGTCTGGGTTCGCTCGCCACGGATCGAACCGTGTTCGCCGGCGCGTACCACGGATGGGGGTTCCACGAGGACGGGTGTCGCTCGGGAGTTGAGGCGGCCCAGCACTTCGGGGTGATCTGGTGAACACGGTCGACGACCTTCCTGTGCTGCCGGCCATCGTCCGCGGAACGCTCGTGCACAGACGCGCCGACCCGGTGCGGCATGCCTTCCGGAACCGCGTGTACCAGTGGCTCGTCGACCTTGACGACGTGCCCGCGCCGCGGGGTTGGCGGCATCTCGCCTGCTCCTTCGACGCCAGCGATCACCTCGGTGGCACCCTGCCGGGGGCGTCGACTGACATCCGTACCAATGTCGAGCGGTTTCTCGCGCAACGGGGTATTGACGCCCGTGCAGGCCGCATGGTGATGCTCGCAAACTCTCGCGTACTTGGCCATGTCTTCGACCCGTTGACGGTGTTCTGGTGTTTCGCCCCGGACGGCAATCTGCTCTGCGCGATCGCGGAGGTGCACAACACCTATGGGGAGCGACACGCCTACCTCGTTCGTCCGGACGGCGACGGGAGGGCCGAGGTGAACAAGGAGTTCTACGTGTCACCGTTCAATGACGTGTCGGGCCGCTATGCAATGCAACTCGCTGTTGCCGGTGGGACCGTGCGCACGGCGATCACGCTCCACCGACCCGGACGCAGCCCATTCGTGGCGATCTTCACGGGAACAGGCATGCCGGCCACGTCGTCGGCGCTTGCGCGTACGTTGATCCGGTACCCGCTCATACCCCAGCGCGTGACGCTCGCGATCAGGCTGCACGGTCTGTGGCTCTGGGCGCGCCGTGTTCCCGTGGTGAAGCGGCTTCCGCACGTGCACCAGGACGGTGTGGCGTGAGCGACACGGCCGACCTCGATGTGCTCGCTGGTGATCGTTGGCCGGGTGTGTTCGACGCCCGCCAATCGAGGCTCCGGGCATCGATTGCGCGTCGGATCATGCGCAGCGCCGCGAATCGACTGGCGGTGCGTGTCCACGTCGCTGACGGGGAGGTCATGGGCGGTGGCGGACCGAACTCGCCCGTCCTCGTGATCCACCGGCCGTACGCGTTCTTCTCCCGCCTCGGGGTAGACGCCAAGATCGGGTTCGGCGAGTCCTACATGGCGGGGGAGTGGGCACCCGGCCCCGGCACGGACCTCGCGGACCTGCTGACGCCGTTCGCGGCAAACATGGCAGATCTCGTTCCACGGCCGCTCCAGAGACTCCGACGCCTAGCCGAACAGCGCCAGCCACCGGACGAGGAGAACACGGTGGACCAAGCGAGGCGCAACATCGGCCGTCACTACGACCTCTCCAACGACATGTTCGCCGCCTTCCTCGACGAGACAATGACGTACTCGTCCGCGCTGTTTGCCGACGGCGACGATCTCGCTGGGGCCCAGCGCCGAAAGATTGGGGCGGTGCTCGATCTGGCCGGTGTCCGTGCGGGCACCGAACTTCTCGAGATCGGTACCGGCTGGGGGCAGTTGGCGATCCAGGCGGCCCAGCGGGGTGCACGAGTAACCACGCTGACGCTGTCATCCGAGCAGCAGGGACTGGCAGCCGAACGGGTTCGCGAGGCGGGTGTCGCTGACCGTGTGGATATCCGTCTCCTCGATTACCGCCTCGTACAGGGTTCGTTCGACGCGATCGTGAGTGTCGAGATGATCGAGGCAGTGGGCGCCAAGTACTGGCCGCAGTACTTCGCCACCATGGACCGACTGCTGCGTCCCGGTGGCACTGTCGGCCTGCAGGCAATCACGATCTCGCACGAACGGCTGCTCGCCACGATGCAGGCGTATTCGTGGATCCACAAGTATGTGTTCCCCGGCGGGATTATCCCGTCGGTTCGGGCGATCGAGGACACCTGCCACGCCGGGACGTCACTGCGAGTGTCCCGTCTCGACACCTTCGGGTCGGACTACGCCCGGACGCTGCGAATCTGGCGCCAGAACTTCTTGGCGAACTGGCCCCGGGTGGAGAGCGAACGGTTCGACGGAATTTTCCGTCGGATGTGGGAGTTCTACCTGGCGTACTGCGAGGCCGGGTTCGCCAGCAGCTACCTCGACGTCGCGCAGATCCAGCTCACCCGCGGCTCCTGACGGCCGCCGGCAGCGGACCTCCCGTCCGAGCGGGTGGGGGCCAGTGGGGGGATTGTCGTGCTGGGAATGGGTGTCCCCAACGTCCCCCACCGTTGTTTGACCGCTCAAGGTGGTGCTTTTGGTCGTTTGTTCGACGATTTGCCGTACTTTCGCGCGCTCCGCGCGCGCAGTGTCGAAAGATTCCGACCGTCGGTGGTGAAATGTGGGGGAGAAGGCTTGACGGAGGGGGTTGAGTGGGGAATAATGGGGACACGTGGAGAACGGGTCGCCGTGATTCACCGCTCACACAAGGAGATGCCGGGAACCCATGCAGCGCTTCGTAGGTCGCTACGAGCGCCAAGTCGACGACAAGGGTCGACTGGCGCTGCCGTCAGCGTTCCGCGCGCGCTTTGAGCCCCGGTGCTTCCTTGCGAGAGGCCAAGACGGATGTATTGACGTGATGACCGAGGAGGGGTTCGACGAGATGGTTGCCGAGCTGCTCGACAAGGTGAAACGGGGGGAGATGAGCAAGTCGCAGCAGCGAGCACTCTCTGGCGACACCGCGGAGGTGGCCCTCGACGCCCAGGGTCGCTTCCTCATCACTCAGGAACTGCGGGAATTCTCGGGCATCGAGCCCAAGGCCGCAGTGATCGTTGCCGGTTCCTTTGACCGGGTTGAGATCTGGAACCCCGTCCAGTACTCGCAGCAGATCGAACACGGAAGTGCCCTGATCAAGGGCACGTCGAGCTGAGAGGAGTGTGAGGAACGAGACAGACGTGACCCCTTTGACGTTCCGCTCATCGGCAGCTTCCCGACCAGCAAGATGGTTAGCCCCAACTCCGCCCGCTTCCATCTCGCTTGTTCCGGGGAGAAATCCCGGCAGCACTGCTGGTCGGGGAGCTGCCCGTGAGCGGAACCCACAGGATCCGTGCGTCGTCCCAACACGGTCCGTTCGATGACGGGCGGGTTTCGGCACGAGCCGGTCATGCTCGCCGAGATCATCGAGGTCTTCGACGGAGTGCCCGCCGGATGGCTGGTTGACATGACGCTCGGCGGCGCCGGACACGCTCGTGGCTTGCTCGAGCGGCGAACAGACTGTCGGCTTCTCGGCCTGGACCGCGATCAAGACGCACTCGCCGCAGCGACGGCAGTTCTCGCCCCGTTCGAAGAACGGGTGGTCACACGCCACGCACGTTTCGACTCCCTCCACAACGTCATGGCTGCACTCGCGATCTCCTCAGTGTCCGGTGTGCTGTTCGACCTCGGCGTCTCGTCCCACCAGTTCGACGAGGGAGACCGTGGGTTCTCGTATCGCTTTGACGGCCCGCTCGACATGCGCATGGATGCCTCCACCGGCCCCAGCGCCACGGATGTCGTGAACGGCTACGGCGTCGACGAACTGACCCGCGTACTCCGGGAGTTCGGTGACGAGCGCTTTGCCTACCGAATCGCGAACGCGATCGTTGCGAGTCGCCCAGTGCGCACGACCGCCCAGTTGGCCGAGATCGTGCGGGACGCGATTCCCGCTCCGGCCCGTCGCACAGGAGGGCATCCCGCGAAGCGCACGTTCCAGGCGATCCGCATCGAGGTGAATCAGGAACTCGAGATTCTTCCGGATGCTCTCGATCAGGCGATCGACGCGCTGTCGGTGGGCGGCAGGGTTGCCGTGCTCTCGTACCACTCGGGCGAGGACCGGATCGTCAAGCACGCGTTTCGTGAAGCCGCAACAGGTGGATGCTCCTGTCCCACAGGGCTGCCCTGTGGATGTGGTGCCTCCCCGACCGTGCGTATCGTGCGACCGGCCAAGCGCGTGCCGTCGGCAGGCGAGCGGGATCGCAATCCGCGAGCGTCATCGGCGATCCTGCGTGTCGTCGAGAAGGTTGCTGTCACTGGGGTGGCGCAGTGAGTGCTGCAGCCGCCCAGCGACTCGAGCGCCGTTCGGACATCGCCCCCCGGCGTGCGAACACCAGCGCTCACACACGCCCCGAGACGCGACCACAGACGCGACCACAGACGCGACCGCAGGCGCAGCGCGCTGCGGCGCCGGCACACCGCCAGCCACAGTTCCGCCGCCGGGTTGTCCCCGTGGCAGCGCCGAGTGCCCTCGAGCGTCGGGCGAAGAGCCGGCCGCTTCCGGCTGATCTCGCAGCGCTCTCCCAGGTGCAGGTTTTCCGGCCGCGTGTCGAATCCGGCGCGGTCGCACGGAGTGAGCAGCGTCAGGCGCCCCGAACCAACCTGCGATCGGTGCCCCAACGGCGACGGATCGCATCGATTCTCGCTCCAGCCCTCGTGGTGGTGTTCCTTGCCATGCTCGGTGTTACCACCTTCCAGACCCGGATGGCGGAGGAACAGGTCAAGCTTGACCAACTGCAGGTCAAGGTCGACAAGGCCCGGGAACTCCGCCAGTCCCTTGAGCGCGAACGGGCGGAGCTGCGCTCGCCGGTGCATCTCGGCAGGGAGGCAGCGACCATGAAGATGAGCGCTGCCGATGCGGTTGGCTTCGTGACTGTCGATGCACAGACGTACACGGAGGTGCTCGCAACGTCCGCGGCAATGCCGCTGGACGAACCCGGTACGAGACCATGACAACGACCGAGGGAACAACTCAGCGGCCAGGGCTCCGTGACGTAATGTCCGGCTCCGGTCCATCTGGCGGCCCCCCGCGGCTGTTGCGTCGCCGGAGCGAGGACCAGCGCGACGCACACGAGTTTCGGGTTGGGGGCTTTCGCAAGCGGATGGTGTTCGTCCTTGTAGCGATTGCGCTCTGCTTCGCCGGCATCCTCGTGCGTGTCGGGATGCTGCAAACCACGCAGGCGAAGGCCTATCAGGCCTACACCGTCCGTCAGCGGGCGAAGAACGAGACCCTGCCGGCGCCGCGTGGGCAGATCCTCGATCGCAGCGGTCGTCCCCTGGCGATGTCGGTGGCCTCAAAGTCGATCTACGCGGATCCACGGGCCATCGTCGACTCGGGGCGGACCGTGGTGGCCCTCGCACGGGTGCTCGGGTTCAGCGCAAAGCGTCAGAAGGCCTTGCTCGCTCAGCTCTCGGTGCCGAGTACGAGCTTTGTGTATGTTGCGCGTGAGGTAGAGGCAGAGACGGCTCTCGTGGTCGAGAACCTCAAGCTCCCGGGCATCGGCAGCATCGACGAGACGCGTCGTTATCTCCCCAACGCGGAGGTCGGCCGTGGCGTGATCGGGCTGGCAGACGTCGACGGTCACGGCAGCGCAGGTCTGGAGAAGCAGTACGACCGGCTCCTGACCGGTGTCGACGGGCAGCTGCGCCAGATCAAGGGAACCAAGGGCCGGTCCATCCCGTCGAGCCGCAAGGCCCTCATCGCAGCGGTGCCCGGCAATGACATCCGCCTCACGATCGACCTTGCGCTGCAATACCAGACCGAGCAAGCGCTGATGGCGAAGGTGAACGAGCTCGGGGCGCGAGGTGCATCTGCGATCGTGATGGACTCGCGAACCGGCGAGATCCTCGCCATGGCCTCGGTGCGCCGTGACCCGGAGACCGATGTAGTCCGCGTGGGGGCAGGAAACTATGCGGCGGTGGACTCCTACGAGCCCGGCTCGGTGGCCAAGGTCATCACCGTCGCCGCAGCCCTCAACGAGAAAAAAGTCACCCCCCAGACCAGCTTCCTCGTGCCCTTCCGAAAGAAGTACTGGGACGTATGGCTGCATGACGCCGAGGTGCACCCCACCCAATCCCTCACCGTCCACGAGATCCTCGCGAAGTCCTCGAACATCGGCACGATCTTTGTGTCCGAGACCATCGGGCCCGACAAGCAGGAGTCCTACATGCGGGCCTTCGGCCTCGGCGAGCCGACGGCGCTCGATTTCCCCGGCGAGGCTCGCGGGATCCTGCGGCCGAACGCCAAGTGGCGCGGCACGGAGAACGTCACCGTGGCCTACGGGCAGGGCGTCGCCGCCACTGCGATCCAATTGGTCAGTGCCGTCAACGTGATCGCGAACGGGGGCGTGTACGTGGCGCCGAAACTGGTGGCGTCGATTGTGTCCCCCCTCGGCAAGCAGGGCGACACGATGCCGTCGGCATCCCGACGCGTGGTGTCTGCCAGCGTTGCCTCGCAGATGAATTTCCTCATGCGGGACGTGGTGTGCACCGGCACCGCGAAGGGATGGGCCGGGATCAAGGGGTACACGATCGCCGGCAAGACCGGTACGGGCTATAAGGCGCAGAGGAACGGGACCTACTTCGACGAGCAGGGAAGGCGCGCCTATTACGCATCGTTCGTCGGGTTCCTGCCGGCGGAGGACCCGAAGATCACGGTCCTCGTCTCGATCGACGAGCCGCCCCCCGGTGCGGCCCATTTCGGTGCGAACGCCGCCGCTCCGGTCTTCAACAGGATCGCTCGGGCCGCAATCGTCAACCTCGGGATCCAGGCGCCCACGAATGCCTCGGGGTGCCCGTCGAGGACGTCGAGCAAAAAATGACGGCCACGACCCCTCATCGGGAGTCCACTCTCGGGTCGGTGCTCGCTCGCTGCCCGTCTGCAGTCAGATGGCGCCTGCTCGGCAGCGATGGTGCAGTGGTGTCGGGGATCACGCACGACTCGCGACTCGTGGAGGCGCATTCGATTTTTTGTTGTCTCCGGGGCGAGCGTGCGGACGGCCACGATCACGCGCTGTCGGCGATTGAGGCCGGTGCCTCCGTCCTCGTGGTCGACCACCTCCTCGATGTTCCGGTGCCGCAGGTGGTCGTGGACGATGTGCGGGGGGCCATGGCGATGCTGGCCTGTTCGGTCTACGGAAACCCCTCGCACCGGCTGAACGTCATCGGCATCACGGGTACCAACGGCAAGACGACAACTGCGCACCTCGTCGGTGAGATTTTCCGTCACGCCGGCCGGCCGTCGTCGACGATCGGCACCCTCACGGGAGATCTCACGACGCCCGAGGCGCCGGACCTCCAGCGGACGCTCTCAGACCTCGCAGACAGCGGAGTCACGACTGTTGCTGTCGAGGTGTCCTCACACGCGCTCGTGCAGCACCGAGTGGACGGCACGAGATTCGCCGTGTCGATCTTCACCAACCTGGGTCGCGATCATCTCGACCTCCACGGGGACGAGGAAACGTACTTCCGCGCCAAGGCGAGCCTCTTCACGCCCGGCCTGACGCGCCTCGGGGTGATCAATGCGGATGACCCGGCGGGGCAGAGGATCCTCGCGAGTGCTGCGGTACCTCTCGTTGCGTACTCGCTGGCCGACACCGATCAGGTCGAGGTGATGGCGGACCACCTTCGCTTCGGGTGGCGCGGCAGAGTGATCGAGCTGCCGATCGGCGGCGAGTTCAACATCTCCAACTCCGTCGCCGCCGCTACTGCGGCGAACGAACTCGGCATTTCGCTCGACGACATCGTCAACGGTCTTGCGGGTGCAACGCCGGTGCCGGGGAGGTTTGAGCCGATCCGGTCCGGTCAACCCTTCCACGTCGTGGTGGACTACGCCCACACCCCGGACGCACTGGCCGCCGTTCTCCGTTCGGCTCGCCGTGCGGCCCTCGGGAACCGGGTGATCGTGGTGTTCGGCTGCGGCGGGGACCGGGACCGAACGAAGCGCCCGCTCATGGGCGCAGTGGCTGCCGACCTAGCAGACCTGGTCATCATCACCTCGGACAACCCACGCAACGAGGACCCGCGAGAGATTATCTCCGAGATCGTCGCTGGATTACCTCCGGAGAGCCTCACAAACATGGTGGTCGAGTCGGATCGCGCAGTCGCGATCGAGGCGTCCTTTAGGCTCGCTCATCCCGGTGATGTCGTGGTGCTTGCGGGCAAGGGCCACGAAACCACCCAGACGATTGGTGATCAGGTGATCGAGTTCGACGATCGAGTTGTGGCACGACGGATCCTGGGGAACCTGCGATGATCGCGATCTTCCTCTCGGGTGCCGTGTCCCTCCTCGTCTCGCTGTTGTTGACCCGATTCCTCATCCGTTTCTTTAAGAACCTCGGCAAGGGTCAGCCGATCCTGACGAAGGACGAGAACAACGCAGTCGTCGCTGAGCACTCGCACAAGCACGGCACGCCGACGATGGGCGGCATCGCCATCGTGCTCTCGGCGATCGTCGGCTACATCGTCACCCACATCCGGCGCGGGGTGGTGTTCTCGGACCAGGCAATGATCATGCTGCTGGCCGTCCTCGTCATGGCCCTCCTCGGACTCGCTGACGACATCGCAAAGGTGCGCAAGGGCCGCAACCGCGGTGTGTTCTGGAAGGTCAAGGGCTACATCACCCTTGCGATCAGCATGGGACTCGCCCTGCTGCTCGCGCTCACCACCAATGTGTCGCGGACCCTGTCATTCACCCGCCACGACAACCCTGGCTGGCAACTGCACCTCGTGATCTGGGTGCTGTGGACCGGGTTCATCATTTTCGCGACCACCAACGCGGTCAACGTGACCGACGGTTTGGACGGGCTTGCTGGCGGGTCTGCTGTGCTCGGGTTCGCCGCGTTCACGATCATCGCGTACTGGGCGTTCCGGAACCCACAGATCTACGCGTTCAAGGCCGGTGTGCGGCACGGTGTGGTGAACCCCCTCGACCTTGCGGTTGTCGGCGCCGCCTTTGCGGGGGCCTGTATCGGCTTCCTCTGGTGGAACGCTGCCCCTGCGCGCATCTTCATGGGCGACGTCGGCGCGCTCGGTATCGGAGCAGCCCTCTCCATGCTGGCGATCACCACCGACACGCACCTGCTCCTGGTGCTGATCTGCGGCCTCAACGTGATGGAGATCGGATCCGTTGCCATCCAGATGGGTTATTTCCGCGCGAGCGGGCGCAAGAAGCGTCTCTTCAAAATGTCGCCGATCCACCACCACTTCGAGCTGTCCGGATGGCCCGAGACCACGGTGATCATCAGGTTCTGGATCATCTCCGGACTGTGCGTTGCCGCAGCGCTCGCCCTCTTCATCGCCGACTTCGTCCACGTGCAGGGATAGCAAGCCATGAGCTCCACCACCTCGGGACTCGATTCCCCCCGGCAGCTTCGGCGGGCGGAGCTGGCGTCGCGGCGCCGGCACCCGGCCGGCCGCGAGGTGGTGCACACGGGCCCGCTCCCGGTCTCGTACTACGTGATCGCGATCGTGATGGCCATCCTCGTGCCGCTCGGCCTCGTCATGGTGCTCTCGTCGTCCTCTATTACGCAGTTCCAGGCTGGGAACTCGCCGTGGAGATACTTTCAGCGCCAGGTGATCTGGGCCTTCGCCGGGCTGTTCGTGATGTGGGTTGCGCTCCGCATGCCGCTGCGCCGCATCCGGATGTTCTGTCGCAGCTTTTGGTTGCTGTCGATGGGCCTCATGCTCGTGCCGTTCGTGCCGGGCATCGGTGTGTCCGTGCGGGGCGCGCGGGCGTGGGTGGGCATCGGCCCCCTCGTCTTCCAGCCGTCGGAGTTCCTGAAGCTCGCGGTACTACTTGTGGCGGCGGACGTCATCACCCGACGTGGCAGCAGGATGGGCGAGCTCAAGCAGGTGATGCTCCCGTGCCTCACCGTGATCGGGCTCGCCGCATTCATGATGGTTGCCCAGAACGATCTGGGCTCGGCGATCGTGCTCGGCTCGATCGGGCTGTCGGTGCTCTTCCTCGCCGGCGCCCCGCTGCTGCCGATGTTCGGCGTGTCGGCGGGGCTGAGCGGTGCGGCGGTGGCGTTCGCGCTGAGCACTCCCTACCGCCGGCAGCGCTGGACGTCGTTCCTCGACCTGATGAACAGTCGGGAGGGCGACGGATACCAGACCTGGCAGTCGATCCTCAGCATCTCCAACGGGGGCCTGACGGGTCGTGGCGTGGGTGCCGGGTCGGGTAAGTGGGGATACGTCCCCCTCGCCCACTCCGACTTCATCTTCGCCGTCCTCGCCGAGGAACTCGGCTTCATCGGCGTGTTCGCCGTCCTCTGTGCCTATGTTGCGCTTATCTGGGCAGGCACGCTGGTGGCGCTCGCGTGCAAGGACCGCTTCGGCTCGCTCGTCGCCGGTGGGGTCGTCTGCTGGATCGGGATCCAGACCGTCATCAATGTCGGTGGGGTGGTTGGCCTCATGCCCGTGACGGGGCTGACGCTTCCTTTCCTGTCGTACGGCGGGTCCTCGCTGCTGTCGATGATGGCAGCGGGCGGCCTGCTGCTGAACGTGGCCCGTAACGGCCGATGAGCGATCGGGTCTTCGCAGTGGTGGCCGGCGGCGGCACCGCCGGGCACGTGCTCCCGGCGCTCGCCGTAGCCGAGGGCCTTGTCGCGCTCGGCCATGCGGCCGACGAGATCCACTTCACGGGCACCTCACGCGGGGTTGAGGTCGATCTCCTGCCGGCGTCCGGCTTTCCGTACACCTTCTTCGACGTGATCGGCTTCCGGCGGTCGTTCGCCTGGAAGAGCATCGTCCACAACGTCTCGTTCCTCGTCCGACTGCATCGCGCCCGCCGGGAGGCGATTCGCCTGCTTGGCAAACTCGCACCCGCTGTCGTCGTCTCGGTCGGCGGCTATGCAAGCCTCCCTGCGGCGCTGGCCGCGCGCAAGCTCGATATCCCGGTCGTGGTGGTCAGCTACGACAAGCGGCCCGGTCGTGCGAGCAGGCTCGCTGCGGGGCGCGCAGCAGCGTGCGCTGTCGCCTTCCCTGACTCCCCGCTCCCGCACGCCGTGTACACCGGTGCGCCACTCCGCCGGGCGGTCGTGGAGGTTGACCGCACACGTGACCGGTCCGGCGCCCGTGCCGAGCTCGGCATCCCCGAGGACCGGTTCCTCATCGTCGTGATGGGCGGATCGCTGGGTTCGGGGATCCTGAATTCGGCGGTCGCCGAGTACGTCGAGACCCATGCTGACCGGTCCGATCTTGCTGTTCGGCACCTCTGTGGCGAGCGATTTGTTGCGGGGATGCCACCCCGGCGGGACGGTTCAACAGGCATTCTGTATGACGTGATCGGGTTCGAGTCGAGAATGCCGGCGGTGTATGCCGCCGCAGACCTGCTGGTCGGCAGGGGAGGGGCGAGCACGGTCTGCGAGGTTGCGGCCGTCGGAATCCCATCGATCCTCGTGCCGTGGGCCGGTGCGGCGGAAGACCACCAGACGGAAAACGTCCGTTGGCTCTCTGACCAAGGTGGGGCCGTGCTGGTCACCGAGGCTCAGCTGACACCGGAGCGATTCGCGACCGAGGTCGATCGCCTCCGGGAGAATGACGCTGCTCGTGTGGCGCTCGCCGATGCAGCCCGGGAGGCGGGGGCCAAACACCGCAGCAAGGCGCTTGCCCGCCTCATCGAGGCCGTGGGCCGTGGCTGACGGCCGCCCTGCAGCACCGCTCGACCTGTCGCGCCCCGGCCGGTATCACGTCATCGGGGTCGGTGGTCCCGGGATGAGCGCGCTCGCGCTCGTGCTGGCGGAAATGGGCCACACCGTCTCGGGTAGTGACCTGCGCGAGGTGCCGGTGCTCGACCGCCTCCGCAGCGCCGGCGTGGAGGTTCACATCGGGCACAACCGTCACCACGTCGACGGCTGCGATGCCGTCACGTACTCGACGGCGATCCCCGAGCGAAATATCGAGCTTGTCGCCTCCCGGGAGGCGGGGATCGTCACCCTGCACCGCGCGGGCATGCTGGCCTCGATCTGCGCGATGACCCGTGCGGTCGGCGTTGCCGGAACACACGGCAAGACCACGACGTCGTCGATGATGATGCTGGTGCTCGCGGCTGCCGGTCTGCGGCCGAGCTTCGTGATCGGCGGCGACGTCACCGACATCGGGACGGGTGCGCAGTGGACCGGAAGCGAATGGTCCGTCGTGGAGGCGGACGAGAGCGACTTCACCCACCTGCAGCTACCCCTTGCCGCCACCATCCTGACGAACGTCGACGTCGACCATCTGGAGAACTACGGCTCCTTCGACGCCATCGTGGCCGGTTTCGAGCAGTATCTGGACCAGGTAGACGGGCCCAAGGTGCTCTGTGCCGACGACGAAGTCTGTCGCCGACTGGCGGCCGTCCGAGACGTCGTTACCTATGGAACCGCGCCGGATGCTGACTACCGGATTGTCGATACGGAGTCGTCTGCGGGCACCTGGCGATTCGTCGTGGTCCGTCGTGGCGAGACGCTCGGCGAGGTCCATCTGCCCCTGCGTGGGATGCACAATGTTCGCAACGCGACCGCCGTCGTCGCGATGGCCACCGAACTCGGAGTCCCATTCGGGGTGATCGCGCAGTCCCTTGAGCGGTTCGGCGGTGTGGCCCGCCGGCTCGACTTCCGTGGCTCGCACGGCGGGGCGACCTTCGTCGACGATTACGGGCACATCCCGAACGAGATCGCTGCAGCCCTCGACGCGTTGCGGTCGAGCGGCGACGGTTTCTCGCGTGTCGTTGCGGTGTTTCAGCCGAACCGCTACCGAAGGATGGCACTGCTGTCGCCCGAGTACCGGGACGCCTTCGTTGCTGCTGATGTCACGGTCATCACGGAGATCTACCCCTCGGGGGATGCCCCGATCCCCGGTGTCACGGGAAAGCTCGTGGTCAACGCGATCCTTGATGCGCACCCGCACCAGCGCGTGGTGTGGCTGCCACGACGCCACGACCTCGTTGAGTTCCTCGCCCGGGAAGTCCGCTCCGGGGATGTCTGCGTATCGATGGGGTGCGGCGACGTTGCCGGCCTTCCCTCCGAGGTACTTGCGCGACGGGTCGAACTCGACGCGGAACGGTTCGCAACGTGATCGACACGACACCGGGCGGCGCGGTAGAGCACGCGGCTGCACTTCTCGGTTCGCTCGCGCAGCGAGAAGTGCCCCTCGCGCCGCTCACCACGTACCGGGTGGGTGGCGCCGCCCGCCTCTTCGTGCGGATCGCGTCGTTGGCGGACCTCGAGCAGATAGCCACGGCACACCGGGCGACGGGCCTCCCCGTACTCGTGATCGGCCGTGGGTCGAACCTGCTCGTCGCCGACTCGGGGTTCAACGGCATCGCCGTCACGTTCGGGGAGGTCGCCACAGAGATCGGGATTGCCGGCCTCGACGTGGTCGCCGGTGGCTTCGCCCTGCTGCCGGTACTCGCACGGCGGTCTGCCGCAGTGGGACTGACCGGTCTCGAGTGGGCTGTAGGTGTCCCTGGCTCGGTGGGGGGCGGGGTTCGCATGAACGCTGGGGGGCACGGGTCTGACACTGCTGCATCCCTCGTCGACGTCGAAATCTTCGACCTGCGGCTCGGCCAACGGTGCCGGAAGGGTGCGGACGCGCTTGGCCTGCGGTTCCGCGGCTCCGACCTAGCGGACCACGAGGTCGTGCTCAACGCAACGTTCCGGCTCGCGCCCGGGGACGTTGCGTCGAGCGAGCGCGAGATCACCGAGATCGTGAGGTGGCGCCGCGAGCATCAACCGGGCGGCCAGAATGCAGGTTCGGTGTTCGTGAACCCTTTTCCAGGAGCGCTTGCCGCGGGGCAGGTCATCGACGAACTCGGCCTGCGCGGGGCGAGGATTGGCACGGCATTCGTCTCTGACAAGCATGCAAACTTCATCCAGGCTACCGAGGGCGGTTCGTCAGCCGATGTCCACGCCCTCATCGAGATGATCACCGAGCGCGTCTGGTCCGAGCGCGGGATCCGCCTGCGCAGCGAGATTCGTCTCGTGGGTTTCGACGGAGCAGAACGATGAGCGAGGCCGACGGCACCGAACCGCCGAAGCGCCGGACGATCGTCATCGGCGAGCCCTCGCTGGACCTGGCCCCCGGTTCGGGGCCAATCATCGACCCCTTGCTCATCCCGTTCCCCGATGACACTCGTCCGGACGCCAATCGGACCACCGCCGCCATGGTGCTGCCCGACGCTGACACCACCGTGACCCTCGCGGACCCACCGTCTGGAGGAGGTGGCCTGCGCACCGTCCTGATCGGTGGCTCCGACGAGGACGACCTCCCGGACCCGAGCTACACAGCGCAGTCATCGCGGTCGCCCGACGACCCCCGGGGCCCGAGGGTGCACCCCCGCCTGAAGGCCCGTCGCCTCGCAGTGCGTCAGCAAGCGGGCCGCCGCCGGATCCTGTGGTCCGCAGTGGCCGGCGTCTTCGTCCTGATCTCGCTCGCGACGATCGCTGTGCTGGCGACGCCGTTGTTCGCGATCAGCAGCATCAAGGTCTCGGGTCTCGTGTACTCGGACCAGGAGTCCGTCTCCGGGATCACCGCAAGCATCCGCAACAAACCGATCCTCACGGCGGACCTCAACAGTGTGAAGCGCCGGCTCCTGGCACTCCCGTGGGTGAAGTACGCGACGGTCCAGATGCAGTTCCCCCACACGGTGACCATCCAGATCGCGGAGCGCACCCCGGTAGCGGCATTCCTCGGCGAGGACAATCTCTGGAGGCCGATCGACCCTGAGGGTCGCGTCATCGACGTGCTCGAGGGTCGTCCGGTGGACTACATGCCGATCTACGGCCTCGGCCCGGCGCTCAAGGCGGGAGAGAGCTCGGCGGAGTACGCCAGGGTCGCACAGCTCATCACGGCACTGCCACCGGCGCTCAGGGCGATCGTCAAGGTGTTCGAGGTGGATCAGCAGTACAACGTCTCGATGACCATCAGGATCAGCAAGCGGGGCGACACGTTGGTGGATCTCTGCGCGGCGCGGAACCTCGATGTGCTCCAGATGGTCTCTCTCACGGCGTTTCTCAACACCAAGGTGAACCCGAAGCAGGCGCCGCCCGGCCGGATCACTGCGTGCAGGGCCGATCTCATCACGACGTCGGAGTCGTGACGACCGATCGCCGGGTGTGGGCCCTAACCTGCCCGTTCTCGAATCGAAAGACACCCCCCAAGAGATGATTCGTGGGAGAATACGCAAATGACCCATGTGCGGAGGAACGCCTGATGGCCGGATCACCCCAGAACTATCTCGCCGTTATCAAGGTGGTCGGCGTCGGTGGCGGTGGCGTGAACGCCATCAACCGAATGATCGACGCAGGCCTCAAGGGTGTCGAGTTCGTTGCGGTGAACACCGACGCGCAGGCCCTGTTGATGAGCGATGCCGACGTCAAGCTCGACGTCGGCCGAGACCTCACACGAGGGCTCGGCGCCGGGAGTGATCCCGAGGTCGGTCGCGCGGCTGCAGAGGCGCACCGGGACGAGATCGAGGAAGTCATCAAGGGCGCCGACATGGTGTTCATCACCGCGGGCGAGGGTGGGGGCACCGGTACCGGAGCGGCTCCGCTCATCTCCGAGATCGCCCGCAGTCTGGGCGCGCTCACCATCGGTGTGGTGACACGCCCGTTCGCGTTCGAGGGCCGCCGCCGCGCGGTCCAGGCAGAGACCGGCATCCAGAAACTGCGCGAGAAGGTTGACACCATCATCGTCATCCCGAACGACCGTCTGCTCACGGTGTCGAACGAAAAAACCAGCGTTCTCAACGCCTTCAAGATGGCCGACGAGGTCCTCTTGCAGGGTGTCTCGGGCATCACCAATCTCATCACCACACCTGGCCTGATCAACACCGACTTTGCTGACGTGAAGATGATCCTGTCGAACGCTGGAACGGCGCTGATGGGGATCGGTCAGGCCAGCGGAGATAACCGCGCCACCGCTGCAGCCAAGGCGGCGATCAGCAGCCCGCTGCTCGAGAGCACCATCGACGGGGCACGGGGCATTCTGCTCAACATCACCGGACCGAGCGACCTCGGGCTGTTCGAGATGAACGCGGCGGCCGAGATCATCCAGGGCGTTGCCCACCCCGATGCGAACATCATCTTCGGCACGGTCATCGACGACGAGATGGGTGACGAGGTGAAGGTCACGGTGATTGCTGCCGGATTCGACCGCTGGGACTCGGGTACCGCCAAGACGCCGTCGCTCAAGTCGGTCGACTCGGGATCAAGGGCGCCAACCTCCATCAAGGAACTCTTCGGCGACGAGCCCCAGCGGGATCCGCTGGACGACGGCGACGACGACTTCGACGTCCCGTCCTTCCTCAAGTAGCACCTTCGCCCCCCGTCGAACGTGTCAACGTCCTTCGCCGACGTTGCCGATCGGGTTCAGCACATCCGGGAGCGGATCCTGCGTGCCGGCGGTGGGGATATCGGGATCATCGCGGTCACGAAGGGCTTTGGCGTCGAGGCAATCGCCGCTGCGGTCGGGGCCGGAATCACGATGATCGGCGAGAACTACGCGCAGGAAGCGGTTCCCAAGGTGCTTGGGGCGCGGGCGGCCGGGCTGGAGTTCTCGACGCACTTCATCGGGCACCTGCAGTCCAACAAGGTGCGCAGCCTCGTCCCGGTGGTCGACGTGTGGCAAACCATCGACCGCGCCTCGCTCGTCGATGAGGTTGCCAGCAGGGCGGTGGGTGCTCGGGTTTTCATCCAGGTGAACGCAACCGGGGAGGACACCAAGTTCGGTTGCCTGCCGGGCGATGCGGCCACCCTCGTCGGATCCGCGCTTGCTGCTGGCCTCGTAGTCGAGGGGCTGATGGCGATGGGACCGACGGACGGCGATGTCGCCCGGACGAGGGCGGCCTTCGCCACCACGCGCGCCCTCGCTGATCGTCTCGGCCTGCGGGAGTGCTCCATGGGCATGAGCGCAGACCTCGAGATCGCGGTAGCCGAGGGTGCAACATTGGTACGGATCGGCAGCGCACTGTTCGGGCCCCGCTCGTCGCGCTGACCGCCCCGCTCGTCGCGCTGACCGCCCGGCTCCGCGCACGGCGCGGTTGTGTGGGTTAGCCTTCCGGGCTGGAGGACACTATGACGCTCTGGAAGAGAGCTATGGATTATCTGGGTCTCGGACCCGAGGATCCGTACGACGACTACGACATGCAACAAGAAGCCGAGCCGCAGCGCGGCGGTCGGCCGGGTCGTCCCGCACCTCAGCAGTGGGACGCCGAGCCCCAGCGTGGCCGCCCCCGCGGAGGTGGTTGGGACGAGGGTGCCAACGTGCGCCCAACGTCGACCAGGGTCAGTCCGCGTGACATCGAGCCGGTCCCGCCCCGCCGCCAGGCACCACTGGACTCTGGGGACCCGTCCGGACTCACGGTTCGACTTCCCAACCGGCCGTCGCCCCAGTCCTCGACGGTGCGGACCCATCAGGGCGCCCCGGGCGAGCCGTACACCGTGAAGCCGCGTCGCTTCGACCAGGCCCAGGAAGTTGCCGACAAGTTCAGGGAGGGCCAGCCGGTCATCATGAACATCGAGGGAGCCGATCGTGAAGTCTCCCGGCGGCTCATCGATTTCGCGAGCGGCCTGTGCTACGGCCTGAGCGGCACCATGGAGAAAGTTGCCACCGGGGTCTACCTCCTCAAGCCGTACTCCGGACAGGGCCAGCGGGACGGCTACCAGGACTGAGTTCCTGGCTCGGCATTTTCATTACATTGCCGCATCAGAGGCGTTACGGCCCTTCGGCACTCGCCTAGTATCACCCTCATGGACCTCACCCCTGACCAGATTGAGAGTGCATCGTTCCGCATCGTACGCAAGGGTTTTGACCCCGCTCAGGTGCAGGCATTCCAGCAGGATGTCGCTGCGGCGCTCGACAGTGCGATCCAGTACGCCTCGCTCATGGAGCAGCGGGCCAAGGCAGCCGCCAACCGGGCAGCCCAGGCCGACCAGTCAGGAACCGGTTCCACCGTCACCCACGGGGTCGATCACACGCCACACCAGCCAGCCCTGACATCAAGCACAGTGGTCATCCGGGCCGACGACGCCGAGATCATCGGTCGCACCCTCGTGCTCGCGCAACACACCGCCGAGCAGACCATCGCGGAGGCCAACGAACAGGCAGCGGCCGTTCGTGCGGCTGCCGAGGCCGATGTGCTCCGCATACGGTCTGACGCAGAGCTCGAAACCGCTCGTCTCCTCGCCGGCGCCCGTGCCGAGGCGCGTCGGGCCGGTGAGGCCGAGCGCTCCGTCGTCATGGGCGAGGTCAACGCCCTGCTCGCGAAGCTTGACTTCCTCCGCGACGACGTCCGAGCAATGGACGTATACGCGGCTGCGCAGCGCCAGCGCCTCGTGGAGGCCTCCGATCTGATGCGTTCGGTAGCAGAGGACACCACAGGGCCCTTCGGCTCGGGACACGCACCGGCAATCTCGTCGGCCGGGGATTCGCTCCGCACGCAATCACGCTCGGTGCTCTCACCGGTTTCCGCTGCCGCCCCGATCCTTGCCCAGGATGCGGTGAAGGTGGCTGCTGCTGCGGTGAGCTCGCCCGGCGCAGGTAGCACCGCCACGGTGCCGTTCACGTTGACGTTCTCGGAGCACCCGACGGGCGAGGTTGCCCCGATCCGACCCTCATCCGGACCGGTGTCGGTTCCGAACATCGACGACTGGGACGAGGACCCGGCGGTGCGGATCCGCATCGTGCAGCCCAAGGGCACGACTCCCACCAACGAGTCCTGACACCAACGGTCACGGCCTGCGGGTAGACCCCCGCCGTATGCTTGGCCGCTCATCATGGTGTACCCGAACGTTGATCCCCAGCCCAATCTGCCTGCGCTCGAGTCGGAGGTTCTCGCCTTCTGGGAAGGCGATCGAACCTTCGTCAACTCGGTGGAGCAACGCCCGCTCGACGACGAGTTTGTCTTCTACGACGGCCCTCCCTTCGCCAACGGGCTACCGCACTACGGCCACCTGCTCACGGGGTTCGTGAAGGACTCGATCCCGCGGTACCGCACGATGCGCGGACAGCGGGTCGAGCGTCGCTTCGGCTGGGACTGCCACGGCCTGCCCGCCGAGGTGCAGACGGAGAAGGAACTCGGCATCAGCGGTCACCCGGAGATCATCGAGTACGGCATCGCCGGTTTCAACGAGGCCTGTCGATCGAGCGTGCTGCGCTACACGAGCGAGTGGGAGCGTTACGTCACGCGCCAGGCCCGCTGGGTGGACTTCGACAACGACTACAAGACGCTCGACCTTCCGTACATGGAGAGCGTCATGTGGGCGTTCAAGACTCTGTGGGACAAGGGTCTCGTGTACGAGGGCTTCCGCGTACTCGCCTACTGCTGGCGCTGCGAGACCCCCCTGTCGAATACCGAGACTCGGATGGACGACGTCTACCGGGATCGCCAGGACCCGGCGCTGACGGTGGCCTTCGCCCTCGACAATGGCGACAGAATTTTGGCATGGACCACGACACCGTGGACCCTTCCGTCCAATCTCGCGCTCGCCGTGGGCCCCGACATCGAGTACGCCGTGATGGAACAGGATGGCCAGCGCTACCTCCTCGCCGACGCACGCCTCGGTTCCTACGAGCGCGAGCTTGTGGGCGCCACCCGGGTCGGCACGGTGCTCGGCTCCGAACTGGCCGGGCGCCGGTACACACCCCTGTTCCCGTTCCTCGCCGACACGCCGAACGCGTTCCAGATTCTCGCAGCCGAGTTCGTGTCGACCGAGGACGGCACGGGTGTTGTGCACCTCGCGCCCGGCTTCGGTGAGGACGACCAGAATGTCTGTAACTCGGTGGGCATCCCGACGATCTGCCCGATGGACAGTCAGGGTCGTTACACCGCAGAGATCGTGCCGTGGGTCGGCGAGCATGTCTTCGAGGCGAACCCCAAGGTCATCAGGCACCTCAAGGACGCTGGCGTCGTGATCCGGCACGACTCGTACCAGCACAGCTACCCCCATTGCTGGCGATGCGCCGAGCCGCTCGTGTACCGGGCGATCTCCAGCTGGTTCGTCAGGGTGACCGAGTTCCGCGACCGCATGGTGGAGCTGAACCAGCAGATCCGTTGGGTGCCCGAGCACGTGAAAGAGGGTTCGTTCGGCAAGTGGATCGCGAACGCGCGCGACTGGTCGATCAGCCGCAACCGTTTCTGGGGATCACCGATCCCCGTCTGGAAGAGCGACAACCCGGACTATCCGCGTCTCGACGTCTACGGCTCGATCGAGCAGCTCGAAGCGGACTTCGGGGTGAGGGTTGCTGATCTGCACCGACCCGTTGTCGACGACCTCGTCCGGCCGAATCCCGACGACCCGACCGGGCTCTCAATGATGCGCCGGGTGCCCGAGGTACTCGACTGCTGGTTCGAGTCCGGGTCCATGCCGTTCGCGCAGGTTCACTACCCGTTCGAAAACCGTGACTGGTTCGAGAGCCATTACCCGGGCGACTTCATCGTCGAGTACATCGCGCAGACGCGGGGGTGGTTCTACACGATGCACGTCCTCGCTACGGCGCTGTTCGACCGCCCTGCGTTCCGGACATGCGTCAGCCACGGTGTGGTGCTCGGCGACGACGGCCAGAAGATGTCCAAGCAGTTGCGGAACTACCCGGACCCGATGGTGATCTTTGACACCTATGGCTCCGACGCGATGCGCTGGTACCTGTTGTCGTCGTCGATCCTGCGCGGGGCGGACTTCTCGGTTACCGAGGCGGGAATCCGCGAGACCGTCCGGCAGGTCATCCTCCCGATCTGGAACTCGTGGTACTTCCTGTCGCTCTACGCGAATGCCGCCGGGCTCACGGGGTCCGAGCGAACTGACCAGACGGACGTCCTCGACCGCTATCTCCTCGTGGAGATGGGCCACATGGTGCGAGACGTGAGCGCACATATGGATTCGTACGATTTGTACAGTGCCTGCCACCGCATCGCCGGGTTCCTCGACACGCTGACGAACTGGTACATCCGCCGCAGTCGTGATCGCTTCTGGTCGGGGGACCAGGACGCGGTCGACACCCTGCACACGGCCCTCGCAACCGTTTGTCGCGTGGCGGCACCCCTGCTCCCGCTCACGTCCGAGCACGTGTACCGCGCGCTCACCGGTGAGCGCAGTGTGCACCTCACCGAATGGCCGTCGGCCGATTCGTTCCCGGACGATGTGGACCTGATGACGGGTATGCAACAGGCGCGGGAGGTCTGTTCGACGATCCTGTCGATGCGCAAGGTCCACGGACTGCGGGTTCGCCAGCCCCTCGCATCCGCGCTCGTTGCCCGGCATCACAGCGTGGAGCTCATCCGGCCACACCTCGACATCGTTCGCGACGAGGTGAACGTGAAGGAACTGGTCCTCACCACCGATGTCGCCGCCCACGCGTCGTTCGACCTCAATGTCCTGCCGAAGGCGCTTGGTCCGAGGCTCGGCGCGGACACCCAACAGGTCATCAGAGCGGTCAAGGCGGGGGACTGGTCGCTGGTCGGCGACAAGGTGATTGCCGGCGGCGTAGAGCTATTCCCGGGTGAGTTCGAGCAGCGACTCGTGCCGGCTGGCGATGGCGTTTGCGCCGCACTGCCGGCCAATGCTGGGGTGGTGGTACTGGATACCGAGATGACGCCCGAACTCGAGCGGGAGGGTCTCGCGCGAGACCTCGTGCGCCTCGTGCAGCAGGCGCGACGCGACGCAGGGCTCGCAGTGAGCGATCGGATCGCTCTCACGATCAGCGCCGGCCCAGATTGGCTCGAGGCCCTTCGTGTGCACGAGACGCTGGTGTCCACTGAGACCCTCGCCCTGCGGGTTATCGGTGTCCTGTCGACGACGGACTCGCCTCTTGTCGAGGTGCAGCGGGTCGAACGTCCCTGACGGGTCTCGGGTCTTCGGCGGTAAAGTGCCGCACCGCACCGAAGGAGGCACAGCACCAGATGGCGACTGCGAAGAAGGCCGTTCCGGCCAAGAAGGCCGTTCCGGCGAAAAAGGCCGCCGCCAAGAAGGCCGTTCCGGCGAAAAAAGCCGCCGCCAAGAAGGCTGTACCCGCCAAGAAGGCCGTTCCGGCGAAGAAGGTCGTTCCGGCGAAGAAGGCCGCCGCCAAGAAGGTCGTTCCGGAGAAGAAGGTCGTTCCGGCGAAGAAGGTCGTTCCGGCGAAGAAGGTCGTTCCGGCGAAGAAGGCTGTACCCGCCAAGAAGGCTGTACCCGCCAAGAAGGTCGTTCCGGCGAAGAAGGCTGTACCCGCCAAGAAGGCCCCGGCTGTCACAGCGCCCGCCAAGCCGGCCCCCGCCGTCAAGGTGCCCGCGAAGAAGGTCGCGCCCCCCGAAGCGTCGGCACCGACCGTCAAGGTCGCGGAGCGGGTTGTAAGCCCCCCGACGCCGAAACTGCCGCCGCTGAAGCGCATCATCAAGAAGGTGATCGCTCCCGTTTACCAGGGCCCCAAGCCGATCATCCCCAAGCCCGGTGTCACCGTGACCCCCTCGAAGGACTTCGACGTGAAGTTCCTCGAGGCCCAGCGCGCCGTGCTGGTCGAGGAGCGTGTGCAGTTGACTGGCCAGGCGAAACGTCTCGAGGATGAGGCCAATTCGCTGATCGAGGACGTCGAAATGGGCGACGTTCAGTTCGACGACGAGAGTGGCGAGGGTGACACCATGGTGGTCGAGCGTGAGCGGGATCTAGCTCTCTCCGCACGGGCCCGCCAGACCGTCAGCGAGATCGACGATGCGATCACCCGAATCGCCAATGGCACGTACGGCTACTCGACGCTGTCGGGGATCCCGATCCCGAAGGAGCGCCTGCGGGCGATTTCGTGGGCCACTCTGCGCGTGGACGAGAAGGCCGGGGGTATCGGGCGCCGCTAAACGCGCCACGGTAACCGTCTCCCCTCGATGACCGAACAATCCCCTCCCGACCCCTCAGAGGGTCCTTCCAACACGTCGGAGCAGCCTCGCCGCAACGTGTCACGGTGGCGCCGAAGCGTGCAGACGCTGAGCCTGATCGTCGCAGCCGTGGTGCTGGCCCTTGATGAGATCACCAAGTCCTGGGCGGTCGCCCGGCTCTCGGGCGGGCGCGTGGTTCACGTTCTCGGATCGCTGCAGTTCAGTCTGTCGTACAACAGCGGCATGGCGTTCGGCCGCGGTCAGGGCTTCGGTCCCGTGATCGGTGTGGTTGCGCTCGTCGTGATCGTCTACCTGCTCATCGGTCTGCGTACCGAGGGCAGCAGGCTGAGCACCATCGCTGTGGGCATGGTGATGGGCGGCGCTGCGGGCAACGTGTGCGACCGACTCTTCCGTGGCTCTGGTTGGCTCCGCGGGAGCGTGGTGGACTTCATCGACCTGCGGTGGTGGCCGGTCTTCAATGTGGCCGACATCGGCGTTACCGTGGGCGGCCTGCTGCTCGTGGTCGGCTCGCTCTTCGTGCGCTCAGATCGGCCTGCACGATGATCACCGAGGAGATTCCCCCGGCGCTCGCCGGCCAACGACTTGACCGCGTGGTGAGCCTGCTCGCGGACGTGACGCGCTCGGAGGCAGCAGCGCTCGTTGCTGACGGCTTCGTGCTGGTCGACGGCGAGCCGAGCCGTGTGGGCAAGGTCCGTCTGGCGGCGGGTCAGCGCATCGCCATCGACGAAGCCGGCGTTCCCGGCCCGGTTCGCCCTGTCGCAGACGCAACGGTGCCCTGCAACGTGGTGTTCGAGGACGACCACGTTGTTGTGGTGGACAAACCGGTCGGTCAGGTCGTGCACCCCGGTGCCGGGAACCCGACCGGGACACTCGTGAACGGCCTGCTCGCCCGGTACCCCGAACTTGACGGTGTCGGCGAGGACGGGCGGCCCGGGATCGTGCACCGTCTCGACATCGGCACCACCGGTCTGCTGGTGGTGGCGCGAACCCAACAGGCGTATGAGTCGTTGGTGGCGGCGCTTTCACAACGGATGGTGACGCGCGAGTACCTCGCTCTGGTGTGGCGACATCCCGAGGCGAACCAGGGAGTGATCGACGCCCCGTTGGGCCGTGACCCGCGGGATCCACTGAAGATGGCGGTCGTGGCGAGCGGTCGGCCCGCGCGCACGCGGTTCGAAGTGCTGGAACGCTTCGGCCGCCCGAAGGTGGCGCTGGTCCGGTGTCGGCTCGAGAGCGGCCGCACACACCAGATCAGGGTTCACCTAGAGGCTGCCGGTCACCCGGTGGTTGGCGACGGTACGTACGGCGGTGCTCGCAGCCAGATCCATCTCGACCGGCCGTTCCTCCACGCAGCCCGTCTCGGCTTCGTGCACCCCGCTACCGGGGAGGCGCTCGAGTTCGAGTCCCCGCTGCCTGCGGACCTGCAGGCAATCCTGGACGGCCTGCACTCGGGTGAGATCGGCTGAGCGAGGCTCTGTCGGGCCCCGCCGGGTCAGTGGGTGTGTCCGGGCTCCAGTGACGGCCACACGGCCTCGCCACGGGCAGACGCAGCGATAGCCGCAAGCGTGTAGCTCTCGAGGTGACGCCGCATGTGCTCGCCGGCCTCTTGCCAGACGGCCAGAAGCACGCACTGGCCCTCGTGGTCGCACGCACCGTCTTGGTGAGGCTGCCCAAAGTCGCCCAGCGTGATCGGTCCATCGACGGCCGAGACGATTTCCGAGAGTCGGATCTGGTCTGGAGGCCGACTGAGGACGTACCCACCACCCACACCACGCTTGGACCGAACGAGGCCGGCACCTTTGAGGGCGAGGAGGATCTGCTCGAGGTACGGCTGGGGCAGTCCAGTGCGTTCCGCGATGTCGCGTACCGACGTTGGCCCAGTGGTGTCGGTGTGCAGCGTCAGCGAGAGCAGGGCCCTGCACGCATAGTCACCCCTCGTCGAGACACGCACGCTCAGCATCGTAGAGGGTGATGCACCGTCACGGTGCGCCAATGGTCCGGGCGCGTGCGGTTGTTTCGGGTTCCCCGCAGTGGTCAACTAGGGACGCTGTGGATACGAACCCGATCCTTCCCGACTACTCCGGCGCCAATGTGAGCGCCATCGTGCCGGGCCTCCTGGGCGGCACGGCCGGGAGGACCTCGATACCCGCGTGGTTCCCGCAGTGTGTGACGGGGGCGAATCAGGTGGTGCTCTTCGTCGTGGACGGCCTCGGTTGGGATCAACTCCAGCGGTGGGCGGCCATCGCACCGACGATCGCTGCCATGGAGGGTGGCCCGATCACCACCGTGGCACCGAGCACCACGGCGACGGCGCTCACGTCGATCGCAACGGGGCTGACACCTGCCGAGCACGGGATCCTCGGCTACCGGGTCGACCTCGGTGGCGAGGTGGTGAACATGCTGCGTTGGTCCTCATCGAAGGGCGATGCGCGGCACCGTGTGCCGCCCCGCGATCTCCAGCCCCAACGGGCATTCCTCGGTACGTCAGTACCGGTGGTGAGCAAGGCAGACCTGCAGAACTCGGCGTTCACCGAGGCACATCTCTACGGGGTTCGGCATCACGGTTGGCGCGTGCCTTCCAACCTTGGCGTCGAGGTACAGGGCCTTCTCGAACGGGGGGAGCGGTTCGTCTACGCGTACTACGACGGTCTCGACAAGGTTGCGCATGAGTTTGGATTCGGCCCGTTCTACGACGCTGAACTCCGCACAATCGATCGCATGGTGGGTGATCTGCTGGACCTGTTGCCGAGCGGCGCCGTCCTCTGCGTGACGGCGGACCACGGCCAGGTCCATGTCGGAGATCGCGTGTTCGCACCGTGTGCAGACGCACTCGCGCTGACCCGTCACCAGAGCGGTGAGGGTCGGTTCCGCTGGCTCCACGCCCGCCCGGGGTCGGCTGCAGCGCTGGTGGAGGCCTGCGCCGCCCATCAGGACGTTGCGTGGGTGGCCCCCCGCGAACGGGTATTGGACGAGGCGTGGTTCGGCCCGTACATGTCGACAGCGGTCTCCAAGCGCCTCGGCGACGTGGCGCTCGTGGCGAGGGAGGATGTCTCGTTCGAGGACCCTGCCGACAGTGGCCCGTTCGTGCTCGTCTGCCGGCACGGTTCACTCACGCCGGCCGAGATGTACGTACCCTTTGTCGCTGGATCGCGTCGATGAGAGTGGAGGTTCGACCATGACTTTTGGGTCTGATGAGGAACTGGACGGCCTCGTTGAGGTCGATCAACCCGAGGTCGTCCTGCTTGCGGGGTCGACGAACGTCGGGCCGGACGGCACGGTCACCGAGACGGTGAGCGAGCCGGCGAAGGTGATGCGTGTCGGCTCGATGATCAAGCAGTTGTTGGACGAGGTGAAGGCCGCCCCCCTGGACGACCGCAGCCGCGAGCGCCTCGCTCACGTGTACCAGCGTTCGATCGAGGAACTCGCCACGTCGATGTCAGCGGACCTCGCGGCCGAGCTTCGGGCGATGGCCCCGCCGTTCGAGCCCGGAGTCGTGCCGAGCGACGCAGAGCTCCGGATCGCCCAGGCCCAGTTGGTCGGCTGGTTGGAGGGGCTCTTCCACGGGATCCAGGCCACGCTGTTCGCCCAGCAGATGGTTGCGCGCCAGCAACTCGACCAGATGCGCGGCCAGCTTGGGCCGGGAGGCGTGCGCGGACCGGGACCGAATGAGGCGATGCCTCCGGGCATCGAACCGGGCCCGACCGAGCGCCCCGGCACCTATCTCTGAGACAACCCGCTCGGGCACGAGCGCCCCGCCCGGGGGCTGGGTCCGGATCCGGCGCATGACGGCCTCCTGCTAGCCTGACGAATCACATTGCTGTAAGTCGCGGGACGCGTACGCATGCCCGCCCGATCGTCAAGGAGCCCGCCGTGGGGGAGTCGTTCACCCACCTCCACGTCCACACCGAGTACTCGATGCTCGACGGTGCGGCACGGCTCGATGCCCTCGTGGCCAAGGCGGTCTCCGACGGTCAGCCCGCTGTCGGCATCACCGACCACGGGAACATGTACGGCATCCTGGACTTCTACAAGGAGTGCAACAAGCAGGGGGTCAAGCCGGTTCTCGGCATCGAGGCATACCTTGCCCATGATCACCGCAGCGAACGCCCGCCGCGCAGGGGCAAGGTTGACGACTCGGGGGGCGACACCGAGGGCGGCAAGAAGTTGTATTACCACCTCACGCTGCTCGCCGAGAGCAACGAGGGGTACCGCAACCTCATCCAGCTCTCGAGCCTTGCGTTCCTCGAGGGCTACTACTACAAGCCGCGGATGGACTGGGAACTGCTGGACAAGTACTCCTCGGGCCTGATTGCCACCACCGGCTGTCTCGGTGGGCACGTGCTGCAGAGTCTCCTCAACGGCGACGAGAAGGGTGCGCTCGAGAAGGCGGCCCGCCTGCAGGACATCTTCGGTCGGGACAACCTCTTCGTCGAGTTGCAGGATCACGGCCTCGCTGCCCAGCACGAGACCAATCCGAAGCTGATCGAGATCGCCCGCCGCATCGGTGCACCGATCCTCGCGACGAACGACTCGCACTACACCCACCGCTCGGACCACGAGGCCCACGACGCGCTGCTCTGCGTGCAGACCGGTGCGCTCATGAGCGACCCTAAGCGCTTCAAGTTCGAGGGCAACGAGCACTACCTCAAGACCGCAGCCGAGATGAGGAGCCTCTTCCGGCACTATCCCGAGGCCTGCGACAACACGCTGTGGGTCGCGGAGCGCGCGGACGTCAAGATCGAGTTCGGCAAGGCTCAGCTCCCCCTCTTCCCGGTCCCCGAGGGCTACAAGGACGACACGGACTACCTCAACTTCCTCGCTTGGGAGGGTGCCCGCAAGCGTTGGGGCGACAACCTCGCGCCATCGGTGGTGGAGCGTCTCGCGTACGAGCTCAAGGTCATTGCGGACATGGGGTTCTCGTCGTACTTCCTGATCGTGTGGGACCTCATCAAGCACGCCCGCGATTCCGGGATCCGTGTCGGCCCCGGTCGGGGATCGGCTGCGGGCTGTGCGGTTGCGTACAGCCTCTGGATCACGGACCTCGATCCGATTAAGTACGACTTGATCTTTGAGCGCTTCCTCAATCCCAGCCGTGTGTCCATGCCCGATATCGACATGGACTTCGACTCCCGGTATCGGGACGAGATGATCCGGTACGCGGCAGAGCGATACGGCCGCGACCACGTGGCGCAGATCGTTACCTTCTCCACCATCAAGGCGCGCGCTGCGGCGCGAGACGCGGCCCGCGTGCTCGGCTACCCGTACAGCGTCGGCGACAAGATCGCCAAGGCGATGCCCCCGCTCGTCATGGGCCGGGACACACCGCTGTACGCGTGCCTGGAGCTACACCCCAAGTTCGAGGACGGTTACAAGGCGGCCGTCGAACTGCGCACAATGTACGAGGTGGACCCGGACGTCAAGCGTGTCGTCGACGTGGCGCGCGGGCTCGAGGGGCTCCGTCGCCAGGACGGGATTCACGCCGCGGCGGTGGTGATCACACGGGGCCCGCTCACCGAGTACCTGCCGATCCAGCGCAAGCCCGATCCGGGCGGCAAGCCCGAGAACTCCCCGATCGTCACGCAGTACGAAATGAACGGTGTCGAGGAACTCGGTCTCCTCAAGATGGACTTCCTCGGGCTGAGGAACCTCGACGTCATCACCGACACCGTGAAGATGATCCAGCAGAGGCACAACCCGGACTTCGAGGTGGACGGGCTCCCGCTCGAGGATGCCAAGACGTACGAGCTGCTCGGTCGCGGTGACACGATCGGCGTGTTCCAGCTGGAGTCGACCCCGATGCGGGCACTCATCCGGGCGATGGCGCCGAACTCCTTCGACGACGTGTCTGCACTGATCGCGTTGTACCGCCCTGGTCCGATGAGCGTCAACATGCACTACGACTATGCGGACCGCAAGAACCGGCGCAAGCCCGTCGAGTACTTCCACCCGGATGCCGAGGCGGTGCTCGGCGACACGTATGGCCTGATGATCTATCAGGAGAGCGTGATGCGCGTGAGCCAGAAGTTCGCTGGCTACTCGATGGCGGAGGCCGACAACTTGCGCAAGGCCTGCAGCAAGAAGATCCGCGAGATGATGGAGCAAGAGCGCGGCAAGTTCGAGGAGGGTTGCGAAACCACCGGCTACGGCAGGGCACTCGGCAAGGAACTCTTCGACGTCATCGAGAAGTTCGCCGACTACGCGTTCAACAAGAGCCACAGCTACGGATACGGCCTCATCACGTACCAGACGGCCTACCTGAAGGCGAACTATCCCGTCGAGTACCTGTCGTGCCTACTCACGTCGGTGAAGTCCAACCTCGATAAGGCGGGCATCTACCTCGCGGATGCCCGGGCCTCCGACATCAGGGTGCTCGTCCCCGACGTCAATCGGTCTGAGACGGACTTCGCCCCGGACCGTGTGGAGCAGTCGGCGATCCTTTTCGGGCTGTCGGCAGTGCGAAATGTCGGAGAGGGACTCGTGCAGCAGTTGCTTGACGAGCGTGCCGTGAACGGGCCGTACGAGTCGTTCTACGACTTCGTCGAACGGGTTCCCGAGCAGGTCCTCAACAAGCGTCTGGTGGAGTCCCTCATCAAGGGTGGCGGCTTCGACTCGCTCGGCCACCCCCGCAAGGGTCTGCTGGCAGTGTTCGAGCAGATCATCGACACCACGGTCACGAAACGTCGGGAGCGCGACCAGGGCGTCATGTCGCTGTTCGACGACCTCGGCGACGGTGCGCCGCCGGTGATGGACCAACGGATCGCCATTCCCGATGTTGAGTTCGACAAGTCGCTGCGCCTGAAGTTCGAGAAGGAGATGCTCGGTCTCTACGTCTCGGACCACCCCCTTTTTGGCGTCGAGGGTGTCCTGCGCCGTCGCAGCGATTGCTCCATCGGCGATCTCGCCGAGCGCGAGGACGGCGGGTTCGTGACTGTCGGTGGGCTGATCACCGGACTCTCGCGCAAGTACACCAAGAAGGGTGACCCGATGGCAGTCTTCGTGCTCGAGGACCTGCAGGACTCGGTGGAGGTCACGGTGTTCCCCCGGATGATGCTCGAGCACGGCCACAAACTCGCCGACGACGCCGTGGTCATCATCCGCGCGCGGCTCGACCGCAGGGATGACACGCCGAAACTGATGGCCCAGGAGGTGTCGGTGGTGGACGTAGCGGAGCTGGCGGCCAACCCGCCCCTTCGCCTCCACATCCCCGCATCTGCGCTCAACGAGCCGCGCCTCGACCGGCTCAAGGCGATTCTCAGCGAGTTCCCGGGGGAGTCACCCGTGTTCCTCGACCTGGGGGAGGGCAGGGTGCTGCGCCTCAATGACCAGTTCAACGTCAACCGGGACAAGGCAATTGGCGAGATCCGGGTTGCCTTTGGACACGACGCGATTGCCTCCTGAGCCGCTCTTGGACGTGAACTCGCGACCCTCGAGTGCATCTATCTTGGGGAATGGGCCCCATTTGTGGCAGAATAGAACAGTCTCGTACAGCTCGCCGGGGGCTCCGGCATGCGCCTCGAGGGGGGTCTGAGAGAACTATGGGTGTCGAAGTCGAGACGCGAGATTGCATCGCCGTGACGGACCCCGATCTCGACGAGATGGCTGCCATGGGCGCCGCGTTCGATGTCGCCCGGTTCACCAAGGCCAAAGAGGATTGGGTGCTCTGCACCCGTGCACGGTTGGACGGCAAGCTGAACGGAGTGATGTTCGCCACGCTCGAGCGCATCGGCGGAACCCCGTGTGTGCTCGTCGGTCTGCTCAGCGTGAAACGCAGCGCCAAGCGTGACGCTGTCCTGAAGGGACTGACGGCCGAGGCGTACCACCGTGCGCTGATGGCCTTCCCCGACGAGGACGTCGTGGTGGGTACGCGCATGATCTCCGCCGACGCGTGGGAATCCTTCAAGTCGCTGAGCGACATCATTCCCCGGCCCGGCCACCGTGCTGTTGGCGAGGAGCGCGCCTGGGGCCGCCGGCTCGCCAAGCGCTTCGGCGTCGACCCGATGTACGACGAGCAATCCTTCGTCGTGAAGTCCGCTGGCCAGACGGGCTTCTTGGACCACGTGTCGCTCAAGCCGGAGAAGATCGCCGACGACGTGACGCTGCTGTTCAGTGGGGTCAAGGCCGACAAGGGTGGTGCGTTGATCGTTCACGGATGGACGATGGCGGAGAACCTCGTGAAGCTCGGGAAGCGCTGAACCCCTCCGACAGTTTTGAGTCGGTGGTCCGCTCAAGGCGGATGACCCGAAGTTTCGACGCCACCCGGCCGGTGCCTGTTGACATGATCGAGCATCTAGTGGGCCTCGCTGCGCGTGCACCCAGTGCGGGAAAGACACAGGGCTGGCACGTTGTCGTCCTCGAGGGGGGACAGACCGCCGAGTTCTGGGATATCACGCTGCCGCAGGAACGCAGGCAGGGCTTTGCGTGGCCCGGGCTGCTGGCAGCACCCGTGATCCTGCTGCCCCTCGCCGATCCGCAGGCGTACCTCGACCGGTACAGCGAGACAGACAAGGCGGCGACCGGTTGGGGCGACGATGTGGGCGCGTGGTCCGCCCCGTACTGGACGATCGATACGTCGATGGCAATCATGACGCTCCTGCTCGCGGCGCACGACAGCGGGCTCGGGACGCTGTTCTTCGCGGTGAGCCGGAACGAACAGGTGCTGCGTGAGCGCCTCGGGATACCGGCCCGTCTCGATCTGCTGGGGGCGATAGCGCTCGGTTATGCGCAGCAGGATGTCGTTCGGCCCGGCCGTTCGGCACCACGTCGTCGCCGCAGTGCGGAAGAGATCATCCACAGAGGGCGTTGGTAACCGACAGTGACCGAAGTTGATCGACTCGAGCGGACCAGAAGGCCGTATGTCGCTGCCTTCGCCCTGTCGGCGGTCCTGGTGATAGCGGTGGTGGGACTAACGGTTGCCGTGCGCGGTGTGGTCCAGTCGCGCAGCGAGGCCGGTGACGGGATCAGTGATCCGAAGCTGTCGGACAGCGACCGACGAATGATCGGGGTGCAGGGCGACGCCGAATACCTCTGGGAGGTTGGCGCTGCGGCCGAACTCGGCGCGTATCTCGAGGGACAGTTGCCGGGCACCCCCACCCGCTTTCTCGAGATGAACATCTACACCGACTACGCATTCGCCACGTCCCAGGACCCGGCGGACCCCTCGGTTGCGGTGCATGCCGAGTGGAGGCGAGACGAGTTCACGACCGCCCGCGTGCCGCTCGATAGTTCTGCGTCGCAGTTGCCGACGTTCGCTGCATCCGACGTGCCGTGGTCAACGCTGCCCGGCCTGATGGAGCAGGCAGTGAAGCGACTCAATGTCACCGACGCAGACGTTCGCTACCTGCAGATCGACGCAGGTCTGTACGGGACGGACGGGTTCACCATGCGCTTCTACGTGAGCAGCGCGAAGAGCCTCGGCGGCTACGTGATTGCCAACGCCAAGGGCGTGATCACCCGGGTTGTGGCCGAGACGATGCGCCTCGGGTCTACCTGACGCGCCTTGCGAGCAGGTCCGTGAGGAGCGTTCGATCGGTGCGGAACGTGAGCGTCTCCAGTGCGTCGCCCGGGAGGAGCCACAGCCGTTCCGCCACCTCCTTGCCGTCCGGCTCCTCGTTGCGTTCCGCCACGAATTCCATCTCCCAGAACAGCACGAACTTGTCCCGGTCGCCGACGTGGTAGATCAGCAGCCCGGCGAACCCACCGAGTTCGACGTCCACTCCGAGCTCCTCGGCAACCTCGCGCACGGCACACGCCCGGAATCCCTCGCCGGGCTCCACCTTGCCTTTGGGCAGCGAGATGTCCCCGCCGTAGCGGAGCCTGCGCACCACGCCGAGACGCCGTTCGCCATCAACGGTTCGCCACACGATCCCGCCCGCAGCGAGGATGTCGCTCGGCATCAGCGGGCCACCAGTTGGGTGCGGAGTTGCTCCACCGAATCCGACGGCGTCAAGCAGGCGTACTTGCGGCACACGTAGGCGAAACCCTCCGCCCGGTGTTGCCACAGCGGCGACTCGAACTGCTCGCCCCACGCGAGCACGCCGTAGGGCAGGAACTCGCGCTGTACCGCGGACACGAGGTCCGGGCGGTTCCCCACAACGGCAACCTCCCCGAGGCCGTGGTGGTGCATGGCGACAGCAACGAGAAGGTTTGCGAATGCGGTTGGAGCGTTGTGGGCCACCCGACCGAGCAGTTGCAGGATTCGGTCCGCGTGGTGCTCGTAACGCGATTCGCCCGTGAGCGCAGCGAGTCGGTAGAGCGCAACCGCTGCCGCCGAGTTGGCAGAGGGCGTTGCATTGTCGAAGACGTCCTTCTGGCGCACGACGAGCGCATCGACGTCGTCCGCAGTGGTGAAGACCCCGCCGCGCTCGGCATCCCAGAAACGGTCGAGCAGTTGGTCTGCGCACTCCCGGGCGAGCCCGGTCCATCGGGCCTGCCCGGATGCCTCGCCGAGGCGGGTGAATGCATCAACGAGGTGCGCATAGTCGGCAGCGAGCGCGTGGTGTCTGGCGCCGCCGTCGGCTTGCCACGACCGCATCCACCTGCCATCGGCCTGGCGGAGCGCACCGACGAGGAACTCACCGTTCCTGACGGCCGCGGCGAGCCAGTCCGGTCGCTGGAAGGCGGACGATGCCTCGGCGAGCGACGCGAGGAACATGGCGTTCCATTCCGCAAGGACCTTGTCGTCGAGTCCGGGCCTCGGCCTCTGGCCGCGTGCCTCGAGCAGCAACAACCGAGCCTCGTTCATCTCGGGTGTCCGAGCAAGGTGGCCCCGGGCGTGCATGCGGTTCAGGATGTTGGAGCCCTCGAAGTTTCCTTCCTCGGTAACCCCGAACCACGCGAGTGCGGCGGCCGAGAGATGCTTGGGCAGGGCGGCGCGGATCTGGGCGACGCTCCACAGGTAGAACCAGCCCTCGTGACTGTGTCCGTGGTCGTCGAGGCTGTCGGCGTCCTCGGCCGAGTAGAAGCCACCCTGCTCGTGCGAGAGGTCCCGCAGCACGTACTCGATGATCTCCTCGGCGACCTGGCGCCACCGGTCGTGCCCGAACACCTGCCAGGCGTGAACGTACAGCCTCAGCAGCAGGGCCTGGTCGTAGAGCATCTTTTCGAAATGCGGTACGAGCCACTTCTCGTCCACCGAGTACCGGGCGAACCCCCCACCGAGATGGTCGTACACACCGCCGCTCGCCATTGCGTCGAGCGAGGTGGTGATCACCTGCTCGATCCCTGCGTCCCTCGTCTCCACGTAGGCGCGGATCAACAGGTCGAGGTTCATCGTTGCGGGGAACTTCGGGGCGACGCCGAAACCTCCCCATTCGGGGTCGAACGTCTCCGCGAGTTGCTGCATGGCGTGGGTGACCACATCTGCGCCGGGAAGTTTCGAGTCCGGCTCGATCCGGCTCGAGCGGCGAATGGCGTCACCGAGCGCAGCGATGTTGGTATCGATGTCGGTGCGCTTGTTGTGCCAGGCGTCGTCGACTGCTTCCATCAGCTTGAGGAAACCGGACTTGGGGAAATAGGTGCCCCCGTAGAAGGGGGACCCGTCGGGAGCGAGAAAGACCGTCATCGGCCATCCGCCGCGCTGGGTGAGCGCCTGCACGGCGTCCATGTAGACGGCATCGACGTCGGGGCGCTCCTCGCGGTCCACCTTGACGTTCACGAAGAGACGGTTCATCACACCCGCAACCTCAACGTCCTCAAAGCACTCGTGTGCCATCACGTGACACCAGTGGCAACTGGAGTACCCGACGGAGAGCAGCACCGGAACGTTCCGGGCCCTGGCCTCGTCGAAGGCCTCCGTACCCCACGGGTACCAGTCCACCGGGTTGTCCCGGTGCTGGCGCAGGTAGGGGCTGGTCTCGTTCGCGAGGCGGTTCACGTCGTTCACGGTACCGAGCAACCCCCGGGAGTGCCGGTGCGTCGCGTGTTGCGCTCAGGCCGGGGGTGTGTCCCGGACGAGCTCGTTCCGGCGGATCTTGCCGACGGCCGTCTTCGGGATGGCATCCACCATCACCAGTTGACGGGGGGCACAGTAGGCCGGGAGCGATTCCTTGACGAGGGCGCGGAGCTCATCAAGGGTCGGGGCATTGGTGCCGCTGCGAGTTGCCACATAGGCGACCACGCGCTGCCCCCACTCATCATCTGCTACCCCCGCCACGGCGGCATCGGCCACCGACGGATGCGCGAGCAGCAGGCGCTCGACAGTTTCCGGCCACACCTTCTCGCCGCCGGTGTTGATCAGTTCGCCTCGTCTGCCGTGGACGGTGAGGCGGCGCGTCCCGTCCCGTTCCACCCACTCGCCGAGGTCCCCGGTGGCGAGCCAACCGTCGGCGTCCTTCGGGTCGCCCACGTTGCGGTAGGTCCGCAGGAGCATCGGTCCGCGCAGGTGGATCTGGCCCTCAGCATCGATCCGAACGTCGACACCCTTGAGCGGTACGCCGCTGTACACGCAGCCGCTGCCGGTCTCGGTCATCCCGTACGTCGTATAGCAGTGCGATGGCATGTCCTCGGGCGGCTTGGCTCCACCGACGAGCAGGACCCGGAAGCGGTACGGATCGATCCGGGCGAACGCCGTCGGCACAAGGCTCGCGAGCGTTGCGCCCGACCCCATGGCGAGCGCTGCGTCGAACGCCGGCAGCACGGTGAGCCGTGTCCCGGTGTGCAGCGCCTTGGTGATCACCGAGAGGCCACCGACGTGCGCAACTGGGAGACACGCGAGCCAGTGATCGTCCTGCTCGATTCCGATCCGGTCGGTGGTCGCCTCGGCCGATGCACGAACGGCATCGTGAGTGAGCACCACGCCCTTGGGCTCGCCCGAGGTGCCGCTGGTGGCGATCACCACGGCGTCGCCCGGCTCGACGGGGCGGGAATTCGCAACCGGGGTATCCGACGTTGCGGTGCGGATGACCGAGGGAGCCATCGCCTCGACGATGCGCAGCGCTGCCGCGCGGGGGAGGCGCTGATCGAGGACGAATGCGGCGTCCCCATCGTCCCAGGTGCGCCTGAGCGCATCAACGAACTCCGGGCCGCCAGGGAGGTCGAGCACGATGAGTTCGTTCATGGCGATACCAGTCAACCCTCTCCCGGCCGCGTAGCGTCAATCCCCGTGAACCCGTGGATTCTCGGTGCCCGCCCCCGCACGCTCCCTGCCGCCGTGGTCCCCGTGGCAATCGGAGCCGCCGCCGCGGTCGGGGTCGGTGGGGCCGATTGGTGGCGGACGGCGCTCGCCTTGGTCGTGTCGCTCGCACTGCAGATCGGCGTGAATTACGCGAACGACTACAGCGACGGGGTGCGCGGTACCGACGACGTCCGGGTGGGCCCCGCTCGGCTCGTGGGTGGTGGGCTCAAGCCGGCCGCAGCGGTGAAGCGGGCGGCGTTCGCTGCGTTCGGAGTTGCTGTCCTCGCGGGTGGCGTGCTCGTGGTGTTCGTCGGCTGGCAACTGATCCCGGTGGGGGTGGCGGCCGTTGCTGCCGGTTGGTTCTACACGGGCGGCCCCAAGCCGTACGGATACCTCGGCCTCGGGGAGATCTTCGTATTCGTCTTCTTCGGCCTCGTTGCAACGGTTGGCACGACATACGTGCTGGTCGAGCAGGTCACGTGGATAAGCGTGGTCGCCGGTTGCGGTGCGGGTTCGCTCGCTTGTGCGTTGCTCGCCGTGAACAACCTCCGGGACATCCCCACGGATCGGGTCAGCGGCAAGAGGACCCTCGCCGTGCGCCTCGGCGATGCGTGGACGCGCGTGTTCTACATCTCGCTCGTCGGCGGGGCATTCGCTGCGGTGGTTGCGTGTGGGGTCTCGCGCCCGTGGGCCCTCCTCGGGCTCGCGTCGATCCCGCTGTCGATCCCGCCGATCAAGGTTGTGCGGCGCGGCGCCACGGGTCGCGAACTGATCGAGGCGCTCGGGGGAACGGGCAGGCTCCAGATGATGTACGGCCTCGCGTTCGCCGTTGGGCTCGCGCTCGGCTGACGCTCAAGCAGTTTGCTGCAGCCACCCGCGCAGGGCAGCGATGAAGGCCTGCGGATTCTCGAGGTGTGCGGCGTGTCCGGCCCCGTCGAGCAACACGGTGGTTGCTGGGCCCCCCACGAGCGGCGCCATCTCGAGCGCCAGGTCAGCGAACTTCGTATCGAGCGCGCCGGCCATCAGCAGCACGGGCATCCGTAGTTCGGCCAGACGGGTCCACAGGTTGTCCTGCGAACCGGTCCCGCAGGTGCGCAGGCTGCCAGCGAGTCCGTCGACGGAGTTCCGCCGGCGGTCGTCCTGCTGCGATGCCTCCGTCGGGAGGTGTTCGAACAGGGGGTTCGACAACCACCGCGTCAGGAAGGCGTCGACCCCGTCGCGCTCGATCGACTGTGCGAGCGCCTCATCGCTCTGTCTGCGTGCCTCGCGCTCCTGCGTGTCGCGGATGCCGGGGGTTGCCCCGAGCAGGATCAGACGCTCGACGAGATCGGGGCGGGCGAGTGCCGCATGGAGCGCGATCCGTCCGCCCATCGAGTAACCGACGTAGGTCGCCCGTCCGCAGAGCGCGGTCATTGCCCCGGCAGCGTGCCAGAGATCCGGTGCGGGTTGGCGGGAGTCCCCGTGGCCGGGCGAATCCGGGGCGAGTACCTCGAAATCTCCGGCAAGGTCCGCCGCGATGGCATTCCAAGAGTTACCGGTCTGCGTGAAACCGTGGAGGAGCGCGAGCCGCGGACGACTGGTCACTCAGGTCCCGCAGGCATCGTCGGAGCAGGTCTCGCCGCCCCCGTCTGTGGGGGCGGTCGACTCGACGAGCAGTTGTTCTACGCGACGGAGCACGTTGATGAAGGTGTCTGCGTCCTGTGCCCCGGGCACGGTCCAGCGTCCTTCGAACACGAACGTGGGAACGGCAGTGATGCCAAGGTCCGTTGCCTGTTCGAGGTCTGCCTGGACCTCTGCCAGGCCGAGTTCGCCCTCGAGGACTCCGGCAATCGCCGCTGGGCTCAGCCCCGCCTCGCCGGCGATCCGGGCGAGGGTGTCCGGATCACCAACGTTGTCGCCGTCCACGAAGTACGCCTGCAGCAGGCGCTCCTTGAGATCAACCTGCACGGTCTCACCGCCCTCGTGCTCGGCAGCCCAGAGCAGGCGGTGGGAGAGCAGCGTGTTGGCCCTCTGGGCGCGCTCAAGGTGGAAGTCGAGGCCACTGTCGGCGGCAACCCTGGTGACGTGCTGCATGATCTCGTCGGCCTTCTCGAAGCCGCCGAACTTCTTCGCATAGGCATCTCGTACGGGCATGGACGACCCCGGCGACGCCGTCGGGTCCAGCTGATACGGGCGGAAAACGATCTCAATCTCGTCGCGGTGCTCGTAACCTTCAAGGGCCTGCTCGAAGCGACGCTTGCCGATGTAGCACCACGGACAGATCACATCGGACCAGATCTCCACTCGCATACCTGACACGATACGACGCAACGCAACATGCCTGTGAACCCCGCCGCCACCTTCTGCGCAACCCTCGTCGACGAATGGGTGGTTGCCGGCGTTTCGGCCGCCATGGTGGCACCCGGATCCCGCTCCACCCCCATGGCGCTCGCACTGGCCAACCATCCCGGTATCCAGTTGGAGATCTTCCACGACGAGCGCTCGGCGTCGTTTGCCGCTCTCGGTCACGGATTGGCAACGGGCAGGCCGGCGGTCGTTCTCTGCTCGTCGGGCACGGCCGGCACGCACTTCCACGCCG
>CAMDBM010000004.1:0-86676 GCA_945889085.1 Ferrithrix thermotolerans DSM 19514
GCCGGAGGTCGAGGAAGTCGAGTTCGATCCCCTCCGTCTCCGCAAGAGCCTCGGCCGGGTCCGTCTCAGCGGTCCAGTCCTGCTTGGGCATCGGCCGACCGTCGCCCGTTCGCACCGCCACCACCCAGTTGACCAACTGGCGTCCGTCGCCGAGATCACGAAGTGGGTAGACGATCACCCGGCGGCTGAGGCGTCCAGCCATCACCATTCGTCGCCCGCCAAGGAACGGGTCGGTCACGGTTACACCCCGCCACATCGTGACGCCGTTCCACAGGGGGGCGCCCTCTCCCGGAACGACCAGTTGACGCAGTGCCGAGTGCACCCCGTCGCACCCAACGATCACGTCTGCATCGACCATCGTGAGGTCGTGCGGATCGACGCGGTGCCCGAGGTGGATTCGGTGGTCACCGATGCGCTGCCTCACTGCGCCGAGGAGAACACCCAGCAGGTGTCCGCGATGGATCGACCACTGGGGCCACCGGTATCCGGCCTCGATGCCGCGTGGTTCGATCCACAGTTGCTGGCCGAAACGGTTGTGATAGCTCAGCTCGGCAGTCCGCACGGCCACACTGTCAAGCTCTCGCGCGAGACCAAGCTCGGTGAGTTCGCGCGCGGCGTGCGGCAGCACATTGATCCCGACACCGAGTTCGCGAACCTCGCTGGCAGCCTCGTAGAGGTCGATGTCCCTAAAGCCCGCAGCATGGAGTGACAGCGCCAGCGCGGAGCCGCCAATTCCTGCACCCACAACGGCGATTCGCATGATCGACGGCTAGAGGGAGGCCGCAGTTGTCCCCAGGACCGCCCTAGACAAGGGCGGCCTCAGTGGTCATGCGGTCAATCGTCGCCTGGAGGGACTTTCCGCCGGGCATCGTGACGATACGGTCAACGCCCACAGCGGCGTACGCGTCCACCATCTCGGCCGTGAGCGGGCCGGACGGTGTCACGGTGATCCCCAGGCGCCCGAGATGGGCAGGGCGCTCAACCTGCCCGGCAGCGGTGCTCAGCGCGGCGATGTCTGTGGCCACCTGCTCCGGTGACCGGTAAAAGCCGTACCACTGGTGGCCTCGCGCTACCGCCCGCCGGAAGGCAGGGGCAGCGTGACCGCCCACCACAATCTGGGGCCCGCCGTGCTGGAGCGGCCGCGGGTTCGCGTCCACCCCGGAGAACTGCACACGGGGCCCGCTGAACGAGATTGGCGCGGGCTGGGTCCACAGCGCGTGCATCGCATCGAGGTATTCGTCGGTTCGGGGGCCACGGTCGTCGAACGGGGCGCCGATCGCGCGGAACTCCGGTTCGAGGTAGCCCACCCCAATGCCGAACCAGAAGCGCCCGCCAGACATCACATCGAGCGACGCGACCTGCTTCGCGAGCACCACCGGGTTGCGCTGCGGGATGATGATGATCCCGGTAGCGAGCGCGATCTTCTTCGTTAGCGCGGCCACGAACGGCAGGTGCACGAGCGGGTCCACCATCGGGGTCTCCGGCCGGACGGGGGAGGGCGGCACCTGGGGCGACGGCAGCACCACGTGCTCGCCGGCCCACCACGAGTCGTAGCCAAGCTGCTCGGCGAGCGGGGCGAGCACCGCAACCGAGTCTGCACCGTGTACCGCTCCACTGTTCAGTCCGAATACGCCAAGTTTCACGAGTATCCCCATTCGTCGAGCGCAGCGATGATTCGGTCTGCGGCTTCCTCCGGCCCAAGCTCCACCGGGACACCGTGGGACTTGGTGGCGGTACCCCCGCTCAGCAGCGACCTCACCCGGTCAAGTGTCTCGCCCTGCGGGGGCGGCAACACCCGCGCGCGTGGCCGGTACGGTCGGCGCGCGGTCGGCAGGTGCGAACCCACCGGACCGGCAAGCACATCGATCGGGGCCGTGCGCGCCGCGAGCGCGCCCGAGAGCGATGCACGTCGCAGGGTTGCCGTGGCCCCCTCCACCGAGAGCACCGCCGGCGCGTCCACGCGAAGACGCTCCCGCCGCCCTCCGTCGAGGCGCCGCAGCGCAATCACCTCGTTGCCGAGGACGATCTCGATGAGCCCAAGTGCCTGACGTGCCCCGATCTGTGCTGCGAGGAACGCGGGTACCGAACCCGTGCCACGGTCGAGTGAATAGTCGCCGCAGCACACGAACGACACGTCGAGCCCGTCGACTGCACCTGCGATAGCGGCGGCGACATCGTTGCTCGCCAGTTCGTCGGCTGCGTCCACCCGGATGGCCCGGTGCACCCCGCACGCGAGTGCATCGCGCAGGGCAGTATCTGCCGCGGCCGGGCCGACCGTCACGGCAAGAACCTGCTCGCCGCGCGCCGCCCCGAGGCGGAGTGCCCACTCGAGGGCGGACGAATCGGCCGGCGAGAACCCGCCGAAGCGGTCGTCGGCATCATGGGGTGTGAGCCACTTGAGGCAGGCAACAACGGTCATCGGTCCGCCGTCACGTCTGGTGGAAGACGATGCCGTGACCGCCCTCGGGGTAGTTCCAGGAGATCGCGCCCTCGGTGTTGCAGACGAGATAGCACGTGCCGCACTCGAAGCACTGCTCGTAGTTGAAGAGCACGCCACCGTCGGAGGTCGGCACAAAAAGGCGCGCCGGGCAGGCCACTACGCATTCCTGTGTGCTGCAGCCACGGCATGCATCGCCGTCCACCACGATGTGCGCCCGCTCGTGGATGCGGAACTCGGAGGTCGACATGCGGTCGTCGAAACTGATCGAACCCCAGTCGGTGCGGAATGCAGTCATGTCAGCCAAACCCTTTCATGCCGGTCCAACCATCGCTCAACAGATCGCGCCAACGGATTCCGGCACGCTTGCGCTCCTCGCGGACGATGCGGCGCAGGCCCGGCTTGGGGGCGGGATTGTCCACCCGGAACATGCGCTCCACGATGTTGGCGACGAACGCCGGGTACTGGTTCTGCACGCGGTCAGACAGCACGAGGTGCGGGATGTGCTGCAGCTTGCGGTGGTCCTTGAGCACGAAGCTGGAATTGAGCATCTCGAGGTACGGCTTCAGGCCGTCAGGCCCGGTGTTACCACGGGTTACCGCCTGTGCAGCAGCACGACCGGCGTACATCCCCGATGCCATCGCGAAGTTCATCCCCTCCAGCCAGATACCGGCAGCAAGGCAGAGTGCAGCGGCGTCGCCGGCCACCAGTAGCCCGGGGCCGACCAGTTTCGGGAGCATCTTGTACCCGGCCTCGGGGATGAGGTGGGCCGAGTACTCCTTGAGGTCCGCACCCTCGATGAGCGGGGCGATCGCCGGGTGCTTCTTGAACGACGCGATGATCTCCTCGGGGCGCTTCTTCTGGGCTGCGAGCCTCGGCAGCTTCAGCACGACACCGAGCGACACGGTGTCGAGGTTTGTGTAAAGGAACCCGCCGCCGTTCACGCCCTCCGTGCAGCCGACCACCTCGAAGTCCACACCTTCGCGGCCGCGCACCCCGAACCGTTCGTCGATCACTTCCTTGGGAAGCGCGAGCGTCTCTTTCACACCGAGCGTGTAGTTGGCCGCATCCACCTTGCCGTAGAGGCCGGCCTCCTTGGCGATGAAGCTGTTGACCCCGTCGCAGGCGATGACCACCTTTGCCGTGAGGTCCCCGTCCGGTCGATCCGTCCGCACGCCGATGACGGCCCCCGCCGCATCGCGCAGGACACCGGTAACCACCGTGGAGCACAGCAGTTGCGCACCGGCATCAGTTGCCTTGCCAGCGAGCCAGTGATCGAAGTCTGGGCGGTACGCAGTGGCGCCGTTGTAGGGCGGTGCAGCCCAGTTCTGGGACCGGAAGTCGATCGTGAGCGCCTGGGTGGGCGTCATGATCATGGTGGAGCGCCGGGTGACCCACCGCTGGATGGGTGCCTCCTCCCACCACTGGGGCACGAGCTCATCAAGGATGCGCGGGTACACCACGCCGCCGTACATGTTCTTGCTGCCGGGGAACGGGCCGCGCTCGATCAGCAGGACGCTCTTGCCAGCGCGCGCCAGTTCCAGCGCTGCGCACGACCCCGCGGGGCCCGCGCCGACAACGATCGCGTCGAAGTCCACGTTGCCCTCAGCCACGCTGACCAGCCATCCGTTCTGCCATCCGCGCCTCGAGTGCGTCGAGCGCAGCGTTCGCGTCGCAAACGATCGCGAGATCGGCGAGCTGCATCATCGGGCAGTGCGGATCGGTGTTCACGCTGAGGATGTGTTGCGGCTGCCCGAGCCCAGCAGTGTGCTGGACCGCCCCGCTGATGCCGAAGGCCAGATACAGCTCGGGGTCGATCACACACCCCGTCGTGCCGATCTGGCGGGCGTGCGGCAGCCAGCCCCGGTCCGTAACCACGCGGGTGGCACCCACGGAGGCGCCGAGTGCCGTGGCAACACGGGTGAGCTGGTCGAAGCGCTCGGAGGAATCGAGACCGGCGCCGCCACTGAGAATGCGCGGTGCCTCGGCGAGATCCATGGTGGCTACATCCGGCCCGAGCACCTCGAGTACGGCACAGTCGGTCCCAGTGGCCGTGCCCGCAACCACCGTCTCCGCCGCCGACGGGACAGTGGGGTCCCATTCGGCAGAGGGCACGGTGCCGCGAACGCCGGGCACCATGGTGGCAACGAACGGACCGTCCACCGTGACCTCGTGGATCTCCCTGCCGCCCCCGCGAGCGAGGAACACCTCGTGCTCGGTGACCCGGATCGCCCCGGCGAGCAAGCGGCGGCGGAGCACATGAGCAAGCCGGGGTGCGAGATCGCGACCATCAGGGCTTCCGGGGAGCACCACGATGTCGTCATCGAGGAGCGGCGCGATCTGCTGGGCGAGAGTCCCTGGCTCGAACTGTCCGGTCTCCACTGCCCGTGCCCCCTGAACCTGCAGGGCGTCGGCAGCCTCGCGCGCTCCGGAGCCGCACACGAGCACCCTCCCGCCACACTCGGCGACCACCTCGTCGCCGCCAGCCGGAACGGCCCCATCGCGGGCGAAGACAACAGCGAGCATGACCTGAGGCTAGAGGCCGGGAGCGCTGCCGGTCACGTTTGGGGATCCGTGATCGCCACCTCGGTCACCTCGACGGCGGGGACTGCTGCGGGCTTGGCGTGCCCACGGACCTTCCGGACAACCTCGATGGCCACGTTGACCACCAGGGCGGCGCCGAACGCGACGAGCAGGGCCGCGGTGTGGTTGTCGGCGAAGGGCTTGCCGATTACATAGGCGAGGCCGGCCGCGTAGCCCGCCCAGATAACGGCTGCGATTGACGCCCAGCCGGCGAACCAACGATGGGGCTGGCGGGTGATGCCACTGGCAAGGGTGAGCGCTGTCCTGCCGCCGGGGATGAACCTAGCCGTGATGAGCAGCGGGCCGCCCCGACTCTCGAGCTGGTCGTCCGCCCACTGGAGCCGCTTGCGGAATCCCGCCTTGCGAGCCGCTCGCCGCTCGAAGCGATCGGCGAACAGCCTGCCGAGGCCGTAGGCGCTGTTGTCCCCGAGAAACGCCCCTGCGGCGCCACACGCAATGACGAGCCAGAGGCTGTAGCGGGCACCGCCAGTCGACACGGCCACGCCGCCGATGATCACGCAGAGCTCGCTGGGCACGATCGGAAGCACGGAGTCGAGGTAGGCAAGCCCGAAGATGACGCCGAGATACCAATAGTTGCTCGACCACACGTCGAGATTGTCGAAGAGCTGGCTGATGATCCCTGCGTACATGTTCCCCGAGACGCTAACCGGCCGGGGTTGCGCTCGTACCGTCACCCTGAGGGTTCACGGTACGAATCAGCTAGACGGCGGCGCCGGCCCGCTCGCCCTCGATAACGGCAGCATGGGCCCGACGGGGCGCCAGGCAGTCGCCCACCCGGTCGACACTCCATCCGGCGGCCTTGAGGTCGCTGTACAGCCATTCCACGGGGCCGCCGGGCACGGCGAGAACCACCCAGTCAGGTGTCCGGACGACATTCGAGCCTGTGGGGTGGTGCAAGAGGTTGAGCGTGTTCACGGTCTCGCCCACCTCGAGCCCCATGGGGACGAGGTCCGTTGTCTGCACGATGCCCTTCTTGGTGGCCCGCATCCACCAGTTCTCCATGTCGAGCGTGATGCCGAGGTCTTGGCCGACCACCATGCCCGGCGTGACGATCTCCACGCTGCACCCGCGGTCGGCGAGCAGCTCACCCACCGAGGTTGCGTGGTGGAAGCCGATCTCGTCGATGACCACCACGGTTCCGGTGGGGGAGGCAGCGCCGGTCAGCACGTCCCGCACGTCGCACACGCGCTGCGCATCGCCGGGCACCCACCACGGTCGCTGAGGCTCGGCACCCATGGCGACAACCACGTGGTCGGGCTTCTTTTCCTCGACGAGGCCGGGCCACACGCCCACGCCGTACTCGATGGTGACGCCGAGCCGTTGACACTCGATGATTTGGTTGCGGATCATGTCGCCGAACTCGGCGCGGTTGGGAACCGATGCCGCGATGCGGACCTGCCCGCCGGGAACCGGTTCCTTCTCGTAGACGGTCACGGTGTGGCCGTTGCGCGCGGCTGCGATGGCGGCCTGCAGCCCGGCCGGCCCGGCGCCCACCACCATGACGTTGCGGCGCTTCGATGCCGGGCGGGACAGACCGACTCCTTGGGACTCGCGGCCGGTGCGGGGGTTCTCGATGCAGCCGAGCCAGCGGTTCAGGCCCATGCGCCCCACACACTCCTGGTTGCACGACAGGCAGAGACGGATGTCCTCGGTGGCGCCGGACCGCGACTTCGACGCGAAGTCCGGGTCCGCGATCTGGCCGCGCACCACGCCGACGAGGTCGCAGTGACCCTCGTCGAGCGCGCGCTCGGCCTGCAGCGGGTCCTTGAACCTGCCCACGCCCACCACCGGGAGGTCAACGGCCTTGCGGATCGCCGAGGGGATGAACATTGCGTAGCCGGGCGGGATGTGCATCGACGCCTCGATCATGAACAGGCTCGCGGTGGCGACCCCGATCGAGGTGTTGATGTAATCCACCTGGCCGGTTGCCTCAACCAGTTTTGCTACCTCGACGGCCTCGTCGATCGTGGTTCCCCCGTCGATGAACTCGTCGCCGCAGATGCGCACGCCGAGCGCCAGGCGGTTCCCGACCACTTTGCGAACGGCCGCAACGATCTCGGCGAGGATGCGCACCCGGTTCACAAGGCTGCCGCCGTACTCGTCGGTGCGCTTGTTCGTTGCCGGCGAGAGGAACCCGCGCACGATCGAAGAGTGGGAGCATTGCAGTTCGATGCCGTCGAAGCCACCCTCGGCGCAGTGCTCTGCCACGAGTGCGTACCCGGCGACGATGTCGGCGATCTCGGCATGCGACACGGCCTTGGGCACCTCGCGGAACAGCGGGTCGGCCACCGGTGACGGTGCCCACACGGGTAGCCGCGAGTACATGGAAGATGCCTGGCCACCGTTGTGGTTGATCTGGGCAAAGATCGGCACGCCGTGACGGTGCACCTCGTCGGTGATGCGGCGGTACCCGGGGATGACATCACGGTGGAAGCCGTGGATGAGCTTCTCGTACGGCCAGTCCGTCGGATGGGTCGAGTGCTCCTCGGTGATGATGAGCCCCGCCCCGCCGGCCGCCCGGGCGCCGTAATAGGCGGCGTGCTGTTCGGTCGGCTTGCCGTCCCGGGCGTAGTTCGTGAGGTGCGCCGAGAACACGATGCGGTTTCGCACCGTCACCGGTCCGAGCGTCAGTGGGGTCCACAGATAGCGGTACATCACTGCTGAGGCTAGAAGCCCGGGGGCCCCTGCGACACTCCCGAACGGCGCTGGGCGTGCCATCGTGGGGTCTGTGAGCGACGAAACGACGCAAACGCCGGGTGACGGGGCTGCCGGGCGGCCGGATCTGGGCCCCCCGCAGGAGTTGCCGTTCCCTCCCGGGTTCTTCTCCCGGGTGGACCCACTCCCTGACACCATGTTCTACGAGCACGACCGTTTTGTCACCCACATCGACGACCGTGCGATCGCAGCGGTCGGCGCGCTGTACGAGGAACTCGGGCTCGGGGGCCGGGTGCTGGACCTCATGTCGTCGTGGATCTCGCACTTCCGGACTGCCCCGGCGGAGCTCGTGGTACTCGGGCTCAATGCTGCGGAGCTCACTGCCAACCAACAGGCGAGCGAGGCCGTCGTCTACGACCTGAACGACGACCCGACGCTCCCGTTCGAGGACGCCTCCTTCGACGCTGTGACGTGCTGTGTGTCCGTGGACTACTTGATCCACCCGATCGATGTGTTCAGCGAGGTCCGCCGTGTGCTCAGGTCTGGGGGTCTGTTCGTCAATACGTTCTCGAACCGCTACTTCCCGACGAAGGTCATCCAGGGCTGGACGAAGACCAGCGAGGAGCAGCACGGCCTGCTCGTCGCCCTGTACTACCGGCGGAGTGCACAACCCGGACTCGGGTGGGACGAGCCGGTTATCGAACTGCGCACCCCGCCCGGCACGCCCGGCGACCCGTTGTACGCGGTGTACGCCCGGGCCGTCTGACCGCAGGGTCGTTGGGGGTTCAGGCCTGCAGCGGACGGCGGGACCGGTCGGGGTGCCGCTGCCGCTCGCGCAGTTGCGCGTCGATCCGGGCGATCCGCAGGCGCGCTGATGGGTGCGAGGCGAACGCCCGCGCCCTCCACGAGTTCGGCGGGGGAGCATGTCCGGTGCTCACGAAGCGACGGAGGGCCGCCGACAGCGCCGGACCGTAGCCGAGCTGAACGGCCCGCTTGTCTGCCTCGAACTCGGCCGTGCGACCGACGAGGTTCGACAGGGCGTTCGACAGCAAGACGGTGACGAGCATCAGCCACGCGCCGATCCGGAGCACGGTGGCGATCGCGGTGCCGACGATCGTGAGCCCACCCGACCGACGGGCGAAGGAGGCCGTCGCTGCCTGGGCGACGTGCTCGAGGAAGAAGCCGATGCGTGCGAGCACGGTCACCGGCATTCCGAGCCAGTGCCGGACGGTGAGGGCGATCGTGTGGAGACCGAGGTGGTGGCAGAGTTCGTGGGCGAGCACCCCGCTCAGCTCGAAGTCCGGCAGGACGTTGATGGCGTAGGAGGTGACGACCACGAGGTGACCCCCGCACGCGAACGCGTTGAGGTCGTCGGCGTCGAGAACGGCGAGGACGTAACGCCGCGGCGATGACCTCATCGACTGCGTGAGCTGTCCCCACACCGGGTCCACGATCGCCCGCTCGTCACGGGTGAGGCGGCGCGCACCGACGAGCCGAACGAGTGCCACACGCTGCACCGGCCGGAGGAAGAGCAGCGTGCCGATTGCGAGGTAGATCAGGCAGAACACCCAGAACCTCGTGTGCAGGGCAAGCCGCAGCGGCAGCCAGAACAGTGCCATGGCGAGCAGCCAACCGGGAACAAGCGTGAGCACCGGGACGACCGCTGCCCACGTACTCATGTCCGCTCGGCGTCGGCCGCGGGGACGCGACGGCGAGACGCGTCGCGCTCCGTAGGGAGGCCGTTTGGCGGGGCTCTGGGGCATTCCCGGACAGGCTACGCGTCCGGACCGTCGCGGAACGCGGGTGCCCCGGGAACCGCACTCAGTTCCCTGCACTTGCTGCTAAACACTTGTCCATGAGCCATCCGATTCTCCCCGGCGCTGATCCGTGGTCGCACGTCGCCGAGCAGGGCGCCCCCGGTGCGCTCTGCATCCACGGGTTCACCGGTAACCCGGGATCAATGCGCGGTGTCGCCGAGGCATTCGCGGCGGCCGGCTTCCACGTCGAACTCCCGCGTCTGCCCGGTCACGGAACCCACGTGGAGGACATGGTGCCAACCACGTGGGCGGACTGGACGGCAGCGGCGGAGGACGCCTACCAGCGGCTTGCTTCCCGTTCTTCGGGTGTCGTCGTCGCCGGCCTGAGCATGGGCGGGGCCCTCACGCTGTGGGTCGGATCGATGCACCCCGAGGTGCTCGGGCTCGTCTGCATCAACCCGGCCACCCAGCCCCAGCCGCCAGAGGTCATTGAGATGCTCGAGGACTTCCTCGAGCAGGGGATGTCGGTGATCCCTGGGATCGGTTCGGACATCGCGGACCCGGACGTGAGGGAAACGGCGTACGAGGGCACGCCCATCAACCCGCTGCTCTCGCTCATGGCAGGCCTTGAGGACCTCGCACCGAGGTACTCGTCAATGACGATGCCGCTGCTCCTGCTCAACTCGCCGCAGGATCACGTGGTGGACCCGGCGCAGGCGGATTTCCTCGCTGCCGGCTTTGCGGGTCCGGTCGAGCGCGTTGCTCTCGAGCGCAGCTACCACGTTGCAACGATGGACTACGACAAGGACCTCGTGTTTGAGCGGTCTGTGGCGTTCGGTCTCCGGGTTGCCGGGCGCTGAACGCCTTGATGCTCCCCGTCCCCCACACCCTTGTTGCTGCGATCCCGAGCCCCGGCACCGGGTCGATCAAGCTCGGTCCGCTGAGCCTCAGCGCGTATGGCCTGATGATCGGTCTGGGCGTGCTCGCCGCAGGTTGGTTGGCCTCGTACCGCGCCGAGAAGAAGCAGTGGGGCAACAAGGACCAGATATCGACCGTGATCATCTGGAGCGTGATCGCCGGGATGATCGGATCGCGGATCTACCACGTCATCACCGACTGGAGCCGCTACCAGAACGACCTTGCCGACATCCCGAAAATCTGGCAGGGGGGTCTCGGCATCCCGGGTGGCCTCATCGCCGGGATCATCGTCGGGATCGCCGCCGCCAAGCGGCAGGGCATCAGCGCGCGCCGCATCGCGACGATCATGGCACCGAGCATCCCACTTGCGCAGGCGATCGGGAGGTGGGGCAATTACTGGAACCAGGAACTGTTCGGCCGTCCCACCACGCTGCCGTGGGGTCTGCGAGTGGACGACGATCACCTGCCGCTCGGATACGACTCGGGCACGCTGTTCCATCCGACCTTCCTGTACGAGTCGATCGGCAACGTGCTGATCTGCGTCGGCCTCATCCTCATCGACCGGTACCCGAAGCCCCGGCCGGGTCGCCTGCTCGCGATGTACCTCGTTGGGTACTCGGCGCTGCGATTCGGTGTGGAAAGCCTGAGGATCGATCGCGCCAATGAGATCGCCGGACTCCGGGTGAATACCTGGGTCTCGATGATCGTCTTCGTCGGTGCCGTGGCGTGGCTCGTCTGGGATTCCCGTCGGCCCGAGACCGTCGAGGCTGACGAGACCGTCGAGAACGACGACGTCGCCGGGGACGTGCCGGCCGGTGTCGTCACTGGCGAGGATTCGCCCCCGGACGAGCCGGATCAGGGCGCAGCAGGCTGACCGAGGCCCGCGGGCCGTATCCTCGCCCCTTGTGTCCGTTCATATCACTAGGGCCGACGTCGCGAAGGTGGCCAAACTGGCCCGCCTGGACATGTCCGAGGCAGACCTCGACCGCTACACCGAGCAACTCGCGAAGATGCTCGACCACTTCGAGGACATCGATGCTCTCGATCTCTCGGATGTTGAGCCGATGAGCCAACCGTTCCCGCTGGTGAACGTCATGCGCCCCGACGTCGAGCAGCCGACCCTGGATCGTGACGAGGTGCTCGCCATGGCTCCGGCCGCCGAGCAGCGCCGCTTCCGCGTCCCGCCGATCCTCGGGATCGACCTGTGACGCCGCGCACAGCGGTCGATACGGCGGCAGGGGTTCGTTCCGGTTCGCTCCGTGCAGCCGACGTGCTCGAGGAGCACCTTGCGCGCGTCGCCTCCCGTGAGGCGGAGATCCACGCGTTCAACCTGGTGACGCAGGATGCGGCGCGAGCCCGCGCAGCAGACATCGACCGGCGGGTTGCTGCCGGCGAGGATCCGGGCCCGCTCGCCGGTGTCACGATCGCGCTGAAGGACAACCTGTGCACCCGTGGGGTCCCCACTACGTGCTCCTCCCGGATACTCGAGGGCTGGAAGCCGCCGTACGACGCGTCGGTCGTTGAGCGCCTCGCGGCCGCCGGCGCCGTGTTCGTCGGCAAGACCAACCTCGACGAGTTCGCCATGGGTTCCTCCACGGAGAACTCCGCCTTCGGCCCCACACGGAACCCGCTTGATACGTCCCGCGTGCCCGGAGGGTCGTCCGGCGGCTCAGCAGCCGCCGTGGCCGCCGACTTCGCAACCGTCGCCATCGGCTCCGACACGGGAGGGTCCATCCGCCAGCCCGCAGCGCTGTGCGGAGTGGTGGGCGTGAAGCCCACCTACGGGGCTGTGTCCCGGTACGGCCTGATCGCCTTCGCGAGCAGCCTCGACCAGATCGGCCCGTTCACGCACACCGTCGAGGACGCTGCGTTGCTCATGGAGGTCATCAGCGGTCACGACGCCCGGGACTCGACGAGCATCCCCCAGCCGGCGATGCAACTGCGTCAGGAGCTCGGCAAGGGTGTTGAGGGCCTTCGCATCGGGCGGATCACCGACCTGCCCGCTGGGGCTGATCCCGGCATCATGGCCCGCCTCGATGCGGCCTTCGCGGCGCTTGAGGCGCAGGGCGCGAGCATCGTCGACGTTCAGGTGCCTGCGTTCACCTACGGGCTCACCGCCTACTACCTCGTGGCCCCGGCAGAGGCGTCGAGCAACCTCGCACGCTACGACGGCGTGCGCTTCGGCATGCGGGTCGAGGCGCCGGACACGAACGCGATGTACAGCGCCACCCGCGCCGCTGGTTTCGGCGACGAGGTGAAGCGCCGCATCATGATCGGCACTTATGCGCTGTCTGCGGGCTACTTCGACGCCTACTACGGCAAGGCCCTCAAGATCCGGCGTCTCATCGCCAACGACTTCGCTGCCGCGTACGCAAAGGCGGACGTGCTGCTCACACCCACGGCTCCGACGGTCGCGTTCGAGTTGGGGTCCAAGGGGGACAACCCGCTCGCCATGTACCTCTGCGACACGTACACGATCCCGACCAACCTCGTCGGACACCCGGCGATGAGCGTGCCGTTCGGCACGGCCGAGCTTGGGCTTCCGGCGGGCGTGCAGATCATGGCGCCGACACTCGGCGAACCGGTGATGTTCCGTGTCGCCGCAGCGCTCGAGGAGGCCGCAAAGTGAGCGAGCAGATCGTCCCCGGATGGGAATTGGTCGTGGGCCTCGAGGTGCATGTGGAGCTCGCCACGCGCACGAAACTGTTCAGCGGGAGCCCGAACCGCTTCGGCGACGACGCAAACGTGCACATCGACCCCGTCACCCTCGGGCTCCCCGGTGCGCTCCCGGTACTCAACGAGCATGCTGTTGAGCTCGCGATGCGGGTGGGCCTCGCGCTCAACTGCCGGATCGAACCGTGCACGTTCCACCGGAAGAACTACTTCTACCCGGACATGCCCAAGGCGTACCAGATCAGCCAGTACGACCAGCCGCTCAACCTCGACGGCTTCTTGGACCTTCCCGACGGCACGCGGATAGGTGTGGAGCGAGCGCACCTCGAGGAGGACACCGGCAAGTCCACCCACGTTGGCGGCGACGGGCGGATCCACGGCAGCGAGGGCAGTCTCATCGACTTCAACCGTGCCGGTGTGCCGCTCGTGGAGATCGTGTCCCGGCCAGACATCCGCACGGTCGACCAGGCCAAGGACTACGTCAACGAACTGCGGGCGATCCTCGTTGCCATTGAGGCCTCGGACGCCAAGATGGAAGAGGGCTCGATGCGAGTCGACGCGAACGTGTCGGTGCGCCGGCCGGGAGAACCGCTCGGCACCCGCTGCGAGATCAAGAACGTGAACTCGGTACGTTCCCTCGGCCGGGCCATCGAGTACGAGGCACGGCGTCAGGTCGACCTTCTCGAGGCGGGAGACCGGATCCGTCAGGAGACCCGGCACTGGAACGAGAGCGACGGGCGCACCCACACCCTGCGCGTCAAGGAGGATGCGGACGACTACCGCTACTTCCTTGAGCCGGATCTCGTGCCGCTCGTGCCCGACCGTGAGTGGATCGAGCGGGTGCGCAGCGCGATGCCGGTGCTCCCTGCGGCCCGGCGGGCATCGCTCGGCGCCTTCCTCGGGGTACCCGCCAACAGCGCCGCAGTGTGGACAGTCGTCGATCGCGGTCAGGACGAGTACGTACTCGCGTCGGTCAACGCGGGCGGGGTCGGGGAGCGTGTACTCGTATACGTCCAGCAGGCCTTCGCAGAGGCGGGCCCGAACCCCGCCGTGCCGGCGGACGGACTCGCGAGACTCACGGTGATGGAGCGCAGCGGTGAACTCACCGCTACCCAGGCCAAGGACGTGCTGGCAACGATGCTGGAGACCGGCAGTGCGGACCCAGCGGCCATCGCGAGGTCGAAGGGCTACGAAGCGATGGACACGAGCGCGATTGCCGTGGCAGTCGACGAGGCCATTGCGGGAGACCCTGCTGCTTGGGGCAAGTACTGCGCGGGCGAGGAGAAGGCCGCGGGTGCGCTCGTCGGCCGTGTGATGAAAGCCACGAAGGGGCAGGCCGACGGCAAGGTTGTCACTGCTCTTCTGCAGGAACGGCGCACGGCCAACGGCTGACCTGTTCGAGCCGGTCGGGCCACGGGGGTTCGACACCAGCCGTAGATAACGTGCCGCGAGAGAGGGGGTCGCCATGGACCGGATCGAGATCAACGGACTTCGTGTAATGACACTCGTGGGGGTCTTGCCGCACGAGCGCGAGTCGCCACAGCCCCTCGAGGTGAGTCTCGTGCTCGAGGTGGACCTGTCGGACGCGGGGTTCTCCGACGAACTTGCCGACACCGCCCACTACGGCTTGGTTGCCGAGCGCGCAGCAGCCGTAATGCGGGAGTCCAAGGACCTTCTGCTCGAGCGCCTCGCGCACCGCATCGCCGCCGAGGCGCTGCTCGTCGATCGTGTCGAGGCGGTGGAGGTCACGCTGACCAAGCTGCGCCCGCCGATTCCCGAGGACCTGCAGTCGACTGCGGTGAGCATCCGTCGCGATCGCAAGCAGCTCAATGTGCCGGCGAGTCAGCAGCACCTCGCCATCGTTGCGCTCGGGAGCAACCTCGGCGACCGTGTCGGGTTCCTCCGCTTCGGTGTCGAACAGCTCGGCTCCGTTGTCCGCGTGTCCCGCGTCTACGAGACCGATGCGGTCGGGGGACCGGACCAACAGGGCGCCTACCTCAACATGGTTGCCGTGGTGGAGACGCCGCTCGACCCGTTCGCGCTCATCCGCCGCTGCCAGCGCATCGAGGCGATGGCGGGCCGGCAGCGAATCGTGCACTGGGGGCCCCGCACGCTTGATATCGACCTGCTGTTCTACGACGACGCCACCATCAGCACTGAGGACCTCCTCGTTCCGCACCCGCGCATCGCCCAGCGCCGCTTCGTGCTGCACCCGCTCTCCGACGTCGCACCGGAGCGCTGCCCCGAGGCGTGGGACGACCTGATTCCCAAGGGCGGCGTGTGGCCGATCGGTGAGCTTTCTGCGCTCGTCGGCGCAGAGGGCTGATCACGTGGCAAGGATGATCCGGGCGGGCTCAGCCCAAGCCGAGACGCTGCTCCATCGCCCGCACTCTGTCGGGATAGTGCACCCGTGCGTACTCGGGCTGTTGGCGCAACACGATCTCCATGAGTTCCCAGTGCTGTGGGGTGTCCTTCCACGGCAGCGCGATGTAGAGCGGCAGTCCCCATCGGCGGAGCGCGTCCAGATTGCTGTACACACGCTTCTGGTAGAGGTAGCGCTCCTCCCACGGCCAGTTGCTGGGGGCGAAGCCGGTGCCGGGGTCGATGATGCACCGGTGTCGCAGGCCGTAGCGGTCGGCGTCGGCGAGACGTGCCTCGAAGAAGTCGACAATCGTGCCGACGGGGTCCGTGCGGACGTGCTCCATCTCGCGCGGATTCGGGCCCGACAGGAACGGCACCACGATCGGGCAGTCGAAGTCGGCCGCCACCTGCCACATCTCGTCGGTCTGCATGCCGTCCGCAGCATTGATCACGGTGGCCCCCGCTCCGAGTGCCCGGCGGGCCACCTCGGGTCGCCAGGTGTCCACGCTGAGTCCCACGCCGAGCGCTGCCAGGGCAGGAACCACGTGTTCAAGGCGTTCCCACTCGGTCTGCCACGGCACGACGGTCGCGTTGTCGGTGGAGCCCTGGCCCCCGAGATCGATGGCGTCGGCCCCCTGGGAGAGCAACATCTGGGCTCTGGCCAGCGCGGTGTCCGGCCCCGTCACAATCGAGTCCGCGTTCAGCGAGTCCGGCGACGCGTTCACCACTCCGTAGATCAGCACGGTTCCGCAACGTACAGGCGGGCGCAGCCATGACGGCGGACGGTGTTCGCACGTTCGACACCTCGGCCTGGGATCTCGGCAGTGCCGTGGCGGCCAAGGGCAACCGGACGGTCTCGGTTTGCATCCCCTGCCGCAACGAGGCCAGCACGATCGGCGAGCTGGTCGGCAAGGTCCTTCCGCTGCTCGCCGGCCCGAACCCGCTGGTGGACGAACTGGTGGTGCTCGACGACCGCTCGCAGGACGGCACGGGTCACGTGGCCCGTCAGGCCGGGGCGAGGGTGGTCCACATCGACGAAGTGCACGCCCTCTACGGGCGGGGTAGCGGCAAGGGCAATGCGCTCTGGGCCACGCTCGCCGCGAGTTCGGGGGACTTCGTGGTGTGGTGCGACGGGGATGTCACGAGCTTCGAGGCCTCGTGGGTAACCCGGCTGGTGATGCCGCTGCTGCTGGAGAACACCATGACGCTCGTGAAGGGCAACTATGCGCGTCCCACCGACAACGGTGGGGGTGGGCGAACCACCGAGCTCGTCGCCCGTCCGCTCATCTCGCTGTTCTTCCCGGAGCTCGCCGGTCTCCAGCAACCGCTCTCGGGGGAATACGCAGTGCGCCGTGAGCACATCGAACGGATCCCGATCGTCGAGGGGTGGGGCGCAGAGATCGCCATGCTCATCGACGTGGCAGCGAGCTTCGGTGCCACCGCAATCGGACAGGTGGACCTCGGTACGCGCTTGCACCGTCACCAGGATCTCCACAGCCTGTCCCGTCAGGCAGCCGAGGTGATGGCCACCGTGCTGGCGCGCACGCCGGCCGCAGCAGCCTTCGCGAGTGACCGACTCGAGCTCCTGCGCCCGAACGGTGCGCACGAGACGCTCAACCTCGCCGAGCGACCTCCGCTGGCGCTCGCCCGTCTGACCACAGAGACCTGATCCGCCGTCAGGCGGAAGCAGCCTCGACGAACATCCAGAGCGCGAAGGCGAAGAACAGCAGCGCCGCGCCGATGCGGATCGCACGCTCGGGCAACCGTGCCCCGAGGCGACGCCCCACCACGATCGCGAGCGTGTCCGCGAGGACCATCCCGACGGTGGAGCCGAGCCACGTTCCGAGGATGCCATGCTCGGTGGCGAGGGTGATGGTGGCAAGCATCGTCTTGTCGCCGAGTTCGGCGAGGAAGAACACCACGGTCACGACCCAGAACGCACTCCGGCTCCCCTCGCGCGCCCGCTCCCGCTCCTCGTCGGTCAATCGGTCGCCGCGCAGTGTCCAGAGCGCGAAGATCACGAACGCAACCGCAGCGGCCACCTTGATGGGACGGGTAGGCAACGCTGCACCGACAGCGGCGCCGATGCCCACCGATATCGCGTGCACGACGGCAGTGGCGGTGGTGATGCCCGCGAGCACGACCCGCATCGGGAACCGCGTGGCGAAGGTGAGGGCCATCAACTGGCTCTTGTCGCCGAGTTCGGCGACAAAGATGAAGGCGAAGCTGATCAGGAATGCCGAGACGACCGAGGACATGGGCGTCTCACGCTAACCACGAGCCGGTCCGGCGCATGACACGCCGGGACCGCAGGCGGTCCGGCACCACCCCGGTCAGACGGGTCCGGGAACCGCCGGCGTTCCGGGCGCGAGCCAGTTGTTCGGCGTCAGCACCGGAATCCGGAGTGCGAGCGCTGTCCCCCCGCCATTCGGTGGGTCAACGAACGTGGCCGTACCACGGTGGGCGCGGAGGATGTCGGCCACGATTGCGAGCCCGAGGCCGGTTCCCCCGCTGTCGGAGGACCTGCTCTCGTCGAGGCGCACGAACGGCTGGAAGACGCGCTCGCGGTCCTGCGGATCGATCGACAGACCGTCGTTGGTTACCGTGAGCACAGCATCGGAGCCTTCGCGAACGAGCGATACGGAGATCCGCGACCGAGCGTGACGCTCGGCATTGTCCAGCGCATTGCGCAGCGCCCGGAGCAGCAACTCCGGAACGCCGTTCACCGCCACTGTCGAGAGGTCGCAGGTGTAGCCGAGCTCGGGCCTGCGGAGGCGGCGGAGCTCGAGCTCGGTGTGCACCACGGGTTGCAGATCGACGGGTCCCGCGGCCGCCTCGGTCCGGGCTGTGTCGAGCCGGGTGAGGTCCAGCAGGTCACGCGCCAGGGCCTCCAGCCGGCCCAGCTCCTCGAGGGTGTCCGCAGCGACCTCCTGCCAGTCCGTTCGATCGGGGTGGGCGACGGCCACCTCGAGGCCGAGCCGCGCTGCGGCGAGCGGGCTGCGCAGCTCGTGGCTCGCATCAGCGGCGAAGCGACGCTCCCGCTCCCGGGCAAGGTGCAGACGCTTGAGCAGGTTGTTCATCGTGGATGTCAGGTGCTCGATCTCGTCGCCGGTGGGCTCCTGCGTCAGCCGGAACTCCAGGTGCTCGGGGTCCACGCGGTCTACCTGTGTCGTCAGTAGCTCCACCGGGCGCAGAGCGCGGGCGACCGCGAACCACACCACGAGGATGAGCAGTGCCTCGAGCAGCGGGATACCGGTAGCGAAGAGCAGCGTCAGCCGGTTGCTCAGGTGGTTCACGCCGTCGAGCGTCGTAGCGGCGTAGATGCCGACCGGGCCGATGCGCGAATCCACTTCCATCGCAGCGATCCGCCAGTCGTCCTTCACGTCGCCGAATACATTGAGGTCCTTCACCGACGCATACGCCGGCGAGCCGGTGCTCGGGCGGACCCGGTCGAGCACGGCGACAGTCGAGAGACCTGGTGTGGAGGCGAGCACCGTGCCGTCCAGGGCAATGATCTGCACGATGCCGGTCTCGCGGCCCGTCACGGGCACCGCTGACGTCAGTTGGCCCAGCCGGGCGCTGTCAATCAGACCGACGATTCGGTCACGGAGGCTTCGATCGATCTCGTCGACCATCGACCTGCGCTGAAGGGCGATGAGGGCGAAGGCACCGACCACGAGCGCAACGAGCAGGGCAGCAGACGCAGCGACGGTTACGCGGAAGCGGATCGACCGCCGTCGGAACCAGCTGGTGCGGTTACTGGGCACGGGAAACCATTCGGTAGCCGCCGCCGCGGATCGTCTCGATCGAGCCGTCGCCAAGCTTGCGCCGCAGTGCGGACACGTGCACCTCGACAACGTTCGGCCCACCCTCGTACGCGAAGTCCCAGACGTGCTCGAGGATGTCAGTTTTCGGTACCACCTCGCCGGCGCGCCGGAGGAGGTACTCGAGCACGGCGAGTTCCTTCGTGGTGAGTGAAACCGGCTCGCCCAGACGGGTACACGTTCGGGAAACCGGGTCGAGTTCGATGTCGCCGGAGCGGAGCACGGTTGCGGTCGGCGATGTCGAGCGGCGCAGCAGGGCCCGGACACGCGCGAGGAGCACGGTGTACGAGAAGGGCTTGGACAAGAAGTCGTCCGCCCCCGTATCGAGCGCCTCGGCCTCGTCGAGTTCTCCGTCCTTGGCGGTCAGCATGAGGATGGGGGTGGCGATGCCGCGGGCGCGCAGGTCCGCGCACAGGCGGAGCCCGTTGATCCCCGGAAGCATGATGTCGAGGAGGATGAGGTCGTGATCCGTTGTGGTGGCCATCCAGTGGCCGTCCGTGCCGGTGGCGGCCACGTCCACGGCAAAGCCCTCGGCCTCGAGCCCGCGACGGAGGGCGGCGGCGAGACGCTTGTCGTCCTCCACAACCAGAATGCGCATGTCCGTCATTGTGTCGCGCATTGTGACTGATCGAACCTGAAGAGCCCTTCAGGAAGGTTCAGCGTGGGCACAGGTTCGATTCGGCATGATCTCGGGGAACAACCTGCTGCACGAGTGAACCGTCGTGCCCGCTGACAGGATGACAAACATGACTCCAGATCGTCCCAATCCGTGGATGGCCCAAGGCTCGCCGTTGCCCCCACCCTCCGGTGTGACCCCCGGCAATCCATACGGGAATCGCCCGATGTCGACGCCCATCCCGAAGGCGCAGCGATCCCCGAACCGCACCCTCCGGGCCGCCGTCGTTGGCGGGTTGGTGGGTGCGGTCGTCTCTGCAGCCGTTGCCTTCGGCACCGTCAAGCTCACCGACAACACCTCCTCGCGCACGGTGATGGTGCCGCTGGCGAGCATCGACAAGCCCGTGAGCACAGCAACAGCCACCACGCTGCCGGCAGGGTCAACGCTCTCGAAGGACCCGGCGGCCAGCTTGGAACTGCACGACCTGATCACCATGGTCGGGCCCTCCGTAGTGGCCGTCGAGGTCAGCCGTGCCGACAGTTCCGGTGCGATCCAGCCGGTCGCTGCCGGCTCGGGCGTCATCATTTCGAGTGACGGTCTCGTCCTCACCAACGCTCATGTGGTCACCGTGCAGGACGAGTCTGGGCGCGAGGTGGACGGCGCGGTCTTCACGCTGAAGATGAGCGACGGCACCGTGCGGGAGGCGAAGGTTCTTGGCAAGGCCCCCGACTTCGATATTGCGCTCATGCGTCTTACCGACACGACGAACCTCACGCCGATCACGCTCGGGGACTCGTCCGGCCTCCGGGTCGGTGACGATGTTGTTGCGATAGGCAATGCACTGGGCCTCGGCGACAGCCCGACGATCACGCGTGGCATCGTGTCGGCGCTCGACCGCTCCCTCAGGGAGTCGAGCACCGTCACGCTCTACGGCCTGATCCAGACCGATGCACCGATCAACCACGGCAACTCGGGCGGCGCGCTCGTTGATGCACGGGGTCACCTCATCGGGATCAACTCCGCCGGTATCCCCGACGCCCAGAACATCGGGTTCGCCATCGCCATCGACAGCATCAAGCCGCTGCTGGAGGACCTCGAGGCCGGCAGGACCCCGACGGCAACGCCGACAGCGTTCCTCGGTGTGAGCGTGAGCCAGACCCCGAGCGGCGTAACCATCGTCTCGGTCACTGACGGCAGCGGTGCGGGCAAGGCGGGCATCGAGGTTGGCGACATGATCAAGAAGGTCGCCAACACCGACATCTCGACAATCGAGCAGTTGGGCGAGGTGTTGCGGACCATCATGCCCGGCACCACCAACATGGTACGGGTGCTCCGCGACGGCGTGCAGATCGACCTCAACGTCCAGATGGGCTCACGCGACGACTGACCGTCCGGCCGTCAGCGGGTCACGTCCCGGCCTGGTACTCGCGGTCCGCCCGCTTGCCTCGGTAGACGCGCATGTCGATTGCGCGGAACACAGCGGGCTCGAGGCGGAACAGGAGGCGGTGCTCGGTGCGCATGTTGGCGAGGAACGCATCGGCTGCGGCATCCCCGGCTGGCTGCCGGACGTATTTGTCGACAAGCCGTGCAGACATCGGCCAGATGTTGAAGTCCGGTAGTTCGTGCACGGTTACCGTGCCGTCCATCCCCACGTGCCCGGCAGCGGGAGACATCGCCTCGACGCACAGCGACGCTCGCGGGTCCGCGAACAACTGTCTGCACCAGACACGCTCGTAGGTCCCGGTGATCCAGGCAGCAGTGCCGTCCCAGTGGAACCACACCGGGACGGTGTACGGCAAGCCATTCCGGCGCAGCGTGGCCAGCACCCCCACGTGTGGTTGCGCGAGGAACCCCTCGATGTCGGGAGCGGTCATGCGCGGCACGCGCCCAGTCTGGTCGACGGACCGTGGGGCATACTCGCATGGCCACGTTCGTCAGGAGCCCAGATGACAACCAGCCCAAAGTCCCCGCCGTCGGGTGTGCCCGAACCCTCCTCGGGCGGCAATCAGCGCCGGATCCTCTTCGTGGCTCTCGGCACCGTGATCGCTGCCGTGATCGCTGTCGTTGTCGTCGTCTCCACGGGTGGGTCGAGCACGCCGAAGCTCATCACGCTCCTCCAGGTGCAGCCGGTCCGGATCACGGGGGAACCGCTCCCCACCCCGGAGGCGGGTGCGTCCGACAACTCGTTGGGCAAGTCGGTCCCGCGGATCGACGGCAAGACGTTCGGCAGCCGATCGATCTCCATCAAGCCGGGCAAGCCGACCCTCGTGGTCGCGATCAACCGTGCGGATGCAGACGTCCAGGCGGAAGTGGAGGCGCTCGTGCAGTGGCACCACGCTTACCTCACCCCCGAGGCGCTCAATGTCATCACCCTGGTGACCGGCCCCGATCGGGACGGTGCGGCGGACCCGGTCTCGAGCTGGCTGGTCCGCGAGGAATGGCCGTTCCCGGTGCTGGTCGACGACGCGGCATCGAGCGCTGCTGCCGCGCTCGGCTTCCTCGCCACGCCGGCCTTCCTCATCGTGGGGACCGACGGAATCGTCAGGTTCCGGGCTCTCGGCGCCCTCCCGATCGACCGGCTCGTGCTGGAGCTGAAGAACCAGCTTGGCCTGTAGTCAGCCCACCCGGGCGGACTCGTCGCGGCGCCCCTCGAGAGCTTCGGGGCGCCAGCGCGGCGGCGAGTCGGAACCGTTGACGATCTGTTTCCACGAGGGCCAGAGGAACTGCACGGTGATCACGTACATCGCGAGGACGAGTGACGACAGCCACAGCGTGGTGCGCAGGCCGAGCACCTTGTCCGCGAGGTAGCCGTTGATGATCGAGAAGCCGCCGAACGCGAGCCCAACGAGGGCCGAGTAGATGGACAGCACTCGACCGCGGAACTGCTCGGGTGCATCACGCTGGACAACCGCACCCATCGTGATGAAGGAGATCGGTGCGGACATGCCGAACAACATCGTGGCGATCACAGCGAGGTACGACGAGTGTGCCTGTGATGCAAGGAGGATCGCGAAGCACGAGATGAGGGGCACGAGCGTGAGCACGCGGGAACGCCCGATGAGCGCGGTCATCCCCGCCACACAGAACCCTGCGGCGAGCGCGCCGATGCCCATCGAGACGTAGAGCACCATCCAGAAGCGCTCCCAGTCGGTGACGGAGGCTGCGTACGTGGGGATCGTGCTGAAGGTCATGGCGCAGCACAACTGCACAAAGACGGTGCTGATGATCATCGTTCGCGTGCCCGGTGTACGCCGGGCCAGCGTGATGGCGCGGCCGATCTCGCCGAATGCCTGGGTCATCTTCACCGTTCCGCCGCCGTGCAGGGGCCTGCGGATTGTCATCATCACGAAGGCCATCGCAACGAAGCTGACCGCGTTGCCGGTAATGCTCGCGGCAGGGCCCCAGATGCTCGTGGTGATCGCCGCGAGCATCGGGCCGACGGCCCTGCCGCTGTTCCACGTCATGCCCGACAGCGACAGCGCTCCGAGTAGTTCCTCGCGTGGCACGAGTAGTGGGATCATCGCCTGGAACGCCGGGTTGCCGAGCGAGCTAGCGCAGCCCTGGAGAAACACGATCGCCGAGAGCGTGTACGCCGAGGTGACACCGCTGTGAACGGTCAGAGCAAGCACACCCGCCAGGACCGCTTGCACCCACTGCATGGTCATGGCGACCCGCCGACGGTCGAAACGGTCGGCGACAAGCCCACCGATCGGCGACATCAGCCCCTGTGGGATGAACAGGCTCGAGAAGACGAGCGCGGTGGCCCCGGAACTCTTGCTATTGGTGGCCACGAGCACCGTTACGGTCACGGCCTGCATCCAGGTGCCGAGGTCCGACACCATGGCCGAAGTCCACAGTCGACGGAAGTCCTTGTGTCGACGAAGGGTGACGATTGGGTTGGAACTCACGGCGCTGGCCACCGTACCGGAGCGACCCGAACGCGCTCGTTGCCGAGGTTCGGGTTGGCCACCGCTTCGCTGTTCACGAGGACTGATAATAGTTGCTCTCAGCAAGTAACTGGTGGCACTCAGAGCGCGCCCACCTGCCAGTAGGGTGGGGACCGCAATGGCTGGCCGTTTCCGGTTTTCGATCCCCCAGCGACGTCAACAGGACGATCCGTGGTTCCGCATCGGTGCTCTCGATGTGACCACGACGGTCCTCGTCGCTCTGCTCAGTGCGCTCACGATCTTCGTGTATGCCGTCGAGTCATCTGTGCTCACCCACTTCGTGATGTTCCCGGACAAGGTCTGGTCCGGGCAGGTGTGGAGACTCGTCACGTGGCCCGTGGTCACCGACGGCGAGGTGCTCTGGGGCATCATCACCATCGCCATCTTCTGGTGGTTCGGCCGTGACCTCGAGGCGCAGGTTGGCAGGGTGCGCTTCGCTGTGCTCCTCGCGGCAATAACCATCGGTTCCGGTCTGGTTGCCGCCGGCCTCGATGTGGGTCTGGTCGGTCTTCGCTACGTGGAACTCGCCATTTTCGTGCTGTTCATCGCAGAGCACCCGCGTGTTCCCTTCTTCTTCGGGATTCCCGGTTGGATCATTGCTGCGGTCTTCGTCGGGGCCGAGGTCCTGCAGCGTCTTGGCAACCGTCAGTTCGAGGAACTCTGGGTGACGCTGGTCTCGCTCGCGATCGCGTTGCTGGTGGGCCGCTCCTACGGCCTCGCCGCGGATCAGGCCTGGATCCCCAACCTCAGTCGGTCATCGAGCGTCAAGCGCGCCCGTGCCAAGCGTCCGGCGCGCCAGCCGCGGCAGAAGAAGGGGAAGTCCGCGCCCGCACAGAAGGTTGTCAGCGGTCCGTGGGCGCCACCGAACCCGCCCGCAGCATCTGACCAGGTCGACGTGGACCGCCTGCTCGACAAGATCTCCTCGCAGGGAATCGATGCCCTGAGCGCCGACGAGAAGCGGCGGCTCAAGGAAGCAAGCGAGCGCATCCGCCGGGATCGGCTCTGAGGGATCACCCCTTCGGGCGCATTGTCTCGGACCAGCCGCTCGCATCGAGGCCCAACTCGCGGTAGCGGCGTACGATCTGCAGCGGCGGGGGCAGTTCGTTACCGGCGCTGATGAGCGACATGTTCGGGCCGTCCTCGGCCCACACGTGACAGGTGTTGAGGTTCATCGCGAGACTGCGCTTGCGCTCCTCCGGTGTCACCGACTCGCTGAACGAGGTCCCGGTCATCTTGGCCCGGACTGCCTGCATCGACCAGATCGTCTGCACGGCCACCGGTGCCATCGCCTGGATGAGCGCAGTGGTGTGGGTGCAGGCCCGCGGCCCACCGAACAGCTCCCGGATGCGGTGGGTGAAACCTCTGGCGATGTTCAGCCCGATCAGCTTCTGGTAGTGGTCGACGATGTTCGTGCACGTGGTGTGCGGGTGTGCCTCGAACACCACTGCCGCGTCGATGATCTCCATCTGGGGATAGGCAACGGTGAGGTCCACGATCATGTGATGCATCACGAGGGGCTCGTCATCGTCGGGCACATACAGGCCACCCGGCTTTCGGTCCATGACCGCGCCCCGGATGAGGACCGTGTTCTCGTCCTTGAGGAACGACTTCACCTCGTAATTCCGCGTGTGGAGGAGCGGGAGGTCCGGATCGTCCGGGAGGATGTCGTGCGCCATGGGGACTATGTCACTCCGTGCGGGTCGCTCCGGCCAAACCGGGGCCCGGCCAAGTGGGTTCACCCAACCCGGTTGTCGGCATGCTGCGCAGGCCACCCGGTGGGGCGCGTACGATCTGGTCGTGGACCAACGCATCTACTTCCGTCAGCTGCTCTCGGGCCGGGACTTCGCCGTGGACGACCCGATTGCCCAGCAGATGGTCAACTTTGTCTACGCAATCGGCGACCGGGCCACTGGTGAGTGCGTCCTGGTGGACCCCGCCTACAGCGCGAAGGAATTGGTCGAGATCGTCGGTGCCGACGGAATGCGGGTAACGGGTGCGCTCGCAACCCACTATCACCCCGATCACGTGGGCGGGAGCATGATGGGCTTCAAGCTCGAGGGCGTCCGCGAACTGCTCGCCGAGGTCGGCGTGAAGGTGCACTGCAACGAGGCCGAGATCCCGTGGGTAAAGAAGGTGACCGAGCTGTCCGATTCCGACCTCGTCGCTCACGAGGGCGGTGATTCGCTCATGGTCGGCGACATCAAGATCGAGTTGCTGCACACGCCCGGCCACACGCCCGGGTCCCAGTGCTTCTTGGTTGACGGGTGCCTGGTATCGGGCGACACGCTGTTCCTCGACGGGTGCGGCCGCACGGACCTGCCAGGCAGCGATCGTGGGCAGATGTACGACTCGTTGCAGCGCCTCGCGGCCCTGCCCGAGGACACGATCGTGTACCCGGGCCACAAGTACCACCCGATGTCGAGTGCCGCCATCGGCTCGGTGGTGCAGACCAACTATGCGTTCAAGCCCCGCACCAAGGAGCAGTGGGTCATGATGTTCGGCGGCGGCGACTGACCAGCGACCAACAGGTTGCTGCCGTTAGTTCGGCGACGGGGCGAGCGTCGTGGTGGTTGTCGTGCTCGTGGTGGTCGTTGACGAGGTTGTTGTCGACGAGGTGCTTCGCGGAGTCGTCGTGGGCGGCGGGATCGGGATCGGCTTGTTCTTGGCCTCCACATCCTCGCCGTAGACCCACACCCGCAGGCCACGGCCCACCCAGTCGAGCGTCCACAGCATGTCCATCGCCGGAATACTCACCCGCACACATCCGTGAGAAGCAGGACGCGCCGGGATTCTCGAGCTGCCGTGGATTGCCCTGCCGCCGTTGAAGTATTTGGGACGGTAGATCTTCCCCAGATCACCCTCCCACCACCCGTCTGCGCGCTGACGGCTGATCTTGAACTTGCCGGAGGGGGTGACCGCCCTGCCCGCCTCGTACTTGCCGTCGACCTTCTGATTGAGCTCGAGGAAGTGCTGCCCGTTGCCGGTGGAGGTGTTGAGGACGAACTGGGTCACGCCGTCCTTCACGAAGAACAGCACCTGACGGTCCTTGTCCACCTCGACGAGGTTGCCGTTCGTCGTGCGGGCCTGCGCCTTCGCGGTCGCTTCGGTGAGTGCTCGCGCAGTCGTGAGGTCCACGCGTCCGGTGCGACGGATACCGGTGTACTTCTGGAACGCCATGACTGCCTGGCCTGTTGCGTGGTCGAAGCGGCCTGATGTCTTCGGAAGCCAGAAGCCAAGATCGAGCAGGCGCTGCTGGACGCGCTTGGTCTCCCTGCCGCTGCGGCCCCCGACGGCACGGATGGCGCGGTCCAGGACCGGTACCTCGGTGGTGGTGGTAGGCGGCAGGGTGGTCGTTGTGGTGGTCGTTGTCGTGGTGCTGGTCGTTGTCGTTGTGGTGGGCTCGGTGGTCTTGGCCACGGTGGGCGCAACGGTCTCGGGGGCCTGGGTATCGAGCACCTCGGCGTCGGCCGCCGGTCGTGCATCAGCACCCGATGATTTCGAGAGCCCGAGACACGACGTTGTTGTCAGCATCAGACCGCCCACGGCGAGTACGAACGGGAACAGTCCTCGCGGGCGCGTCCGAGTGAGCGGTGTCCACAACATCAGTCACGTACGGTAATCGCTCCATCGCTGAAAGTGACGGCAGGGGAGAAGTTTGGAACACCGGTACGTCTGGGTGCCCCGGGGCAGGTCAGCGGCTCTGCCCGAAGCGGTAGCGAAGGCGAGAGACTGTGTGCATGCGCAACAACATCGGACTCTTCCTGACCAAGCGAGCATTCCGGGACCCAAACCTCGAGGCGATCTTCGAGCCTGCGTCGGACCGGCGATTCACCTACCACGAGTTCAACGAGCGTTCGAACCGGATCGCCAACGCGTTGCTCGATCTCGGCGTGGGGTTCGGTGAGCGCGTGGGTGTCCTGCTCATGAACGGCGTCGAGTTCCTCGAGACGTTCTTCGCCTGCGGAAAGATCGGCGCGGTCTGCGTGCCCCTGAACTGGCGACTGGTTCCCGCCGAACTGGAGTTCATCCTCAACGATTCGGGCACCACCACCGTGGTGTTCGGGGCCGAGTTCGAGGCGGGGGTTACCGACCTCCACAGCCGCTCGACATCGGTGCACCGCTGGATCCGGGTGAGCGGGGCATCAGCGTCGCCCGCGCCCACGTTCTCGCTCGACTACGACGAGCTCGCCTCCGCGGCAGGTACTGCCGAGCCGCCGACCGCCGGCGCCGACGACGACCTGCTCTTCATCATGTACACCTCCGGTACGACGGGTCTGCCGAAGGGCGTGATGCACTCGCACCGCACGGTCGCGTGGGGAATCATCACCGTGAACGCAACTGCGGACTTGCGGTACAAGGATCGCTACATCCTTGCGCTGCCGTTCTTCCATGTGGGAGCGCTCAACCCGGCGCTGTGCATCGTGCACCGCGGTGGCACGGGGATCATCATGCGGGCGTTTGACCCGGTCCAGGCGTGGGAACTGATCGAGGCGGAGCGGGTGACGAGCATGCTCGCCGTCCCGGCGATGCTCAACTTCATGCTGCAGGCCGGTCAGGGCGGGCGCTCGATCTCGACGCTCCGCTGGATCATGAGCGGGGCGGCACCCGTACCCGTGTCGCTCATCCATGAGTACATCGCACTCGGCATCGAGATCCATCAGGTGTACGGACTCACCGAGTCCTGCGGGCCAGCGTGCCTGCTCACGTCGGACGACGCCGTGGAGCGCGCTGGCAGCACCGGCAAGGCCTTCTTCCATACAGGGATCCGTGTGGTTGACGGCGAGGGTCGCGACTGCGCTCCGGGCGAGCCCGGGGAGGTGCTGGTGTCCGGTGCGCACATCATGCTCGGCTACTGGAACCAGCCCGTGGCAACTGCCGAGACCGTCCGGGACGGATGGCTGCACACGGGTGACATCGCCACGATGGACGCAGACGGGTTCGTCACAATCATGGACCGCGTGAAGGACATGCTCATCTCGGGCGGTGAGAACGTGTATCCGGCCGAGATTGAGAATGTCATCCTGTCCAACCCGAAAGTCGGTGACGTGGCGGTGCTCGGCATCCCGTCGTCGAAATGGGGCGAGTCGCCGCTCGCCGTCGTGGTCCGCAGGGACGCGTCGCTGACGCCCGAGGAAGTGATCGCCGGGTGCAAGGGGCGCCTCGCGGCGTTCAAGATGCCCAAGGCCGTCCGGTTCGTCGACGAGATCCCGCGCAACCCGAGCGGCAAGATCCTCAAGCGGGTGCTGCGCGAGCAGTTCACCGAGATCGCCGTCGACTGAACCGTGAGCGTGCGTCCTGGGTCGGTGCGCCGGTCCAGGACGTTCTTGGCACGCCGAAACCGGGGTGTGACACCCGGTCAGTAGGTTGGTCCCATGAACAGGTGGTCACGTGCGGATGTGCACGCAACGTGGCACGGCGACGAGATTTGTCTCTGGGCGTGGGCAAACGGCCCGGCGCAGACGGCGCCGCTCAACGCGCTGTATTCCGACGTGTACGCCGGCAGGCCGTCCGGCCGCGTCGGGTTCGTGACGGTCGACGTACCCGGACGTGGTCCCACGAAGGTGCCGTGCATGCACTGGCCGGTACGCGCTGCGGTGGAGAGCCTCGTCGGTCGCCCCTGCTCGCCCTCGTGGAGTGCTTCGCTGGCCTGGTTCCATCGCGTCGTTCATCTTGCGGGCCTCCTCGCCGGCACACAGCACGTTGTCCCTGCGGTCTCGGGCGCGGCTGCCGACGCCGTCTGGACGGTGGTCCGGGACGAGGCAACCGATGCAGCGATCGAGCGTCTTGCCCGTTCGATGCCCCCCGTGGTCGCAGCGGCCGGGGCCGTGGATGTGGTTGCGCTCGTGGAGGAGTGCGCCGCTGCTGCGGCGCGCGGCGGCCTGCGCCTCTCCCGCTGGAAGCCATCGGGCGTGGTGCCGCGCGACGCCGTCCAGCGCACGGTGCGGACGGTTTTCAGGCACCTGTCGGACGACCCCAATGTGCCGATGTCCCAGATGGATCCCGTTGGGGTCGTGGACGACCTCGGGCGGTGGTTCCGTTTCGAACGGGCACGCCTGCTCGGCGAACGGGTGATCCGACCGCGTCTGCGGATGACCCCACCTGTCGATGCAGACGGCGACTGGCGGTTCGAGCTCGAGCTCGTGGACGCGAACGACTCGCTGCGTTGGTGCACGGCACAGGAACTCGTTGAGGACCTCCCCGGCGCGGCTGCAGTGGCTGAGGGTGCTCGGGCCCGGCAACTCGTGGACGGTGTGCTGCGAACCGCAGCGACGACGCTGGCAACGCGGGTGCCGCCGTTGGGAAGGCTCGAGGACGCGCCGGGGGAGGGTGCCTCGCTCGCGCTCGATGAGGTCGGGGTGGTGCTCGGGCTTGCCGAACGGATCCACGAGGCCGGTATCGAGTTGCTCGGCCCCGAGCAACTGCTGCGATCGTCGGTTCGGCTGACGGCGCGCGCTACACCGTCCCCCGAGGGCGGCGTGCGCGGCGGCCTGAACGCGAAGGCGCTTGTCGCCTGGGGGGCCTCCATCGAGGACCAGGACGTGGATCCCGAGGAACTGGCCCGCGCCTCGGCGGCCGGGGCTGCACTGGTGCAGGTTGGCGGGCGGTGGGTCCGCCTCGATCGTCCGCAGGTTCGCCGGGTGCTCGATGCCCTCGACCGCCACCGTCGCCAGCACGAGGAGGTGGATGCAGCGACGTTGATGCGCCTTGCCGCAGAGCAGGGTGACAACGACGTTGAGTTCGCCGTGGAGAGCGAGGGATGGGCAGCAGACCTCCTCGCGGGCCTTCCCGACGAGCACCTGCAGGAAGTGGTCGAGTCCGACGAGTTCGTCGGCACCTTGAGGCACTACCAGCGTCGCGGTCTCGCATGGTTGGGCTTCCACGCCAGGCTCGGGCTCGGCGGTGTGCTCGCCGACGATATGGGTCTCGGCAAGACAGCCACCACCCTGGCTCACCTGCTCGATCGTCCGGGCCCGCACCTGGTTGTGTGCCCGCTCAGCGTCGTGCGCAACTGGGAGACGGAGTCCGCACGGTTCACCCCTTCGTTGTCGGTCCGCGTGCACCACGGCGGCGACCGCGTGCAGGGCGACGACGCTGCTGTACTGCTCGGCTCGTTCGACATCGTGATCACCACGTACGGGCTGCTCTCGCGCTCCACCGAGGTCCTCGAACAGGTTCCCTGGACCACCGTCGTGCTCGACGAGGCCCAGGCGGTGAAGAACCCTCACACCAAGGCAGCCAGGGCCGTGCGGCGCCTGCCCGCAGCACAGCGGCTGGCGCTCACGGGTACCCCCATGGAGAACCGGCTCAGCGAACTCTGGTCGATCCTCGACGCGGTGAACCCCGGCCTGCTCGGCTCGCTCTCGCGGTTCCAGGGGGAGTTCGCCACGCCCATCGAGAAGGACCGGTCGACGGAGGCCGCCGAGCGGCTTCGCCGGCTCACCGCACCGTTCCTGCTGCGGCGAACCAAGGCAGACAAAACACTGCTGCCGGACCTCCCGGACAAGGTCGAGCAGATCGCGTGGGCAACGCTCACGCGTGAGCAGGCAACGATGTACCAGTCGGTGGTCGACGAACTGCTCAAGAACGCGGAGCAGCAGAGCGGAATGCGCAGGCGCGGTCTCGTGCTCGCCTCCCTCACGAGGCTCAAGCAGATCTGTAACCACCCTGCGCACGCGTTGGGCGACGGTTCCAGGCTCACCGGACGCTCGGGCAAGCTTGCACGCTTCGACGAACTCGTCGAGGAACTGATCGACTCGGGGGAGCGTGCGCTCGTGTTCACCCAGTACCGGGAGATGGGCTATCTCCTGCAGCGCCATCTCGCGGACAAGCCGGGGATCGAGGCCCCCTTCCTGCACGGCGGTGTGGCGCGCCGCCAGCGCGACGCGATGGTGGAGCGGTTCCAGGACGGCTTCGGTGCGCCGCTGCTCCTCGTGTCGCTGAAGGCCGGCGGCACGGGGCTCAACCTCACTGCAGCCTCAAGAGTCATCCATTACGACCGTTGGTGGAACCCCGCAGTGGAGGACCAGGCAACCGATCGGGCGTGGCGGATCGGTCAGGAGCGCACGGTGTTCGTGCACAAGCTCGTGTGCACGGGCACGCTCGAGGAACGCATCGGTCAGCTCATCGACGAGAAGCGGGCACTGGCGAGCGCAGTAGTGGGGACCACCGGTGAGGCCTGGCTCTCCGAACTGAGCACGGATCAGCTGCGTGACCTCGTCATGCTCGACCGGGGGGCGGTCGAGTGAGCGGCAACCAGAAGCCCGGCGCGTTCGTCGCGGCACGGCTGTCGATCCTTGCCGCCGAGTGCGCGGACTCGGAGCGCTTCGGTCGCGGACGGCGCTACTTCAAAGAGGACGCCGTGCTGTCGGTAGAGATCACCCAGGGCACGGTGTCGGCGAGCGTGCAGGGCAGCGACCGCGAGCCATACTCGGTCCGGCTCCGGTGGCAGCCCGTCTTCCGGCCCGGCCCGGTCCCCGTCCGCGAGGAACTGTCGATCTCGTGCGCCTGTCTGGACCTCGCACCGGTGTGCAAGCACGCTGTCGCGGTCCTGTTGAAGGTTGCCGACGACGTGGGACGGGATCCTGCGGTGCTCGATCGCTGGCGCGGCCCCGATTCGGTGTGGGAACACCTCCCGGTGCGCCCGCTGCTCAGCGTCGTGCCTCCGGCCGCCGACGCCCCCGCGCGGCGCCTGCGGGACGCCGCTGCGGCCGCTCCCCCGGTCGAACCGAGCCTGTTGGAGCCCTTTTTCGGCTCCCGTGCATCGCTCTGGGCCGGTTGGGAGGATGACGACGACCCGTTCCCGGGCATCGTTCCGCTCGCTCCCGAGCCGCGTTCTACGGCAGCCGAACCGCTGGCTGCGGCGGCCGGCGCCCTCCTCGACGAGGCCCTCGCCGTGCTCACCTCGGTTTTCGGCTGATGTTCCGGGGTTCGGTGCCGGTACCATTCTCAGTCGCCTTGCTGGCCGGTTGCGCTGGAGATCAATGAACATGAAGACCGACGGACACCCCAAATACACCGAGATGGTTGCGCGTTGCTCCTGCGGCAACAACATCGTCACTCGATCCACCCGTGGCGGCGACCTGAGCCTCGACCTCTGCAACGAGTGCCACCCGTACTTCACGGGCAAGCAGAAGCTCGTTGACACCGGTGGTCGCGTCGAGCGCTTCAACAAGCGCTACGGCTCGCGTACCAAGAAGGACTGATGACCGGCGCCGATCCGGCGCGGCGCAGCCAACTCCTCGGTCTGAAACTGGCTGCGCTCGTTCGAGAGCACCTCGGCTCCGACGCTCCCATGCAGCCCGGCACCTGGCCGGGCGGGGCCGCACTCGTGAGCGGCGATGCTTCGTGGGTCCTCGTCGAGGAAAACCCTCAACGGGCGCTCGGTCGGGCACTTGCCTGGGCACGTCAGCACGGTTCGGTTGCGCTGAACGTGATTGCCGAGCAGTCCGGTGGGCTGCTGGCACGACGGGCAACACACTTCACGGTCCCGCCGATGGTTTGGAGTGTCGATGGCCGTCGCCTCGAGGTCGCCCTCGCGGAGTCGTTCCCCCGAGCGGCGTACGTGGACCCGGGCCTCGTCCACCTCGCCGAACTGATCGAACATGGCGGTGCCGACGTAGTGGTTGAGCACGGTGTGCTCACCGGCGAGGTGCAGGGTCTCGAGGTCTGTCGGGCAGTTCGTGACGCCTACACCGATGAGTGCCGACTCGAGGTCGGCGTTGGCAAGCACGACCGGGAGGCGTTCCTGCTCATGCACGGTGGGGTGCCGACGGTCGACGCCCTCCGGAAGGTGGTGAGCACGGTTGCCAGCCACCGGGCTCCGGGCGCAGAACTGCACCCGCTCAATCGTCTCGGCGCGGAGCGAGCGATCCGTTCCCGGCTCCTTCGCGAGCCAGCACTCGTCGGCGCCCGTTCGCTCGACGTTGCGAACCCGCCCGTCGCCCGCGCGAACCTCAAGGATGCGGTGCCGTGCGTTGCGCTCGGCGAGGACCCCGACGGCGAACCGGTGGTGGTCGTCTGCTCGACCGGTATCGACCTCGACGTGGTTCCGTGGGCAGCCGACGCCCGTGCGGCACTCACGGGCCAGGCGGCACGTTTGGTGATCGTTGTTCCCGAGCGTGACGCTTCGTCGATCACGATCGCGCTTGCCGCAGCGCTTCGCCACCCGGCAACCGTCGTCGGTCTGCCGGCCCACTAGCGCCACCTCTCGGGGCAGGCCGCAGCGGCCGTAGCCTGCAGAACGTGATCGATCGTCTCGCTGGCCTGGAGTCCGAGTTCTCAGGGCTGGAGCAGCAACTAGCGGACCCCTCGGTCCTCAGCGATCAGCATCGCCTCCGCGATGTCTCCCGTCGTTACAAGGAGATCACGCCGATCGTTGCGTGCTACCGCCGCTACCGGATGCGGGCCGACGATGCCACTGCCGCCAAGGAACTGATGGCCGAGACATCGGGCGACGAGCGGGATCAGTTGCGCGAGGAACTGACCGCGGCCGAGGCGGATCTCGAGGCGCTCGAGGCCGAGCTGAAACTGCTCCTGCTGCCGCGCGACCCCAACGACGGCAAGAACCTGATCATGGAAGTGCGTGGCGCCGAGGGTGGCGAGGAGGCGAACCTGTTCGCCCGCGACCTGTTCGACATGTATCAGGCCTATGCCGCGCGCAAGGGATGGGCCGTGGAGGTGCTCGGCACCTACCTGTCGGACCTCGGGGGGATCAACCAGGTCACGTTCGTGCTGAAGGGCGACGATGCGTGGGCCCACCTCAAGTTCGAGGGTGGCCCGCACCGCGTGCAGCGCGTGCCCGTCACCGAGAGCCAGGGGCGTATTCACACCTCCGCAGCGACCGTGAGTGTGCTGCCCGAGGCGGAGGAGCTCGATGTCGATATCGACCCGAACGACCTGCAGATCGACGTGTACCGGGCCTCGGGCCCCGGCGGGCAGGGCGTCAACACCACCGACTCCGCCGTGCGCATCACACACAGGCCCACGGGGATCGTCGTTGCCATGCAGGACGAGCGCAGCCAGTTGCAGAACCGGGCGCGCGCCATGCAGGTGCTGCGTTCCCGGTTGCTCAAGGTGCGTCAGGAGGAGCAGGCCGCACTGGTCGGCGACGCCCGACGCGCTCAGGTCCAGGGTGGCAACCGCAGCGAGAAGATCCGGACCTACAACTTCAAGGAGAACCGGCTCACCGATCACCGCATCGGGTACACCGTGTACCGCCTGCAGGACGTGCTCGCCGGTGACCTCGATGAACTGGTGGATGCACTCCAGACCGATGAGCGCACCCGTCTGCTCGCGGGTGACGAGGACTGAGCAGTGTCCGGATCGAGCGGCACGGACGAGCACCTCACCTGGCGACAGCTATGGGTGGAGACCTCGGAAGCGGTTGGTGATGCCAATGCGGCGCGCTGGATCTGCCAGGAGGCCGGGGGCCTCGACGGCTTCGAGTGGGCAACGTCCCTCGACGAGCCGGTCACCGAGCGGACCGTCGCCCGGGTGGACGCGATGGTGGCGCGCAGACGCTCTGGGGAACCCCTGCAGTACGTGCTCGGATCGTGGGCATTCCGTACCGTCGAGCTGATGGTGGACCCGCGGGTGCTCATCCCGCGTCCCGAGACCGAACTGCTCGCGGAGTTCGCGATCGAGGCAGCGCGGGCGGTCACGCCCCAACGTGTGGTGGTGGACCTCGGCACGGGTTCGGGTGCGATCGCCCTCGCCTGCGCGGCCGAACTCTCCATCGAGGGCACGCTCGTGTGGGGAACCGATGTGTCCGGTGAGGCGCTCGATGTAGCCCGGGCCAATGCTGCGGGGCTCGGTAGGGCCGCGGCGAACGTGCGCTTCTCCCACGGCTCATGGTTCGACGCGCTGCCACCCGAGCTGCGTGGTTCAGTAGACGTGATCGTCAGCAACCCGCCGTATATCGCCGAGGGGGACCCGGAGGTCGCCCCGGACGTCTTGGGGTGGGAGCCACACGGGGCGTTGTTCAGCGGGCCCGACGGTCTCGACGACATGCGCCTGATCGTCTCGCAGGCGCTCGACTGGTTGCGCCCGGGCGGTGTGCTGCTCGTGGAGTTCGGGTACCGACAGGCTCCGGCGGTCCTCGACCTGCTCGCCTCGTCCGGCTACGGCGAGTTCGGGATCCGACAGGACCTCACCGGTCGGGACCGGATCGCCTACGCCCGCAGGTGACGTCGCAGGAACTCGAGCTGGAGCAGCAGGAGGTTCTCGGCCACGACTTCTTGAGGGGTCATGTGGCTGACCCCTGACAGCGGCAAGACCTCGTGCGGTCTGCCTGCTGCGAGGAGCGCGGACGAGAACTGCAGCGTGTGGGCCGCAACCACGTTGTCGTCGGCGAGACCGTGAATCAGCAGGAGCGGCCTGGTGAGGTTGCTGGCACCGGTGAGCAGGCTCGTACGTTCGTACGGCCCGGCATCGACCGCTGGGTTGCCGAGGTATCGCTCCGTGTAGTGCGTGTCGTACAGGCGCCAGTCGGTGACGGGGGCCCCGGCAACTGCTGCATGGAACACGTCGGGTCGGCGCAGCACGGCGAGCGCTGCGAGGTACCCACCGAAGCTCCACCCGCGGATACCGACGCGTGCGAGGTCGAGGATCCCCACCTCCGCAGCAGCGCCCGCGAGTGCGCCTACCTGATCGTCGAGCACGGGTTGGGCGAGATCACCGAACACCTCTCGCTCCCAGGCGCTGCCCCTGCCGGGGGTTCCCGCCCCGTCGCACACGACCACTGCGAATCCTTGATCCGCGAACCACTGCGAGGCGCACATCGCGGCGTACGACGAGACCACCCGCTGGGCGTGCGGGCCGCCATACGGGTCCAGCAGTACCGGCAGCGCTGGCCCGCCGTCGCGCGGCGCCCGTCCGGCGGGCAGGAGCACGGCGGTTGCCAGTCGACGCGGTCCGACGCGCAGCATCGTGAGGTTCGGGGTGACGAGCGGCGTCTCGGCGTACGACCAGATCTCGGGCCCGTTGAGCACCGCCGTGCGTGCACGCGGTCGGTCGAGCGATGCAGTACGCACCACTACCGTCGAACCGGCCGCCGAGGCAGTGTGGACGCCGGGTTCGGTGGTGAGCTGATCGGTGCCGCTCAGCACGTTCCAGCGGTACACGTGCTGGACCGTCGGGTCGTCAGTCGGGCTTGCGCAGAAGAACACGTTGGTGTTGCCGACCGTTGTCACGGAGCGCACCTGGAGATCGGGCTGGGTGACCGGCCGGCCGTCCACGAGGAGGCTCCGTGCGCCGTCGCGGTCCGCGCACGTCACGAGCCTGCCGTCGGCGAGAGTGGCGGGAACGCCCCGTACCAGCTCGACCCAGCGATCGTCGTGATCGGCAGAGCTCAGCGTGGTGCTGCCGTCCGCTGCATTGCCGAGCAGGACCTGCACATCGCGCTGATCCCTCGACTGCACGGTGAGCAGCACCGTGGTCCGGTCGAACCACGAGACGTCCACGAGGTACGGGAACGCGTCCTGGTCCCAGATGATCTCGCGCTTCGGTTGACCCGGTGTGATCACGAACAGCGAGACGGAAGCGTTCTCGGTTCCGGCTGCGGGATACGCGATCCGACGGGGCTCCTCGGCCGGGTCTGCAGGGTTGGTGAGGTACCAGCGCTGCACCGCGCTGTTGTCCACCCTTGCGACGGCGATCGCCCCGCCGTCGGGAGACCACCAGAACCCACGACCCCGCCCCATCTCCTCGGCAGCGATGAACTCGGCAAGACCCCAGGTCACCTCGGGGTTGTCCTCGCCCGCAAGCACGGTGGTCGTGCCGTCCAGCTCGGCGAGGCACAGCCTGCCGCCACTGATGTAGGCCACGCGGTTGGCGCCCGGGTCGGGCCTCGGGTCGAAGACCGGGCCGGGAACGATGAGCTCACGCGAGAGCGCCGACAGCAGACCGACCACGAAGAGGCGTCCGGCGAGGGTGAACGCCGCAACGGTGACCTCGGTGTTTGTGGAGTACGACACCACCCCACCGGCCCCTTCGCGCGCGCGTTCGCGGCGGGCCCGTTCCTCCGGCGGCAGTGCGGCGTCGTCGGCACCCATCAACAGCTCGCCGGGATCGGCAACAAGGCGTTCCTCACCCGTCGCAATGTCGAGCAGCCACAGACAATTCACCGGATCACTGCCTCCCCGGCTCCGGCAGAAGACGACGCGCTTGCCGTCCGGGGACACGCTGAGGTTCCGTGGCTCGCCGAGCGTCAGGCGCTGTGTGCGGGCGTACTGGCGGGGGAAGGTGTCGGCCACGTGAAGGTGTCGTTCGTTCAGGATGCCGTGAGGGTTCCGTCGGAGGTGCGGGTCATCTTGCGGCCTACCCACTCGCCCGAGCACATCGCGGTCGCAAGGTCCCGGTCCGCCGTTTTGCCCCATGCCCGTCGCCCGTCGCGCATCAGCGTGGAGACGAGCCCCTGTTCGGGCTTGCCGTCTCGGTCGTGCATGACGGAGTAGGCCTCGACCGTCACGGTTCCCGCGCCGTCTGCCCCAGTGGCGAGCGATCGCTGCGGCATGGCATCGATCTCGTCTTGGGGATAGGCGTACCGGAAGCGGCCGTCGGCAGGTGGCGTGGTGGCATAGACACCGAACGCGTGCTTTGTCGCGTACCCACCGTTCGCCCACACGAGGCCCGTCGTTGCGTCCGTGGTTCGCAGTTCGCCCACCACCGTCGCGATCGAGTGCATGACATAGTTGTTCCACGGCCCACCGGCGAATGACAGTCCGCCGGTGCGGGTGAGCTGCTGGTCGATCGACAGCCCGAGGGACTGTGCGCCGAGCTGCACAGCCGAGGGGAAGCAGGAGTACAGATCCACGATGTCGATGTCGTCGATGGTGAGCCCCGCCATCTCGAGGGCCAACCTGCCGCCGAGCGCAACTGCGGGGGTCTCGGCGAATGTCCAACGGTTCGAGATGAACTTGTGCTCGTGGCAATCGGTGCCGCTGTGCGGGAACACCCAGCGGTCCTCGGGGATCCCGAGCGATCGGGCGCGCTCGACCGAGCACATGATGATTGCCGCGCCCTGGTCGACGTCGTTGTTGGAGTTCATGTACTTGGTGTACGGGAGGCCGATCATCCGGTTCTTCGTGCCCGGCGTGCGGATCTCCTCGGGGGTGAGGGCCTGTTGGATCCACGCGTATGGATTTTTCGCAGCCACCTGGCTGAACCGTGACCACAGCTCGCTGATCCGCACCAGGTGGTCCTCGGGAGAGCGCCCTGCGGCCGCGCGAATCGCTGTCTCGAACATCGGGTACACCTGCACGGGGAGGTAGACGCCCATAGCGGTCTCCCAGGCATGGTTCATCTGGAGGTCCTCGCCGAACAATCGGTCGGGCGCCGAGCCGGAGGCGTCCTTTTCGTCCCAGACCCGTTCCGTCCCATTGCGCTTCTGGTTCCAGTCGACGGACACGCCTTCCTTGCGGGCTCGCTGCAGCGTCCGCCATGCCTCGCCGCCGGTCATGATCACGAGGTCGGCGGCGCCGGCGTTGATCTCCTGAGCCGCCGCATTGACGAGGCTCTGCGGGCTGTTGCCGCCCATGGTGGACAGCCCGGTGGCACGCGGGGAGATCCCGAGGAGTCGGGCGAGTTCGTGGGCAGGGTTCTTGGCCCGCCACGACAGCGTCCCGACGACCGCGATCCAGCTCGGGTCCGGGACGGACCCTAGGCCGGCATCGGTAGCGGCCCGGCGAATCGCCTCGGCCATGAGTTCGGCGGGGGAGAGGGCATCGTCGAGCCCTGCTGCCCGGTGGGAGATCTGTCCCACACCAACGATGACGGCGGTCTTCGGATCAATCGGCACGCCCCGCAGGTTAGGTGCCCGGGCCGCTTGTCCTTACACTTACCGTCCCGTGACCCGAATTGCGATCGGCGCCGACCACGCCGGATACGAACTGAAGCAGTACCTCGTCCCCCGGCTCCGGGGGCTCGGCCACGAGGTGACCGACCTCGGCACCAACTCAGCCGAGAGCGTGGACTACCCGCCGTATTGCGCCGCTGTGGGCCGGGCAGTGCGGGACGGCGAGGCTGATCTGGGCATCGTGCTCGGTGGCTCAGGGCAGGGCGAACAGCTAGCCGCGAACAAGGTGCACGGCGTCCGGGCCGCGCTGTGCAACGACCTGTACACGGCACGAATGGCGCGGTCGCACAACGACGCGAACGTGCTGTCGATGGGAGCCCGTGTAGTGGGCGAGGGCCTTGCGGAGGAGATCGTGGACCTGTTCCTCGCCACCCCCTTCGAGGGCGGTCGCCACCAACGGCGTGTCGAGCAGTTGATGGCCATCGAGGCCGAGGAGTCCGGCAACTAGCCGCATTACTTTTCTTTCAGGTCGTTCCGCCCCGCCCGGTCCTGCGTAGGCTCGTTCGCGTATGCCGTTCCCCTCCGACATCGACCCAGACCTCGACGTGTTCTCGCTCATCGACCGCGAGGTCGAGCGCCAGGTCACCGGCCTCCAGTTGATCGCCAGCGAGAACTTCACGTCGCCCGCAGTGATGCGTGCTGTCGGATCGGTTCTCACCAACAAGTACAGCGAGGGCTATCCCCGCAAGCGGTACTACGGCGGCAACCAGATCGTCGACGACATTGAGCAACTGGCAATAGACCGAGTCCGCACGCTGTTCGGCGCGGAGCACGCGAACGTGCAGCCGCACTCGGGCGCGAACGCCAACATGGCCGTGTACCTCGGACTCCTCGAGCCGGGCGACACCGTGCTCGGGCTCTCGCTCGACCACGGTGGCCACCTCACCCACGGGTCGCCGGTCAACTTCAGCGGTCGTCTGTACAACTTCTTTTCGTACAAGGTGGCGCCCGGTGACGAGCGCATCGACATGGATCAGGTTCGGGCGCTTGCGCTCGAGCACCGGCCCAAGATGATCGTGGCCGGCACCACCTCGTACCCGCGTCGGCTCGACCCGGTGGCGTTCCGGGCGATCGCGGACGAGGTAGGCGCGCTGCTGATGTTCGACGCAGCGCACATCGCCGGGCTCATCGCCGGCGGCCAGCACCCGGACCCGGTGCAGCTCGCCGACGTGGTCACCTTCACCACGCACAAGACGCTACGCGGCCCGCGCGGCGGTTGCGTGCTCACGAAGGCTGCCCATGCAGCGGCAATCGACAAAGCGATGTTTCCCGGCCTGCAGGGCGGACCGCTCGAGCACGTCATCGCCGGCAAGGCGGTCGCCTTCCGTGAGGCAATGCACCCGAGCTTCGGGGCCTATGCGGCCCAGATCGTGAAGAACGCCTCGGTGCTCGCAGAGGCACTTGCTCACCAGGGCTTCCGGCTCGTGTCCGGTGGTACGGACATCCACCTCATGGTGGTCGACCTGCGTCCCTTCGACGCAGACCTGACCGGCAAGGAGGCCCAGGCCGTGCTGGATCTCGCCGGCATCACGCTGAACAAGAACGCCATCCCGAACGACCCGCGCAGCCCGTTCGTCACGAGCGGTGTGCGGATCGGGACCCCGTCGGTCACCACGCAGGGCATGACCGAGCCCGAGATGCCCAGGATTGCGGAGTTCATCGCCCGGGCACTTCGCCAGCGCAACGACGAATCGGCGCTCGCCCGGATCAAGGGCGAGGTTGCCGAGATGTGCGCCGCCTTCCCCGCCTACCCCAACGGCGTCTGACCCCCGCGTTCTGACGGCACTTTCCCCACGCCGGTGAGGGTTTTCCTTGCCCAAAACGAGCAACGAGCTCGGGGGGTCCCTCCGGATATGGCCGGCTCACTACGCTGCGGTCAATGATCGGCGCCTCCAGATACGTCGCAGTCGCAGGCGTCGCTGCAACCGTCACCTTCGTGGCCACACCACTGGTCGAGAAGTTTGCGCGTCGGGTTGGTTGGGTCGTCGAACCGGACGCTCGTCGGGTGCACACCAAAGCCACCCCCGATGTCGGCGGCATTGCGATGTTCCTTGGGTTCCTCGCCGCAATGGCTGCTGCGTGGGCAATGGGTTCGTTCCGATCGATATTCGCCGGCAACTCTGAAGCGCTGGGTCTGCTCGTCGGGTGTGGTGTGGTGTTCCTCGTCGGTCTCGTTGACGACATCAAGGAGATCTCCGCACCGGCCAAGGTGACCGGAATCGTGCTGGGAGCAGTTGTTTTCGTCATTTTCGGCGTGAACATGTATTACTTCCGCGTGCCGTTCATGGACGTGTTCCTGCTCGGCCAGAACTGGGTGCCGCTTATCACGGTGCTCTGGCTGCTCGGCCTGACAAATGCGATCAACCTCATCGACGGGCTCGACGGTCTGGCGGCGGGCATCGTGGCGATCGCTGCCCTCGCCTTCTTCATCTACAGCAGGCGGCTCGACCACCTCAACCTGCTCGGACCCCAGAACATCGGTCCGCTCGTTGCGGTGATCGCTGCCGGCGTGTGCGTGGGCTTCCTGCCACACAACTTCAATCCGGCCAAGATCTTCATGGGCGACGGCGGGGCCCTCTTCCTCGGCGCGCTGATGGCGGTGTCCACGAGCGTGGTGGGTGGTCGCGCCGATCCCAATGTGCAGCGCTTCCGCGGCCAGACCTACTTCTTCTTTGCCCCGCTCGTTATCCCGCTGGTCATCCTCGGCGTGCCGATCTTCGACATGTTGTTCGCGATCGTTCGGCGGGCCACCCGCCGCCAGGGCCTCGCCGTGGCGGACAAGGGCCACTTGCACCATCGCCTCATGCGACTGGGGCACGGCCAGAAACGGGCGGTGCTCATCCTGTGGGCGTGGACAGCGCTGCTCTCTGGTTTTGTGCTCTATCCAGCGTTTACGCGAATCGGGAGCATCTGGGTTCCGATCGGGTTGGCCGCGCTCGCGTTGGCGCTCTACACGGCGTTCCGGCCGCGATGGCGGCGGGGCCGGGGGCCGGGTGCTGATGGCGAGTCCCCGGAGGATTTGCCGATGAGCAGTGGCTCGGCTAGATTGTGAATGCAAGCACGAAGTCCTTCTGTGCCCTTTTTCGACCATGAAACTCCTTCCCCTGACACGAAACCCTCGCCCGGTCGAGCCAATGGGCAGTGGCGTTGCCAATGGGATCGAGATGGCCGGGGCAGTGCTGGTCCTCTTCTTCATCGGGTTCGGGCTCGATCATTGGTTGGGAACCACCCCATGGATCACCTTGGCCTGCACCGCCGTGGGCATCGTCGGGACGTTCGCCAAGGCTTGGTACGGCTATGGCTCGGAGATGGATCGGCACGCTGCCGCCCGCCGGGCATCCGCAACGACGAGCGTGGCGCGGGTGGACGAGCACTCGTGATGACTGCAACCCCGTTCGCAACCCGCCTCGACGGCCCCGCGCCCGAGGTTGAAGTCACCCGGGACATGCTCCGGCGTGGCGTCTGGGGCGCCCCGGTACTCGTCGGCGTTTGTGCTGCCATCTGGGGAGGGTCCGGCGCCCTGTCCTCGGCGTTCGCCATTGCGCTCGTGATGTTCAACTTCGCGCTGTCGGCCGGCATTATCGCCTGGACCTCACGGATCTCGCTGGCCGTGCTCATGGGTGCTGTCCTGTTCGGTTACCTCATGCGGCTCGGCATCATCTTCTTCGCAGTCTTTCTCGTGCACAAGATGGGCTGGGTTTCACTTCCGGCCCTCGGAACCAGCATCATTGTCACCCACCTCGGGCTCCTCATCTGGGAGCTCCGATTCGTTTCCATGTCTCTTGCCTACCCGGGTTTGAAGCCCACAAAGCGCAACTGAGGTACCCGCGAAATGTTCGCTCTTGAATTCCCCCCGATCAATGAGGTCATCCGTTGGAAGGATGTTTTTTCCTCGTTCAACAAGGTCGGGATTATTGCTTGTCTTGCGTCGCTGATCGGCATCACCGTCTTCCTGATCGCGGGCCGCAAGGATCCGATGGTGGCTCCCAAGGGCGTCCGTAACGTCGCCGAGACCGGCGTTGAGTTCATCGAGAACCAGATCGTCATGCAGACGATCGGTGAGGACGGGCTCGGCTGGACACCGTTCCTGCTCACGCTGTTCGTCTTCATCTATCTCTGCAACCTGCCGGGCATCATCCCGATCCTGCAGTTCCCGGCGACCGCCCGTATGGCGCTTCCGCTGTTTATGTCGGTCATTGTCTGGCTCATCTACAACGGAGTCGGCTTCAAGCACCACGGTCTGGGCTACCTGAAGAGTTCGCTCTTCCCGCCGGGCGTGCCGAAGGCGATGTACCTCCTCGTGACACCGATCGAGTTCATCTCCACGTTCATCGTGCGTCCCTTCTCCCTCGCCATCCGGTTGTTCGCCAACATGCTGGCCGGCCACATGCTGCTCGTCACCTTTGCGCTTCTGTCGAACGCCATGCTGTTCGCCGAGACCAAGCAGTACCTGCTCAAACCCATGACCATCCTCCCGGTGTTCATGTTGGTGTTCCTCACCACTTTCGAGGTGCTCGTCGGCTTCCTGCAGGCGTTCATCTTCACGATTCTCACCGGTGTCTACATCGGTCAGGCGAAACACCCCGCTCACTGAGCAATATTTCGGTAACGATCCTTCAAGACATCTCCCACTAACAGAGCAACAGGAGAACAGCAACACCATGGAAGCCCTTTCGCGAGTCCTCGCCCAGGCAACAGAACTGACGGCGAGCGATCTGAAGAAGAACAACGCGGCCATCGGTGCCGGCTTCGCCTATGGCCTCGCGGCCATCGGGCCGGGCGTCGGCATCGGTTACGTCGTCGGCAAGGCCATCGAGTCGATGGCGCGTCAGCCGGAATCGGCCGGCATGGTCCGTACGACGATGTTCCTCGGTATCGCTTTCACCGAGGCGCTCGCCCTGATCGGCTTCGTCGTCTTCATCCTTCTGGGTCTGTAAGGAGCACCGTGCACACCGCTACCGTCGCCCATCTGGGTGCGGGCGGGTTCCGGGTCGTTTCTTCAGCCGAAGAGTCGACCACGACCGTGCCCGCCCCGGGCAATATCGCCGAGGTCGCTGTCCCCGAGAAGTCGGGGCCGAGCCCGATCGCGCCCGAGAAATATGAATTGATCTGGGCTCTCGGGGCGTTCGTTGTGTTCGCGCTCCTCATGCGATTGTTCCTGTTCCCCCGACTCAAGAAGGGGATGAACGCGCGGTACGGCAAGATCCGCAGCGATCACGAAACCGCCGAATCCACGCGAGCCGCCGCCGAAAGTGAAGTTGCGGAGTATCAGTCCGCGCTCGCTTCAGTGAAGGCCGAGGCAGCCGGACGGATCGACGTGGCCCGCCAGGCACTGGAGACCGAGCGCACCGCTCGCATCGCCGAGGCCAACGCTCGCATTGCCGTGCGCAAGGCAGCGGCGGTTGCCGAGACGGATGCAGCGATGGCTGCTGCCCGTCAGAGCATCGAGGCGGCCGTCGGATCTGTGGCAGAACGTGCGACAGAATTGACGCTCGGGAAGCGTCCGGATCCGGCCACGGTGCAACGCGCAGTCGCCGAGGCAATGCGCTCGGGGGTGAATTCGTGAACGTCATGACCTTGTTGGCGACCGAGGATCCGACACGTACCCACTCATGGATCTGGCCGGAGGGCTACGAGCTCTACTTCGGTGGTGCCGCATCGATCTTCGTGTTCGCCCTGCTGTTCAAGTTCGCAGGACCGACGCTGAAGAAAGGGATGTCCGACCGTACGGCGCGTATCCAGAAGCAACTGGACGACGCTGCCAACGCGATGAGTTCGGCACAGGCAGAGGCAATCCGGATTCGCGAGGCCAAAGGTGACATCGGGTCTGAGCGGGCCCGTCTGCTCGCCGAGGCCGACACACAGGCACAGCAGCTTCTCGTTGATGGTCGTGCACGACTCGAGGTCGAGATTGTCGATCTGGAGACCAAGGCAGTAGCGGACAACGTCGCGGCCTCCGGTCGCATCGGAGATGAGCTTCGTGCCGAGGTTGCCCGACTGTCCATCGCAGCCGTCGACCACGTGGTGAGCGGTTCGCTTGATGCGGCCACGCACCAGGAATTGATCGAGAACTTCATTGTGAGAGTGGGGGCAGGCCGATGACCGATCAGCGCATCGACGGTTACGCACGCGCTCTGTTCGAGATCGCGCGTGCCGAAGGCACGCTCGACACTGTCGAGGACGAGTTGTATCGCTTCGCCCGTGCACTCGAGGGCAGTGAGGCATTGCGCAACTCGCTCACCGACGAACAGATCCCGGCCAGTCGCCGTCAATCAATCGTCGAGGACCTCGTGGGCGGCAGTGCGTCGCCGACGACGGTTCAACTCGTGAGCATGGTGGTGGGTTCGGGCCGCGGACGTGACCTGCCGGCAATTGTCGACAGCCTTGTTGCGCGGGCCTCGAGCGCCAAGAACCTCGAACTCGCAGAAGTTCGTACCGCAGTCCCGCTCACCGGTGATCAGGAGAGTCGGCTCGCAGCCGCCCTCGCAGCGGCGACCGGCAAGAGCGTCAATCTCAAGGTCGTGGTGGACCCGTTCGTGATCGGCGGTGTCGTCGCCACTATTGGCGACACCGTGATCGACGGAAGCGTCCGCAGCCGCATCGAACAACTCAAGTCTCGGCTCTAGAAGGACACATCTGTATGGCAGAGCTCACGTTCAGCGCCGGCGACATCGCCGCCGCACTCAAGAAGAACCTGGACGGCTTCGAAGCCTCGTTTGAGGCCCGCACCGTCGGGCGAGTCACCGAGGTCGGAGACGGCATCGCCCGTGTATCCGGTCTGCCGGACTGCGCCGTGAACGAACTCCTAGAGTTCGAGGACGGGACGATTGGCCTCGCCCTCAACCTCGACGAGGCGTCGATCGGCGTGGTCGTGCTCGGCGAGGGTTTCCACATCGAAGAGGGCCAGACAGTCAAGGCCACCGGCCGGATCCTGTCCGTGCCCGTCGGTGATGGCGTGTTGGGGCGTGTGGTGAATGCCCTCGGTGAGCCCATCGACGGCAAGGGACCCCTCGTGGGCACCCAGTCCCGCCGCATGGAGATCCAGGCCCCCGGCATCATGGGACGCAAGCCCGTGCACGAGCCGATGCAAACGGGTATCAAGGCCATCGATGCCATGACCCCGATCGGTCGTGGCCAGCGCGAACTCATCATCGGTGACCGCAAGACCGGCAAGACCACGGTTGCCATCGACACGATCCTGAACCAGCGCGGTCAGAGCGTGAAGTGCATCTACGTCGCCATCGGCCAGAAGGGCTCCACGGTTGCCCAAACAGTGGAGGTCCTGCGCCAGGCAGGCGCGATGGACTACACGGTCGTCGTGGTGGCCCCCGCGTCCGACTCGGCCCCCTTCAAGTACCTCGCTCCGTACGCCGGCTGTGCCATGGGCCAGCACTGGATGGAGAACGGCGAGCACGCCCTTGTGGTGTACGACGACCTCTCCAAGCAGGCCGAGGCCTACCGCCAGATGTCGCTGCTGTTGCGTCGCCCGCCGGGCCGTGAGGCGTATCCCGGCGACGTGTTCTACCTACACAGCCGCTTGCTCGAGCGCGCAGCCAAGCTGAGCGACGAGAACGGCGCCGGTTCGCTCACGGCCCTCCCGGTCATCGAGACCAAAGCCGGTGACGTGTCCGCATACATTCCCACCAACGTGATCTCGATCACCGACGGTCAGGTGTACCTGCAGGACTCACTGTTCAAATCCGGTGTGCGTCCGGCCGTCGACGTGGGCATCTCGGTGTCCCGCGTGGGTGGTGCTGCGCAGATCAAGGCCATGAAGGCCGTCTCCGGCACCCTGAAGCTCGACCTCGCGCAGTTCCGCGAGCTCGAGGCGTTCGCAACGTTCGGTTCGGAACTCGACGCCATCTCCAAGGCACAGCTTGAGCGCGGTTACCGCCTCGTCGAACTGTTGAAGCAGCCGCTCAACAGCCCGATGTCGGTTGAGGAGCAGGTCGTCTCGATCTTCGCCGGAACCCGTGGCTACCTCGATGACGAGGCAGTCTCCGACGTGCGTCGCTTCGAGAGCGAATTGCTCGACTACGTGCGCTCCCGCCACGCCGGTCTCCTCGCGGAGATCAAGGCCAAGGGAGTCCCGGACGCCCTTGCCGATGTCGTGAAGTCGTTCAAGGACCAGTTCCAGAGCGGCGCCGCACTCGGCCGTGCTGCCGATCCCACCGCCACGTCTGCTGGCGAACTGGGCGAGGCTCACTCGGACAAGACTCTTGCGACGGAGTAGGTAGAACTCGATGGCCGGTGGACAGGAGAGAATTCTTCGGGGACGCATTCGTAGCATCCAGGCAACGAAGAAGATCACTCGCGCCATGGAACTCATTGCGGCGTCCCGAATCGTCAAGGCGCAGCAGCGAGTCCATGCCGCGGTGCCGTATAGCGACCAGATCACCGAGGTCGTCAAGCACCTCGCCGCCGCCGGCGGCGAGGCCCGCACCCCCATCCTCGAGGGTCGAGCCGAGGTACGCACCAAGTGTTACGTCGTCATGACGGCGGATCGCGGTCTGTGCGGTGGCTACAACACTGGCGTGTTGCGTGCCACGGAGGGCGAGATCAAGGCAGATGTGCTCGCTGGTCTGGACTACTCCATCATCGCGATCGGTCGCAAGGCCGAGATGTACTTCCGTTTCCGTGGATACAAGATCACCACGATCTACAACGGTTTCACCGACAATCCGTCGTACCTGAACGCCAAGGTCATCGGCCAGGACGTGGTTCGCCGCTTCCTCGACGGCGAAGTGGACTCGGTCGAGCTCGTCTACACCCGTTTCATCAGTGCCGGTTCGCAGGAAGTGGTGCGTCGCCCGCTCGTTCCGCTTGATCGCGAGCTCGTGAGCACGCATGGCGCGGACGGCGATCACGCTGGATCCGCAGCGTCCTACGAGTTCGAGCCCGACCCGAGTGCCATCCTCGAGACCCTCATGCCGCGTTACGTCGAGGCCCGCGTCTACGCGGCCCTGCTCAACGCTGCAGCGAGCGAGCACGCCTTCCGCCAGCGAGCCATGAAGTCGGCAACCGACAATGCCGAGGAACTCATCAAGAACCTGTCGCGCGTGATGAACCGCGCCCGTCAGGACTCCATCACCACCGAGATCATGGAGATCGTCAGTGGTGCCGAGGCCCTCAGCGGCGACAAGAACCCGCACGTCCCGTACGTCGATCTTGACGCCGTTGCCCAACCGGCCTCCCGGTAAGTACGCACGATCAGGTTCGAAGAACCAGGAGAACACAGCAACATGACCATGACCGAGAACCAGCTGAAGACCGGCCGGGTCGTCGGCATTGCCGGCCCGGTGATCGACGTCGAGTTCCCGCGCGGATCGCTGCCGGAACTCAACAGTGCGCTCGAGATGACCATCACCCTGGAGGGCACGAACATTTCGGTGCTCGCCGAAGTGGCACAGCAGCTCGGTGACAGCCGAGTGCGCGCCGTGTGCATGAAGCCGACCGACGGTCTGCGGCGTGGCACCGAGGTGCGCAACACCGGCCACGGCCTGCGTGTGCCCGTGGGTGAGCGCACGCTCGGCCATGTGTGGAACGTGTGGGGCGACGTGCTCGACGACGATCCCGCCAAGTACGAGGACATGGATCGTTGGGAGATCCACCGTCCCGCCCCGGACTTCGACACCCTCGAGCCGTCCAAGCGCTTGTTCGAGACCGGAATCAAGGTGATCGACCTTCTCACCCCGTACGTCGCTGGTGGCAAGATCGGCCTGTTCGGTGGTGCCGGCGTCGGTAAGACCGTGCTCATCACCGAGATGATCCGTCGTGTGGCCCAGAACCATGGTGGTGTGTCGGTGTTCGCCGGCGTGGGCGAGCGCACCCGTGAGGGCACCGACCTCCGGATCGAGATGGAAGAGTCGGGCGTGTTCGAGAAGGCCGCGCTGGTCTTCGGCCAGATGGACGAGCCGCCGGGCGTGCGCCTCCGCGTCGCCCTCTCGGCCCTCACCATGGCCGAGTACTTCCGTGACGTGCAGAACCAGGACGTGCTGCTCTTCATCGACAACATCTTCCGCTTCGTGCAGGCAGGCTCCGAGGTGTCCACCCTCCTCGGCCGTATGCCTTCGGCCGTGGGCTACCAGCCCACGCTCGCCGACGAGATGGGTCAGTTGCAGGAGCGCATCACGTCAACCCGAGGTCGTTCGATCACCTCGCTGCAGGCCGTGTACGTGCCCGCCGACGACTACACCGACCCGGCTCCGTTCACCACCTTCACCCACCTCGACGCCACCACCGAGTTGTCCCGCCAGGTGGCTGCTCTCGGTATCTACCCCGCCGTGGACCCGCTCGCCTCAACCTCGACGATTCTCCAGCCCGACGTGGTGGGCGAGCGCCACTACAGCGTGGCCCGTGGCGTGCAGGAGAACCTGCAGCGCTACAAGGAACTGCAGGACATCATCGCCATTCTCGGTCTTGATGAGCTTTCCGACGAGGATCGCCTCACGGTGAACCGCGCTCGCAAGATCCAGCGGTTCTTGTCACAGCCGTTCTACGTGGCCGAGGTGTTCACCGGCGTGAAGGGCGAGACCGTCCCCGTTGCCGAGACCGTCGAGAGCTTTGAGGCGATCCTGCGTGGAGACCTCGACGAGGTTCCCGAGCAGGCGTTCTTGAACGTCGGCGGCGTGGAGCAGGTGCTCGCGAAGGCGAAGACCCTGCAGGAACAGGTCGGCTGAGCATGTCAGAGTCGATGCACGTTGAGGTCGTGTCGCCGGAGAAGGTCATCTTTTCCGGCGAGGCAACGATGGTGCTCACGCGCACTCTCGGCGTCGGTGATATTGCCTTCCAGGCGAACCACGCCCCATTCCTCGGGGCAATCGTGGAGTGCGTCACCAAGATCTACACCACCGACGGTGGCGTGCAGGATCTTGCTGTCCACGGCGGTTTCGTCGAGGTGAGCAACAACCGTGTGTCCATCCTGTCGGACCTCGCCGAACTCGCGAGCGAGATTGACCGGGATCGTGCGCGTCGCGCCATGGAACGTGCGGAGGAGACGATGCGTCAGGGGCACGACGCCGAGGCAGAGGCGGCCCTTCGCCGTGCTCACGCCCGGATCAACGCCGCCGGTGGCGTTGACGGACAGAGCGGCGGGGTTCGTCCCGGTCACTGACCACCAACAGAACTACTCGACTTCCGGGTCTGGCTCCGTGGGCATCGCCTCCGGGTCCAGACCCGGAAACTCGTTTTGGGCAAGCACGTTGGCACGGCGGAGCATCCGCCGCTCGACCGCCGAGACGAAGGCGGTGATGGCGAGCGCAGCGCCGACCCCGAGTTGGAGCGCGATCGCCCAACGGATACGGGCAGGGTCTGCAGTGCCGTCCACTGCTGCGAATGAGAAGGCCTGGCGGTACGACACGGCGTAACCCGTTACGACCGCCCCGGCGATCCCCCACCACAACGGGGTGCCGGATCGCTTCTTGAGGGCGAGTCCGATACCGAACGCGATGAGGGCGATGCCCCCCGCAATGAAGCACGCAACGCGCTGTGCGACGTCTGCGCGCTCTACCGAGGCCCTGCTCGCAGCCACGGTTACGTTGGCCACGAGACAGGCGAGCACGCCGAGCGCCGCGAACGAGGTCACCGACCGGAAGAACCAGAGCACAAGGACCGTCCCGAGGAACAGCCCGATCGAGATGAGCAGCCACGAGGTCTGGTCTGGAGGTGCGAGCCAGACGAGTTCGCCGGTGACGGTGACGCTGCGCCCGCCGACCAGCAGGGGCACCTCCCAGGCCGGGTACACGACGTGGCGCTGGTTCGGTGCGACGAGGACGGCGTCGGGCGGCTCGGTGCCCATCCAGTGAGCGCGGTGGTCGTGCCACGAGACCGAATTGCCGTAGGACAACTGGTACCAGTTCGGCGTGGTGGACGACGTGACTTCCTCCGGCACCGGCACGTTGGCATCTCGCCGGCCGTTCACATACGTAGCGGGCGAGTTGAGGTTGGCGTACGTACCGGTGGGGTCGAGACGCAGGTACGGCTCGTTGTTGTAGCCGAGCACAATGACCTCGAGCGAGGAGCGGTTCACCAGTGTGATGCCACCGTCGACGCCGAACGTCGAGACCTCGATCCCCGCCGCATCGGGCGCCACGGACAAGATGTTCGTCTCGTAGTTCGAGAACCCCGCCTTGTCTGTGCCGCCGTGGGCCCACGCTGCCGAGGACGGGGACACGATCACGAGGGCCAGCAGAACGGCCACCACAATGCGGGTAGCTACGGGTCCCCGGACACGCCGCGGAACCCGGGCGTCTTGGGGGCCCACTTCGGACACGCTCGACATCAGTGTGTACCGTATCCACTGCGCCACTCCGGCGACATTCCTTGGGGAGGAACGACATGGGAGAACTTGTTTCGCTGCAGCGTCCGCGTGAAGGCGTTGCGCTGATCACGATGACGAACCCGGCAATCATCAACTTTGGGTCCTGGAAGGCAATCGGCGAACTGTCGGCAGCGCTCAAGGAAGCACGAGAGGGAGGCGCGCGGGTTGCCGTACTGGCGTCCGGGGTTCCCGGGCACTGGTTCGAGCACGCGTGGCTCACGGACCTCATCAACACCATGACCGGGCAGCCGACGACCGGTGAGGGCGGGGCGTGGTTCGAGTGTCTCAACGAGCTGAATCAGACGGACCTCGTCACGATCGCCGCAGTGTCGGGGGACACGAACGGCGGGGGCTGCGAACTCGGCTGGGCGTGCGACCTTCGCATTGCCGAGGAGCAGGCGCTCTTCGGCCAGCCGGAGGTCGGCATCGGCGTGGGGACGGGCATCGGCGGCACGTCACGGCTTCGCCACCTCATCGGCCGCACGGCGACCGCCGAGATGGTGCTGCTCGGCTTCCCGATTACTGCCCAGCGCCTCTACGAACTAGGCGGCGTCAATCGTGTGGTTCCTACCGGCAAGGCCGTGGAGGTGGCGCTCGAGTGGGCGTCGATCATGGCGGACCGCCCGCCAGCAGCGCTGCAGGGCATCAAGCGGATGCTCACTGAGGGCGACAACATCTTGAAGATTGCGGACTCGGTCATGAACGACCAGATGATTTTCCAGTCGTTCAGCGGTAGCCCCGCCGCCATCGAGACAATGGCAGCGGCCCAGGCCCGCTTCGACAAGGGGGAGACCCCGCGCACGGTGTACGGCGGCCCGCACAGGTGACACTCACGCGATGAGGGTCTGGCCACCGTCAACGGTGAGCACGGCCCCCGTCACGTAGGAACTCATGTCGCTCACGAGGAACAGGGCGGGACCGACGAGTTCGGTCGGTTCCGCCACGCGTCCGAGCGGTGTGTGGCCAGCGGTCTCGGCCAGTTGGTCCTCGGTGTACGCCTTTTCCACCATGTCGGTGCGGAAGGTTCCGGGCATGATCGCGTTGACGCGGATGGACTGCGGCGCCAGGTGGGCCGCCAACGACCGGGTGTGCTGCAGCAGGGCGGACTTGACGGCCGGGTATAGGTAGCGCGTGGGCGTGGCGCGCACTGCCGCAATCGACGAGATGTTCAGGATCGCCCCGACACCGTGCTCGGCAAGGTGGGGTGCCGCCGCCTTCGTCAACAGGAGCGGACCGAGCAGGTTCGTGCTGAATGCCCCGGTGAACGCCTCGGGGGTCATTGCCTCGAGCGAACGGTCGAGCACCGTTGCGGCATTGTTCACCACGATGTCGAGCCGTCCGAGTCGGGACACCGTGGTTGCCACGAGTGCCTCGATGTCCTCGTGCTCCTGCATGCGCACCCGTATGGCCGTTGCCCTCCCGCCGAGTGCCACGATCTCGTCCACGACCTCCTGACAGGCCTCAACCTTGCGGCTCGCAACAACGACCGAGGCACCAGCCTTGGCGAGGCCGATTGCCATTGCCCGGCCGAGACCTCGGGATCCACCGGTAACGATGGCCACGCGGCCAGTGAGGTCGATAAGACGGTCCAGATCGGAATGCATGCGTCGTGGTTTAGCCGAGATGGGTGCCTCGAGGCGAGCGAGCCCGCGAGCACCTACAGTCCCGGAGCATGTCGAACACAACGGCCGAACAGGTACGGGCAGGGGTTGAGGCGTGGATCGGGGCCAATTGGGACCCTGCGCTGAGCGTGAGGGAGTGGTGGGCGCGGCTCGCGGCATCCGGTTATGCCGCGCCGATGTTGCCGGTTGAGGTTGGCGGGCTCGGGTATTCGAGGGACCTCTTCGCATCGGTGAACTCAGCGCTCGCCAAGGCTGGTTGTGTCGGGCCCCCGCTCGGGATGGGCATCTCGCTCGTCTCGCCCACGATCGCCGTCCACGGCACCGAGACGCAGAAGCAGACGCTGATCCGCGAGATCCTCCTCGGGGAGGTCGCCTGGTGCCAGTTGTTCAGCGAGCCGAACTCGGGATCGGACCTTGCGGGCATGCAGTGCCGCGCGGAACTCGACGGTGACGAATACGTCATCACCGGGCAGAAGGTCTGGACCACGGGGGGTCAGTGGGCCGATCGCGGGATGTTGCTTGCCCGCACCAACTTCGACCTGCCCAAGCACCAGGGGATCACGTTCTTCGCGCTCAACATGCACCAACCGGGTGTGGAGGTTCGTCCGTTGCGCGAGATGACCGGCCGGGCGATGTTCAACGAGGTATTCATCACCGAGGCACGCGTGCACCGCGACATGGTGATCGGTGGGCTGAACAACGGGTGGGCAGTGGCCAACACGACGCTGACGTTTGAGCGGGCCTCGATCGGCAGTGGCGGTGGTGGGAACTTCGGCGTCGCGATCCCCGGCACGGTTGCGAACAACCTCGACCGAGCGGTCGGGGACTTCGTCGCCGAACGTTCGTCGCAGGCGGCCGGCTCGGTTGGCGCCGGCACGGTGAAGCAATACATCGGGATCGCCCGCGAACGCGGACTGATCAACGACCCGACGGTTCGTCAGGACCTTGCGGAGCTCCACATTCTCACCGAGGTGAATCGCCTGAACATGCTGCGCACACGTGCCGGCCAGAACCTCACGGGCGTGGAGGGCAACCTCGCGAAGATGCTCATGACGCACACGCTTCGGCGCGCACGGGATGTCGGTTCGGCCCTGCTGGGCGCTGGGGCGATGCTCTGGGGGCCGGACGCGCCCACCGGCGGCGCCGTGCAGGAGATGACGGTGTACTCACCGGCCCCCTCGATCTACGGCGGTACCGATCAGGTACAGCGAAACATCGTCGGCGAGCGAGGACTGGGCCTGCCGAAGGAGCCGGGCGACTTCCGGGCCATGCCGTTCAAGGACCTTCCGAAGAACGGTTAGGTGGTCAGCGCACCTTCAGCCGGGTAACCCGCACGCGCGCCAGACCCTTGAGGTCCTCGATTGCGGTGTCAACGATCTTGACCCTGGTGTCGAGATCCTCCACCCACTCCACCGGGATCTCCCAGACGCGCCACCCGCGCTGTTCCGCCCGCAAGAGCAGTTCGGTGTCGAAGAACCAGGCGTTGTCGACGATGTGGGGGAGCAACTCGGTGCGGACCGCCGCATCGATTGCCTTGAATCCACACTGTGCGTCGAAGAACTTCCGTGAGGGGAACATCGCCCTCACGATGAGGTTGTAGCAGCGCGAGATGATCTCCCGCTTCGGCTGGCGTTTGACCCGTGCGCCGGGCATGAGGCGCGAACCCGTTGCGAGGTGATATCTGCCCTCGACGATCGGGCTGACGAGCGTCATGAAGTGATCGAGATTGGTGGACAGGTCCACGTCCATGTACGCCATCACGTCGGCAGTAGAGGCGGACCACGCCTTCTTGAGTGCCCGTCCCCGGCCCTTCTGGTCGAGATGAACCACGTCCACCTCGCCGGGGTAGGTCTCGGCGAGGCGCTGAGCGATCTCGAGCGTACGGTCCTTCGACGCGTTGTTCGCGATGAGGATCCTCCACCGGTACGGACAGTTGGCGATGAGGAAGTCGCGCAGCGTGTTGACGCTGCGCTCCAGTACCACCTGCTCGTTGTACACGGGGATGACGACATCCACCGAGGCCAGTTGGGCGTTGGACCGGGGGTTGTTCGACGATTCAGTATTCATGTCCACCTCGCCCGTGATGCTAGCGAACGGGCCGCGGGCGAAACCGCCGGGCGGCCCGTTGTGCGTACACAAGTACTTGCTCCCTGCGTGGCCACAGGCCGAGCGAGAGCAGCGCGAGGGCGCCCAGTAGGAACAGCCAGGGGTAGTGCGGGTAGGAGCGGTACGAGAAGCGGATCGTGTGCTGCCCGGGCCCTACCTCGACACCAACGATGCTCGGCGCCATCATCACGGTGTTCGCGCTCTCGCCGTCGACGGTGACGCGCCAACCCGGGTCGTAGGTTGCCTTGAGCACCACAACCGACTGTCGTTGTGCCGAGACCGTTGCCTCGAAAATCCCGTCGGCCCGTTGGTTCGATTGGTTGATCACGGTGCCCGGCGGCGAGTCGGTCGCGGCGGTGACGGTGTCGGGGAGGGGTTTGTCCCCATCGAAGGCGATGCCCGGGTACACGCTGCGGCTCGCCTGGTCCGAGCCGCGGAATGCGGCGGTTGCGTCGTTGATGTCAACACGATTCGCGCTGATCGAGCCGACGCGATCCACAACTTGGAAGTAGCCAGTGGTCTCGATCGCGTAGAGCGTGCTGCCCCCGAGCGTCTGGACCACGGTATGGGGCACCGCGGGGACGCGGGAGGTAGGCGCGATTATGTACCTGACGTTCAGCATCTCGTACTGCGACAGGTTGTTCTCGTCGAAGGACGCCTCGATGTCCGTGGTCAGCGACTGGACCGTACGGAAGGTGAAGCCGACGCCGTCGGTGTCGTTGTGGCTGGTGTAGTGAAGGACGGGCACGAAGCCCACTTTGTACGACGGACCCCAGTTGCCGCGCGTGCCGGCGTAGACGCGGCCGTCCCCCCGGTTGTTGGCAACCTGCAGGAGGGCGCTGACGTCGGGGCCGTCGATACGGTCGTAGTCACGCTGCTGGTTGATGAACGCCCATCCACCGCGGTCGTAGTCCCAAGTGTTGCGCCACGAGGGGCTGAGAGCGATCGCTCCGAGGACAACGACCGCCGTTGCACTAACCAGCGACGGGATCGAGTTCTTGGCGGCGGGGGTCGGTGAGCCGGCGCTCCCGTAGCGATCCCAGACAGCGGTGGCCCCCTGCACGACGAGCCGCGCAAGGGCCACGGTACCGATACCTGCAAGAAGGATCCCTGCCATCTGGACACCGATGATGAATCGGTGCATCTGGAGGTCCTCGCTGCCCGGGAGCACGTTGATCATCGACTTCCAGGTGACGCGGCCGAAGTAGAGCAGCAGGCTGAGGGTCCAGAGGCCGAGCACGATACGGGCGCGTTCCTGACCGAGGTGGAGCGCGCACACGACGAACCCGACGGCAGCGAGGATCGTGATGACCGGAAGGTGCCTGCCGTCGTAGAGCGCACCGCGGAACAGCCACCCGAGGATCACCTTTGCCCCGTACGAGTCGTTGTACAGCGTCCCCTTGTAGAAGGTGGACTGCGCCGAGTACTTCTTGTCGGTGAGGAGGGGTACGAGTACCCAGGCAGCGGTAAGGAGACCACCTGCGCCGAGCAGGGCGGTTCGCCGAACGCGTGCGCCGAACTGTTTGTTCGTGAGGAGACCGAGCACGGGTAGGCAGAGGACCGCGAGGTAACCCGTCATCAGATGGGTTGCGATCGTGAGCGCGAGCGCGAGCGCGGCCAGTGGGTACCCGCGGCCGAGGCGGATTGCCCGTGACATCAATCCCCACGTGAGGGGGAGCAGCCACATGCCCCACAGTTGTGTGTAGACCCCCCAGCCCTGGAACGTGTAGCTGCCGTGCTCGTAGCCGTAACTCGGGATGCTCACGATGAGCGGACTGACGAGTGCCGCAGCCGATGCGGCCCATCGTCCCCAGCCCATGAGTCGCCCGCCCCAATAGACCGAAATCGGCCACAGGGACACGAGCAGGTACAGGATCCAGAGGTACATGCTGCTGACGCTCATGTGCAGAATGCGGCCGAGGATCGCCGTCACCGTGTACGGCAGGCTCTGGTAGTGGTGGAAGAACGAGGAGCCGAGGGTGAGATCCGGAAACCATCCGTCGAGCGGCAAGCGACCCCGCTCCAACTGTCCCGATGCCCACCGGATCATCTGGAGGTGGAAGGTGCTGTCGTTGAGCGTGCGCGCGGACCGCAACTCGCCGCGGAGCGCCAGCAGGCCGAAGGTGCAGGCGAGCGCAACGAGCGAGCGTGGTCCGTGCCGAAGCCAACCCGACGGTGCCGGCTTTTCGGCCCCCGGCAGCGGGATCGCCGTCCGGACACGGTGAAGGGCCGCGATCGCCGTGCGCGCCAGCGGGGCGGGCGGCAGTTCGGTGTCGGGTTCCGAAGCGGTCTGCTCGTTGTTTCCGGTTGCGTCGCGGGCCGCGGCCCGCTCGGGTGCTGGCGGTACCGGCCGACCCCTGTCCGGAACGCTGTCGGAACGCCCTGGAGCGAGCATCTGCCTGGCCCACACGCGCGGCAGTTGCGGGCGGAGCAACCATCGGTAATACACGCCCACGAAGGCAACGGTCACCACGACGACAAGGAATGACCACAGTTTCTTCTGCCCGGTGTCGACGGCGTCGATGTTTCCGAAGAACCACCGGAACCATGGCTGGATCGTGAGCCCGTAGACGCGCCCGACGCGGCCGCTCGCGTCCCACTGCCCGTTGTACAGCGCGAAGGGGTACCACAAGTTGAGCACGAACAGGATCGACAGCGTCCAGTACGCGGCCCGGAACCAGCGCCACATGAGGAGCGGGCCGAGGCACGCGATCACCGGGAACATGTACCGCTCGTGCATCCGCGTGAGCATGGTGTACGCGAGCAGGTTCGTGGCCACAGCGGTTGCGATGAGCGTGCGCGCCTGATTGCAACCGCGAGTGATGGCACGGTGGGCTGCCCAGAGCAGTGCGATCGCTCCGAGGCCCACGATGATCGTTCCGAAGGTGTTCGCCTTGATGCCGAAGACCTTGACCACCTCGAACTGGCCGTTCCAGTAGTTGTCGGAGTCACGTTTGAAGAAGCCGAACAGGCCCCAGAAGTTGAAGGCGTTTGCGCTCGTCACCGGATAGGTCTTTGCTGAGCTGCGCAGGAAGTTGACGAGGCCGCTCGGCGACAGGCCGAAGGGCACGCCGGAGAATGCCCAGATGGAGCCCGACACGACGGTGATGAGCGCGAGTCGCGCCGCCCCGACGAGGCGCTGCGCCGCAGGCGTGTCGACGACGTAACGCCGGATGAGAATGTATGCAAGCACCGGGGCAAGGAAGCCGGCCTGTGGCTTGATCGCGAGCGCCACGGCGAACAGCACCATGCCACTGAGGTCACGAGCAACGCTGCGGCGTCCGGTGAGGAGCAGTAACAGGGTGCCCATCACCATCGAGGAAGGCACGGAGTCGACCTGGCCCCAGACGGCCCCCACACCGAGGACTGCCGGGTTGAAGAGCACGGCAACCAGCACGATCGGGCGGATCGGCAGGCGTCGGCGGACCGACTCAGGTGCCAGACGGGCGGCAAGGAGTGCGGTGCACCAGGCAAGGGCAAGGTCGCCGATCAGGATCGGCAGCTTGAGGAGTTGGTAGCCGGGCGACTGTTGGATCTTCCCGAGGAACGCAAGGACGTAGAGGTAGCCCGGTGGGTAGTCGGCGAAATAGTCCGGGGCATAGAAGTGACGGAGCCCCCGCTCCTGAAGGCGGCCTGCCCATTCCCGGAAGTACCGCAGGTCCCCGTAGAACCCGAAATGGGGAGCGAGGAGCAGGCGGACCACCACGGCGATGACAATGATCCCAGTGAGGCCAAGAGGGTGGTCGAGCCTGCGCCACCAACGGGCTAGGCCGGGGGATGTCTGCCGGGCGGTTGAACTGAGCGGTTCGGCAGTCATGGCTTGGGGGCAACACCTGTCGTGTGTGATGAAAAATGTTACGGCGAGTGGTGGACCCGCTAAAACTGGAAACTACCCGTGACCTTCGGCAACGGGTAGGAACGTCCTTGCTGTACGTACTGCGTGGACATTCAGCGATACTGCGCTTACAGTAAAGGAATGCAGGCAGTTTTGGGTGGATTTAGGGGCATGCGTACGGTGGGGCGAGCCTTCGGTGGGGTTGTGGTGGCGGCGGTGCTCGCTGGCACTTCGTCGCTCGTGTTGTCAACTCCGGCTTAAGCACAGACGGTGGTGACCGGAACCGTGCGCGCATGTGTGCGCGTAAAGGGCACTACGAGTCAGAAGGGTGCCGTGCGCATCCTCAGCTGGCCTGGGGCGAGGTTTGTCGGAGCAGGACCCAAGGCGTGCACCACGAATGAGGTCAACGTCTACTGGGACTTCTACGGCGGTGGCAACGGCCCGATCGGCCCCGACGGCGACACGGGCGTGGCCGGCCCGAAGGGCGATACCGGCCCCGGATACACGGCCACGGCGTCCGGATTGCTCGCTGTCGGAACCGGCCTGCGCACATTTTCGACCCAGACACGCCTCGCATAAAGCGGTGGCGCCCGGGTGCGCCTCAGCGACCAGTCCGACAGCAGCAGGTTCCTCGAGGGCATCGTCGTGTCCTACGACGTCGGCACTGGTGCGATGACCGTATTGGTGGAACTCACCGGTGGGTCGGGATCGGCATCTGACTGGAACCTGAACCTCGCCGGCCTGCAAGGCATGCAGGGGCTACAGGGGGAGACGGGGGCCAAGGGTGATACCGGGTCGACGGGTGCGAAGGGTGACACCGGCCTAACTGGTGCAACAGGACTGCAAGGACCCACTGGCCCCAAGGGTGACACCGGCCTAACTGGTGCCACGGGCGCCAAGGGTGACACGGGTGCAACCGGCCTGACCGGCGACACCGGCTTGACGGGTGACACCGGCTTGACGGGTGACACCGGCTTGACGGGTGATACCGGCAGCCAAGGCGACACGGGCGCTGGTGTTACCGGTGCAACGGGTCTCACCGGAGAGACGGGCCTCACCGGTGACACGGGTATTCAGGGCGCGACGGGTCTGCAGGGCCCGACCGGGCCCAAGGGAGACACCGGCTCCACCGGCCCGCAGGGCGACACCGGCATTCAGGGACTCCAGGGCGTGACCGGCCCCGGTTACAACGCCAGCTCGACCACCTCGGTGGCGATAGCGGTCGGCTCGAAGTCGTTCACGGTGCAGTCCGGCCTCGCGTACAGCGTGGGTGCGCGTGCGCGTGCTGCATCGGCGGCGGACGCTGGCAACTTTGTCGAGGGTTACGTGACGAACTACGTGGGCACCACGCTCGTGGTGAACGTTGACTGGATCGGTGGCTCCGGCATGTACGCAGATTGGCTGATCAATATCTCTGGCAGCGTCGGCAGCACCGGCCCGACCGGTCCGATTGGGCCCACCGGTCCGTCAGGTGTCACCGGCCCGACCGGCCCTGGTTATTACGGCACCTCGACCTCGTCGGTGCTCATCGGCCTCGGGGACAAGTCCTTCGCGACTCAGTCAAATCTCGGGTACGCCGAGGGCATGAGAGTGCGTGTCTGCGACTGTGGTGGCGGCAACGAGACCATGGACGGCGAAGTGAAGTCCTACAACGTCGCCACCGGCGTGTTAGTGGTGACGGTTGACAGCATCGTAGGAGGCGGCACCAAGTCTGCCTGGTCCATCTATCTCACGGGCGACTTCGGTCCAACTGGGCCGCAGGGCAACACCGGCACCACCGGGCCTCAGGGCGTCACCGGCCCCACCGGAGCGACAGTCGCGGGTACGGCGAGCTCGACGAGCAAGACAATTGCGAACACGGGCTCGTTCACCGGGTTCACGACCTCGCCGCTCAACATGGCTCTCGTACCGGGTGTTCGAATCCGAGTTGCGATCACGGCGACACCGACCTCGTACATGGAGGGCACGGTCACTTCGTACACCCCGGCTACGGGCGCGCTCACCTTCGCCGCCGACTATTCGTCGGGTTCCGGATCGGCGACGGCCTGGAACATCAACATCGCCGGTGCCGTCGGTACCACGGGGGCAACGGGTCTCACTGGCGCAACCGGTCTGCAAGGCCCGACTGGTCCGAAGGGTGACACGGGTTCGACTGGTCCGAAAGGTGACACGGGTTCGACGGGTCTGACGGGTTCGACGGGTCTGACGGGTCTCACCGGCGACACCGGCTTGACGGGTGCGACCGGTCTGCAGGGCCTGACGGGTCCGCAGGGTGATACGGGTGCGACGGGCGCGAAGGGTGACACGGGTCTGCAAGGCTCAACTGGCCCTATCGGTGCTGGGCTGGAGGTGCTCGGCACGTTCGGGGATACGGGTGGACTGAGCGGCGTCAGCGCTCCGGCAATCGGTGCCGCCTACCTGATCGTTGGTGATCTGTGGGTGTGGGACGGCAGCACCTGGGTGAACGCCGGCCAGATCCAAGGCGCGCTGGGTGACACAGGCCTCCAGGGCGACACGGGCGTTCAGGGTGACACGGGTAGTCAGGGCGGCAAGGGCGACACCGGTTCGCAGGGCCTGCAGGGCCTGACCGGTCCGCAGGGTGATACTGGTGCTACCGGTATTCAGGGCCCCGCGGGCGCAACGGGCCCCGTTGGTGCAAGCGGTCTGCAGGGCCCCATCGGCCCGACGGGCGATACCGGGGCAACCGGCCCTCAGGGCGACACTGGTCTGCAGGGCTCCACCGGCCCGGCCGGTGCTACGGGGCCCACGGTCGGCGCTGGATTGATCAGCGGCGGAGGAGCATCGGCCAACTTGGATGCGGCCGTATCGACCTACGTCGGCCCCTTCTTGTGGCCCAATGGGTCAACCGCGACAGAGTCTGATGCACAGGTCACGCTCCTGCGGGCAGGAACACTGTCGAACTTTGTGTTCGTGGTGAAGGCTGCGCCGGGTGCCGGCAAGTCGTGGGTGGCGACTGTTCGCAAGAACGGTGTGAGTACCGCAGTCACGTGCACGATTAGCGGCACACCTGCAGTTCGTTGCACCGACACCACAAACACTGTGTCCTTCGCGGTCAATGACAAGATCTCGATCCTGATTGTCCCGTCTGGCGGTCCGGCGAACAGCAACACGGCTGCTTGGGTGGCTAATTTCGGCTAGGAACGATCCCGGTCACTCCTCGTCGGCCGTTGTATCCGGTCGCCGTGGCGTGCCGTAACCACTCCGTCGGCGTCATGTCGGGGGAGGGCCTTCGTCTACCCGATACTGCGGACACGAGTTCATCGTCGTCTCCGCCAGCAACGCACAACGGGCCGGGTTCCACGATTTTCGTGGGAACCCGGCCCGTTGCCGTTGTTCACTGATGCTTACCGGTGCGGTCAGCAGGTGCCGACCGTGTGAGCGTGATCAGCCGATCGGAACCACACGACCGGAGGTGGCCAGCGCAACTGCCTGACCGCTCGGGTCGTAGATCTCGATCTGCACGTCAACATTCGGGAACGCCACGTACACGTTTGTGATCTTGTTCTTGTTGTAGACGACGATCGAGCCGTCTGCGTTGGTGATGAGTACCGAACCCTCGGCTTCGCCAGCCTTGGTGGTAACTCCGAAGGCGTCCTTGATCGGGTACGAACCGATCACGCGGTAGATGGCTTGTGACTCGTTGGAGTTGCCGTCCTTGGGGATGTACCGGATGGTGGCCTGACCGTTTGCGAGCGTCTGGAGGACGTACTGATTGTCTGCCTCGTCGCCGGCCCAGTACACCTTGCGGCCGAGCGCTGTTACTGCGGTCTTCAGACCGTCGGCATTCAACCCGATTTGCTGTGTGGTCGAGCCGTTCGGGCTGGAGCTCTTGGAGTCGTTGCCACCCGCAGCGAACGCAATGATCGCGGCAATGATCACCACGATCACAGCACCCGCAATGGTCGCGGTTCTGCGGTTGTTCTGGAGCCAGGCACCTGCAGGGGGCTGCGGAGCGGCCGGTTGTTCCAGTTGGAAGTTCTCTTGATCGGTCATGAACCACCCTTGGGACGTACGGGACCGAGCGCTTGCTCGCGCTGGGTGGGAAAAGGCTAGCGCAGCGTGGTGGTCGAATGGTGGCACGGCGCAGCATGTTCACCGTGACGCCTGTCCCTGTTCCGCCCGTTCCCGCACGAGCCGAGTGGCCGATACCGTGCACTCGGTGAGCCGCCGCCAGTCCGTCCTGCTGTACGCCTTCTCGCTCTGGACCGTGTGGATCTGGGGTACTCGAATCTGGAACATCTGGAACGACGACGAGCGCACAGCGGGGTTCAAGGCTGTGCACACCGTGCTTGCCGGCATCAGCGTCGTCCTCGCCGTGGCAGCGTGGTTCGTGGTGCGGAATATCCGTCGGGCTCGCCAGACCGACTAGCCTTTCGACCGTGGGTCAGCCTGTCGCCGTCATCGAAAAGCCCAGCACCACGCCGGGCGTCATCCGTTTCGAGCTCAACCGCAGCCTTACCGGCATGGGTCACGAGCGTTACGCATCGGCCGCCCAGGCGACCGGGAACACTCCCGGTGCAGTGCTTGCCCGCCGTCTGTTTGAGACCGGCCGGGTGGGTGCGGTGCACGTGTACGCAAACGTGGTGACGGTGGATCTCGCCAGGGGCTTCACCTCGGAGGGCCTGGCCGATCTCGTCCGGGATCTGTACGTGTACTACCGCCCCGGTGTGGAACCGCCGAGCATCGAATCGCTCATGGCTGCCGTTGAGGCGCCAACAGCAGCGGCCGCGGCTCCCGCAGGCGGTGGCGGCGATGCGATGGCAGGGGTTGACCCTCGTGTGCCCCCGCACCTCATCGAGCGCAGCCGCTCCGCTCGCGCCCGCCTCACCGGCAAGTAGGCACGTCGCCCGGGCCGGAGTCGCCCGCCCTCTTGTGATACGAACAGACGTTCGCTTATACTGACTGGGTGGGAGAACGTCAACTTCGGGCCTCAGGGGCCCGCGATGCGGCCCTTGTTGCGCTGACGCAGAGGTTGGCCGATCGGGTCCGTCCACTCGCCCTTGCCCGTGAGCGTGTGCTGCCGGTGCACCCAGCACTGGCAGAGGTGTTTCCCGAGGGTGGCCTGCGCCGCGGCTCCGTGGTGGGCTGCCAGGGTGAGGCTGCATGGTCCACCGCGCTGGCGCTTGCTGTCGGTCCGTCGCAGGCCGGTTCATGGACTGGGCTCGTGGGGGTCGGCCCCAATTTTGGGTTGTCGGCAGCAGCGGAGTGGGGGATTGCGCTCGACCGGGTGTTCAGCGTGCCCCGCGTGGATGCACAGCAGTTGCCCACCGTGCTGGCTGCTGTGGTGGACGGCGTGGAGGTTGTGATCACCGGGGGTGCGGGGGTGCGTGCCGGCGACGCCCGTCGACTTGCCGCCCGGCTCGGCCAGCGCGGCGGTGTGCTCCTCGTGGTCGGCGACGCAGGTGGATTCGTGCCCGACCTCGTGTGCTCGGCCACCACCACGTCATGGGGCGGTCTCGATGTTGGCGCCGGGCGTCTTGTCGAGCGGCAGGTGCGCTTCGAGGTGTCCGGTCGCCGGGCGGACCGCCCGCGCCGTGCGGACCTGTGGTTCCCCGGCGTTACGGGCGCGCCGGACCGCGTGCAGCAGCAGGCCCCGGTAGCGGCGCTCGCGCAGCCGCTTCCCGCCGCGTCGGTGGGGTAGTGGTGAAGCGCTCCCCGGTCGCGCGCCCCGCAGCGACGCGTCACGTTGTCGTGTGGTGCCCGCACTGGCCCGTCGTCGCATCGGGTATGGCTCCCGACGCAACGGGTGCGGTGGTGCACGACCAGCAGGTCATCGCGGTCTCGCGCTCCGCCCGTGCTGTGGGGATACGTGTGGGCATGCGACGGCGTGACGCCCAAGCACGTTGTGCGTCAGTCGTGATCGTTGAGCACGACCCGGCGCGCGATGCCCGCCGTTTCGAGCCCGTGGTGCGCTCGCTCGCGGAGCTCGTCCCGGTGGTGGAGGTATCGGGCGCGGGAACGGTGCTGTTTGGCGCGCGCGGTCCGTCCCGGTGGTGCGGCGGTGACGAAGCGCTGGCGACACGCGTACAACAACTGGTTGCTGGCGCGCTCGGCGAACTCGTCGGGCTCGTGGACGGCATCGGTGTCGGTGTTGCAGACGGCCGCTTCGCTGCATCGGTTGCGGCGCGGCAATCCGTCCGCACCGGCAGGCCGGTGCTCGTCGAGCCGGGTGTGGGCGCTACCGCTGCCGCACTCGCCCCGGTGGGTGTGCGTTCACTTGCCGAGGTTGCGGGCCTGCCCACAGATTTCGTCGGTCTCCTCGAGCGGCTTGGTCTGTCCCGGCTCGGGGAGTTGAGCGCGCTGCCGCGTCTGGACCTCGGCGCGCGTTTCGGGCCGGACGGTGTCTTTGCGCACCGTCTCGCGAGCGGTGAGGACGACCGTCATCCGGCCGGACGTGCGGCTTCCCCGGACCTTGCCGTGGAGGAAGGGTTCGAGGAGCCGGTGATGCAGCTCGGTCCGTTGGTATTCACCGCAAGGCACCTGGCCGAGTCGCTGTACGCAACCCTGTCGGCGAGGGGTGAGGTGTGCATGAGGCTACTCGTGGAGGCAGAGACCGAGCACGGCGAGCGCAGCGACCGCCAGTGGTACCTGAGTGGCGGGTTGAGCGCAGCAGCGATGGTGGAGCGTGTCCGCTGGCAGTTGGAGGGATGGGTGAGCCAACCCGGCGGCCTGAGCGCGGGTGTGGTGCTGCTGCGCCTCACCCCCGAGGAACTGCTGCCCGCTCAGGGGCGTCAACTGGGCTTCTGGGGCGAGGCATCCGACGCCGACGAACAGGCCACACGCACCATCACGCGGATCGCCGGCCTGCTCGGTGCCGACGCAGTGTGCGTGCCCGAGTGGCGTGGTGGGCGACACCCGTCGGATCGCTATCGGTGGGTACCGGCAACGAGTACCGATGTGGCGGACCGCTCGGCACGCCTGCGTGCCGTGGAGGTGTCGGCGCATCCGTGGCCGGGTGCCCTCGGAGCGCCGTCACCCGCGTGGGTTGCGGAGAAGCCAGAGGCGATCGAGGTGCTCGATGCAGCGGGCCTCCCCGTGCGCGTGGACGGCCGTGGGGCGCTGAGCGCCGCGCCTGCCTCGTTGTCGGTGAGCGGCGCGCGCTCTGCTGTTGCGCTCCGTGCCTGGGCCGGACCGTGGCCGACGGAGGAGCACTGGTGGGATCCGGCACGCCGCCGCCGGCGGGCGCGGTTCCAGTTGCTCACGGTGCAGGGCGAGGCCGTGCTCGTCAGCCTCGAGCAGGGCTCGTGGTGGCTCGAGGCCCGCTACTGCTGAGCCCGAGCAGTCAGCTTGCCTCGGCCACGATGTCCGCCGAGAGACGGAAACCGAGACCCCGGACGGTCTGGATCATCGGGATGCCGGGAGCGGCCTGCTCGAGCTTGCGGCGCAGGTTGGAGATATGAACGTCCACCATGTGCGTGTCCCCGTCCCAGTCAGGACCCCACACCGAGCCGATGAGCTCTTCACGGTTCACCATCTCTGCGGGGTGGTTGCAGAGGTGAGCGAGCACGTCGAACTCCATGCGTGTCAGCGTGAGTCGGCGGTTGTTCACCACCGCCTCACGTCGCCCAACGTCGATCTCGAGCGGACCGAAGCGGCGCCGCGAACCCGTGATGGCGGGAACTGCTGTCACGAACCTCGGTCTGCGGAGCAGGGCGGCGGCCTGGGCTGACACCTCGTTCGGCGAGCAGGGGTGCAGGATTACTGCGTCGGCGCCAGCAGCCAGCAGGATTGCCCGAGTCTCCGACGACAGATCTGCACCCACGGCGATGATGTAGGCATCGGTGGTCTCGCGTAGTTGGCGAATACCCAACTCGCCGGAGTTTCCCGACGCGTTCCACACGATGATGTCGGGGTGGAACGAATCAGCGAGCAGTTCGGCGGCATCTCGCTGGCCGGTTCCCATCACGGAGTGGCCCCGGCCCCGCAACACGCCCTCCCACGAGCGTCGAAGTATCGCGTCGGGTTCCACCAACAGCGTTCGTGGGTCTGCTGCGCTCTCGTTGGACATGGACTCGGACTCTCGTACAAACACGGGTGTAACGGATGATCATGCTCAACCCAACACAACCGCACAGGGTGACCATCAGTCTGGTACTTCTGTACTTTCGCAGATCTTATGACGTTTCGCTAAAGATCACCCACTCTGAGCGAGCACTGCCGAGTGTAAAAACACTGAGAGTGTTATCTTAATGATGGAGAGCGTTTCTCTTGCGGTAGCGGAAAGGATCCCTGTAGACGAACGCGAGGCTGCGTCGATCCAGATCTTCCTCGAACAGTTCGCGCGACTCGAGCACCCCTTCGACGAGGAGGCCGATGCTGTGCACGTGACGGGTTCGGCCATCATCATCGGCAGGCGCGGCGTGGTCCTGCACTTGCACAAGCGCCTAGGAATCTGGCTCCAACCGGGCGGGCACATTGACCGCAGTGAAACACCGTGGCAGGCCGCCCTGCGCGAGGCGCGCGAGGAGACCGGGCTCGTCGTGCGGCACCCCGCGCAGGGACCGTTGTTGGTCCATGTTGATGTGCACCCGGGTCCCCGGGGTCACACGCACCTCGACCTGCGCTACCTCCTCGAGGCCGATGACGAAGAACCGTCACCGCCGCCGGGCGAGAGTCAGGAAGTTCGCTGGTTCAGCTGGGACGAGGCGATTGCGGTCGCCGACTCCGGACTCGTGGGCGCGCTGCGAGCTCTGAGACCGTCTTGACACCGCCGTGCTGGCCCGGGCGGGCATTCACCACGGGCGCATCGTCAGCGGTATCAATGTCGTCTGCGTCGACGATGACCCCTTCGGCGTCCGCCTCAACCGGGCGCGGACGCTTTCCGGGGCGCTCGACAGTGACGCCGGCGAGCTTGAGGATCTTCTGGGCACGCTGAGCCTGACGATCCGTCACCAGGGTGATCACCGTGCCGGCAGACCCGGCGCGAGCAGTACGGCCCGAGCGGTGTGTGTAGTCCTTCGGGTCCATCGCGATATCCCAGTGCAGGACGAGCTCGACACCGTCGATGTGAATGCCACGCGCTGCAACGTCGGTGGCAACGAGTGCATCAACCCGTCCGTGGCGGAACGACTCGAGCGAGCGCTCACGCTGGCCCTGACTCATACCGCCGTGGATGGAACCGGCCTGGATGCCTGACGCCTGAAGCGATTCCCGGACGCTGTCCGCTCCCTCGCGGGTGCGCACGAACACGATGGTGCGTCCGTAGTCGCGCACGAGGTTTGCGGCGGCGCCGGTCTTTTCGATGGGGCGTACGGTCTGTATGTGGTGGGTAGCGGGTGTGGCATCGGGCTGGTCGCCGATCAGGTCCACCATCACGGGCTCGCTCTGGTAGTTCTTGATCAACTCGTCGACGTCGCCGTCGAGGGTTGCCGAGAACAGCAGCGTCTGGCGGTTCGACGGCATGGCGTCGAGCAGTTCGCGCACATCGTCCATGAAGCCGAGGTCTGCGAGGCGGTCCGCCTCGTCAACCACGCACACCTCCACCGAGTCGAGCGACACCTGACCGCGGCGGACGTAGTCGAGCAGGCGGCCCGGGCAGGCCACGATGATCGATGCACCCATGCGGAACGAGTTGAGCTGCGAGCCGTAGGGCGTACCGCCGTAAACGGCGAGAATGTAGCGACGGCGCTCCTTGCCCATCGACAGCAGGTCGAACCGCACCTGCTTGGCAAGCTCACGCGTGGGCACGAGCACGATGCCGGTGGGGTGGAACGGCTTGGCCTGGCTCACACGGGTGAGCATGGGGATGCCGAATGCGAGGGTCTTGCCCGAACCGGTTGCGGCACGGCCGCAGAGGTCCTTGCCGGCGAGCGCATCGGGAATGCAGGCGGTCTGGATCTCGAAGGGCTCGTTGATGTCGTCGGCGGCGAGGGCCGCGCAAATGTCCGCAGGGACGCCGAGGGCGCGAAACCCTGCAGCCCCCGGGTTGGAGGTCGTTGTCATGATGGCTTTCTCTTCCACAAGCGCACGAACAGCGGCATGTTGTGGGCGCCACCGACGTGTGCCGCTCAACCTGAGCGACCCGTCAACACTACCGGCGCTGCTGCGAAAGCGCACAGTGGTCCTGCGGCCCGTCGCGGATCGGAGGGGAATGCGCCTACGCTCGCGGCGATGTCGCTGGGTGCTTTGGACCTCCACCTTCTCGGCGAGGGCCGTCACCAACGACTGTGGGAGACACTCGGCGCGCACGTGCTCGACACGGGTGGTGCCCGATTTGCCGTGTGGGCGCCCAACGCCCGTTGGGTCGGTGTTGCGGGTGATTGGAACGACTGGGACGCGACGCGAACGGTTCTGCAACCGGCGGGCGTCTCCGGGGTGTGGGTGGGCACCGACGACCGTGTGCAGCACGGCGACTGCTACAAGTTCGCCGTTCGTGGCTTCGACAACGTGCTTCGCCTGAAGGCGGACCCGATGGCCAGACGGACCGAGGTGCCGCCGTCGAACGCGAGTGTCGTGGAGGCGCCGTCGCCGTACCAGTGGGCTGACGACGAATGGATGCACACCCGCGCCGGGCGCGTGGGCGGCAGCAATCCGCTGCGGATCTACGAGGTGCACCTCGGGTCGTGGCAGTCCGGTCGCACCTACGCCGACGTGGCCGGGGTGCTCGCAGACCACGTTCAGCACCTGGGCTTCACACACGTCGAGTTCCTCCCCCTTGCGGAGCATCCGTTCGGCGGATCCTGGGGCTATCAGGTCAGTGGCTACTACGCGCCCACAGCGCGATTCGGCAGCCCGGACGAGTTGCGGGCAATGATCGACGAACTGCACCGGCGCGGCATTGGCGTCATCCTCGACTGGGTTCCCGCACACTTCCCCAAGGACGACTGGAGCCTCGCCCGTTTCGACGGCACAGCGCTGTATGAGCACGAGGACCCCCGCCGGGGGGAGCACCCGGACTGGGGAACACACGTCTTCAACTTCGGCCGCAACGAGGTCCGGAACTTCCTCGTGGCGAACGCGCTCTACTGGATGGAGGAGTTCCACATCGACGGACTCCGCGTGGACGCGGTGGCGTCGATGCTCTATCTCGACTACTCGCGCAACGAGGGCGAGTGGGTGCCCAACGAGTTCGGGGGGCGCGAGCACCTCGAGGCCATCGAACTGCTTCGGGAGGTGACCACGGTCTGCCGCGAACTCCACCCGGGAACGCTGGTGATCGCCGAGGAGTCCACATCCTGGCCGGGTGTCACCCACGGAACAGAACAGGGCGGCCTCGGTTTCACCCACAAATGGAACATGGGGTGGATGCACGACACCCTGGACTACTTCGGCAAGGACCCGGTGCACCGCCAGTGGCACCACCACGACCTCACGTTCGGTCTCGTCTATGCATGGAGCGAGCACTTCGTGCTTCCCCTCAGCCACGACGAGGTTGTCCACGGCAAGGGCTCGTTGCTCGGGAAGATGTCCGGCGACGAGTGGCAGCGATTCGCGAACCTGCGTGCCCTGTATGCGTGGATGTGGGCACACCCCGGCGCGCCGTTGCTGTTCATGGGCAGCGAACTGGCGCCGTTCACCGAGTGGAACGCGGACACGTCGCTGCCGTGGGACTTGCTGCAGTGGGACGCGCACCGCGGCGTGTTCGACCTCGTCCGTGAACTGAACAGCCTTGCGGACCGCTATCCGGCTCTCTGGGAGCGCGATCGCGAGCCGACCGGGTTCCAGTGGCTCGACGCTGACGATGCCGCGAACTCCGTGTACGCGTTCGTGCGCTGGGGTGCCCTCGGCAACGACGCAGTCGTGTGCATCGCGAACCTCACGCCGGTACCGAGACCGGGCTATCGCGTCGGCCTCCCGTGGGCGGGGGACTGGGCGATCGTGCTCGATACGGATGTGGCAACGTGGGGCGGTGGCGCCGCAGGTCACGGGACCGGAACTGTCAGCGCCCAATCCGGTTCGTCCTGGCAGGGGCAGCACGACTCGGCTGTCGTGGACCTCCCACCGCTCGGTGTGCTCTGGCTTGCCGGATCGCGGACGGGGGACTGACCGTCGTGTCGCTCCGTCTCGCACTGCACAGCCACGCCTATCAACCACCGAGGGGGAACCCCCGCTCGGGTGTGGTGCCCGTGGAACCCGGTGCGGCGCCGTTCCGCGACTGGAACGAGCGCATCACTGCCGAGTGCTACGCGCCGTGCACCTCCACGCGTCTGCACGACGACGAGGGGCGCGTCACCGCAATCGTCAACCTGTTCGAGCGCATGAGCTTCGACCTCGGGCCGACACTGGCCCGCTGGCTCGAGGAGCACGCGCTGATCGTCCATGACCGGATTGTGGCGGGGGACCGCATCGGCCGGACCGCCATTGCGCACCCGTACCACCACATCATCCTCCCGCTCGCGTCCGAGCGGGACGCCCTCACGGAACTTCGCTGGGGCATGGCGGACTTCCGCCGTCGGTTCGGGCGCGAACCGGCCGGTATGTGGCTCCCCGAGACGGCGATCAGCCCGGCGGTGCATGCCCTGCTGGACACGGTGGGCATCTCGTTCACGATTGTCGGCCCCCACCAGATCGGCCGGGCCCCCGGTCCGGGATCGCTGGGCCGCATCGCCGGGCGGGACGCAACCCTGGTCGTTTACGACGGACCGACGAGCCACGCGCTTGCCTTCGGCTCGGCGCTCGGCTCAGCCGAGGCGCTTGCGGACCAACTTGCCACCTCCACCGGCACCGGTCTCACGATCGCAGCAACCGATCTCGAGACGTTCGGTCATCACCACCGCTTCTCGGAGCGGGCAGTCGGGCATCTCCTGTACGAGGTGGTCGCTGACCGGATGATGCACGCAGGTGGGCTGGAGGCCCTCATGACCGGGGTCGCTCGCGCGGACGTCGGCTCGCTGCTGCCGAGCGCGTGGTCGTGCGCGCACGGGTACGAGCGGTGGCGCTCGGACTGCGGCTGCTCCACGGACGGCTCGGCCGACTCGCACCAGCGCTGGCGTGGCCCGCTGCGCTCGCTGCTCGACGTGCTGAGCAAACACGCGAACGAGGTGTATGCCCGGCGGGGTGCGGACGTGTTCGTCGATCCGTGGCAGGCGCGGGACGAATACGGCGAGGTGCTCGCCGACCGGTCGCGCTGGGACGAGTTCGTTGCGCGGAATGTGCGACCTCTGGCCTCGCAGCACGAGGCCTCGGTGCTCCTCGCGAGCCAGCAGGCAACCCTTGCCTCGTTCACCAGTTGTGCGTGGTTCTTCGCCGACCTGTTGCGACCGGAGGCAGCGATCGTGCTGCAGGAGGCCGCGCGTTCGGTCGAACTGCTCGCCTCACTGGGCGAACGCGCCCCGCTCGAAGCGGCGCTCGCCCACCTCGATGCACCGGGGGTGCTCGACGGTCCGTCGGGACGCGCGAGGGGCGTGTCGAACGGCAGCGCCGTGTGGGACTGGGCGACGCGGGAGCGGGCCGACATGGTGGAACCAGCGGGCAGTACCCAACTGCGCAGGTGGGACACGATGACGCCGGTGGTGTCGCTCGTTGCGGATCTGGCGGTGCACGCGGTGGCCGGATCGGTGCCGCACGCCGAACAGGCCATCGAGGTGATTGGGCTGGCTGCACGTGCCGGCGATCAACACCTCTACGTCGTGGCGCAACACACGGTGTACGACGCAATCCTCGGTAGGGGCCGTGCCGTGCCCACCCACCTCGTCGCGCTCGGCGCAGCGCTCGGCCTCGCTGTGGACCGTGTTAGCGCAAGGCACCGCTGAGCGGAGTCAACATTCCGTAAGCGGGCTCAGACGTGGGCTGCGGCCGTGGTGCGGAGCTGGTGCGCCGCTTCCTCGGGAGGAACGATGTTGATCATCACACCGGTGCCACGCTCGAAACCAGCCACGGTGACGAGTTTCGGCCAGATGTGAATGTGCCAGTGGAACGGACCGTTGTGCTGGTGGGGCGCGGTGTGCACGACCAAATTGAACGCCACGTCGCCGAGCCGGGCATTGAGGATGCGGATGGCGTCACGAAGCCGCCTGCCGACAGCGGCGATCGTTACGGAATCCTCGTCCTGAATATGTACGCGGTGCTGCCTCGGGATGATGAGCAACTCGTACGGTGAGCCCGCCCAGTACGGCGAGAGGACCACGCAGTCGTCGTCCGCGATGATCACGCGGCTGGAGTCGGCAACCTCGGCCTCGACCGTGGCGCACAAGATGCAACCGCCGTGGAATCGGCCGAAGGCTCGCTCCTCGTCGAGCAACTCTCCGGGGACAAAGGGCATCCCGAGCAGCTGACCGTGGGGATGGGCGAGCGAGGCACCCGACTCCCGCCCGTGGTTCACGATGGCTTGGGTGTACCGGATGCCCGGCGTGGCGGCGTGCTCGATCATCCGCCGGCGCAGCACGTCCATCACCGTTGCAATCTGATCGTCCGAGAGGGTTGCGAGCGTGGCGTCGTGGTCCCGTGCGTACACAAAAACTTCGTGGATACCGCTTGCCTCGGCCTGGGTGTGCACGGGTCCGAGCGTGCGGACGGAGAACGGCTCGTCGCCTGCGAACGCGGGGTAACGGTTCGGGACGACCCGCACCTGCCACTCGCCGCTCTCGCTGATCGTCTCGAGAGCGGGTGGCGTGTCCTCCTCGTGCCCGGCGCAGAACGGGCAGGGGCGCTCTGGGTCGCTCTCGACTTGGGAGACGCGCGGAGCGAAGTCAGTGGGCCTCTCGGCCCGGTCGGCCACGATGGTTACCCAGCGGCCAGTCAGGGGATTCAAACGAAGTTGTGACACCGCCCCTCAGGTTAGGACCTCCGGCACCCTTCGGTGGTGCACGGGTCAGCCCGGGCGGCGATACACGCTGATGTGATTGATGCTGTCGGGCCCGTATTCGTCCTCGTTCCAGCCCGCCCAGCGGGATTCGAGGCCAAGTCCGGCCTGCTCGGCCATGGTGTCCAACTGCTCGACGGTCGCCCACCGGATGGCCCAGGGCCGCAGCCGGACCGGGTGACCGTCCCGAAACTCGATGAACTGGCCGAACGCCTGCTGATCCGCTGCCTCGGTGCGGCTGACGGACAGCACGACCCGGTCCGCAGCGAGGTCCCGGACCTCGACCCGGTCGCCGTCGTGGTCTGCATCGGGCACGAACGCCTCGATCACGAAGCACCCGCCGGGGGAGAGGACTCGCGCCACGTTGCCCATCATCAGCGCCTGCCTGTTGGCATCGCGCACACCGAAAAAGGTGTTTACCGCGACGAAAACCAGCCCGAACGGGCCTTCAGGGAGCGGATCTGCCATGTCTGCGACGTGACGGGTGACCCGGTCGCCACCCGGCTTTGCCGCCAGCCGATCGAGCATTCCCGCCGATCCGTCGAGCGCGTGCACCTCGAGGCCGATCTCGGCGAGGGGGATCGCGAGGCGCCCGGTTCCCGCCCCGAGCTCGAGCACGCGTGTGCCGCGGGCCAGCGCAGCGAGTCGCTCCACGCAGGCACCGGTGTCCGGGGGCGTGGCGTACCAGTCGTCGTAGACCTCGGCCATTCCCTCGCCGTAGCTGGATTCGTCGTACCCGCGCACGCCCAGCAGTGAAGCAGCGATTCCGATGGGACGGCCAAACCAACCCGATGCGCGCTGCTTACGTCGGTACCCTCGGGAGCAATGAACCCGACGCCCGTCGCATATCTGGACCACGCGGCCACCACGCCGATGCGTCCCGAGGCCCTCGAGGCAATGTTGGCGTTCTACGGCGAGCGCTACGGGAACCCGTCCGGGTCTCACCGGATGGCGAGAGATTCCCGTCGGGCAGTTGACGAGGCCCGGGACACCGTGGCCGCCGCGCTCGGCTGCAGACCCGGTGAGGTGGTGTTCACCGGATGCGGAACCGAGTCGGACAGCATGGCGATCGTCGGGACCCTCCGCAGGCGCGGCGGGGTCGCGGTGTGCTCGTCGGTGGAGCACCACGCTGTTCTCCACGTGGTGGAGCACACGGGGGGCCGTGTCGTCGGCGTGGATCCCTGCGGCCGGATTGACCTCGATGTTCTCGCCGACGCGCTCGACGGCGACGTCTCGATCGTGTCGGTCATGGCGGTGAACAACGAAGTCGGCTCGGTGTCATCGTTGGACGGTGTGGCCGAGTTGATGCGCTCGAAGGCACCGAATGCGCTGCTGCACACCGACGCAATCCAGGCGGTCACCTGGCTGGACATGCGCGGGATCACGGCGACTGCCGATCTCGTCTCGCTGTCCGCCCACAAGTTTGGTGGCCCCAAGGGTGTGGGCGTGCTGGTTGTGAGGGACGGTGTTGCGCTGGAGCCACTGCTGCTCGGCGGCGGGCAGGAACATGACCGCAGGAGCGGGACGCACAATGTGGCCGGGATCGTTGCGCTCGCCACGGCGCTGCGGATCGCCGACACGCAGCGCGCCGACGATGTCGCCCGGATCGGTGCGCTGCGCGACCGACTCGTCGACGGTCTGCTCGCACAGGTTCCGGACTCGCTCGAGACCGTGCCGCGCCACGCGAAGGTCGCCGGCTCCGCGCACGTCTGCTTTGCCGGGGTGGACAGCGAGTCGCTGCTGTTCCTCGCCGACGATGGCGGGGTGTGTGCGTCGGCAGCATCGGCGTGCGCGAGCGGGGCGATGGAGCCCTCGCACGTGCTCGCCGCAATGGGCACTGCGCGGACACACGCCGGGGGCGCCCTGCGCCTCACGCTCGGACACACGTCAACCGACGCGGACGTGGACCACGCACTAACAGTCATTCCTGCAGCGGTGCAGCGCATCCGGAGCAGGTCCTCGTCGTGAGGGTCATGCTCGCCATGAGCGGCGGTGTTGATTCCTCCGTCGCGGGCGCACTCCTTCTCGCCCAGGGTCACGACGTCGTGGGCGTCACGATGCGCCTGTGGGGAGGGAGTAGCGACACCGGTTGCTGCTCGGTCTCCGACGTTGACGACGCGAGGCGGGTGGCACAGCAACTGGGTCTTGACCATCATGTGTTCAACTTCGGCGACGGGTTCACAACGCACGTCGTCGAGCCGTACGTCGCTGCACACGCCACTGGGGTCACGCCTAATCCCTGTATCGAGTGCAATCGGCACCTCAAGTTCGACGCGCTCCTGGAGAGGGCCGCTGTGCTCGGCTTCGACGCGGTGGCCACGGGGCACCACGCCCGGATCGAGCAGGGCGAGGGGCGGTTCCGTCTGTGCCGCGGAGCGGACCCGGACAAGGACCAGAGCTACGTCGTGCACATGCTCGACCAGTCCGCGATGGCCCGGACCCTGTTCCCGGTCGGTGACATCACGAAGGCGCGAGTGCGCGAGATGGCGCTCGACCTGGGGCTCCGGACAGCAACCAAGCCCGACAGCCAAGACGTCTGTTTCATCACCTCGGATGGCGGTCGCCGGGCGTTCCTCGGTGACCGAATCCCGCTCCGGTCCGCAACCGTCCGCGACCTGAACGGCAACACCGTCGGTTCGGTGGACGCCGTCGAGCTCGTCACGATCGGGCAGCGGCGCGGACTCACGCTGTCCGGCGCGCCGTCGCGCCGTTTCGTGCTCGATGTCGACGTGCCACGCGGTGAGGTGACCGTCGGCTCTGCAGAGGACCTCCTGCGCGAACGGGAGCACGTTGAACAGGTTGTCTGGACTTCGTCACCCTCGGCTGGCGATGTGCTCGTGCAGTGCAGCGCTCATGGGGAGCCCCAGCGGGCGACGATTCGACCCGACGGGGCCTCAATCGAGGTGGTTTGGGCAGAGCCGCAGCGCCGTGTGGCTCCCGGCCAGAGTGCAGTATTTTACTCGCTCGCGAACGACGAGGTCCTTGGTGGGGGCCGGGTGCGGCGGTAGCCCCGCGCTGGTATCGATCCGGTTCGCCTAGGCGATCGGGGGAATACCGAGCAGGTGCAGTTCCCGCAGCGCCCGTCCGGGTCGGGTTGGGCTGATGAGGAACGACTGGACGTGGAGCGCCTTGGTCTGACCCCTCGGCGGTGCGGCCAGCACAAAGGTGGCCAGTTCGCGCAGGCGGATCTCCACGACGGGACCGAGGGCGTTCCCGGTGAGGTTTGCCGCCTCGGTGCCAACGAGAGCGAGGCCTGCAGAGCCGACGGTGTTTTTGGCGACCATGTTTGTCTCCGCCAGCACCAAGTGATCGTGCAGCACGATGCCCGCAGGGACGAGCACGAGCCATCGCTTGCTCAGACGGTGGTACCGCTTGGCGAGCACGACGGCGAGGCCCGCAGCGAAGGCAGTGAGGGGCGCTCCGACCGCCCAGTTGCGTGCAGCCAGCGCGAGCGGACCGATCAGCACGCACGCCACGAGCGGTGCCCACGTGAGGGGCAGCACAACGAGGACGGGCCCGGGCGGGCGCAGCGGCAAGCGCCGTTCATGGCCGTACGCGGAACCCTGCGCAAAGGTCTCCCCCACGTCCCCACTGAAGGCGAGCAGCGTGGCAACGGCTGCGAACGCCACGGCCACGATGCCGGCGGTTGCGGAGGCTCCCGCACCCCATGCTGCGCCCCCGACAGCGATCGATCCTGGCGTGATCGTCCGGAGCACCGTGAGCGAGACTGTCGTCGGCACGAGTGCCACGAGCATCACGACACCCCATGCCGCCCATGTGCCGATCGTGCCCACAATCTGGACCGCTCGGCTCCGTCCGTCGAGCGCGTCACCAATCGCGGGGCCGGTGGCGAATACGAGCGCAACCCACGACACCCGGAACAGCCACACGGCGATCTGCTTCACCCACACAGATTTGCTCAGAACGGTCCACCACGACGAACGTAGGGGATCGGAGCAGGTAGGCGAGCCGACAGGTGGGCCGAAAGGGGGCGAACATCATGAACATCGATCTTCCCCCCGGTTCCCCAACCGGCATCGGCAGCCTGCCGTTCCGTGACCCACATCGCGCCGCAGCGTTCGTGCTCGAGCAACTGCCGGAGTTGCCGGCAATCCCCGCGCTGCCCAAGCGTTCGCCATTCGAGTCCATGATCGCCCAGGGGGTGGTGGGGATCCGTGGCATTACTGTCGGCCAGTACGGCAGTCTCGCTGTAGACCTCACCAAGGTGGACCCGTCCGCGCCTGTTGAGACGTCGCTCGACCACGGGGCGTTCGACGGTCTGCTCGGGTTCCTCGAGCTCGCAGACCCGGCAACCACCCGACGCGTCAAGTGGCAGATCGTGGGCCCGCTGACGCTCGGGCTCACTCTGCTGCGAGCCGGGGTCCCCGATCACCTCGCGTTCGAGGTTGCGGTACGAGCGGTACGTGCACATCTCGGCGCGGTCCGCGAACGCATCGACGCGAGGCTGCCCGGCGTCCAGCACGTCGTCTTCATCGACGAGCCGATGTTCACCGACGTGCAGGACCCGTCGTTCCCGTTGCAGCCGGAACTAGCGATCGACTATGTGTCCGGAACGCTCGCCGCAATCGAGCAGTTCGGCGTCTCCGGGGTTCATTGCTGTGGCGCCGGCGACTGGGGCAGCATTCTCGCTGCCGGTCCGGGTGTGCTCTCGATGCCCGTGAGCCAGCAACTCGTGGACGTGTCGGGTCTGCTTGCAGCGTTCCTCGAGGCCGGAGGATGGATCGCCTGGGGAGCGGTACACACCGACGGTCCGGTCCCGACCTCGTCGCACCGCCCGTGGCGGGATCTGGACAATCTCTGGCAGGCCCTCGCCCGCGGCGGATGCGACCTCGACCGGATCCGGGCACAGGCGCTCGTCACGCCGGCGTGCGGGCTGTTCACTCATGCGGAACAGGTGACCACGAGCGTGTTCCGAATCCTGCGAGAGGTATCGGATCGTCTCACCGGGTGCGGCGGATCCACTCCGCTCAGCATCGGCGCCTGAGGACAAGCGAAGGCTGGGGGCCCGCCCGGGTCCGTCCGCAGCGCCGGCTGATTAGCCTCTCGGTGTGGTTGCAACCCCGGACGTCGTTCTCCGTGCCCGGTTGTTGCGCGAGCAGATCGCTCATCACAACCGGCACTACTACGAGTTGGACGCGCCCGAGATCAGCGACGCCGACTACGACGCGCTCGTGCGGGACCTCCAGCGCCTCGAGCGCGAGCATCCCGAGCTTGTGGCAGGGTCCCCCACGCTCCGGGTGGGCGGTGCCGCAACGGCCGCCTTCGCCCCGGTCGAGCACCGGGTTCCCATGACGAGCCTCGACAACGCGATGGACGAGTCCGAGCTGGGCGCATGGAGCGAACGCGTGGCGAAGGGCCTCGCTGGCGCGCCGGCGCACTATGTCTGTGAACTGAAGATCGACGGCCTCGCGATCAGCCTGCGCTACGAGGGCGGGGTTCTCGTGCAGGCGGCCACCCGCGGTGACGGTCGGGTAGGCGAGGATGTCACCGCGAACGTCGCCACGATCAAGGACATCCCGAAAACGCTGAGCGGCAGTCACGTTCCCGACGTGGTCGAGGTGCGGGGCGAGGTGTACATGCCGCTCGCCAGCTTCCGGTCGCTCAACGAACGCGTCGATGCCGGTATCGAGATTGAGGCGGAGGGCAAGCCGCGCAAGGAAAAGTTTGTCAACCCGAGGAACGCTGCTGCCGGTTCGCTGCGCCAGAAGACCCCGTCGATCACGGCGCAGCGGGACCTCGGTTTCTGGAGCTACCAGCTCGGCGAGGTAGTTGGCGGTCCGGCGTTTGAGCGTCACTCCGAGACGCTCGGTTTCATTCGCGGGATTGGTCTTCCCGTCAATCCCGAGATCATCCTGGTGGACAGCCTTGAGGCGGCCACGGCGTTCTGCAGACAGTGGCAGGAACGACGCCACGACCTGGGCTACGAGATCGACGGTGCGGTCGTGAAGGTGGACGATCTCGCGCAGCGCGACCTGCTCGGTTTCACCTCGAGGGCGCCCCGGTGGGCGATCGCCTACAAGTTCCCGCCGGAGGAGCGCAACACGATCCTGAGCGATATCCAGGTGTCGATCGGTCGCACCGGCCGGGCAACGCCGTTCGCCGTGCTGAAGCCCGTGTTCGTCGGCGGTTCCACCGTCTCGATGGCCACGCTCCACAACGAGGATCAGGTCCGCCTGAAGGACGTGCGCCCCGGTGACACGGTGATCGTACGCAAGGCCGGTGACGTGATCCCCGAGGTCGTCGGCCCCGTTCTCTCGCTCCGACCCGAGGGCTGTCCGCCGTGGCAGTTTCCGACGACGTGTCCGTGCCCACTCGAGAGCACGCTGCAGCGCGCCGAGGGGGAGTCAGACACACGGTGCGTCGAGCCGGGCTGTCCGTTCCAGCGCGACCAACGGATCATCTACTTCACAAGTCGCGGTGCGATGGATATCGAGGGACTCGGTGAGCGCACCGTGTTCCTGCTGTCCGACGCGGGTCTGGTCTCGGACCCCGCAGACATCTACTCGCTCACTGCGGAACAGTTGCTGCGTCTCGAGGGGTTCGCGCAGGTGTCCGCCGAGAAGCTTGTTGCGTCGATCGCGGCGAGCAAGGACCGGCCCCTGCCGCGGTTGCTCACGGCACTCGGTATCAAGCATCTGGGCCCGTCTGCGGCCGAGGCGCTCGCCAAGGCGTTCGGCACGCTGGACTCGATCATGTCGGCGGGCGAGGCAGACCTTGCGACTACCGAGGGTGTGGGCGGTGTGATCGCCGGTTCCATCAGGCGGTGGTTCGACCTGCCGCAGAACCGCGAAATGGTGGGCAAGCTACGCGCTGCCGGCGTCGACTTCGGCAAGGTCGAGGTGAGCCGCCTCCCACAGTTGCTCGCCGGCAGGGCTGTGGTCGTCACCGGTGCTCTGGAGGGATTCACGCGTGAGAGTGCCGAGGCAGCGATCAAGGACCGTGGTGGCAAGAGCCCCGGCAGCGTGAGCGCGAAGACCTTCGCGCTGGTTGTCGGCGAGGATCCGAGCGCGAACAAGGTCGCCAAGGCCCAGGATCTGGGTATCCCGGTGCTCGACCGTGACGGGTTCCTCGAACTCCTCGAGACCGGCGCGTTACCGGTCCGGTAGGACTGCGTCGAGCAGGCCTAGGCACTGACGTCGAAGTACCAGGTGAACGAGAAGGAGTTGACTTCGCTCTCGGTCAGCTTCCAGTAGATCACCTTGATGAGGTGTCGCCCGACGGCGAACCGTTCGATGGCGCCACCCGGGCGTGGCTGATACCCGAGCGTGTTGGTTCCCGCATCGTAGCGAACGGTGTCGGGATCGAACGCGAGCGTGGTGGTCGGGGCCGCCCCGGCATTGCCGCGTGGCTCGGACTCTGCGGTGCTCACGGTCCGGAGCACGAGATCGTCCACGATGAGTCGACCGGTATAGCCGGGTGCGAGGTCGACCACGATGTTGGCCTGGTTCAGCACCTTGTCCCCGAGGGCAGGCTGCAGTTGCTCGATTTCATCGGGCAGGCGGGACTGATCCCTTCCGGTTACCGATCCGGAGATCCCGGCGATGACGAAGGCGATGCCGAGCGACAGTACTGCGCTGAGGCCGAACGCTGACAGCTTGCGGGATCGGGGGAGCTGCGACCAGCGCACCCGTTTCGGCGTGGCTACCGGTTGCGGGTCCGCCACGTGTTGGGTGATCTCTTCGCCGGCCTTCACCTCACCATTCTCCCGGTTCCATCGCCCGGTTCCACGCCGGGCGCCGTCTGTCACGCTCGGTGGGCGCCCGCACGCCGACGTCATTGCGCGGTAGCGTCGCGGCAACATGGCTTCCAAAGACGATGACGCTGCGACGCGCACGCTTGCCGGCCGATATCGGCTGGGGCCCACGCTCGGTACGGGCGCCAACGCGAAGAGTTTTGACGCCACCGACCTCGAGGACGGCGCGCCGGTTGTCGTGAAGATGTTGCCGTCGAGGTTCGGTGCGTCGGAGACCTTCATGGAGCGCTTTACCGCAGACCTCGCAACAGCGGCCGGTGTGCTCCATCCCAACCTCGCCCGGATCAAGGACTTCGGCGTGGAGACGGTCGGGGACAAGGCATATCCCTTCGTCGTCACCGAGCAGTTCGTGGGCGGAAGCCTGCGCGGCATCCTCGACCGGGGAAGGACCATCACGGCGTCACAGGCGTTGATGGTGGGGCTCGACGTCTGCCGCGGACTCGCGTTCGCCCATTCCAAGAGTCTCGTTCACGGTGCTGTGACCCCGAGCAACGTGTTGTTCGGGCCGGACCGCAAGGTGCGTCTCGCCGACTTGGGGATCTCGCGATTGCTCGGCGACATCGTCTGGGGTGACCCCGGGCGCATCGACGTCGACATGGCGCGGTACGCGTCGCCCGAGCACGCACTCGGCCTGCCGGTGGGGCCCAAGAGCGACGTGTACTCGCTCGCGCTGACGCTTGTGGAGTCCGTAACCGGCCAGGTGCCGTTTGCTGCGGACACCTCGGTAGCAACACTGTCGGCCCGCCTGAACAAATTGATGTCCGTCTCGGCAGATCTCGGGGCGCTGGCATCGGTGCTCGAACGGGCCGGCCGCCCGGTTCTGGAGGATCGCTTCACCGCTGTCGAGTTCGGCCGCGCCTTGGTTGGCGCCGCCGAGTTCATGCCGAGACCTGAACCCATCGCGGTCGTCGGTCTCGGGCGGTTCGGGGACGCGGCTGCATCCCTCCCCGAGTCGGCCGATCCCACGGACGCGCATGGGGTGAACATCACCGAAGCCATCGCCGCAGTCCGGGCCGACGAGCGCGCACCAACCCCTCCGTCGGCGCAGAACGATTCGCTTGCGCTACTGCGGAGCCTGCCCGACGCTGTCCTCGACGGGCCTCCCATTGCGATGCCGACGGTGCAGGCAGTGCCGCCCCCGCCGCTCTCGGATCCACCGGTCGTCACTGCACCGGTCGAGTTCGAGCGCCTTCCGGCAGCCGGGTCGCACATCACTGACGAGCACGGTTCCCCCGACCGGGCCCCGGTTGCAACGGTGATCGGCGAGGTTGCTGCGGACTGGGTGCCCGATGTCGAGCCCACCCGCCGCACGTCGACTATCGAGACGGTCGAGGGCGATGACGATGTGCTCAACATCGACCGTCGCAGCATGCTGAAGTACGTCATATCGGCACTGGCGGTGCTCGCAATCGCTGTGCTCGGTGTGATCGGGTACCGGGCGCTCAGTGCTCCCAGCCGCACCGTCCCGAACCTCACCGGCATGACCGAGGCCCAGGCAGCGAACGTGGTGGCCGACAACGGTTGGGAACTCGAGGTGCGTCGCGTTCGTGACGACGGCCAGGCCCAAGGTGATGTCGTTCGCACGGACCCGGCATCGGGTGATCGGCTTCGCAAGGGTGACTCCCTCGTCCTCGTGGTGTCAGACGGTCCGACGCTGTCGGCCCTGCCCAATGTCACCGGCCTTGATGTGGACAACGCGCGCAGTGCGCTCTCGGCAGTTGGGCTCACCATGAGGGAAGCGCAACAGGTCGCGAGCGAGACAGTGTCCTTGGGCGTGGTCATCTCGTGGTCGGTTCCCGAACAGCCCGGGCTGACCGCCGGTAGCCAGGTGCCGAAGGGGACGACCATCGAGGTCGTGGTGTCGAGCGGTTCCCCCAACCGCGCCGTGCCGAATCTCCACGGTCTGACGGTCGAGGAGGTAACGGCCCGGCTTGCGCTGGCCGAACTGGTGCTGGGCAGCACGAGCGAGGAGTTCAGCACCACTGTCGGCGTCGGCAGGGTGATCGCCTCGAACCCGGCCGCCGATGCTGGCGTGACGGTGGGCGCAGCGGTCAACGTGGTCGTGTCCAAGGGCCCTGATCTCGTCAAGATGCCGAAGGTGGTTGGGGTCACGCTGCAGGTAGCCACCGATGCCTTGATCAAGGCCGGCCTGCAGGTCGGCTCGGTGACGGGAGGGCAGGACGGCACGGTGTCGTGGTCCAACGTGTCCGCCGGTGATCTCGTGGTGAGGGGTACGGCAGTTGCGCTCACGATGCTCGCCCCGCCACCCACGACCACCACGACCACGACGGTCGCCCGCCCGAACTGATCGTTCCCGCCAGGGCGCGAACTGGCCGCCGCACCGGCGGACCTATAGGGTTCGCGTCAATTGGAATCCCTGGGGAGGGTGCGGCATGGGTGCATTGGACGGACGCGTAGCGATCATTACCGGCGCGGGACGCGGGATCGGTCGGGAGCACGCGCTGCTCTTCGCTGCCGAGGGGGCAAAGGTCGTTGTCAACGACGTCGGCGGGGCGAACGACGGTACGGGTGCGGACTCCACCCCCGCCCAGCAGGTGTGCAACGAGGTCATCGCAATGGGGGGTGAGGCCGTTGCGAACTACGACAGCGTGTCGGACTGGGAGGGCGCTCAGCGCATGGTCAACCAGGCCGTCGAGACGTTCGGTGACCTCGACATCCTCGTGAACAACGCAGGAATCCTGCGGGACCGCGTCCTCGTCAACATGACCGAGACAGAGTGGGACGCCGTTGTCGACGTGCACATGAAGGGTCACTTTGCACCCACTCGCTGGGCTGCTGCATATTGGCGTGAGCAGGTGAAGGCCGGTGTCAACAAGCCGCGCCATCTGGTTCACACCTCGTCGACGTCCGGTCTGTTCAGCAACCCGGGCCAGACCAACTACGGCGCAGCCAAGTCTGGTATCGCTACGTTCAGTCAGATTTGCGCGAAGGAACTCTCCCGCTACAACGTGAAGAGCAACTGCATCGCCCCGGGCGCCCGCACCAGACTGACGCTTGCCACCCCCGGCCTTGCGGACATCCTCGCCGCCAAGGAGGGTGAGTTCGACAAGTGGGACCCGGCAAACATCTCACCCCTGGTCGCGTATCTCGCGTCCGAGGAGTGTGTGTTCAGCGGCGAGACCTTCTTCGTCCAGGGTGGCGAGGTGCGCCGCGTGCAGACGTGGACGATGGTCGAGGCCGTTGAGCAGGACGACCGCTGGACCGTGGCGGACCTTGCGAAGGCAATCACTGCGCTCGTTCCCAAGGAACGGGTGAAGGGACCTGCGCTCGATTAGGCGGTGAGGTTCTTGATGTCCTCGGCGGCCGCCTTCTGGGCGTCCGTCGGGGGAGTGGCGTTCATGGTCATCAGCTTGGTCATGTCGCCGACCACCTTGATCTTGCCGCTCATGAAGGCCTGCATGGCTGCCTGCTGATCCTGTTCCACGATGATCTTGCGGGAGGTCTCCCAGTCGGTGTGGAGTGTCACCTCGGCGCCGTCCACCTCGCCCTTGCCGGTGCGCATGCTGCCGTCGCTGGTGTCGATAAACGTGCGGACCTCGGTCGGCTCGAACGGGCAGCCCGAGATCACTTGGTTCATCTTCATCCTGTACGGAACGGTGACACCGTTGCGCTCGTACGCGGCCTTGGCCGCCTCGATCCAACCGTCGGACAGGAATACGTGCTGATCAGCCACCGGATCGCTCCTCGTTGCGTAGAAAGTGGGGGTGCTTGCGAGGCTACTGCTGGGCGCGCGCCGACGGTCACGGGCCGTCGACTTTTGGCCGCAGGAACTGATTTTCCGTCAATCGGCAGGTGCGCTACGCAGCGGAGAAGGCATCATTGACGGCCATGGCTCGTGTCCTTGTCTCCGAAGAAATCGCCGAGGGCGGCCTCGACCGCCTTCGGGCCGCCGGTCACACCGTTGACGTTCGGCTCGACCTCACGCCGGAAACGCTGCCCGCAGCGCTCGTGGGTGCCCACGCACTCATCATCCGGTCCTCCACCCAGGTGACTGCCGAGGTGCTGGAGGGCGCCACCGACCTCATCGTGGTGGGTCGGGCAGGTATCGGTCTCGACAACGTCGACGTGACCGCAGCAACCAAGCGCGGCGTGATGGTGGTGAACGCACCGCAGAGCAACATCGTGTCTGCCGCGGAGCACACGATGGCGCTGCTGCTCGCCCAGGCCCGCAACGTGCCCCAGGCACACGCTGCGCTCAAGGCGGGGCGATGGGAGCGCTCGAAGTGGGAGGGTGTGGAACTCGCGGACAAGACCCTCGGCATCGTCGGGCTCGGCCGCATTGGCAAGCTTGTTGCCCATCGCGCCCAGGCGTTCGGCATGCGCCTCGTGGCCTACGATCCCTTCGTGTCGGCCGAGCGCGGCAAGCAGATGAACGTCGAGATGCTGTCGCTCGAGGACCTGATTGCCCAGTCCGACTTCCTCACGGTGCACCTGCCCAAGACCAAGGAGACCGTCGGACTGATCGGTCGCGAGGCGCTTGCGGGTGCGAAGCGTGATCTTCGAGTAATCAACGTTGCCCGCGGCGGCATCGTGGACGAGGCGGTGCTCGCCGAGGCCGTTCGCACTGGTGTGATCGCTGGTGCCGCGCTTGAC
>CAMDBM010000005.1:0-78660 GCA_945889085.1 Ferrithrix thermotolerans DSM 19514
AGGGCGAGCGCGAGGGCCGAACGGAGGTCCTCGCTCGGCACGGGCACCTGATCCCGCTTCCATCGCTCGAGTTCGCTGTCGGCCCGGTACGTGCTGAAGACCTGTTCGAGTCGGAGCATCTCGTCGACTGCCGCCCGGTCAATGCGTCCGGCGGTCCGGCGGGTGGCGCTGGCACCGACGCGGATCTCCACGCTGGTGCCGAGGAGGGGGTGATGACGGAATCGGTGCTGTCGGTCTCCCCACACGGGTTGGCCCGGTCTGCGCAGCATCGCCAGAGTTTCGCGTGGGGGTCTGCCGAATCCTCGCTGCACACTCGGCGTGTTGGTACGCTTTCCGGCAGTGGCCGAACCGATCTTCACCCACCTCGACTCGCTGGGTCGTGCCCGCATGGTGGACGTGACCCCGAAAGAGCCCACGCATCGTCGGGCAATCGCACGCTGCAAGGTGCTCATGAAGCCCGAGACCACGGTGGCGATCGCCAACCGGGAGATGAGCAAGGGTGATGTGCTCGCGGTTGCCCGGGTGGCCGGTATTCAGGCCGCCAAGCGCACGTCGGACATGATCCCGCTCTGCCACCCCCTGCTGGTGGGTTCCGTCTACGTCAATTTCGAGATCGGCGACGATCACGTCTCGGTCGAGGCCCAGGTTGACGCCGTGGACCGCACCGGAGTCGAGATGGAGGCACTGCACGCCTGTGCGACCGCGGCGCTCACTATTTACGACATGTGCAAATCTGTGGACCGGGCGATGGTGATCTCGGATTTGGCCCTCTGGGAGAAGACGGGTGGTCGGTCGGGGACCTACCGCCGGACCGACGATGTTGTCAGTTAGGTAACGAAAGTCGTAGAGTCGTAACGAATGCAAAAACTAGTCTTGTTGATTGTTGGAGCGACGTGGCTCGTGGTTCTCGTGCCGCCCCTGCTCCGTTCACGTGGGGAGAACCGCCCTACGTCGTCAGTCGACCTCTTTCGGCGCAATCTTGCGGTGCTGCAGCAGAGCGCACCTCCCCGCATCAACCCGTTGCAGTCGATGGGTCGTCCCCTCACCGGCAGCCGTCAGGGCCTGACGAACGCCTATGCGCGTGCGGCCATGAAGCGGAACCCCACCGATCCGCGTCTCCGTCGTGTCGACGCGCCGCTGGCCCGCAGGGACGGCATTTCCGCACCCACGAACCACACGGCCGCATCGGGTGCACACACACATCACTCTGAGGACGCAACGGCACCGCTCCAGCGCCGCAGCGAAACCCGTGAAACGAGCCGTCACCAGATGATGCGTCGCCGCCGGGAGCAAACCGTGCGCACGCTGTTCGTGTTCTCGATCGCCACCGCTGTGCTCGCTTTCCTGGCCAAGAGCCCGGCGCTGATCTATGTCTGTGCGCTCGGTGTGCTGGCCCTGTTCGGCTACTGCGCGAAGTTGCTGCGTCTGCGCCGTGAGGCCGAGCTGTACGCAGCACAGGGTTACTCGCGCGCAGCCTGAGGTTCCGCCCTGCGACAGTTGCCGGGCCCGGCGCTAACATCACTCGCACCCTTACGGGGCTGTAGCTCAGTTGGCAGAGCGCTTCGTTCGCAATGAAGAGGTCAGGGGTTCAATTCCCCTCAGCTCCACGTACAGGACCAAAAGTGGGCCCCCACCGGTATTCCGGTGGGGGCCCATCGCATTGAGGGGAGTTGACCGGCGCGACTCGCGGCGTCGGCCCTGTGAGCGCACCCGTACGGGGCTCGCGCCCCCCCCCGAGTACGTGTCTACCGCTCAGGCCCTGACGGCCTGAATGTCGAGCGTGATCTTGATCTTCTCGCCGATCACGACACCGCCGGTCTCGAGCACTGCGTTGTACTCCAGACCCCAGTCCTTGCGGTTGATCTCGGCGCTCGCCGTGAAGCCCGCCTTCGTGTTGCCCCACGGGTCCTTGCTGACGCCCTCGAACTCGAGGTTGAAGCTGACCGGCTTGGTAACGCCCTTGATCGTGAGGTCGGTGGCCATCACGTAGTTGCCGCCGTTCGCCGTGATGCCGGTGCTCTTCAGCGTCATCGTCGGGAAGCGGTCGGTCTCGAAGAAGTCGCCGGTGCGGAGGTGGTTGTCGCGGCCGTCGTCGCCGGTGTGCACGGACACCATCTCAACGGTTGCCTCGACCGAGGACTGGAGCGGGTTGGCACCCACCGTGATGGTGCCGGAGAACGTCTTGAACGTTCCGTGGACCTTGGTGATCATCAGGTGACGTGCCGTGAACCCGACGGTGGAGTGGGACGGGTCGATGTTCCAGGTGCCGGCGGTGAGGGCGGAGAGATCGGACATGGTGCTGCCTTTCGGAGGGGACGGGGCTGAGTCAATCGCAAACTCCTTGCACGCGCAACAATTGCGGAAAGAAATTCTTGCTAGAGTCCCGACGATGACCAAATGGCTGGACGACGAGGAGATGGCGGCCTGGCGTGGGCTCGTCGAGACCTTCGCCGATCTGACGGCAACCCTCGAGGCCGAACTGCTGGCGGAGCACCAGATCTCCATGCCGGAATACGCCACCATGGTCCGCCTGTCCGAGGCCGAGGGCAGGCGCCTGCGGATGTGCGATCTCGCCACGCGCCTCCATGTGTCCGCGAGCGGCCTGACCCGCCGTGTGGAGGATCTGGTGCGTCGGGGCTGGGTCCGGCGCGAGCCGGACGCCTCGGACCGCCGGGTGATCAATGCGGTGCTCACCGACGAGGGCTTCGCCCGCCTCGAGAGGGCGGCACCCACGCACGTAGACGGCGTCCGGCGCCACCTGTTCGATCACCTCAGCCGGACTCAGGTCCGTCAACTGGCAAGCATTCTCCGAATGCTGCAGGCGCCCGCCGATTCCTCGCCTTCGCCCGCACCTGCCCGCTGAGCGTGGCCTAACCTCGCCACATGGCACTGCACCCGAACGGCGTTCATCACCTCGCCATCAGCACCACCGACATCAAGGCGCAGATCGAGTTCTTCACCGACGTGCTCGGGGGCGAACTGAAGGCGCTCTACTGGATGCACGGCGTGCCCGACACCTTTCACGGGTTCGTGGAGCTGAGCCCCGAGTGCTACATCGCATTCGTCCAGCACCCGGCGAACAGCGCCCAGCGCGAGCTCGGGGTCACGCATGCCGGCAACGCCGGCGGGCCGATGCCCGGCGGGACGATGCAGCACGTGGCGCTCAACGTCGACTCGCTCGACAGGCTGCTCGAGATGCGGGATCGCATCCGCAGCCGGGGCATCGTGGTGATGGGCCCGATCGACCACGGCATGTGCAAGTCGATGTACTTCGCAGGCCCCGAGGGGTTATGCCTCGAGATCGCTACCGGTGGTGGCATCGACGAACGGGCGTGGATCGATCCCGAGGTCCAGCAGCTCGCCCGCATCAGCAACGACGACCTGCAGCGCTACCTCGCACCTCCGGCGTACGAGCGACCTGCGGCACCCGTCCGCCAGCCCCAGCCCGATCCGGCCAAGCCGAACCTCGACTACCCGCCGGCCGTGTATGCGCGCATCGTCGCCACACCCGACGAGGCCTTCTGGAACTCGGTCGAGAACCAGCCGCCGGTGAAGGTGTCATGAGCGTCGAGGAACCAGCACCGCGTTCGCGCCTCGTACTGGTGCGTCATGGGGAGTCCGTGGCCACCGCCGAGCGGTATATCGGCGGCCACCGGACCTGTCGTGGTCTCACCGAGCACGGCAGGCATCAGGCAGAGGCATTGCGGGATCGCTGGATGAAGCATCTCGACATCTCGCCCGACGTCATCGTGTCGAGTCACTTCCCGAGGGCGATCGAGACCGCCGAGATCGTCGCCCCCGCCCTCGGGGACCTGCAGATCCACATCGAGCCGGGTGTAGGCGAACACGACCCCGGCCCGATCTGTGACGGTATGACGTACGACGCATACGTCGAGCAGTACGGCCCGGGCCTCGACTGGGAGGATCCGTTCCACAACGTGTTCGAGGACGGCGAGACGATGTCGGCGCTCCATCACCGGGCGGCGAGCGCGCTCTACGCGCTGGCGAACACCTACGCAGGCAAGACCGTGGTGGTGTTCTGCCACGGCGGCGTGGTGGATGTGGCGTTCCGGTCGTTGCTCCGACTGCCGATCGCGGGCGGCTTCGCGCTGCACACGCTCAACACATCGATCTCGTCGTTTGAGCGGGTCAACCCGACGAAGTGGGTGCTCGAGCGGTACAACGACGCTGCCCACCTCGCGGACATCTCCTGACGCCGGGCCGCGCGAAGTGATGTACGACTTCGTCATCGTCGGTGCCGGTTCTGCCGGCGCGGTCCTTGCGGCGCGACTCAGCGAGAACCCGGAGACGCAGGTGCTGCTCCTTGAGGCCGGGCCGGACCACGTTGCGGAGAACACCCCGACAGGGATTTCGGGAGCGAACTTCTTTTCGGCACTCGAGGAACCGGGCCGTCGCTGGCCGGGTTTGCTGGCCAGTCGGACAACCGGGCAGGAGCGCGTGCAGTACCAGCGAGGGCGCGGAGTGGGCGGTTCGTCCGCAGTGAACGCCATGGTCGCGATCCCCGGTATCCCGGATGACTACGACCGCTGGGCAGGACTCGGCGCAACTGGCTGGGACTGGGCATCGCTCGCCCCTTGGTTCGCCTGCACGTCGCTCGTGCTCAACCGGGCGGCTGCGAGCGAGGTGGGCCCCGTGAGCCGCGCCTTGCTCGCGGCGCTGCCCCAACAGGCGTCGGCGGTGCCGTTGACCCGTAGCGCGCTGGGCAGGCGGGTCTCCACGAACGACTGCTACCTCGAACCCGCCCGGCAGCGCCCGAACCTGCACATCCGGGGGAGTGCCGAGGTGGACCACATTCTGTTCCGTGGTCGCACGGCCGTCGGGGTTCGCCTCGTGGACGGCACAGAGTTCGAGGCCGGCGAGGTGATCCTGTGCGCGGGTGCCATCCATTCCCCGGTTCTCCTGCTGCGCAGCGGGGTGGATACCCCCGGTGTCGGGGACGGCCTCAAGGACCACGCAGCGTTTCCCGTGTCGATCGCGCTCGACCCACAGGTGGCGTGGGACCCGGCGGCGCTGCCGATCTCGGTCCTCGCGAGGTTGAGCTCCGGCGAGTCCCCTGCGGACCTCCAACTGTTGCCGATGGACAACCTCGGCCCGTCGGTGCCGAACACTGGACTCGTGATGGTGGCGCTCATGGAAGTGCGCTCCACCGGCAGCGTCCGCCCGGGCGTGGACCCGTTGGGGGACCCGATCATCGACTTCAACCTGCTCGCCGACCCAGTGGACGAGCGCCGCCTCCTCAGCGGGGTCCGCCAGCTTGAGCGGCTGCTCGACCACCCGGCGCTCCGGGCGCTCGGGACGGCGGTAATCCCTCCGACGGACCCGGCCGGTGTCCGCACAAATCTGGGTGATTACGTGCACGCCTCCGGTACCTGCGCCATCGGGCGTGTGCTTGACCCCCAGTGCCGGGTGATCGGCTACGAGGGTCTGCGGGTGTGCGACGCCAGCGTGATGCCCGACCTTCCCCGTGCGAATACGCACCTCACCACAGTGGTGATCGCCGAGCGTGTCGCGGCGCTCGTCAGTGAGCAGCCGAGGCGGCTCGCTCGGCCTTGAGCTTGGCCTTGCGCTCGCCGGCGATGTGCTTGCGGACGACGAGCACCCAGCCAGTCAGCGCAGCGAGCGCGAAGAGGAACCACTGCACGGTGTACGACAGGTGCGAACCGTTGGACAGCTCCGGCGCGGGGATTGCCGAAACTGATTCGTCGACCGGGTTGCTGCCCACGACGTCCACATACATCGGCAATGCGTCGCCCTGCACCTGCTGGTCGAGGCGGGCGATGTCGACACGGTTCATCTTCTCGAGGACACCGTCTGCCGGGTCCTGCTTCTCCCACGAATGGCGCTGGACCTGCGTGGCCCGCAGCCGACCGGTGAGCGAGACGGTGCCGGCTGGCGCGGGCGGCGCGGCAGTGGTATCGCCCGGCACCCACCCACGGGTGACTGCGAGAAAGCGGCCGTCCTCGAGCCGGAGCGGCGTAACTACGTTGAAACCGGCCGTTGCATTCAGCGAGCGGTCCCGGATGAGCACCTGACCGGCCGGCTCATAGGTGCCGGTCACCTTCACCTGCCTCCACTCCAGGCCCTGGCCCTGCGAGCCGTCAGTCAATACGTTCCCGATCGGCTCGGGTGCCATCGCAAGCTGTGTGCGGACCTCGCGGTTGAACGCCGTCCGCTCGTTGAGACGCCGCAACTGCCAGAGCGCGAGGTTGACCATCGTGACGGCGAGAGCAAGCACGACGACGTGCAGCACGATCCACTTCGGCCGGAGGAGGAACCGGTACATCGCCCCGAACGTACCTGCCCGGGGCGGTCGTTCGTGCGCCAGAATGGGGATCGGTGACCGATCTTCCTGACTTCCGTATCCCCCACGCCGAGAAGATCGAGTGGATGATCGAGACCAAGGGGTATGCGATCGAGCCGGTGGCTGCCCGGGCCGACACCGAGCCGCCGATGCCTGGCTACTGCTACACGATCGGCCTTGCCGAGCTAGCCGGCTTTCCGGACATCGTGGTGTTCGGCCTCACGCCCGTGGCCGCGAGCGGGTTGATCGGCATGGTCACCGACTTCCTCGTGGGCGGCACACAGATCCCGATCGGGGTGGAGATCACCGGCCTGTATGACTCCGGACTGCGAGCGGTCTTCGCGGAGGTTGATGTGGAGCAGTGGGGCGCGTTGTTCACGACCGGTATCGCCTGGCGCCGCGGCGACGCATTCGATCTCGTGCAGTTGATCTGGCCGGACCGCAACGGGTTCTTGCCCTACGAGGCCGGCTTCGACCAACGCGTTCGGCACGCGCAGCCGGTGATCGGCACCTTCTAGAGAGACCTCTGCTCGTTGAGTTCCCGGAGCAGGTCGTCGAGGGCGGCTTGGTCGAGGTGGAGCAGGGCCTGTTGGCGCTCGCTGTCGAGCGGGGCGGCAGCAACGAGATCGGCCCACGGCTCGACCGGTCGGGCGAGGACCTTGGCGAGTGCACGGGAGAGCGCAGCGATCGGGTCACGGTCGTAGTCGCCGAGGAGTGCCTCGACATCGAACTTGTTCAACCGCGGCACGGTACGAGCCTAGGCAAACTCGTCCTAGCCAACGGCGGGTCGGTACCGGTAACGTCTCGGTCTGACATCACGAGCGATCTGGGCAACCGGATCCGGCAACCTGGGTGCGCCCCAAGGTGCCTGCCAGCAAGGACCGGTCTACCGGCAGCCGAACTGGGATGTGGTCGAGCGGAGCGGCTCGGCAACGAATGCGCTGCTCCGCCCGGTCCACACCGTGGGGTCGTTGGTACCCATACCGTCGATCGATGCAGAGGAGGAACCGATGCCGCTACCCGAACCGCTCCCTGTGACGGGCGCGTGGATACCCGGGACCCCCGTGGGCCACCGTCGGTTCTTCCAACTGCCTGCTGAGCGGACCATCGCCCTCGACGGCGGTGGGCAGCTGCGCGGCGTCACGATCGCCTATGAGACGTGGGGCGAGCTGAACGACGCCCGCTCGAACGCGATCCTCGTGTGTCACGCCTGGACGGGCGATGCCCACGCCGAGGGACCCCAGGTTGCGGGGCAGCCGACCCTGGGCTGGTGGAACGGCGTTATCGGCCCGGGCTGCGCCATCGACACGGACCGCTACTTCGTGGTGTGCAGCAACGTGCTCGGAGGCTGTCAGGGCTCAACCGGACCGGCCTCGCTGCACCCCGACGACGGCAGGCCCTACGGGTCGCGCTTCCCGGTACTGACGATCAGGGACATGGTGCGCGCCCAGGCCCGCTTGGCAGACCACCTCGGGATCGGCTCGTGGGCCTCGGTGATCGGGGGCTCGATGGGTGGGATGCAGGCGCTCGAGTGGGCGGTGACGTTCCCCGACCGCGTCCGTTCGCTGGTGCCGATCGCCACGTGTGCGTATGCGACCGCGCAACAGATTGCGTGGGGGGCCATCGGCCGTCGCGCGATCCGTCTCGACCCGAAGTGGCGTGGCGGCGACTACTACGACGCTGCGCCGGGCGACGGCCCGGCCGAGGGGCTCTCGATCGCGCGCATGGTTGCGCAGGTCACGTTCCGGAGCGACAACGTGTTCACCGAGAAGTTCGGTCGGGAGCTCGCAGCGGGTGATCCGCATCCGGAGGCGGGCTTCGACCTCTGGCAACGGTTCGAGGTGGAGCGTTATCTCGACTACCACGGCGACCAGCTCGCCAAGCGCTTCGACACGAACTCCTACATCGTCATCGGCAAGGCGATGGACCTCCACGACGTGGGCCGCAATCGCAACGGTGTCGAGGCCGCGATGTCGCGCGTTCGGGTACCGACGCTGTTGATGGGGATCTGGAGCGACATCTTGTACCCGTCGTACCAGCAGAAAGAGATCCGTGAGGTGCTGGTGTCCCAAGGGACGCCGTGCGACTACGTGGAGATCGACTCACCCCACGGGCACGACGCGTTCCTGCTCAGCAAGGACCAGGTTGGCGCAGCTATCGGACCCTTCCTCAATGACGTGGTGCGGGGCGCCCGCTGATCAGCGGCCCACCAGCGCGTCCACGTGGGTGACGGCCCGCGACTTCGCGGGGATGCGCATGACGCACAGCCCAGCGCTCCCTGTCGCGTCGGTGTTGAGGAGATAGGTGACCCTGCCCCGCGGCGGGTCCTCGCCCTGCTTGAGGACCGAGAAGTGTGTGGGGGTGCGGGGGCGTCGGGTGACCGAACCCCGCGGTTTCACGACGAGGAAGCCGTTGTCCACGTAGGCCTTGGCGTCGCGCCACCTGCCCTCGGGCATCAGGTTGGTGTTCAGGTACTGCAGACGGCACGTGAAGGCCTGACCGTCCTTGGAGACCCAGTGGGGTTCGGCGGCGAACGCGTACCAGGCAAGCAGCACGAGGCCGACGGCGATGACGATCATCCAGAGGACGTCCATTGGGGTACAGCATCGCTCATCGGCGTGGCCGGCGCGGATCAGACGGGTAGGCGCGGTGGGGCGGGGGGTATCTGCGAGACTTGCGCCGATGTTTCTGCAGGGTTCCACCACGGTGCCGGTAACCGCCGCTGCGTCGAAGTCCTCCTCGGTGGGGGACGCGGGTTCCACGAGACTGGTGTACTTCATCGTGGTGTTGCTCGTGCTGCTCGGTGGGGCCCTCGCGTACTTTGCGTATACGTACTGGCGGCGGACCCGCCCCGATGAGCCGGGTCCGGGGGCGCGGGACCAGCAGTCCCCCCGCCGCGACCTGTACTCGAGCCGCAACCCGTACCCCGAGCAGTTGGCGCCCCGCGCCCCGCAGCAGCGCCGTGAACCGGCCCCCGCAGCAGGCGGCGCGTGGTGGGATCAGCACGAGTCCGACGGCCGACCCGCCACCCGCGCCCCGCAACAGGCTCCCCAGCCCGGCGCGCAGCGCCCGCGGCAACAACCTCCGTCCACACCACGAGACCCGCTGCTCTAGGTACCCTCCATCGCCATGGCCGAATCCCTCGACATCGACGCAATGATCGCCCGCTTCCGTGAGCGCGCTGCAGCCGTGAAGAAGCGCAACCTGCCGCCCGTAGCGGGGGAGGAGCGCCAGCGCTTTCTCAAGCAGGCCCAGGAGGACTTCATGGACTTCGCGATCATTGCGGACTCCCAGGTGTCACTCGAGGACGGCGTCCTGACCTTGCGAATCGACCTGCGACCTGCTGACCAGCGCGGCTGACGACCGCATGCATCAGGGCGGCGACGAAACCCAGCGCGCACTCGGGGCCGCAACGATCGCCGTGGTGTTCTGGGGTATCGGCCCCCTCATGGTGCGGGGTATCGATGCCTCGGCAGCAACCATCGTGTTTTGGAGGTTTGCCCTCGCGCAGCCGGTGATGATCGGGGCGAGTTACTACTTCGGCAAGGGACTCTCGCTGCGCCTCATCCGCCGGGCGCTCCTGCCGGGTGCGTTGTTCGCCGTCTCGATGCTCGCGGCATTCACCTCGTTCCAGAAGACCTCCATCGTGAACGCATCGCTGATCCAGGCAATGCAGCCGGCGCTCCTGCTGGTCGTCGCCCCCTTCGTGTTCAAGAAACGGACCACGCTGCGCCAGTTCGCGTTCGGCGGTGTGGCACTGCTCGGTGTGGCAACACTCGTGCTCGGCGGTGGCAGCACGGAGGGTTCGGCACTGTCGGGAGACCTCTGGGCGGCGTTCAACCTCGTGCTCTGGACCGTCTATTTCGTGCTCGTGCAGCGCATTCGCCAGGACGGCGAGGACGCCACCTCCATCCTCGCTGCGGTGTTCTTCGTGTCGTTCGTGGTGGCGACACCGATCACCCTCGGCATGGCGGGCAGCGTGGGCGAGATCGTAAACATCGGCTGGAAGGGGTACCTGCTCGAGGTGCTCATGGTGCTCGGGCCGGGGTTGGTTGGTCACGGGATGATGATGTGGTCCCAGCGTCACCTCGACATCCGTGTGGCATCGCTGATGGGCCTCGGCAGTCCGGTGCTGTCCACGCTCGGGGCGTGGATGATCTACTCACAGTCGCTCGGGTTCCTGCAGCTGATCGGTGGTGTCATCGTGCTTATCGGGCTGACCGGCATCATGCTGGAGCACCGCGGAAACCGGGCCAGGCCAGCGGTTTCGCCCACGCTCCCCGCAGCAGAGCCTGACTTGTCGGAAGCGCAGGGTCGGCTGATATCCTGAGGGTCCCATGCGGACGTGGCTCAGCTGGTAGAGCATCACCTTGCCAAGGTGAGGGTCGCGAGTTCGAATCTCGTCGTCCGCTCCATGTGAATAAGGCCCGGGGTGGATACCCCGGGCCTTTTCGTTTGTCGGGATCCCCCACCGAACTGCGCCATCGTGTTGCCGTTGGCTACGGGTGTAGTGACCGTCCGTACGCGGAACGTTTACTTGCGTCGATCATCGTCTGGGCGATGAACTTCTGGCGCTGTCGGGCGCCGAAATACGTGAAGTGGTAGCCGTCGGAGATGTGCCAACCACGGTGCTGGCGGGCGAGGGCCGCCCAGTCCACGACGGAGAGGTTCGGCCACGTCACCGCGAGTCGTGCAAGCGCCCCATTGAACGCTGCGGTGGGCATTTTCTTTCTCGAGTACAGGTTGAGGAAGGCCACAGTTCGGTCGGCGCCGATCTCCCGCAACAACGGCTCGATGAGCGCCACGAGCCCGTCGACGGTAACGATCGGGGTCCGGTTGGCCGCCCATCGATGGATATCCGGGAAACCGACGGCCAACACGTAGGCAGGCGGGTCGAAGCCCTGTAGGCGAGCGTTGCGGACGGAGGTGATGGCATTGGTACCCCAGCCGACGCGTCGCGAGATCGAGCGTCCCGGCTGGAGATCGAGGCGGAACGGTCCGATGTCTGCTGCTGCGATGTCCTTGCGCATGGTGCGCCAGAGGCGGCTCGAGGTGGAGTCCCCGATGAACATCACCGGACCGTGCGCTCGAACGGTTGGGTCCGAAAGGATGATCGGCCGGGAGCCTGCCGTGGCCGCCTCGGGCTTGAGGAACAGGGCAGCCGGGGTTGCTGCTGCTGCCGCCACGAGAAGTGTTCGACGCGACATCACACTGCGTAGATATCGGCAATCCTGGCCGTAAGCAAGGCGGAGCGGCCCGGAGCGGGGTGATGGGAAGCGATGTAGGGTTGCCCTGTTGCCCTTTGGGGAGGGCGACGGTGTGAGCGCCCCGGGGGGAACCATGCGCACAGATCTGGCCAAGCAGAACGCCATCACGCTGGAGACCAAGCGCCACATGTGGCGCGAGCGGATTGCGCCGCTGATCACCGACGAACTGATCGAGGAGCACCGCCGTAACCCGATCGGGCTCCACAGCGCTGCCCTCGACGCGGTGCTCTACTTCGTGCGCTCCGATCCGACCCCGCATCTTCTGCGTCTCGTCGTCATCATCGTGACCCCGGCGCAGGAGTGGGCGATCGGTGAGCACAGTCGCCAGAAGGGCGTACCGATCCTCGTGCGCCCGGCGATCTACACATCGATCGAGGAGATTGAACACGCCATCTTCCTCGAACGCCTGCGGATCGTCCGCCAGGAATTCGGTTCGTAGGCAGAGCACAGAGCAGCGGAGGGAACAGTCATGGGTCGAATCGTTATCAACTCCTCGCAGTACGAGCCCAAGCCGATCGTGGGGTACGCCGATCAGGTGAGCGTTGCCCCCGGCGAGTCGGTGCAGTTCATGGTGAGCCTGGATGGGGCGTCGGCGTTCGACGCTCAACTCGTCCGTCTTATACACGGCGACCTCCATGGCGCCGGGCCGGGTTTCAAGGAGGAGGAGATCGAGGCATCCGGTACGAACGGGACGTACGCGGGTTTCAAGCAGGACACCTATCCGGGCTCGTGCGTGGAGATCGATGCAGCGCCGAAACTTGACGCGCTCTCGAGCCTCACCGCGCAGGTGTTGGTCTGGCCGACCCTGCCGGACCTCGAGCGCGAGCAGGTGCTCATGTCCAAGTGGGACGACGACCGGGGCGCTGGGTGGTCCCTGTTTCTGACGGGTTCCGGTGAACTCGCCTTCCGCGTGAAGCATGCAGATCGCGATGCCGAGGAGGTAGTGCTCGCCGGTGGTCTCACCGCCACGGTGTGGTACCTCGCGTCGGTCAGTTTCGATGCCAAGTCGATGACGGTCCGCCTCGCGACCAGGGCAATCCGTGGCAGCTACAGCTCGCGGATTCTCTATACCGAACCGGGTGGCCGCAACGAGAACCGGACCACCAAGATGTTGCAGCGCGGACTGCCCGACACTGCGGGCATACCGACGTTCCTCGCAGCGCGCAACCGCATCACACTCGCCGGCGGCCGCCACGTGCCGACGGCACACTTCAACGGCAAGCTGGACCGGCCCCGCATTGCCGGACGCGCGCTCACCGATGAGGAGATAACCCGCGGGGTGCTCGACCCGAACAGCGTTCCGGGAATGCTCGCTGCGTGGGCGTTTGAGAACAACCTGACGTCGGTTGGCGTAAAGGACATCACGCGTGTCTGGGACGTGACGGTGAACCGCGTCCACGGCACGACACACAACATGCCGGTGCGCGCCATGACGGGGTTCAACTGGGATGGCACCGAGTACAGCTTCCGACACGCTGTGGATCAGTACGGCGCGATCCACTTCCACGACGACGACATCTCCGACTGCAAATGGCAGCCCACCACGTCGTGGACCGTCCCGGCTGGGACCCGAAGCGGCGTGTATGCGCTGCGGGTGAATGCTCTCGTTGACGAGACGATGGAAGAGGACTATCTCGTTTTCTTCGTGCGCCAGACCACCGGCACCCGCAACTCCCGCATCCTCTACATCGCACCGACGGCGAGCTATCTCGCGTACGCGAACGACCAGTTCGCCGCAGATTCCCCGTTCCTCGAGACGCTCGCCGGCGCAGTGCCGCACATGGGCGAGATGGACCTCGCGCGTCATCAGCACCGAGAGTTCGGCATGTCGTGCTACGACGTGCACAGCGACGGCTCGGGTGTGTGCTACTCCACGTGGCTCCGGCCGATCCTCACCGTGCGCCCGAAGTACCGCCACTCGATAACGAGGGTCTGGCAGTTCAACGCCGACATGCACCTGATCGACTGGTTCGACCGCATGGGCTACCAGGTGGACGTGATCACTGATCACGATCTCCACCGGGAGGGGCACGCACTGCTGGATGGCTACCACCTGGCGGTCACCGGCACGCATCCCGAGTACTACAGCGGCGGCATGCTCGATGCGCTGCAGTCGTTCGTGGAGGACGACGGTGGCCGGGTCATGTACCTCGGCGGCAACGGCTTCTACTGGGTGACCGGGTTCAACCCCGAGGACCCGAGGATCATCGAGGTCCGCCGGGCGAATGGCACCGAGGCATGGTCCGGTGAACCCGGCCAGCAACACCTCAGCTTCACCGGCGAGATGGGCGGTATCTGGAGGCATCGCGGCCGGGCGCCCCAGAAACTGGTTGGCACTGGCTTCATCGCGCAGGGCCTGGACCGCTCGTCGTACTACCGCCGCAACCCCGATTCGTTCGACCCGGCCGCGAGCTGGATCATGGAAGGTGTCGGCGAGACCGAGCGGATCGGTGACTTCGGCCTTGAGCAGGGGGGCGCCGCCGGGCTTGAGCTCGACTGGTACGACCCGAAACTGGGCTCACCCGCGTGGGCCCACGTGGTTGCCACCTCCGAGGGGCACTCGCGCCTGATGCTCGAGGTGCGCGAGAACGTGTCGCTGACGCTTCCGTACATGGGCGGGGACCTCGACCCGAACGTCCGTGCGGACATCGTCTACTTCAAGACCGCGTCCGACGGTGCCGTGTTCTCGACCAGCTCGATCGCGTGGTGCGGGAGCCTCTCGTACAACGACTACGACAACAACGTGTCGAGGATCATGAAGAATGTTGTCGACCGCTTCGTCGGTGATGTTCCGCTTCCGTGAGGCGCGTCTGCCGGTTTGCCGGCGGGCTCAGAGGTTGAGGCTCATGATGAGTGCGTCGTCGTCCCCGTAGTACCGCGGACGCAGACCGATCATCGAAAAGCCGTACGCGTCGTACAGTCGGCGTGCTGATCGGTTTGCCGAGCGAACCTCGAGCCGCATGTAGGACGCACCTCGGGCCCTGCACTCGGCAACGAGCGCGTCCAGCAACTGGGTGGCGAGGCCCGAGCCGCGTCGGGCAGGGAAAACAGCGATCGACAGCAGTTGCGACATTCCCAACGAGGTGAGCCCGAGGGCGTAGCCGATGATCCCCGGTTCGTCGACGAGCACGAGGCAGACGGCAGAAGGATTGGCGAGGAACGAGCGGAACGTCGCCTCGTCCCATGGTTCCGGGTACGACACGGACTCGATGACGAGGAGCGCCGCAAGGTCGTCGGCGTCCGCACGGCGCAGGTGCATCCCCATCGCACGGGATCCTACGCGGGCGGCATCAGGTGCGCCCGCGGTCGGCTCGTCAGGACAGGCCGAGGAGCACAGGGAGCGCGTTTCGCTTCAGCTTTCCCGTAGCCGTGTGAGGGAGTTCGTCGACGAAGTGGTACTCCTTGGGCCGCTTGTGCCCGGCGAGTTTCTCGCGAGCGAACGCCTCAAGTGCTGTCCCGGTTGTCCTGCCAACCACTGCGGCACACACGCGCTGGCCCCACTGCTCGTCGTCCACGCCGAACACGGCGATCTGGCGCACACCGGGCGCGTCGGCGAGCACGCTCTCGATCTCTGCGGGGTACACGTTGACGCCCCCCGTGATGATGAGGTCGTCCCGCCTGCCGTCGAGGTACAGATAGCCGTCGCTGTCGAGGCGACCGAGGTCCTTCACCGTGAACGCGCCGTAGGAATCCCCGGATGTGGCAGGGTGCCAGGCCTGAGCAGTGCGCTCCGGGTCTCGCCAGTACTCCCAGCGCGCCCAGGTAGGAACGTCACACCAGATCGTGCCGTCGTCGTCCACACTCAGGTGTCGCCCGGGGCGTGCTCGACCCACGGTGCCGGGGTGCTCGAGCCAGTCGCTCGACGAACACGCCGTGAACTGACCCTCGGTGGAGCCGTAGAACTCCCACACAGCGTCCTCGCCGAATGCGGTGATGGCCTGGCGCTTGACCGGATCGGGACAGGCGGCACCTGCATGTGCGACGAGTCGGAAGCCGTCGAGTGGCGGGAGCGATTCGCCCAGTGCGAAGAGTCGCTGCAGATGGGACGGCACCATGAACGTGGTGTTCGGGCGATACCTAGCGATGGCATCTGCGACACCGGCGGCGTCGAACGGACCGGGGAGGATGACCGTGCCACCTGCAGCGAGCGTGGCGGCCGAGAAGCGGATGGACACTGAGTGGTATTGCGGCGAGCACACGAGGTGTCGGTCGCCGGCGTTGAATCCCCAGAGGTTGAGTTCCTCCTGCAGCAGGGCTGCTGCGTCCCGCTCATCGAGGATTCCGCTCCACACGCCCTTGGCGCGTCCAGTGGTGCCCGAGGTGAAGTGCATGGGGCGGGCCAATGGCCAGGGTGCGAGGTCGATGGGTGCCGACTCCGTCAGTGCTACGAGTGCCTGGTCGTCCACGACCAGTGCGGGGTCGGCGTCGTCGAGCAGAAGGGCTCGCTCGGCGGGCAGTAGGCCAGCGTGCGTGAGCACAGGGACGATTCCCGTTCGCAGCGCAGCGAGGATGGCGCAGAGCATGTTTCGCCCCGACGTCGTGACGAGCGCAACCCGGTCGCCGGCAACCAGACCTGTTCGTTTCAGGCCACCCGCAATACGCCGCTCGAGGTCGTCGGCCTCGACGCTCGTGAGGATCTCGGTCACCCTCCCAGTGTGGCAGTGCGCCCGGCCGCGACCACCCCCGGAGGGTGCCGCAGTATTCTGATCGCCGATGCCCGGCTTCCCTGCCCTCGAGCAACACAGGGGAACCCAGATGAACCTCGGTCACCGAGCACACTCGACAGCGGTCAGGCTGTCCCTCGCGCTCTCTGCTGGTGTCATTGTCTCGACCACGCTGGTGGTCCTGCCCGCTGGGGGCGCCGCACCCGTACCGGTTGCTCCCACTTCGGCAGGTGCGGCCGCCATCTACTTCAGGACCACCGAGAGTTTCCTCGTCGTGAAGCGGCGTCACGCAGGGCGGTACAACTGGACCGATGACGGCTGTTCGGTCCCGCCGACGCTCAAGGTGTCGGTACCCGCGCTGCAGTTCGCCTCAACAACGTTCGCCGCGCAGTGTGCCCAGCACGACTTCGCGTACCGGAACTTTGGTGGCTCGTTGCACCTCGACCGGTCGGAGGCAAGGCGTGCCTCGGTGGACCGTTTCTTCTACCGCCAGATGCGCGCCCGATGCGAGCAACCCGATGTTGTGCGTGCCCGCCGCAAGACGGTCTGCCGCTTGTCCGCCCGGGCGTTCTACCTCGCTGTGCGGTCCTTTGGCCGGCTGTAGGCCCACACGCCGCCTACGCGGGTGCCGCGAGGAACTCGATGAGCTCTGGGAACGCACGGCGGTCCTGCGCGATGAAGAGGTGTCCGCCCTCGTACACCCGGAGTTCCGATCCGGTGATCCGGCTGGCGATTCGTTCGGAGTTCTCCACCGGGGCCAGCCCGTCGTAGCGCCCGGCAGCCACGAGGGTGGGACACGAAATGCGGTGAAGCCGCTCCCACACGTCGTGGCCCCTGCGGGCCTCGAGCTGCAGGTGTTCACCGCGGAGTTGTTGCGGGGTCTTCTCCGTGAGGTTGGCGGCGTTCAGCTGTTCAACGATCAACCGGTCACCGGGATGCGCGGCGAGCCAGTCCGGCGTGAATCTCGTATCCATGATCCTGGCGGCTGTCTCCGAGCGCACCGACGGCGGCAGCGCCGCAAGCTCGTGCAACGGGTACGACGCGCCCCCGTCACCACCGGCAGAGGTGCAGAGCAGTGCGAGCCGTTCGATACGCGCGGGCACGGTGACGGCCAGTTCCTGCGCGACCATCCCGCCAAAGCTGATCCCCCACACCCGGCACGTGTCCCAGCCGAGGTGATCCATCAAGGCGATCGCATCGCCGGCGTGGTCCGCCATCGTCCACGGTGTGGTGGGGACCTCGGTGAGCCCAAGCCCGCGCTGGTCGTGGGCGGTGAGGTCGAAGTGCGGACGGAGCATGTCGATCGTCGGCTTGGCGCGCTCGAGCGTGGAGCCGGAGCCGTTGATGAAAAGCAGGCGCGGGCCGGTGCCGCTGCGCTCGAAATGGATGTCGATGCCGTTGAGGCGTTCGGTGGGCACGGCGCAATCGTAAACGGGTGGCTCCGCCCGGACCGGCGGCGCCCCGCACTCCCCGTTGCGCATCGGCCCGAGCACTAGCCTCACCGCCGTGGCCGACTCGGCCAGATATGGAGAGTGTCCATGCGCCGACGGGTGGGAGTTTTCGGTGTCATTGCTGTCCTGGGTGCGGTGGGAACGGGGTTGGGCACGTCTGGCGCGTCCGGCACGGGAGCAGCACCGCTGAGCGAATCGTCGGCACGCGCCGTTGCCCGTTTCGAGCGACTGCCCCTTGAGCGCGGCCAAAAGCCGAGGATCACCCCCGGGTACCTCCGCCGGGATCGCACGGTCACTGCGACGTTGTTGCTCGCCGGCCCGTCGGTGGCCGAACAGGTTGCCGGCGAGCGCGAGTTGGGCCGCGATCTCAGTAAGGCGCAGCGGGCAGTGCGCCGCACGTCCGTCGCCCGGGGCCAGAGTGCGGTCGTGGACGCAGTACGGGCCTCGGGAGTTCAGGTGCTCCACACCATGCAGGACGCCGTCAACGGTCTGGTGGTGATCGGCAAGGCCTCCGCGATCGAGCGGTTGTCCTCGGTGCCGGGTGTGCTCGCCGTTGAGCCGTCGCGCAGGCTCACGCGCAACAACTCGAACTCGAACGCGTTCACAGGGGTTGCATCGGTGTGGGAGGACCTCGGGTTCACCGGCATCGGCCAGACCATTGCGGTGATCGACACTGGCGTCGATTACTTCCACGCAGGTCTCGGTGGCAGCGGCCTGACGACAGACTTCGAGAACAACGACCCGACAGCGGTGGAGCCCGGAACCTTCCCGACCGCAAAGGTGGTGGGTGGCTACGACTTCGTGGGCGACACTTACGACGCCGAATCGAACGTGATCGACAATCTCATCCCCCGGCCGGATGCCGACCCGGTGGACTGCGGGGGGCACGGTTCCCACGTTGCGGCCACCGCCGCCGGGTCCGGTGTCAACGCAGACGGCTCCACCTTCGCAGGCCCGTATACCGCTGTCGCTGTTGCCGGCCTGAGGATTGGTCCTGGCGCGGCGCCGGGAGCGAGCCTGCTTGCGTACAAGGTGTTCGGTTGCGAGGGCAAGGTTGACGACGCGATCGTGGTCGCAGCAATCAACCGTGCGGTGCGCGATGGCGCCACGGTGATCAACCTGTCCCTGGGCTCCGACTACGGCGCAAAGGCTGGGATTCAGGAGCGCGCGGTCAACCAGACGTCGCGCGCCGGGGTGCTCGTCGTTGCGGCGGCCGGGAACGCTGGCACCTCGCCCTACGTCGTCTCGTCGCCCTCCACGGCAGACCGTGCCCTAAGCGTGGCCGCGCTCGATGCGCAGCCGACGCTGCCCGGGGTTGTCATCTCGCTCACGCCAACCGGCACGGTGAGTGGCCAGAACTCGAACGAGTCGGCGGGGTTGTCCGTGACTGCGGTACTGCTCGTGGTTCCCGACGGTGCAGGGGGAATCGGTTCTGGGTGCAACCCCGCCTCCATCCCGGGTTCGCTCGCCGGCGCGATCGTGGTGGTGAGGCGCGGTGAGTGCACCAGGGTGGAGAAAGCGATGAATGCGCAGGCAAACGGGGCAGGCGCCGTGATCATGGTGAACGACACCTCGTTCCTGCCTCCGTTCGAGGGACCGGTGGACGGTCTCACGATCCCGTTCATCGGCGTCTCTGCCGACGACGGAGCCACCCTGCTTGCTGCCGACGGGAACCCGGCAACTGTGGCTGCTGCCGCTCCGGTCACGAACCTGTTTTTCGGCTACGCGGCAACCTACTCCTCCGGTGGGCCGAGGCTCGGCGACAGCGCCTTCAAGCCCGATGTGACCGCGCCCGGGGTAGCCGTGTTCTCGGTAGCGGCCGGTAGCGGTTCGGCAGGCGAGTACGGATCGGGAACGTCGACGTCCTCGCCGCACGCAGCGGGTGTGGCCGCACTCGTCCGTTCCGCGCACCCGGACTGGACCGTCAATCAGGTGAAGGCAGCGATCATGAACACCGCCGTCTCCGACACCATGGGCGGGTTCGACCCCCGGGTGGCGGGCACCGGTGTGATCTCGGCGGGGGCCGCTGTGCGCACGGGGGCGGTAGCGCTGACCGACGACGGCACCAATGCGCTCTCGTTCGGGTACCGACCGGAGAACCACAAGTTTGCGGCGGAGCGGAAGTTCCGGATCCAGAACCTGTCGTCGATACCCGTGACCTACGTCCTGACAACCGAGTTGAAGGGGGCAGATCGCGGGGTCAGCGTGTCGGTCTCCCCGGCAACCGTCACCGTCGCCCCCGGCCAGCGGCGTGACGTAACGGTAAGGCTCTCGATGTCCCGCGCCTCGCTAGCAGCGCTTCCGGGCGTGTCGTTCGCCGACATCGGCGCTGGCGCGCTGCTTTCCGCACAGGGATTCATCGTGGCCCAGCCGCTCGAGCTCGACGCCCCCACCCGGACACGTCCATCGGTGGGATATGGCCCGTTGCGCATGCCGTGGCTGCTCGTGCCGCGTGGTGAGTCCAGGGTGGAGATGGGCGAGCTCCGCAGGACGGGTGCCCGTCGTCCCGGTGGCGACTCCTGGACGGCGAAGGTCTCCAACAAGGGTCTCCACGACGGGTACATGAATCTGTTCGCGTGGCAGCTCAGCGACCGGGCGGGGGACGCAGCGCGAGAGGTGGACGTCGTATCGGTGGGTGTCCAGTCGTTCGCTGACCCGATCGATCCCGTCATCGTGTTTGGCGTGAACTTCTCCGGGACGCGCTCCACCGCCGCCAGCAAGGAGATCGACATCCTGCTCGATACGAACAACGACAGCACCCCGGACTTCGCGCTCGTTGTTCTCGACTCTGGCCTCGTGACGTTCGGAGCCCCGGATGGGAAGGTTGCCGCATTCCTGATCGACATGCAGTCCGGTCAACTGGTTGCTGCATACCCGGTGGATGCCCCGATGAACGGCTCAACGGTGGAGGTTCCCGTATTCGCCGCCGATATCGGGCTCTCGTCCGCTTCCCCTGCGTTCAGCTACAGGGTCTCCTCCCTGGACCTCCTCAGTGACGCCGTGGACGAGGTGAGCGGTACGGGTTCCTGGGATGTCTGGAACCCACCGGTGCCGACCAGGGGAGAGATTGTTCCGGCAGGGTCGACGCGAACCATCGTTCTGACGGGCATCGTTCCGCAAGTAGCAAGAGACGCTGGTGTGAAGGGGTACCTCGTGGTGACACTCGATGACCCCAACGGCACCGAGCAGGCCGACAGGGTGAAGTTGCCCCGGTGAGCAGTGGAGCGGTCACGAGCGATCATGTCGTGGCGGTGGTGGTGACGTTCGAGGCGCCGGAACGGCTGCGTGCCTGCCTCGGGGCGTTGGCCTCACAGACCCGCCCGCCCGATCGGGTGGTGGTCGTGAACAACGGCGCACCGCTCGCTGGTCGTCTCGCCGTGCCCGACAGTGTCGTCGTGCCCGACAGTGTCGTTCTGATCGACAGCGAGACGAACACTGGGCCCGCCGGTGGGTACCACCTGGGGATCGAGCGGGCGCTCGAAATGGGCGCGACCTGGCTGTGGCTGATGGACGATGACATGGAGGTTCCCCATCACTGCCTCGAGGACCTGCTCGCCCTCGGTGTCGCCGGTGGGGTAGAGCCACAGATGCTCTGGCCGACCCAAGTAAATCCGGCGGGCGAGACCGAGAACTACCCGGGATGGTACGCAGTGCTCGTCAGCAGGTCTGCGGTGCTGCTGGGAGGACTGCCGCGGGCGGACCTTGTGTGGTGGATCGAGGACACGGAGTACCTGCAGTGGAGACTGCCCCGCAGCGGGGTGGTAGAGCGCCGCGCACCGCACGTTCGCGTCGTGCACGGTGATGCGCGCCCGGACGCGCGCCGCCCGGCATGGAAGACCTATTACGAGACGCGCAACACGGTCTGGTACCGCACGAGGGTGCGCAGACCGGGTCGCCCTGACAAACTCCTGCGCACTCTTGCTGTGCTCCTGATTCAGAGCGCTCGCGGAGCCGATCGCTGCCGACGCCTCGTTGCGTTCTCGAAGGGCCTGATCGACGGGATAGCCGGCCGTCTCGGGCCGAGGTGGCCGCTGCCGCTGCCCAAGCGGTAACACTGGGGTCGTCATGGAGAGACCGAAGTCGGGGGCCAGTGGGCCGTTGCTGCCGGAGATCGAGGGCCTCCGCGCTCTCGCTGTCCTGAGCGTGCTGCTCTACCACGCGCACCTCGGGTTCAGCGGCGGGTACGTCGGGGTGGACGTGTTCTTCGTGGTGTCGGGCTTCCTGATCACCGGTCTGCTGCAGCGCGAGTTCGCGGGCACCGGGCGGATCTCGCTACGCGAGTTCTACGCGCGCCGGGCCCGCCGTCTGCTGCCCGCCGCAACACTCGTGCTCGTCGTGACGCTCGTGCTGTCGAACTGGTTGCTCGATCCGATCCGGTCGCACCGGAACGCCGTGGACACGATCTTCGCAGCGGGGTTCATCGCCAACTTCCGCTTCGCCGCGACGGGGGCAGACTATTTCCAGCAGGCGTTGTCGCCCTCGACGCTTCAGCACTGGTGGTCGCTCGCGGTCGAGGAACAGTTCTACCTCGTGTGGCCCGGGCTACTCGCCGGGGTGTGGGCCCTCGTGGCGCGGGGCCGCCGCCCGTGGGCAGCGCGGGCGAGCGCGCTCGCCTTGGTCGGCTTGCTCGGGGCCGTGAGCTTTGTCGTGGGCTGGCGGCTGACCGGCAGCAATCCTTCGTGGGGGTACTTCGCGACGTGGAGTCGCATCTGGGAACTCTCCGTCGGTGCCGGGATCGCGTTCGTCTGGTCCTTCCGCGAACGCATCGGCCCGGCGCTCCTGCGCGCGCTGCTCGGGTGGGCGGGTCTGTTGCTCATCGCGTACGCAGCGCTCCGCTTCGACGGCCGTACGGCATTCCCCGGAACGGCAGCGTGGGTACCCGTTGCGGGAACGGTGCTCGTGCTCGGCTCGATCGGCACACGGGCGGGGCCGGGGGCGCTGCTCTCGGTGCGCCCGATGCAGTGGGTCGGTGGCCGTTCCTACGGGCTGTACCTCTGGCACTGGCCGGTGTTGGTTCTCCTCGAGGCGAGGGTGACGTCACCGGGGCCCTGGGCCCGTATCGGCGCTCTGGCGGCTGCCACTCTGGCCGCGGCAGCGAGTTATCGCTTCGTGGAGAACCCCGTTCGGCACCGTCCGTCGCTCGTGCGGTCGCCGTGGCGGTCCGTGTCGCTCGGGATCACGTTGAGCGGTCTCGCCGTTGCGGCCGGGGCGGTCGGGTTGCGCGTGAGTGACAGTGTCGGCGGCGAGACGGGCTACGTCGCCCCCGCGCTCACGACGGTTCCCGTGCCGGTGGCTCCGGCCACCGTGCCGACGTCGACGTCCGCCGGGGGCGCTACGAGCCCGGGCGCTGCAACACTGCCGACCACGATGGAGGCAACGACGACCACGACGCTGGCCCCACGTGACGAGCTTGAGCGCCGCGTCCGCGACGAACTGCAGCCGTTCATCGAGGCCTCGAGCCGCAATGACCTCATACCGGACAATCTGCGGCCGCCGCTGCGCGAGATCCCCGAGGACAAGACCCTGCTCTTCAGCAACGGGTGCATGGCCAAGTTCTCGGCCCTCTACAATCCGACGTGCGAGTTCGGCGACACCGCCGGTTCGACGACGATCGTGCTCTTCGGCGACAGCCACGTGGCTCAGTGGTTCCCCGGTCTCGACACGGCGGGGGAGCGCAACAACTGGAAAATCCTCGCGTTGACCAAAATGGGGTGCCCGTCCGCAGAGATCACCGTGGGGCGCTACGACGGCTCCGCATACACGGCGTGCAACACGTGGAGGAAGGCAACGATCCGCCGGATCGTGGAAGCCAAGCCGGCGCTCGTGGTCCTGACGAACTTCCGCTACTCCGGGGTGGACGGGCGTATCCCGATGGACATCTGGAAGCGGGGGCTGCGACGCACGGTCGCCCAACTGGTCGATGCCGGGCTGAAGGTGCTCCTGCTGTCGGACTCACCGAGCACGTGGGAGGAGCAGTCCGTCTGCATTGCGCGGCACCGCAAGAGCCTGAGCCGCTGCAACGTTCCCCGCAACGAGGCCAGGCGGCCGGCGTACATCGAGGTGGACCGGGCGGTGGCCGAGGAGTTCGGCGTGATGGCGTATGAGGTAACCGATTGGATGTGTACCTCGGTGTGCCCGGCCGTGATCGGCGATGTCGCCGTGTACCTCGACAGGAACCACATCACCAATACGTATGGCGAGTTCCTCAGCCCGTACCTCGAACTGGTGGTGAGGGCAGCGCTCGCCAGGGCGTAATCTGCGCCCATGACGGACGCACACGTTCACGAAACCGGGTCGTGCCCGGCGTGTCAATTGATCGATGGCATCGACGGGCTGCAGGACGGCAAGATGTTCAAGCTCGGCCACTGGCGTGTCGCGGACGAGCACGTGCGTTTCGAAGGGATGCGGGCGGTGCAGGACCGATCGGCGGACCGGATTACCGGGTTCGCGGGGTCACTTCGATTCGTCTACCTCCATATCGTGTGGTTCGGTCTCTGGATCGCCGTGAATGTGGGGCTCATCGGGGCAGCAGCACGGTTCGACAGGTTCCCGTTCGGCCTCCTCACGATGGTCGTGAGCCTCGAGGCAATCTTCCTGTCCTCCTTCGTGATGGTGAGCCAGAACCGCCAGGCGCTGCGCTCGGAGATCCGGGCCCAGGTGGACTTCGAGTCCAACCTGCAGTCGCTCATCTGGAGTGTCCACATCGGCCAGAAGCTTGGCCTCGACATCAACCACATCGAGGAGCTGTGTCGGGATGTGGTCTCGGAGTCGCGAGAGACGCGATGAGCGGCCGCAGGATCCTCGTCGTCGAGGAGAACGCACACCGCGCCGATGGTCACCTTCCGGTGCTCTTCGCGGACCTCGCAGTGAATTTGGCGGCAGCGGGCTGTGAGGTAACGGTTCTCACGCGGTTCGGGTGGCTCCACGAGAACCCCGCACAGCCAGCCTCGTTCCGATTGGCTCGGCCGGGCCGGGTCGCAGTTGCCGTCACGCGACTGGGGTCGGTGCTTGCGCTCGTCAGCCCCCGCCCGCTCGGCAGGCGCCTGCGTATACACCTCGGTGATCTCGCGTTCACGCTCAGCGCACGTCGTCTGGCCCACCGCTTGGGGGCCGAGGTGATCGTGGTGTCGGTTCGTCGGCAGTCCTACCTCATGCTCTCGCTCGTCGGTGCAGGGCGGTGGATCGTCTATCAGTTCGTCGGCCCCCGGCCGATCGGTCTGCCTCGGGTGCAGCGGGTGATGGTTCGCGTCATCCGGTCCGCAGAGCGCTCGCGGCGTTCAAACGGGGCCGGAATGGTGATCGCGTGCAACAGCGAGGCGATCCGCCGGGCATGGGAGGACTCGAGCCTCGGGCTCGAATCGGCGCGGATCAACTTCGCGAGCAGTCGGCAGCAGCGAGCAATTCCTGATGCGCGCGAACAACTGGGCCTCCGCCCGGACTGGAAGATCGCTCTCGTCTTCGGCACCGAACACGAGGGCAAGAGTCCCGAGGTGGTGTTCGACACCTTTGCAGAACTGGAACGGACGGGGGCCCTGCCCGAGTGGCACCTGCTGGTTGTCGGGAAGGTTGCCGGGCGCCTCGAGCGCTGGAGGCCGGGCACCGGCGCCGGAACGGAACGGATCCATGTACTGCCGGGGTACCAGAGCGAGGAGATACGCGACCTCGTGCACGCCGCGGTTGACGTTCAGGTGCTCAGTTTCGCCCCGGGGTGGGATCTTGATTCCGGCGTGCTCGGTGATGCGATCGCATGGGGACTCCCGGTGCTCTGCTCCACCGGCAACCAGACCGCAGCGGAGGTTGAGCGACTCGGCGTAGGTCGCCTCTTCGAACGGGGCAACGCCACGTCGTTGCGCTCTGCCCTGATCGCTTTGCCCGAGACGCTCGCTGCGGAGGTCTGGGATGTGGCGCGTGCAGAGTGGGGCGGCGCGGCGAACGCTGCGAGCCATCTGGCGCTCCTCGATTCGCTCGGGTCGTAACCTGAGCGCCATGAGCGACGCGCTGTTGGAGACCTTCTCGCTGGGAGCGCCTCCCTGGCCGACGGTGGACCCCTTTCTGTTCTGTGTGCATCACCTTGACCACTACCCGGCGGGTGACGGACGCTTTGCCCCAGCAGCGTCGCTCGAGGGTCGCAACATCGGGAGCGACTTCTCCAATACGGATGGTTGGAGCATGTATCACGGCCAGATCGCCCCCGGGTTTCCCCAGCACCCCCATCGTGGGTTCGAGACGGTGACGTTCGTGCGGCGTGGCCTGATCGACCACTCCGACTCGCTCGGCGCCTCAGCGCGCTACGGCAACGGCGACGTTCAGTGGATGACCGCAGGCGCGGGGATCGTGCATGCCGAGATGTTCCCCCTGCTCAACCATGAGGGTTCGAACACCGCAGAGTTTTTCCAGATCTGGGTGAACCTCCGGGCAACCGAGAAGTTCGCGACACCCCACTTCTTGATGTTGTGGGGTGAGGACATCCCGATCGTCACGTTCCGCGACGGCTCCGGTCGCGCTACCGAAGTGACGGTTGCTGCAGGTTCGCTCGACGGCAACGCCGCGCCTACCCCGCCCCCGGCCTCGTGGGCAACCAAGCCCAATTCCGACGTGGCGATCTGGCGGATAGCGATGGATCCGGGTGCAACGTGGACACTTCCGGCATCGCAGGGCACCGAAACGCTACGGGTGCTCTACGTCTTCGAGGGCAACGGGTTGACGGTCCAGGACGAGCAACTCGGTGGCGGCCGCGGCGCGCTCTTGCGCGGTCCGCAGGACGTCACGCTTGTTGCCGGCGACACCGAGGTGCAGATGCTGATGCTGCAAGGAGCGCCGATTGGCGAGCCGGTTGTGCAGTACGGGCCATTCGTGATGAATGACCGTGCGGGGATCGAGCAGGCCTTCGCCGACTATCGCCGGACCGGTTTCGGGGGCTGGCCGTGGCCGGTCGACGACCCGGTGCACGGGTACGAGGGCCGGTTCGCCCGGCGCGCGGACGGGACGGTTGAGCGCCCTCCATCGGCGTTCTCGGTACCGCAACCGCCGCTTCGCCCGTAACGAGTCGGTACCGAGAACGGGTGGGTTCAGCGGGGGAAACGGGCCTTGACCGCGCAGATCAGTGTGCCGGGCTCGGCGTCACCCGGCCGGGGCCGGAGGGCCCCGTGGTCAGAGACCGAACAGCGAGCGGGCGTTGTCCCCGATGAACTTGCTGCGGTCCTCGGGTCGGAACATCGACACGAGCTCGTTTAGGTCGTGCACGTACTCGGGTGTGTGATCTGCGTGAGGGAAGTCCGAGGCCCAGAGGAACCGGTCAACCCCATAGCGGTCAGCGAGCGCAGGGATCGTGCGCTCGTCAGGGTCACAACTGATCCAGCACTGTGTGCGGAAGTAGTGGCTCGGGGGGTTCTTGAGCGGCACTGCCCCGCCGATGAACGTGTGGGAGTACACGGCGTCCATCCGGTCGAGCCAGTAGCCGATCCAACCGGCTCCCGACTCGAGCACGAGGATCTTCAGCTCGGGGAACTGGTCGAACACGCCGTAGTCGAACAGCGTCGTGAACTGGTGCCGCACGCCGTCGGCGCCCTGTACGGACGCAAGGAGGCGCAACTGCTTGACGTTCTCCCACGAGCCCATCCGTGTGCCTTTGGTCCACTGCGGCTCAAACGTCGGGTGGATGGCGAGTGGCACGCCGAGGTCCTGCGCAGCAGCGAATACGGGGCTGTTGTCCGGGTGACCGAGGGGCCTGCCGTCATGGGTGAACGGGGCGACGTAGCCACCCTTTGCTCCCGCCCGGACGGCGCGTCGCAGTTCACGGGCGGCTGCCTCGGGATCGGAGAGGGACAGGTGAGCGGTTGCCACGAGCCGGTCCGACCCGGAGCAGAACTCGCAGATCCAGCGGTTGTACGCGGTGGTGTACGCCTGGGAGAGCGCAGGGTCCACGATCTCGGCCTCCCAGAGCAGGCCGACGGTGGTGTACAGGATGGCGATGTCGATGTTCTCCGCATCGAGCACATCGAGCCGTTGGCCTGGGTCCATCGAGCCGTACGGGGCTTCGGTGAGGTACGTGCGATCGGGGTCCTTCATGATGTCCATGAAGTCCGGCGCCCCCATCGAGCCGAGGGTGGACACGAAACCCCGTCGGCTCATCTGTGAGCGCAGGCCGTTGAGCTGTAGTTCCTCGAGACCCTGCTCGTCGGGCACGATTCGCAGCGCGCGGTCCCGGTACTGCGGATCGATGTAGTCCACCCAGAGGTCCGGTGGCTCGAGGATGTGCCCGTCGGCGTCGACTGCACCGTCGACCTCGACCCGGTGTGCGGTATGCATCGGCTTCTGTGCCGGTATGGCCACGGTCGGCATTGCTCAACCCCCTCGTCCCGACGTCCCCAGCGTCGCTTCCCGGACCCTAGCCTCCCCCGGCACGCGGTCGCATGGGTAGAGTTCGGCCACGCGACCGGTTGGTCCTGGAATGGGGGTTCTGGACATGGCGATGACGGACGACACGCCGATGCACCTGCGGGGGAACGGCGCGCCGACCTCCGAGGAGCACACGCTGCTCGATCTGGAGGTACAGGGATCGCTCCCTGCCGAGCTAGACGGCCGGTACCTCCGCAACGGGGCGAACCCGATCACGGGGATGAGCGAGCACCCGTTCTTCGGCGACGGCATGGTGCACGGCATCCGTGTGCGAGACGGTCGGGCCGAGTGGTACCGGAACCGCTTCGTGCGTACCCCGTTCTTCGAGAACCATGGGCTGAACATCATGGACCCGGCCGTCATGCTCGACATGAGGTGCTCCAAGGCCAACACCCACGTGGTGGGTCACGCCGGGAAGTTCTACGCGCTCGAGGAGGGACACTTCCCGTACGTGCTCGACGGCAACCTCGACACCGTCGGTGCGACTGATTTCGGCGGCCGCCTCAAGGGTTCGTTCACGGCTCACCCGAAGGTGTGCCCGACCACGGGGGAGATGGTGGCCTTCGGCTATTCGTTCCTCGAGCCGTACCTCACCTACCTCCGGGTGTCGGCAACCGGCGAACTTGCTCAGGTGGAGAACATCACCGTCGGCGCGCCAACGATGATGCACGACTTCAACGTCACGCAGAACCACGTGGTGTTCATGGACCTCCCTGCGGTGTTCAGCCTCGAGGCGGCGATGAAGGGTGACATGCCCATCCGGTGGGACGAGAACTATCAGGCGCGTCTCGGGGTGATGCCGCGCACTGGCACCGATGCCGACGTGAAGTGGTACGACATCAACCCCTGCTACGTGTTCCACCCGATGAACTCCTACGAGGACGGTGACCGGATCATCCTCGACGTTGCCCGCTTCCCGTACATGTGGAAGTCGAGCGGCGTCGACTTCCCCAAGCCGTACCTCTGGCGCTTCACCATCGACACGGTCAGCGGCAGGGTGCACGAGGAGCAGGTGGACGACCGCAGCGCGGAGTTCCCTCGTGTGGCAGACGCGAACATTGCGAGGCCGCACCGCTACGGCTACATGATGTCGGCATCGGGCCGCCCGGACCACCCAGAGGAGCAGGCCGGCGCGATCCTGAAGTACGACCGCCAGTCGGGCACGCGGTCGTCGATCGAGTTCGACCGCGGCCGCGTTGGCGGCGAGCCGGTGTTCGCCCCTGCTGCGAATGCGAAGCACGAGGATGACGGCTATCTCATGACGTTCGTGTACGACGCTGCGACGGACTCGAGCGAGTACGTCGTGTACGACGCCGCCTCGATGGACAACGAGCCCCTTGCACGGGTAGGGCTGCCGCGCGTGCCGTCCGGCTTCCACGGCAGCTGGGTCCCGTCGTCGGTCGCCGACTGAACCCGGATGCCTGCTGACGCTACGGGTAGGCGCCCGAACGTCCTGCTCATCACCCTCGACCAGTTCCGGTCGGATTCGATGTCCTGTGCCGGCCACCCGCTGGTGCGCACCCCGAACCTGGACCGTCTGGCGGCGTCGGGGGTCCGTTTCGCACAGCACTACGCCCAGGCGGCACCGTGCTCACCCGGGCGTGCCTCGCTGTACACGGGCATGTACCAGATGAACCATCGCGTGGTCGCGAACGGCACCCCGCTCGACGCGCGGTTCGACAACGTGGCGCTCATGGCCCGTCGCGCCGGCTATTCGCCCGTGCTGTTTGGATACACGGACCAGGGGGTCGACCCGCGCATAACCGACGGGGGTGACGACCCGCGGCTGTCGACGTTCGAGGGCGTACTGCCCGGATTCGACGTGGGCACGCTGCTCATCACGGACCACGAACCGTGGATGGAGTGGTTGCGCTCGCTCGGCCATGACGTGCAGGACCCGATGGAAGCGCTCCGCACGGAGAACCAGCGGCCCTCGACACATTCGCTCTCCACCTTCACGACCGACTGCGTCCTCGCGTGGTTGGACTCGCGTGGTTCCGCCGAGCCGTGGTTCGCGCATCTGTCGTACCTCCGTCCGCACCCGCCGTTCTCCGCGGCCGGCGAGTACAGCACGATGTACGACCCCGATGCGTGCGCAGAGCCGCTCCCGATCCCCGCAGACCCGCACCCGCTCCACGCGCTCGTGCTGGCGGACCCGCGGGCAGCCGCACCGACGGATCCAATGGAGATGCGCAGGCTCCGGGCTCAGTACTACGGGATGATCTCTGAGGTCGACGCCCAACTCGGTCGGATCTGGGATCGTCTGCTCGCGGACGGTTCGTGGGACAACACGGTTGTCGTCGTCACGGCGGACCACGCGGAGCAACTCGGCGATCAGGGACTCCTTGGCAAACTCGGCTTCTTCGACTCGAGTTATCACATCCTCGGGATCGTGAGGGACCCGAGCCGAGCGGCAGCACACGGAACGGTGGTGGACTCCTTCACCGAGAACGTCGACGTGCTCCCCACGCTGTGCGGGCTGATCGGCGAGCCCGTGCCGGCGCAGGTGGACGGGCACTCGCTCCTCCCGTTCCTCGACGGTGGGGAGCCCGAGGGTTGGCGCAGCGCCGCGCACTACGAATTCGACTGGAGCGACGTGTTCATCCGGTCCGACCCCGCGAGATGGCCATGGGACCGCCGCTTGGCGGAGTGCAACCTTGCCGTTCGACGGTCCGCGGACCTCGCCTACGTCCAGTTCGGTGACGGGTCATGGCGCTGTTTCGACGTCGCAGCCGACGCTGGTTGGGCGACAACCGTTGTCGATCCTTCGGTCGTGCTCGCGGAGGCCCAGCAGATGCTCCTCTGGCGGTCCCGACACACAGACCGCACGCTCACCGGGATGCTGCTCGAGGACGGTGGGATTGGACGACACCCCTCCTGACCGGGTGTCGGGCCGGGCCGGGCCCCGGGCGATAGCGTTGCGGGGTCCGACCCCCGAGCCTTGGGAGAGCGCCATGAGCACTGCCCGCCGCGCCATCTGTGTGCTGTTGATCTCCGCCGTCGCCGGCGCCGCCTGTGGAGGCTCCGGGAAGCAAGCCGCTCCGACAACGGCGGCCGCCCCGACCGAGTCGACGGTCGCGCCGGACCCGGGCACGGCCCCGGTTGCCGCTGGCAACTTCGGTGACCTCGTCGGCGTGTGCGGACCCGGCTCGGCCAAGGGCGCCACGGCCCAAGGTGTGACCGACAGCCAGATCGAGGTGGGCACCGTCTCGGACCCGGGTAACTCGATCATCCCGGGCCTCAACCAGGAACTGTTCGACGCGGCTGATGCCTTTGTCGGCTGGTGCAACGGTGCGGGCGGCATCCTCGGCCGAACGATCAAGCTGAACAAGCGTGATGCCAAGCTGATGGAGGCCGGACCGCGGACGGTCGAGGCCTGCCAGACCGACTTCATGCTCGTCGGCAACGGCGCAGCGCTGGACGACACGACGGTCAAGCCCCGCACCGAGTGCGGCCTCGCGGAGATCGCGGCGTACACCGTGTCCACCCGCGCCGGGCGCGCTGCGGACTCGATCCTCGCGATCGTCAATTCCGACTACCAGAGCCACCTCACGGGGATCTACCGACAGATCCTCGCCAAGGACCCTGCAGCGATCGCGTTCTTCGGGGAGCTCAACAGTCAGTTGCCGGCGCTCAATGCCTCCGGCAAGCGCAACGCGCAGGCAGCCGTCGACCTCGGCTTCACACAGGTGTATTACGAGGAGACACCGATGGCGGTGGACAACTGGCGCACCTACGCCGAGAACATCAAGAAGGCCGGCGTGCAGGTCCTCGCCATGGAGGACACCCCGGAGAACACGGCATCGTTGCTCCGGGCGTTCTCCGACACCGGGTACTTCCCGAAGTACCTCGTGATGGAGGCCAACCACTACAACGCCAAGTTCATCGAGGAGGCCGGTCCGGTTCTCGACCAGACAGTGGTGCTCATCAACACTGGCCAGGTGCCCTTCGAGTTGTCGGGGCCGGATTACCCCGCCACGCAGCAACTGATCGGCCTGCTCGAGCAGTATGCAGAGGCCGAGCCACAGGCCCTGGCGATCAATGCGTTCTCGGCGTGGTTGCTGTGGGCGGTCTCGGCCAAGGCGTGTGGCGACAACCTCACCCGGGCGTGTGTGATGGGCAAGGCCTCGTCGACGACGGTCTGGACAGCGGGTGGGCTCCATGCCCCGGAGACTCCCGGTAACGGCGGCGGCACGGACAGTGATTGTTTCCTCGCTCTGCAGGCCACGAGCAAGGGGTTCGTCGTGAACTCGGGGTTCACCAATGCCACCGACGGACTGTTCAACTGCGACCCGAAGAACGTCGCTACGGTCACAGGTTTTGCTCCCTGACGTGCGAGAATGCTGATCAGGAGTAGCCGGTGCAGCAGTTCTTCAGTTACACGGTAAGCGGAATGGGCACGGCGGCGATCTATGCCATCGCCGCTGCCGGCCTCGTGCTGACCTATACCACCACCGGGGTCTTCAACTTTGCTCACGGCGCAACGAGCATGCTCGGAGCGTTCACCTACTGGCAGATGCGCTTCGCCTGGCATCTGCCGGCACCGGTTGCGCTCGTCCTGTGTCTCGGTGTGCTTGCGCCACTGTTCGGCATGCTGCTCGAGCGCGGTGTGATGCGATATCTCGACGGCACGAGCGAGACCACCAAGGTGGTCACCACCATCAGCCTGATGCTCGGTCTGCTCGGACTGTCGCTGTGGATCTGGAACCCGTCTGCATCGAGACCGTTCCCGCGCTTCTGGGAGGGCGAGGTCCTCACCGTCGGAGGCGTGCGGATCCCATACCACGTCGTTGCGACGCTCGCGATCACCGGGTTCGTGGCGATCGTCCTCTGGCTCATGCTCAAGCGCACCCGGTTCGGCGTCTCGATGCGCGCCGTGGTCGACGACCGGTCGCTGGTGGCACTGAACGGCGCACGCCCTCACGTCATCTCGATGGCCTCGTGGTCGGTCGGTACGGTGCTCGCCGCGATGGCCGGGGTGCTGATCGCGCCCTCGCTCAAACTGTCTGCCCTCCCGCTCACGCTGCTCGTGGTGAACGCGTACGCCGCGGCGGTCATGGGGAAGCTGAAGAGCCTTCCGCTCACGTTCGTCGGCGCGCTGGTTCTCGGACTCGGCACCGAGTACCTACGCGGGTACCAGGGCTCGCTGCGCATCTCGCAGAAGCTCATGCCCGGATTCCTCGCGTCGGTCCCCGTAGTGATCCTGCTCGTCGTGCTCGTGGTAGGGCGCTCGCCCCTCCGAGGCCAGACCATCACCCGCGTTCGCGAGACCGTGCAGCGCCCCACCTGGGCGGGCTCGACGGGCATGGGTGCCGGGATCGTGCTCATTGCCGCACTGCTCAGCGACGTGCTTCCCCGCACGGACCTGTTCACGCTCGGGCGCATCTGGGGCCTCGGCATCATCGCGCTCTCGCTCATCCCGGTCGTCGGTTTCGGCGGGCACCTGTCCCTCTGCCAGATGAGTTTCGCCGGCGTGGGCATGGTGATGGTCCAGCACCTCGGCGGTGGTGGGAGCCCGCTCGCGCTGATCGCTGCTGCTGCGGTGCCCGCAGTACTCGGGATGATCGTGGCGATCCCGTCGTTCCGTCTCTCGGGGATCTACTTCGCGCTGTCGACCGCTGCGTTCGCGGTGCTCATGGACCGCTGGATCTTTCTGCTGCCGCGGTTCCGTTTCCTCGGCATGGACTGGGACATTTTCAACGGCGGGAGCCTCGATCTCCGGCGCACGCGCTTCTTCGGGCTCTCCACGGAGGGGAACCGCGCATTCTTCGTCTACGGGGCAGTGGCCTTTGCGCTCGTCAGCGTTGCGGTCGTCGCAATCCGCCGCAGCAACTACGGCCAGCGGCTCATTGCGCTGAAGGACAGCCCCGCAGCGTGTGCAACCCTCGGCATGAACATCAAGGTCGCGAAGCTCGGTGTGTTCGCCGTGTCGGCGGGGCTGGCGGGCCTCGGCGGCGCCCTCTACGGCCAGGGCATGCAGTCCGCCACCACCGAGTCGGTGCAGTTCCTCAGCAGCCTCACGCTGCTCATGGTGATGGTCGTTGCCGGCCTCAACTCCCCGGGTGCGGCGCTGTTCGCGGGTGTGTTCCTCGGATTCGGGCTGAACAACGTGATCTTCGGCAAGTTGGCCGACCTCGTCCCGGACCGCCTTGGGTGGGCGGAGGGCTTCTTTGACAAGATGGGCACCAACACGCTCATCGTCGTGGGGCTCGCCGGTCTGTCGCTCGGGCGTCACCCAGACGGATTCGTGGCAACACGACTCCGACCCCGCTGGGACCAGATCCTCGCCCGCCCGCACGCGCTGCTGGGTATCGGCGGCACGCTCGGCGTGGCGTACACGGCTCGCGTTTCCGGCCTCATCGGCAACTGGCCGTTCGCGATCGTGACGCTTGTCGTGCTCGTATTCGTACCACGCGTCATCATCCCGAAGGTTCCCGGCGCGAACGCCAGAGACCTCTCGGGCGATCCGGAGGAGGTGATGATCCGTGCGAGTGCTCGAGGCCACTGACGTCAGCGTTCGCTTCGGTGGGATCACAGCGCTCGACGGTGCGTCGCTCGCGGTGGAGCCCGGCGGGATCACCGGGCTCATCGGCCCGAACGGGGCTGGTAAGACCACCATGTTCGACGTGCTCACCGGGCTCACGCCGGTGGATTCGGGCAGGGTGGTGGTCGACGGTCGCAACGTCACACGGGTCGCCCCGCACCGCCGTGCACGGCTCGGGGTTGCGCGGACCTTCCAGCGCCTCGAGCTGTTCGGTGGGCTCACGGTGCTCGAGAACGTCGAATGTGCGGCGGGGATGGCGCTCGGGGTCCGTGGGCGGGCTGCCGCAGCTCGACGGATTGCCGGTCCGCTCGTTGCACGTGTTGGCCTCGGGCCCGTCGCCCATGTTCGCGCCGGGCTCCTGCCCACCGGGCAGGCCCGTCTGGTGGAGGTTGCACGCGCACTCGCTACCCATCCGAAGGTGCTCCTGCTCGACGAACCTGCGTCGGGTCAGAGCGACACCGAGCGCGAGCAGTTCGCCCGGCTCCTCCGGGAGCTCGCCCAGGACGGCCTCGGCATCCTGCTCGTCGAGCACGACATGGACCTCGTGATGTCGGTGTGCGAGTACCTCGTCGTGCTGAACTTCGGCAGGGTGATCGCTGCCGGGAGCCCGGCCGATGTGCGTCGCGATCCCTCAGTCATGTCGGCCTATCTCGGGAGCGGGGCGCCTCATGGGTGACATGGCGCTGGAGCTAAACGGTGTGCGCGCCAGGTATGGCTCCGTCGAGGTTCTCCACGAGGTGGATCTCTCGCTGCGGCGCGGATCGGTCCTCGTCGTCCTCGGCTCGAACGGCGCCGGGAAGTCCACCCTGCTCAGGGTGACGGCTGGTCTGCACCCGATCGCGAGCGGATCGATCCGCCTCGACGGGCGCAACATCGTCGGTTGGTCGCCGGACAGGCTCGCCCGTCGCGGCGTGTGCCTGATCCCCGAGGGCCGCGGCGTGTTTCCCCACCGCACCGTGCGGGAGAATCTTTGGATGGCGACGCACCTCGGCGTCACCCGCAGGGATGCCGAGGCCATTGCGTTCGAGCGGTTCGCCCGGTTGGGCGACCGCCCGAACCAGCTTGCCGGAACGCTGTCGGGTGGTGAGCAGCAGATGCTCGCGCTTGCCCGTGCAGTGATCACCAAGCCATCGGTGCTGATGGTGGACGAACTCTCAATGGGACTCGCCCCGCGGTTGGTCGACTCGCTGTACGAATCCGTCCGCCAGATCGCTGCAGACGGAGTGTCCGTGCTGCTCGTGGAACAATTCGCGAGAGCCGTGCTCGGTATGGCCGATCGTGCCGCGATCATGGTGTCCGGGCGCGTAGTGCTCCAGGGCACACCGGCCGACGTAGAGGCACACCTTTCCTCGGCCTATCTCGGCGGATGACCGCCCTACAGTGAGGGGCATGGACTTTCGTGAAACCGACGAAATAGGACTGCTCCGCGAGGCCGTGGCGGGTATTGCCGGCAAGTACGGGCACTCGTACTACGTGCAGCAGTCACGAGCCAAGGAGCCGACAACCGCGCTCTGGGACGAGCTCTCCGCCGGCGGTTTCATGGGGGTCAACCTCCCCGAGGCATTCGGCGGTGGTGGGGGAGGCATGACCGAACTCGCCGTGGTGTGCGAGGAGGTTGCTGCAGTCGGCTGCCCGATGCTGCTTATGCTCGTGTCACCGGCAATCTGCGGGTCGATCATCGCCAAGTTCGGCACCACCGAGCAGCAACAGCGCTGGCTGCCTGGCCTATCCGCCGGCCGCAAAATGGTGTTCGCCATCACCGAACCCGATGCCGGTTCGAACAGCCACAGCATCAGTACCACGGCCACCCGCCATGGAGACGGGTACCGGATCAACGGGCAGAAGTACTACATCTCGGGTGTGGACGAGGCAGATGCTGTCCTCGTCGTCACCCGCACCGGGATCGACGAGCGCACCGGCCGCGGCCAGATGAGCCTGTTCGTCGTGGACACCGATGCACCCGGTCTCACCAAAGAGACCATCGACATGCAGATCCTCGAGCCCGAGAAGCAATTCACGGTGTACTTCGACGACGTCGAGGTCGGCCCGGACCGTCTCCTCGGCGTCGAGGGCGAGGGGCTCCGGCCATTGTTCGCCGGACTCAACCCCGAACGGATCCTCACGGCAGCGATCGTCAACGGCATCGCCCGATACGCGCTCGACAAGGCAGCGGACTATGCACGCGAGCGCAACGTCTGGGGTGTGCCGATCGGCGCGCATCAGGGCCTCGCCCACCCGCTCGCCAAGGCCAAGGTTGATGTTGAGCTCGCGCGGCTCATGACAGCCAAGGCGTGCTGGGAGTACGACAACGATCTGGACGCTGCGGAGTCCTCCAACATGGCCAAGCTCGCTGCAACCGATGCGAGCCTCGCTGCGCTCGACCAGGCCATCCAGATCCACGGCGGCAACGGCATGGCCACGGACTACGGCCTTGCGACGCTGTGGGGCATGACGCGCCTGCTGCGTATCGCTCCGGTCAGCCGCGAGATGATCCTCAACTTCGTGTCCCAGCACTCGCTCGGGCTGCCGCGCTCGTACTGATCCTTCCCGTTCCCCACACCGATCAAGGGGCCCCTCGCCATGCCGTTCCATGTCCTTGCGCTCACCGGGAGCCTTCGTTCCGGATCGTCGAACACGGGCCTGATCATGATGGCCAAGCGGCTCGCACCCAGTGGTCTGCAGGTGCAGTTCTACCCCGACATTGCTCACCTGCCGTTCTACAACGCTGATCTCGACCAGCCGGGGGTGGAGCCCGAATCGGTGGTGGCGTTCCGCGCCGCCGTTCGCGAAACGGATGCGGTGCTTCTCGCCACCCCCGAGTACAACGGACACCTTCCAGCAGTCCTGAAGAACGCGTTCGATTGGGTCTCCAAGCCGAACGGCGCGCACGCCCTCACCGGCAAGGTGATCACCTCGATGTCCTCGGCCGGTGGCGGTGGCGGTGGTGCTGTGCTCCAGTACCTCAACACGGTGCTGCCGTACTTCGGCAACACCGTCGTTGTCGAGCCCACGATCGAGCTGCGCAAGGGGGCTGCGTACGTGACCGTCGAGGGGTTGAGTACCGATGACAAGGTGGAGGCGCTGGTGGGTGAGCGCCTCGCCAACCTGTTAGCGGCGCTCGAAGCGCGGTAGCCGCCGCTCGCCCATCGCGCGCACGCCCTCGGCGAAGTCCGCAGTCTGGGTGAGCCGGTCCTGTTCGGCCTTCTCGCGGTCGGTTGCCGCGCGGATGCGACCGGCGAGGTCGCCGCGCATGGTCTGGCGGATCGATTCCACCGCCAGCGGAGCCGAGGAAGCGATCTCGACGGCCAGTCGGTGTGCCTCGTCGTCCACCTCGACGAGCGGCACGAGCCGGTCGAGCAGACCGATCCGCAGGGCCTCCTCGCCGCCGAGCCGTGCACCGGTGTACAGCATCTCGATGGAGCGCTGGTGGCCGATGACCTGTGGCAGCGTGACGCTCAGCCCGAAGCCTTGGTGGAACCCGAGGCGGGCGAAGTTGGCGGTCATCCGTGTCTCGGGGGAGCCGATGCGGAAGTCGGCCGACATGGCGAGCCCGAGACCGCCGCCCACGGCCGCGCCGCGTACGGCCGCCACGACCGGTGTGCGCGCCGCAAAGATGCGTACTGCCTCGTCGTACAGGTGTGTCGCCGGAGCAACCTCACCCGGCTCGGCCCGACGTGCGAGTGCTGCGCCTGCGCAGAAGTTCTTTCCCTCTGCTGCGAGGACGATGCAGCGACACCGTGTGTCGGCGTCGATCGCCTCGTACGCATCGGCGATCGACGCGATGAGCGCATGGTCGAAGTAGTTATCCGGCGGGCGGTGGACGGTGACTGTTGCAACGAGGTCGTCTCCCACCACGACCGACACGTCCCCGTACCGGTCCTGCAGCGGTGAGGTGGATCCGCCCACGAGCGTCAGACCCGTTCGATGATGGTGGCAGTTGCCATACCGCCACCGGTGCACATCGTGATGAGTGCCGTCTGCTTGTCGCTCCGCTCGAGCTCGTCGACGGCGGTCCCGATGAGCATGCCACCGGTTGCGCCGATCGGGTGGCCGAGTGCGATTGCCCCACCGTTCGTGTTGCACTTGTTCCAGTCGGCGCCGGTGTCGCGGAGGAACCTCAGCACCACGGCGGCGAAGGCCTCGTTGACCTCGATGTGGTCGATGTCGTCGATGGTCATGCCGGCCTTCTTCAGGCAGCGCAGCGTTGCCGGTCCGGGGGCCGTGAGCATGATCACCGGGTCCGTGCCGGCCAGTGCCGTCATCGTGATCTTGGCCCGCGGCTTGAGGCCGTGTGCCTTGGCGTAATCGCTCGACACCACGAGCAGCGCGGATGCACCGTCGACGACACCGGAGGAGTTGCCCGCATGGTGCACGTGACGCAGTTCGGCCACCTGTGGGTAGGTGAGGAGGGCGGTCTGGTCCACCGTGAGGTCATTCTTGAACTTCTTGGCGCCCATCGCCTCGAACGAGGGGGTCAGCTTCGAGAGGCTTTCCAGCGTCGTGCCGGCGCGGGGGAACTCCTCGTGATCAAGGGCGAGCGTGCCGTCGTCGTGGAGGATCGGCACGAGGCTGCGGTCGAAGCGGCCCTGCGCGATCGCAGCGGCCGCACGGGTCTGGCTGTCGAACGCGATGCCGTCGCACTCCTCACGGCTGAAGCCCTCGACCGATGCGATGAGGTCGGCCGAGATCCCTTGCCCCACCATCGGGTACTGGTCGAAGAGGTGATCGTTGTTGGCGGTGAATCCGTCGACGTGCAGCGGGGCGGGGCGTGACATCGACTCGATGCCGCCGGCCACGACGATGTCCTGGAAGCCGGACAGCACACCCTGTGCAGCGAACATCACGGCCTGCTGGCCGGAGCCGCAGAAACGGTTGAGGGTGACGCCGGGGGCGTCGAGGGACCAACCGGCATCCAGCGCTGCCATGCGCGCGATGTCCATGGCGTGGTCGCCGCTGCCGGCGCCGCAACCCATGATGACGTCGTCGATCTCAGAGGTGTCGAAGCCGACTCGGTCGCGCAGTGCATTGAGCACCTGGGCGAGGATCCGCTGGGGGTGAACGTTGTGCAGGGCACCGTTTTCCTTGCCCTTGCCACGGGGCGAACGGACGGCGTCGATGATCCAGGCTTCACGAGTCATGGGTGAAACCTACGCCGGTAGCGTCCACCGTGTGAAACGCGGGTTCGGTGCTCTGGCCGTCGCAACCATCCTCGCGATCGGCGGTATGGCATCCGGTTGTGCCAGCGACTCCGGGTCCGGCGTGGCCTCACCCGGGTCTGGCGGCAATCTGCCCGATGTTTCGGTGACGAACGTGGGCTCCGGGGAGTCTGTCGGGCTGCGATCACTGCTGCCGGGTGATCGCCCCCTGCTTGTCTGGTTCTGGGCGCCCTATTGAACGGCGTGCCGGGCGGAGGCGCCCGGGGTCGAGCAGTTCGCCCGACAGCACGAAGGTTCGGTCACCGTGATCGGACTCGGAACCCAGCAGGGACTCGAGGATGCCCGGTCCTTCTCCGACAGTTTTGGCCCCTTCACGTTCCCGCTGCTGTGGGATGCGAGCGGTGAGTCTTGGGCCCAGATCGGCATCACGGTCCAACCAGGAGTGGCGATCTATCGGGCCGACGGGACCCTGCTCGAGAAGTGGTATGGCGGCCTCGAGCGTGCCGACGCGCTGCTCGAGCGGTTGAGCGCCTAGTCCTTGGGCAGGTCGGTGTCCGGGTTGCCCCCCGGTTCGGTGCCGTCCAGAGGGCCGTGCAGGATCGGATCGATACGGATCGACGCTGTTGGCTCGCGGGGTGGTCGGAACTCGGGGCCGATGCGGAGCAGACGCTTCGCCTTGCGCAGTAGACCGGCACCCTGCGAGGTGCGCGTTGGGGCGCCGCCGAAGCGGAACTCGAGGTACAACTGCTTTACCGTGCCGATGAGTGGGGTGGCTACGAGTGCTCCGGGCACCCCGGCGATAGCGCCGCCGAGAATGGCCGCGAGCATCGTCGTGGGCGGGGAGAGGTTGACGGCACCACCGACGATCGTGGGCTGGATCACATGGTTCTCGATGTTCATGTAGACGATGAAGAGCACGAGCACGATGAGCGCCGTGGGCACGCTGTTGCTCACGGCGAGGATGACGAGGAACGATCCGCCGAGGAAGCCGCCGATCTGGGGGATCAGGCTCGTGAACATCGCCCAGATCGCGGCGAGCGGAGCGAGCGGCACATTGAAGATCAGCCCCACCGTGAGCACGAACAGACCCATCAGCGCTGCGACCGTGAGCGATCCGCCGAAGTAGCGGCCGATCGTCCGGTGGAACACCCGCGCTATGCGGTCGGCGTCGTCCCGTGCCCGCAGTGGCAGCATCCGTCTCCCGCGGTTGACGAGTCGCTCACCGTCAAGGAGTACGGCGAAGGTGGTGAACACCACGACCACCATGGCGAACACACCGCCGAGCAGTCGGTTGGCCGTGTCGGCGATCGCTTCGTCGCTGACGTTCGCCGGGAGGTCCCGGATCCACTGCTCGACCTTGCCCGCTGCGTCGCGGTCGCGCAGTGTGTCTCCCACGATCGGGAGGTCGTAGAACTGCTCGACCGTTTGGGGGATCTCCCTGTTGAACTCGCGGGCCTGGGAGACCGCCGGCGGGCCGAGCACGAGGAGGATGAACGCGGCCACCGCCAACAGGCTGACCCCAACGATCCCGACGGCGACGCTCCGGGTGAGACCGAAACGGTTCCGGAGTTTTTGCACCACACCGTCGAGTGCGAGGGCGAGCACGATGCCGATGACTACCCGGGTCAGCATGCCCTCGGTGTTTCGGGCGACGGCGAAAACGGCGAAACCGACGAGTAAGCCGAGCAGTACCCAGACCGCGGTGCGGAAGTCGATCTGCACGACTGCCGACGCAGGCGCCGGTTCGGGTGCTGGCTGTGGATCGCTCATCGGGTCCGCCACAGGCAGTACCTTACGTTCGTGGCCGAGCCGAATGGTGCTCCCCGGGTTCCCCCGGGTTTCCGTCTGTTCCGTATCCGGGTCACGCCCGGTTCGGTGGCCCTCGTGCTCGGCGCCTCCGTCCTTGCGGTGCTGCTCCGCAATGCGTTCGTCGCAGCGCACCGCCAGATCGGCTGGGCGGTCGCCTGTGTCATCGTGGCGTCGCTGCTCGCGCCGCTCGCGGACCTGTTGGACAAGCGGATGCCGCGCTGGCTCGCGCTGCTTGTCACCATGCTGAGCCTCGCTGTCATGACCGTCGTGGTGTGGGGCGCGATCATCGTGAACGTTCAGGACGGCCTGTCCACGCTGAGCAACGAGGCACCGCGCGCAGCCGCGAGCCTGGAGCGGCGGTCCGAGATGGCCAAAGACTTCCGTCTGGTGGAGCGGGTCAATTCGCTGATCGCCACCGTGAGGCGCCCGTCGCAGGGCACTGCGGTGGGGCAGGCCGTCGGTGCGGCAGGCACGTACTTCGTCTGCGGCATCCTCACCCTGTTCTTCCTGATCTACGGACCGCGCATGCTGCGCAGCGCGTTCGCGCAGATCCGGGATCCGGGCCGCAGGACTCGGATCGAGCGCCGAACAGGGCTCGCGATGCAGAACGGTCGCCGGTACATCGTTGCTGCGATCGCGCAGACGGTTGTCGTCGCTGCAGGGATCGGCTTGGCATCGTGGGCCCTGTCGCTGCCCGCACCGTTTGTCCTCGGTGCGCTCGCCGGCACCGTCGGGCTCGTGCCCACGCTCGGTGTGCTCGTCGGCAGCGTGCCGGCACTGCTCCTCGCCGCAGGGCTGAACGGTTGGCGCGACGCGGTGATCGTCGTCGGTGCCGCCGTGGTGCTGCAGGCCGTCGAGGTGCTGGTGGTGCGCAAGCGCGTCGACCGCGCGAGCGTTCACATCGGTCCTGCCCTGCCGGCAATCGTGGCGCTACTCGGTTACGAGCTGTATGGCATCGGTGGCGCGATGTACGGCGCGGCCGGGCTCGTTTTTCTGATCGCGTGGCTCGACGTGCTGGGGATCGACGACACGCCGGCCCCTGACGTTGGTGATGTCAGGACCTGAACCAGACGGATCGGTCAGTGACCCTTCCAGTTGGGCTTGCGCTTCTCGGAGAACGCCAGCGGGCCCTCGATGAGGTCCTCGCTGCGGCGCATCGCATCGACGGCGGCGTACCGCGCCTCGGTGGCGGCACGGATGCCACCGTGCTCGAAGGACTCGTACACGACCTGCTTGGATGCACGGACCGACATCGGTGAGACCTCGAGGATCATCGCTGCCCAGCGCCGAGCGGCCTCGACTGCTTGGCCCTCGGGGACGACCTCGGTGACGAAGCCGAGTTCGTAGCCCTCTGCCGCCGGTACGTGACGTCCGGTGAGGATCATGCCCATCGCGCGCTTCGTGCCGATGGTGCGGGGAAGGCGCAGCAGCCCGCCCGCGAGTGCGGCGAGGCCAACACGGACCTCGGGAAGCGCGAACACGGCGTTCTCCGCCGCGATGATGAGGTCACACGCAAGCGCGATCTCGAAGCCGCCACCCATCGCCACGCCGTTCACGGCGGCAATCACCGGTTTGTTGAGGTCCCAGCGGGCCGTGAGCCCGCCGAAGCCCGCCGCGGGCTGGCCGCTCATGTCGGCACCACTCGCCTGGTACTTCAGGTCGTTGCCCGCGCTGAACGCGCGGTCCCCGGCGCCGGTCACGATCGCCACCCAAAGCTCGGGGTCCGCCGCGAACTCGTCGAACACCTGAGCAAGCTCGGCATTGGCCGGCGGGTGGAGCGCGTTCATCCTCTCCGGCCGGTTGATGGTGACGATGAGGAGGTGTCCGTCTCGTTCGGTGGTGCAGTACTGACCCATGTCATGGACCGTACCCGACCGGCACCGGTCTGTCAGAGGCCGCGCAGGCACATGAGGGTGTCGTACTCCAGCTCGGAGACACGACGGCCGCTCGCCGCCATCACGATGGTGACGTACTCGCCCCGCAGGTGCTGGTGCGACTGCTTCGCGAGGCCGAGGCCCCAGCGCAGCGTGCCGAGCGTGAGCCACCAGCGCACCCGGTCGTCGTCCCACTCGCCCCCGGCTGCCTCGTAGGCGGCTCGGTAGGGGGCGATCGCAGAGAAGCCGCCCACCGGGAGGTGGTCGTTGCGGAACCTCCACATGCGCACCATCGGCCAGGCGACGTCCTCGGCCGGATCGCCGATTCGCGAGCCCTCCCAGTCGAGAATGGCGCGCAGCCCCTGCTCGCTGATGATGAGGTTCCCGTTCCGCACGTCGCTGTGGACGATCGTGAGGTGCTCCGGCTCGGTGGGGCGGTTGCGCTCCAGCCAGCGCAGCCCGTATGAGAAGGTGGGCGACGGCTGCAGCAGTTCGCGCAACTGCGCCTCGGCACCGACGAGCGCCGCCTCGATCACATTGTCGTCCGGCGGGCGCATGAGCCCCTCGGGGGCGAGTGCCGGATCGATGTGGTGCAGGCGTGCGAAGGCCTCGCCGAGCTGGGTGGTCACCAGGGTGCCGATGCCGTGCTGCTCGACGAGGCGGAGCACCCGGCGGGGGATCGTCTCGCCGTCGATGCGCTCGCTGATAAAGAACGGACCACCGAGATAGGACTGGTCCTCGGTTGCACCGAGGATGCGTGGCGTGGGGACGCCGACCCCGTGGGCGAGCGTGCGAACCGCCGCCTCGACGGTCATGGGCTGGATTTGGATATCCAGATTGGGGAGCGCGGTGAGTGCAAGGCGCTCGATGAGCGCTCCGCCTTCGTCGACGGCGTCGAACAGCACGTTGATACGGCGCGCACCGGCAGTGACCCGCTCGAGGCCCGTCAGGTGTACTGGCCGCCCGTAGTGCTCGCCCAGCCAGCGGGCAAGGCCTGCTTCGAGATCGATCTCGCTCATGACTGTCGTCCCCAGTCGTCGCCGGTCCAGCCGTCGTGACCGGGCTTGGAGATGGCAAGGTCGTCCTTGGCTATCTGCACCAGTGCGTTCCAGACCTCGTCGTCGTCGTCGTGGCCCGGCAGGTCGCCGGCGCGGAGCGAGTCGGCGAGGCGGGCGCGAAGCTCGGCGAGCGGGGCCGGGTCGCCAGCAGGGACGCCGAGGAGGCCTCGGGTGATCGCCAGTTCCCGGTCAGCATTCGGGCCGGCCAGCGTGACCTCACGCTCGAGGATTTGAGCGATGTTGGCGGCGACACGAACCTTGTGCTGCACCGCGACACTGACCTGATCGAGTACCTCGTCGCTGAGCAGCGCCGAGATGTCGTGCAGCAGTTCCGCTGCAGTTGGACGGTATTGCATGGATGGATCCTCCCGACTGGCAACACTACGGGACGGCCCTGCCGCCCGAAAAAGTCAGCGGTCGGCGGAGCGGAGCACACCGGCCTCGGCCAGCGACGCAATGGTGTCGGCGGCATAGCCGAGTTCCCCGAGCACCTCGGCGTTGTGCTGGCCGAGCAGCGGCGCGACCTGATCGAGGTCGAACGGGAACTCCGAGAAACGCAGCGGGTTCCCGGGGATGATGACCTCACCGATGATGGGATCGTTGATCCGGCGGATGGCGCGACGCGACTCGAAGTACGGGTGCCCGATGGCATCGGCGGGGTCGAGTACGGGGGCGCACGGCACCCGGGCGGCCTCCAGCTTGGCGAGCACCTCGGCATCGGTTGTGTGCGTGGCGAGCCATTCCTCCACGATCGCGTTGAGCTCGCCACGGTTCTTGTGCCGACCGTTCAGGTCGGCGAATCGCTCGTCGTGCTCGAGCTCGGGCATGCCCATCGCCCGGCAGATCGACGGCCATTGCGAGGGCATGACCTGGAGCACGATGTAGCCCTCGGGCGCCTTGTAGATGCCCTGCGGCGAGTTGAGGGCGGACTTGGAGCCGCTGCGCTTCTGGCGCCACTTGCCCTTGGTGATCGAATGGCCCTGGATGGCCAGCTCGTGGGCGTGGAACATCGAGTCCACCATGGAGATGTCGATGTGCTGGCCGCGCCCGGTGCGCTCGCGGTGGTAGAGCGCGAGGCCGATGCCGGCCACGGTGTGGACGCCGGACATGACGTCGGCGATCGAGGTACCGACCATCACCGGCGAGCGGTCGGGTTCGCCCGTGATGTGGAGCATGCCGCTGTAGGCCATTGCGATGAGGTCGAAGGCCACCTTCTCCGAGAACGCGCTGTCCCGACCGAAGCCCGACACCGTGGCCACGATGAGCCGGGGGTGCTTCGCGAGGAGGCTGTCGTGGTCGAGGCCCCTGCGTGCGAGCACACCCGGGCCGTAGTTCTCCACGAACACGTCTGCCTCGGCGATGAGCCGGTCGAGCACCTCGCGCCCGCGGGGGTCGTCGAAGTCGATGCAGAGACTGCGCTTGCCGTGGTTCTGCTGGATGAAGTACCCGGAGCGACCGTCGCTCATCACGGCGAGCGAGCGCGTCGGGTCGCCGTACGGAGGCTGCTCGATCTTCACCACACTGGCGCCGGCCTCGGCAAGCAGACGGGTGACCGTGGGGCCCGCGAGGTATTGGGTCATGTCGACGACCTTGAGGCCGTCGAGGATCGGACGCGGTGCGGTCATGGTTCGAACCGTAGCCGGGATGCCCCGGACGGGCGAAGGGCATCTGGGAAGATGTGCGTCGTGAGCCTGCGACCGTTCGTCCTCGGTGCCGTTGCCTATGACCCAAAGGTGGTCACGATCTGGGAGGGCTTCAAGCAATGGTTCGCGGGCCAAGGCTTCGCGTTCGACTATGTCCTCTACTCGGGCTACGAGGCGCAGGCCGAGGCACACCTCGCCGGACACGTGGACGTTACGTGGGACTCCCCGCTCTGTTGGGTGCGCACACGTCGTCTTGCCTCGGCGGCCGGCACGAATGCCCGCGCGATCGTGATGCGCGACTCCGACCAGGATCTCACGTCGCTCGTGCTGGTCCGCTCCGACAGCCAGATCACCAATGTGTCGCAACTGCGTGGTCGCACCGTCGCGGTCGGCGCCGTGGACTCGCCGCAGGCCACGCTGCTGCCCCTCGCCCACCTCGCTGGGCTGGGTCTCGAGCCCGGCGGCGACTTTGCCGTGCGCCGCTTCGACATCATGGTGAACAAGCACGGCGACCACGTGGGTGGCGAGCGTGACGCCGTGAAGGCACTCGTGGCCGGTGAGGTGGACGCTGCCTGTGTGATCGACGGCAATCACCTCGTGTTCGCGAAGGAGGGCACCATCGTGTCGGGTGCGGTGCGGGTACTCACCCGAACCGCGCCGTTCGATCACTGCACCATGACGGTGCTCGACGGTGTCGACACCGCGACGACCGACCGGTTCGCCAAGTTGCTCCTCTCGATGTCGTACGACGACCCGGCGGTGCGCCCACTGCTCAGGCTTGAGGGGTTGAAGGAGTGGCGTGTCGGGCGGACGACGGGCTACGCGCCGCTCGAGGCTGCCGTCGACCGACTCGGCTTCTACGGTGCCGACGGGTCGATCCTCAACGACGACTACCGACGCATCCTCGCGTCATGAACCTGCCGATCGTCGACCTCGGTGCCCTCGGTCTCGACGGGGGAGCGCATGTACTCGTCCGCCTCGCACTCGACGACTGCCGGCCCGGGGAGGAGATCGGGGTGCGCGGTTCGCACCCGGACCTCGTCGCAGATCTGGTCACCTGGTGCCGCACACAGGGTCACCAGTGCGTACCCCGAGGCGACGGCGGCGCGGATGCCGTTGTCCGGCGCGGTTCAGCGTCGTGGGCGGCGTGGGTCGGCGCAGAACGCAGCGGCCACCCGGACCCACACACGGACAGCGCGATCGCTGCGCACCCGCCGGCATCGTGGGGACTGGCAGCGCGCGGTTCGGCCGTGGAGCCAGGCGGGCCCGAGCCGGTATTCCGGCTCGACGTGCGGGACGAGATCTGGACCGACCGTGCCGGGTCGCTGTACGCGCAGGCACTTGCCGGCCAGTGGGACCCTGCTTCCGCGATCGACTGGCAGGACCCCATCGTGCACGGGCGGGAGATCGAGCGCGCTGTCGTCCAGGTGATGACCTTCCTCGTCGAGAACGAGGAGGCGGCGCTCGTGGTGCCCGCCCGCTTCCTCGGCCAGGTGCACCCGCACTTCCGGGAGATCCAACAGATGCTTGCGGTGACCATCGCCGACGAGGCCCGGCACATTGAGGTGTTCACGCGTCGCGCCACGCTCACCGGGTCCGAACTGGCCCTCTCGACCGTGGGCGGCCGTGCATCGCTGCAGAGCCTCCTCGAAGAACCAGACTTCGCGATCGCGAGTTTCCTGCTGTCCGTGATGGGGGAGGGAACGTTCGTGTCGCTGCTTGGTTTCCTCGAGCGACACGCACCCGATCCGGTGACGCGACGTATCGCCCGGCTCACCCGTCAGGACGAGGCGCGTCACGTTGCGTTCTCCCTCGCTCACCTCGAGCGCCACGTACAGCACGAACCGGGGCTCCGGGCGAGGCTTGCATCAGCGGTGGAACGCCGCCACCAGGCGCTCCAGGGCACGGCCGGTCTCAACGACGATGTGTTCGACGCGCTCGTGCTGCTGGCGGGCGGCACCGTCTCACCGGACGCGGTCGCGCTCGGCTGGCAGCGTGTCCAGCAGTTGCAGCGCGAGATGGCCGAGCACCGTCAGGCCCGCCTCGGGCGCCTCGGCTTCAGCTCCGGCGAGGCAGAGGCGCTCTCGTCGCTGCACACGCGCAACTTCATGTGAGCACCGCAGCCGGCACCCCGTGTCGGGTCAGGAAACGGTTGCGCCGTCCACGAGGTTGTGGACTTCCTCGCTGCTCAGCTCGTCCCGGTCGCACAGCGCCTGGGCCAGCGTGATGAGCGTGAGGCGGTGCTCGATGAGCATGCATGCAGCGCGATCGGCTGCCGCCTTCATCATCGCGTCCGCCTGCTCGCGAGACGGATCGTGGCTGAGCACCTTGGCAACGAGGTTTCCGGCCCCCGGCATGATGGCGGCCTCGAGGCTGAGGAGGCTGTCGGCCGCCCCGAGGAGACCGACGAGCTGAGCGGCCATCGTTGTGGCAGCGGCGAGGTCTGATGCGATCCCACTCGATGCCTCGCCGAACTCCTGGATCTCGGCGGCGCGACCGGCCATCGCGATCACGATGAGGTCCTTCAACTCGCTCGGCGTCTTGAGGTGGCGCTCCTCGGCATCGTCGTGCGCAACAAGGCCCAGTGAAGCTCCGCGGCGCAGGATGGACGCCACGCGCACCTCGCGCCCGAGCAGGGTGGCGAGCAGGGCATGGCCCGCCTCGTGGGTGGCGACACGGCGGCGTTCGTCGGGGTGGTACCCCACCTCGTGAGCAAGCCCGACCTCGGTGATCAACTGTGCCTGGATGACGTCGTCGTAGGTCAAGGCGCGACGTCCGTCGCGGACGGCAATGATCAGGGCCTCGTCCATGAGGCGCTCGATCCGCACCGGGCTGTAGCCGGCGGTGAGGTCCGCAACCTGGGCGCCGGTGATGGAGGCATCGTGGGACTTCTTGCCGAGGTAGTAGTCGGCGATCTCCACCCGGTCCGCGCGGGGCGGGAGGTCGAAGTGGATGATGCGGTCGAAACGGCCCGGGCGCACGAGCGCCGGATCGAGATCGGCAGCACGGTTGGTTGCTGCGACCACGAGGATGTTCGCGGTGGACGGCTTGGGCCGCGGAATCGTGAGGTTGAGCGGCAGGAGCGAGTTGAGTGCGTCGATGAACTTCGTCTTCACCTTGTCCTTGCCAGTCGGCAGGTCGAAGGACTGCATCTGCACGAGCAGTTCGTTGACGATCCCGACGACGCCCTCGCGCATCGAGCCGGAATTCATGCCGCTGCGGGCGCCGCCGATGGCATCGAACTCCTCAATGAACCCGATGGCGCCGCCCTCAGCACGGGCAGCCTTGCGGAGCGCCTTGAAATACGTGCGGATCTTGCGGTTCGTTTGGCCGTAGTACATCGACTGGAACGAGGATGCCGACACGAAGAGGAACGGCACGCCGGCCTCGGCAGCGAGTGCCTTGGCCAGGTACGTCTTGCCGGTGCCTGGGGGGCCCTCGAACAGCACGCCCCGCCGCGGCGAGCCACCGAGCTCGTCGGCAAAACTCTGGTGCTTGAGGAAGAAGTTGAGGGTGTCAACGGCCTCGCGCTTGGTGGCGCTTGCGCCCACCACGTCGGAGAGGCTGACGTTGGAGTCCGACGGTCGCAGCAGCGTGTGCGGGGAGCGGCCGGCACCGAGCAGCGGAATACCGATCAGCAGACAGAGGAAGAACATGAGGCCGACCGAGATCCAGATCTCGGGGGACTCCGCCACGACGTCGGGAATACCGAACTTGATGGGGTTGTTGGTGAGGATCCGGTACCAGACCCAGGCGAGCGGCACCATGATGGCGACGAGGAGTCGACGGAGGCGGCGTCGACGCTGGCGCTCCCGCGTGGAAGTGGTATCGGCTTCGTTGCCGCGGACGACGTTTCCGTGACGCAACTGGGTGATGTCCATCTGCATACACTATCCGAATTGCGCTGAGAGTGGCAACGAGCCACTTTCTGTATATCGATCAGCGATATTTGGACATTCTTACCTTACTCTTACTTGAGTAATTGCTGCATAGGGCAGTATTCCGAGGTAAATAACTACCCTTGGTGATGGTGCCGGTACTCCGTGCGGTGGGGCCAGGATTCCTGTAAGTAGCTGGGTATGTCGTACTCGGGTGAGCGATGCCATCGCCTCAACGGCGCGTCTGCCCAACAATCTGTTCGACCTCGATCGCGCCAAGCGTTGTTACCGGTTGGCCTACGCGCAGGGCACCGGAATCCTGCAGCGCTGGAGAGAGTTGCGCCCGCCTACTTCGACGGGTCGAGCAGCACCTTGAGCACTCCGTCTTCGCGTTTGTCGAAAATCCTGTAGCCCTCGGCTGCCTGCGACAGCGGGAGACGATGCGTGAACACTTCCTCGGGTTGCAGTTTGCCGTTCGCAATGAGCGGTACGAGGTGGTCCCAGGTGGCCGGCACCGATACGAGCGCAGCCTTGAGCGTGAGTCGCTTCATGAACGCGAGGGGCATCGGGTACGGGAACTCCATGTTCATGTTCACGCCGATGACCGAGATGGTGCCACCGGCTGCGACGCTGAGGATGGCGTCGGTGATGGTGGCATCTGCTCCGACGGCTTCAATGGCCGAATCCACGCCGCGACCCTTCGTGGCGTCGAGAATCTTTGCGACCGCCTGACCGTCCGATGCATCGATGGGTTCCGCACCGAGCGCTGCGGCACGGGCAAGACGTTCCGGAACGCGGTCAACGGCAAGAATGCGCGACGGGCCGTACAGCTTTGCGGTTTGCAGCGCGAACACGCCGACAGGACCGAGACCGAACACCACCACGGTGGAGCCGGGCTTGATGTTGGCGTTCATTGCGCCGGTGTATCCGGTGGGAAGGATGTCGGTGAGCAGCACCGACTGCTCGAGACTGACGTTGTCCGGAATGGCGAGGCAGCACGAATCGGCGGCCGGTACCGCACAGAACTCCGCCTGACCGCCGTGGAACTCGAGTGTCGTGCCGAAGACCCTCGGGCCGCCACCGGTGCACAGCACGGGATCGCGCGCCAGACAGGGATCGCAATGGCCGCAGCCGACGACTGCCGACACGAGGACTCGGTCGCCCTTCTTGACCCGCCGCACGTCGGGGCCGGTCTCGACGATCGTGCCGACGAATTCGTGGCCGAGTTGGATGCCCTGGCTACCGATCTCACCGTGATACAGGTGCAGATCGCTGCCGCAGATAGCGGTCCGTTCGACGGCGATGATGGCACTGTCGGCACCGAGAAGTGTCGGGTCCGGCACATTCTCGACCGAGACGGAACGAGGGCCTTGAAGGACTACTGCGCGCATGGCCGAACGCTAGCGTGCCTGCGTCGGCCGTGCGGCCGGCCCATCCAGCCCCGGGTCTCCAGCGGAGCCCGCGCAGAACGAGGAGAACGTCATGAGCGACGCCGCCGAGAACGATGCAGTCCTGACCGAGCAGCGCGGACGGGTGCTGCTGATCACCCTCAACCGCCCGGACGCCATGAATGCGATCAACGGGGCGCTCTCGAATGGTCTCTGGGCAGCGGTCCAGCGACTCGATTCAGATCCGGGACTCACCGCCGGTGTGCTCACCGGCGCTGGTCGCGGCTTCTGCGCAGGGATGGACCTCAAGGCCTTTGCCCGCGGCGAGGACATCGGGCCGATGATGACGTTCATCCAGAACGGTTCCAAGAAGCCGCTCATCGGTGCGATTGAGGGCTTTGCTCTCGCCGGTGGGCTCGAGCTCGCGCTGTCGTGCGACCTGCTGGTTGCCGCCAGGGGCGCCAAGCTCGGTATCCCCGAGGTGGCGGTCGGTCTGTTCGCGGCCGGCGGCGGCCTGTTGCGCCTCCCTTCGCGTGTGGGTTTCGGCCGCGCGATGGAGATGGCGATCACGGGAGACCCGATCCTCGCCGAGGAAGCCAACCAACTCGGTCTCGTGTCACGCCTCGCCGACAAGGGTGGCGCGGTGGACGTGGCTCTCGAGCTTGCCCAGCGCGTTGCGAAGAATGCACCGCTTGCTGTCGCCGCATCGAAGCAGTTGGTGCGCGCGACGCAGGGTGTCACCGAGGACGAGTTCTGGGCGATCCAGAACCCGCTCCAGGCGGTGGTGTTCAAGTCGAACGATGCCAAGGAGGGCCCGAAGGCCTTCGCCGAGAAGCGCGCACCCGAGTGGACGGGCTCCTGACCGGTCAGGCCTGAGGCGTGGCGGTGCGGGGGACGCTCGGTGATCCCGCACCCGCTGCGTTCACGGCGGACACGCGGAACCGGTACGCCAGACCGTTGGTCAGCCCGGTGACCGTGTACGTCCGGTTGCCCGGATCGGTAGTGGTCGTCGCGAGCGCCCAGTTCGTGCCGTCGGTGGACCACAGCACCCGGTAACCCGAGAGGTCATCGCCGCCGTCGCTCAGGGGAGCGTTCCAGGTGAGCGCCACCTCTCCGTTCCCGGCGACAGCGGCCAGGCCCAGCGGGGCTGAGGGCGTTGTCCGCGGCCGTACCGAGAACGGCACCGACCAGGGGCCGCGTCCGAGGGCATTTTTGGCGGCAACGCGGAACAGGTAGTCGCGTGCGTTAGCGAGGTAGCGGACGGACTGCGTGGTGCTCAGCGATGTGCCACGCAGGAGGGTTGTCCACGTGAGACCACCGTTCCCCGAGCGCTGGACGACATAGCGGGTGACTCTCGTGCCACCGGTGGCGATCGGCGTCGTCCAGGAGAGCGCAGCCGAACGGTCGCCAGGAGCACCGTCGAGGTTGCCCGGCGCGCCGGGCACGGACAGCGGGGTGGCCGACACTGAATACGACCACGCGCCGTTGCCGGCGCGATTGGCCGCCGACACGCGGAACCGGTACCGGACCCCGTTGGTGAGGCCGCTGATCACTGCAGACCTCGCTGCGCCGCCGAGGTCTGCGAATTGGTTCCACTGCACGCCGTCGGTGGACCCCTCGACGTAGTAGTGCTCCACCGCGGCCCCACCGGTGGTCGTCGGTCGTGTCCACGACAGCGAGACGCGTTGGTTGCCGCGTCGCCCGCGTAATGCTCGGGTTCGGCCAGGTGTCGTGGCCGGTGTGGCTGCGGCAGTCGCGGACCACGCCCCGCTGGTCACGCGGTTCACGGCGGCAACCCGGAACGTGTACGTCGTGCCGTTCTTCAGCCCGGTGACGGTCGAAGTTGTGGTAGCGGAGATGCTGTCGTTGACGGTGGCCCACGTGAGACCACCGTTGGTGGAGCGCTGCAGGCGGTAGTCCACGACATCGGTGCCACCGTCGTCGGCCGGGGCAACCCAGGTGAGCACCACGCGACCGGGACCGGATGCGACCCCCAGCCCAGTGGGCTCGTCCGGGGGGCGTAGGTTGCCCGCGCTGATGAGCGCGCCCTGTACGTCCAGCACCCCGGCACCGCAGAGCGTCGCACAGGTGCTGTAGGCGCCACTGGGCGGGAACGAGTGCGCGGTAGAGACGAGGACAGAACGGACCTGCGCCGGGGTGAGCGTCGGCGCGATCGACAGCATGAGCGACACGGCGCCGGCAACGTGGGGTGCCGCCATGCTCGTACCCTCGAGGTTCTTGTACGTGTCCGAGAGCGGGGTGGTGTAGCCCGAATCGACAGTGGAGCGGATCCCCCAATCGAAGTCGCCCCCACCCGGGGCTGCGAGCGTGACGGCCGAGCCGAAGTTGCTGTAGGGCGCCATCTCGCCGTACCTGCCGGTCGCGGCGACGTTGATGACCCCGACACAGTTGCCCGGCTCGTTGCTCGACGCGAGGTCCGAGTCGTTCCCCGCTGCAGTAACCACAACAGCACCCGCCGCAATGACGTCGGTAATGGCCTGTTGCATGGCGATGCCGCACGAACCGCTGTTGCCACCGAGGCTGATGTTGATCACGCGGGCGGGATGAGCGTTGTGTGGCACCCCGGCCACGTCGATACCGGCAGCCCATCGCATTGCATCGATGACGTCGTCGTTGTCGCCCCCGCACTTGCCGAGTGCGCGGATGGGCACGACGGGCGAGACCCAGTTGATCCCGGCGATCCCGGTGCCGTTGTCGCCGGTGGCTCCGATGATGCCGGTGACGTGTGTGCCGTGCCACGAGCTCCTCGACACGCGGCATCCGGTGAACGCTCCGCCGGGGGAGGCATCGTCGGTCGAGATCCAGTCGCCCGGGTCGTGGGCGTCCGCATCCCGGCCGTCGCCGTCATTGGCGGTGTCCACGTCCGAGATGAAGTCATAACCGGGCAGCAGACGGCCGGCGAGGTCGGCATGGTCGGTGAAGCCGGTGTCGATCACGGCGATCACGACGCCGGCGGACCCTGTCGTGATGTCCCATGCGGCAGCGGCATTGGCCCCGTAGTTCGACGTGCTGACTGAACGCAGGTTCCACTGGTCCGAGTAGTACGGGTCATCGGGCACGAAGGACGGGTACATCCGTCGAACCGGTTCGACCGACAGGACTCCGGGTTCGGAGCGCACGGCGTCTACGGCAGCAGCGAGTGCCTCGCCGTCGAGGCGTTCGGGCAGCGTGAGCACGTAGGTCGAGTCGCGCCCGAGCACCCGAGCGGACTCCACGTCGAGACCTGCGGACCGGGCGGCACCGACCGCACGCGACGGCGATCCGTCGGCGGATTTCGCGAGACGAACGATGAGCCGATTGCTGCCGACGAGCCGATTGCTGCCGACGAGCCGGTGTGCGGCGGCACGCGCAGGGGCCGCCTCGGTCTCGGGAGGCCCGGAGGCCGCTGCAGGGGCGCCCGGGAGCAGGCCGATCGCGCCGCCGCACAGTGCGAAGGCACCCAGCAGTCCAACCCGGACGCGGGGGCCCCGGCTGGATCGCTCATCGTTGGCTCGGCACCCACCATGCGTGAACACCTCAACACCTTACGTGGTTTGCTGCCCGAGCGGTCGACTCGCCCGGGAATCCTCGGGTCCTGTCCGGCTACGTTGCCCCCATGGCCGACCGGGAGATCACGATCACGACCGATGAGGGCCCGATGGGGACCTTCATCGTGCACCCCGACGACGGTGAGCGTCACCCGGTCGTCGTGTTCCTCATGGACGCGCCGGGGAAGCGCCCGCTGCTCCATGACATGGCGAGTCGCATCGCGAGCCACGGCTACTACGTGATGCTGCCGAACCTGTATTACCGCACCACCCCGTCCTTCCGGCTCGACTGGGGCAGCGACGAGTCACTGGCCCGCATGGGTGAGCTGATGCGCAACGTCGGCAACCGGATGGTGGCGAGCGACGTCGGCGCGCTGCTTGCGCACGCCGAGGGCGATGCGCGTGCGAACGCCGAGCGCGTCGGGATCGTCGGCTACTGCATGAGCGGACCGTTCGCTGTGTGGTCCGCAGCGGAGCACTCGGCGTGTGTCCGTGCTGTTGCGTCCTTCTACGGTGTGCGCCTTCACGTGGACAGGGCGGACTCGCCCCACCACCGGCTCGCCGGGATCACGGGCGAGATCTACGTCGGTGCGGCGGAGCACGACGACTGGGTGCCCCTCGACATGGTGGACCGCTTCGAGCATGCACTGCAGCACGCGGGCGCGCGTGGCCGCGTCGAGCGGTACTGGGGAACTCATCACGGCTTCGCCTTCGACGACCGCCCGGCCTACGACCCCGCCGCCGACCGTCGTCACTGGCGGGAGTTGCTCGGCCTCCTCGACCGGAATCTCCACTGAGCAGTTCGGTTCAGTTGCCGAAGAGCGCGTCGAGAACGCCGGAGTCGCGGACGCGCGACCGGTTCGCCCCTGCGACGCGGTAAACCGTCGCCCCTGCCGGATCGACCGAGAGGCTGATGCTTCCGCTGCCGAGCAACGCGGTGAGCGTGGTATCGACGTCGATCCTGTCCGCAAGTGACGCCAGGTCCTCTCTGGACGCCGAACCGTGACGAGTGAGCCAGCGGAACAGCGTGCGCTCGGCCTCTGGACGATCGAGGATCCCGGCGACACCGCTCGAGATCGCCAGGCGGTGGAGGCTGCGCACGACCACTGTGGAGCGGGCCCGGGCGGTCATCGTCCTCGTGCCGGGGGCGGCGGTGTCGAAATCGCCGAAGTGGAACCCGGGATGGATGCTCGCGATGCGCCGACCGCCGGAGACGAGGTCCACCACGCCGTCCACCACGAGGTAGAGATGGTTGGCAGGTTCGTGCTCGGCGAAGATGATCTCGTCGGGCTCGAAGCGCTCCGTAAGTAGTCGCTTGCCGAGCGAGCGCAACGTGGACGGGGACAGTTGCGCCAGCGAGGGCACAGCGGCGAACTCGTCGATCGGGTCCCCGCCCTCGACGAGTCGGGTCCACAGGGCGGCGAACGGGCCATTGGACGCGAGGAGATCGGAACGGGTTCCCTGCTCGACGACCGATCCGTTGCGGAGGCACAGCACGTTGTCGGTGTCGGACACGAGATCGAGGCGGTCCGTGGTCACCAGAACGATCCGCCCGGTGAGGTGCGAGCGCAGCGTCGCCCACAGGTCCTCGGCCACCTCTCGGTCCACAAGCCGGCTCGGATCGGTGATGACGACGATGCGGGCGTTGCTGAGGAGCACTCGACCGAGCGCAATGCGAACGCGTACCTCGGCAGCGATCCGGGTTCGTGCCCTCCCGATCACCGTCTGCACACCGTCGCTCTGTTCGGCTATCCAGGCATCGAGGCCGCACCCGGCGGTTGCAGCGGCGAGCGAGGCGGGGTCGGCGTCCGGTCGGCCCCACGACAGGTTCTCGGCGATGGTCCCCTCGAACACGGTGGGATTCTCGGGGATCACCGCAATGCCGCGGCGCAGGTGTTCGGTGTCGACGTTGGAGAGATCGACGCCATCGACGGTCACACGGCCGCGCTGCGGGATCTCCAGTCCGGCGGCAATGCTCATCACGCTCGGGATGCCGCTGCCGGCGAGACCGACCAGCACGGTCCAGGTGTTCGGCGTTGCGTGGAGTCTCACGTCGGAACAGCCGGGGGACCCGTCGGGGCACGTAGTTGACACGGAGTCGAGCGCCAGCACCCCGGGGGCATCGGGCAGCGGCACAGGTATCTCTGGGGAGGGGCGCAGGAGCGGAGCGGCCAGCACACGACGGAGACGCCGCATGTAGGGCGCCGCCTCCTGGAGATCGACGATCATCGGCGGGAGGGCCTCGAGAGCAGCCGCAACCTCTCGGACGTACAGGATGATTGCAGCCGCCTCCGCAAGGGTGAGTTGGTCGCGCGCGAATCCCACGATTGCGATCGCGGCGAGCACACCGAGCTGGCCGATTCCGAATGCCGAGAGGCGGAAGGACTCGCCGAACACCTCCACGCGGCGAACTTGGCGGATCACTGCGTCGGCCTTCGCCGTGAACCTCCGCTGTTCGGTCGCCTCGGCGCGGATCGATCGTGTCCCCACGGCGGACGCGATCGCGTCGTCGACCACCTCGCTCATAGCGGTGTTGAGGTCGAGGCGTTCGTGCGCCAAGCGTGACCAGCGATTCGCGATCGCCCTGCGGAGGATCTCGAAGAAGGCAATGACCCCGAGCATCAGGAGCCCGATACCCAGGTCGATGTACAGCAGCAGCGAGGTGGACAGCAGCAGCGCGGCCACCGCCGGCACCCCACTTGTCTGCGCCTTCAACAGCGCCTCGGTCACCTTCTCCACGTAGGAGGTACACCTGCTGACCATGCTCGGGCGCGCGAGGGCACCCGCCTCGACCAGAGCGGAGTTGTGGATCCGGTCGAACACGGCGTCCTGAAGCCTGCGCGCGCTGGCGAGTGTGGAGCGCTGGGCGAGGAACAGCGCAACGGCGCGGAGCGCAAAGATGGCCAGCAGCACGATTGCGAACCGAACCAGCTCGAATCGGAAGCGGTCGCGCTGCCAAGCAACCCGTTGCTGGAGAGCCGTCTGGTCCTCGAGCAGCACCCCGATGACGTAGTTGAACGCCTTGCCCGTCGCAAGGTCTGGGTTGTCGAGCGCTCGAGCGCGCAGGTCGTCGAGGTCGCGCCGGCGGATCGTCGGTGCGTCGAGCAGTCCGTCGGCGATCGTCTCCCATCCCGGCTCTGGATCGTCGATGGACGGGAGTCGCTCGGTCCGGTACGTCAGGTTGCCCGGGAAGAGTGCATTGAGCACCTCGTCGGCGCCGGTCACGCGCAAGCGGTCGTCCGCTGCCCGCACGGCCTTTCCCGCTGCGATGCGCTCCATCGGTGTCAGCAGCACCGGGGCGAGCATCGTCTGGGTGGCTTTCTGCAGCGCGATCGGGTCAACAACGAATTGTTTGATGGCGCTGGCCGATCCCGAGGAACTGAGTGCTGCCTCGAGCAGGTTGCCGATCTGGAGCGGGATCAGTGCCGTACCGGTGAAGAACGCGATCGAAACGACGATCTGCACGGCGACGAGCAGGCGCCTGCCGCGGGTAAACGGCCAGAACGCCCGGACCATCTCCCAGACACGGGCCTCGCCCGCAAAGCGCGGGTGGAGCCGTTCGAGGTGTTCGGACGATTCCCCGTCCTCGATCACAACGTCTGCCACGGTGCTCCAACCTAGTGCTGGCTACGTGACTGCCCGGTAGACGGAGCGGTAACGAGCGGCCAAATCATCGAGGCCGAACCGCTCCCCCCGGGATCAGGCGGTAACCGTGGCGCCGAAGAAACCGCGGATCGCGGTGGCCATCTCCGCACGCACCGACGCGCCCGAGGGCAGGACGTCTACCATCGAGATGGACGTGTGAAGATGGCCGCGGCACTGCAGGTGCTTCACCTTTACCCCTGCTTTGGTGAGGGCCTCGGCATAGGCGTTTCCCTCGTCGCGGAGCGGATCGAACTCGGCGGTGACCACCATGGCGGGCGGCAGGCCGGCGAGGCTCTTCGCGAGGAGCGGTGATGCCTTCGGGTCGAGGCGCTCCTCCTTCGTGGCGTAGTGATCCCAGAACCAGTCCATGAGGTTCTGGGTGAGGATGAACCCCTCGCCATTGCCCGTGTAGGACGGCCACTTCTTGCTGCCGTCGGTGACAGGTGTGAGCAATAGCTGGCCGGAGAGCGCCGGACCGGCACTGTCCCGTGCGAGCTGGCTGACGACTGCGGCGAGGTTGGCCCCAGCGCTCCAACCGGCAACCGCAAGCTTGCCCGGGATCCCGCCGAGTTCGGTGACGTGATCGGCAACCCACTTGAGCGCAGCAAAGGCGTCGTCTGCGGCCGCCGGGAAACGGTCCTCGGGGGCATGTCGGTAGTTCACCGACACGATGAGGGCATCCGAGCGGTCACAGAGGTCGCGGACCATCGGGTCGTCCGAGGTTGCACTGCCGAGCACCCAACCACCACCGTGGTAGTACACGACTACCGGGTGCGGTCCCTTGCTCTTCGGGCGGAACAGACGGTACTCGAGGGTGTTGCCGGCGGCGCCGGGCAGCGTGCCGTCGGCGATCTCGCCCACCTCGGGGCCAGCGGGCCGTCCGGCGCTCATCATGTCGCCGAAGGCACGTGCCTCCACGGCAGACATGCTCTCGAAGAGCGGGATCTCCATGGTGGACATCGCCTGGAGCAGCAGTTCAACGTCGGGCATCAACTGCTTGATCTTTCCGTCGTTCACCGCAGTGCCCTTGGGGCCCTTGCGCTCGAACCCGAGGTAGCCACGGCGGACCACCTCGTCGCAGGTGGTGCGGTACGAACCGACACCACCGGCGTACGGCATGAATACGCGCGGCTTGCCCGGCACGTTGGCGCCGACGTACCAGGAGTTCGCCTTGAGCATCAGGGAGATGTCGCCGTAGTCGTTGGTGTGCTGCACCCACGAGTCCTGAGCGGTCTGGGTCGGCTCGATGGTGGTGAAGCCTTCGCCGCGGAGGTTGACGATGCAGTCCGTGATCCAGTCGACGTGCTGCTCGATCGAGATGATCATGTTGGAGAGCACCGACGGGCTCTGCGGGCCGGTGACCATGAACAGGTTCGGGAAGTCCTTGGCCATGAGGCCGAGGTACGTGTGGGGACCGGCTTCCCACGCCTTCTTCAGCGTGTTGCCGTTCCTGCCCTCGATGTCCACACTCACCATGGCACCCGTCATCGCGTCGAAGCCGGTGGCGAACACGATGGCATCGAACTCGAACGACTCGTCCTGGGTGTCGATGCCGGTCTCGGTGATCGTCTTGAGCGAGTTCTTGCGGATGTTGACGAGGCGCACGTGCTCAAGGTTGTAGGTGGCGTAATAGTTCGTGTCCACGCACAGGCGCTTGGTGCCGATGGGGTACGTCTTCGGGCAGAGGTCCTCGGCCGTCTCCGGGTTCTTCACGGTGGCGCGGATCTTGTTGCGCACGAACTCGGCGAGGTACTCGTTTGCGATGGGGTTGATCATGTGGTCCGAGAAGCAGCCGAGGAACTCGACGAGGCCACTCTTGGCCCACGCTTCTTCGTAGATGCGGTTGCGCTCCTCGTCGCTCACGCTCAACGCGCTCACGGTGGTGGGCGTGTGCTTCACACCGCCAGCGGATTCGCGCTGGGCCTGGCGGAAGCCGTCACGGTCGGACCAGTACTCGTCGAGAACGGTCTCGGGAACGGGTCCGTTGTACGCGGGGATCGAGAAACTGGGCGTGCGCTGGAACACGGTGAGCGATTTGGCCTGCGACGCGATGATCGGGATGGACTGGATGGCCGACGACCCGGTACCGATGACCGCGACGCGCTTGCCGGTGAAGTCCACGCCCTCGTGCGGCCAGCGACTCGTGAGGTAGGTGGCCCCCTTGAAGCGGTTCTTGCCCTCGATGTCTACATCCTTGGGCACCGACAGCGTGCCGGAGGCCATGACGTAGTACTTGGCCGTGATGGTGTCGCCCGTGGAGGTGTGGATCGTCCAGCGCTCGGTCTTGTCGTCCCACTTGGCGGACTCCACCTTGGTGGTGAACTCGATGTCCTTGCGGAGGTCGTAGCGCTCTGAGATGTGCTGGGCGTACTTGAGTAGTTCGGGCTGGGGCGAGTACTTCTCGGTCCACTTCCAGTCCTTCTCGAGCTGGGGGTCGAACGTCATCGAGTACTCGACGCTCTGGATGTCTACGCGTGCGCCCGGGTAGCGGTTCCAGAACCAGGTTCCGCCTACATCTGTGCCGGCCTCAAGCACCTTGACGGAGAAGCCGAGGGGGCGAAGTTTGTAGAGCAGGTACATGCCGGAAAAGCCCGCACCCACCACCACGACGTCCAGTTCCCGCTGTGATCCACTGTTCGACATCTGAAATCCCCTCGTTCCCGGTCGGCCCATCCCGTGGTCGACAACACGAGGATTCTCGCACAGGGACCCCCGCCGTCTACCAGTCGCCCCCGGAGAACGTCGGTGTGTGGGACGGGACTTTCCGGAGGCGTCAGGCGCCGGAAGCCGCCGGGTAGGTGAGACAGTCGACTGCCCGGTTCTCGAGCGGGTTCTCCTCGGCAGTTATCTTCCACCCGATGCAGGGCGGGATCGGGTTCTTCGGGCCGTCGTCGCTGTCGAAGCCGAGGTTCTTCCAGGTGCCGTAGAACTCGGCGACGGTCTCTTTGCTGAAGATCGCCGGTGCCATGAATGCGCCGGTTGCGCCATTGATGAGCCCGAAGTGGATGTGAGCACCCTCGCTGCCCTTGGGCAGGAACATGTAGCCGATCACGTCGCCCCTGCTGACGCGATCGCCCTCCTTGACCGCGATGAAGGTGCGGTAGAAACCGGGCGACGGTTCCTTGACCAACGGCTCGATGCTGTACTCGAAGTCGATGACGGAGGTGCCGTCGGTGGCGATGGAGAGGTTGATCCCGTACCGATCGTCGTCGCCGACGGCAAGGGTGTCGGTGACGCTGCTCACGATCCCGTCGGCGACTGCGTAGATCGGCGGGTAGTTGCTCGGGGCGGTGCCGCCCTGGGGCCACTCCTCGAAGCCCGTCCCGAACACGATGTGGGCACCCGGGTGCGGGGACACAGCGTTCTTACCCTTGAACGGGAAGCCCGAGCGAATGAGCACGGTGTCCACGGGCAGGCGATTGCTCGGGCTCTCCCGGAACGAATTGATGCTCGGAAGGCCGTTCGCGGCCGTCGTACCGGTGGTGGACGTGCTGGCTGGCGCGGTGGTCGTGGTGAGCCCCGCAGGATCGGGCGACGACGATCCGCATGACGAGAGGGCGATCGCGGCCGTGACGGCGAGGACGATCGGACGGACGCAACGTCGGGCGGTGGAAGCGGAGGGCACGGTGCAACTGTAGTGAGCCTGCGTCCACCGGTGCCGGGGCACCCGGACACGGTGGGCCTTTGCCGCCGCCTGCTTCAGCGGCGATTCCGTACACGTAAAGGTCGAGCGCCGACGATCAGCCCGCCGGGGCGACGACGTTGTTGCGGATGGTGCCGATCCCCTCGATCCACGATTCGACGACATCGCCCACCTGGAGGTAGCGGGGCGGCTTGCGTGCCGCTCCGACCCCTGCTGGCGTGCCGGTGAAGATGACGTCCCCGGGCAGGAGCGGGAGAACGGCCGAGAGCTGCTCGACCAGTGCGGGGATCGAGAAGATGAGGTCGTTGGTACGCGATTGCTGCATCACCTCGCCGTTGACCCGGCAGCCGAGCTCGAGATTGCCGGGGTCGGTGAACTCGTCGGGCGTGACCAGACAGGGTCCGATGGGCCCGAATCCGCGGAATGACTTGCCGAGGGAGAACTGCGCACCCGCGGCGCGCTGGACGGTGCGCTCAGAGAAGTCCTGGCCGACCGCTAGCCCGGCGATGTGGCCCCATGCGTCTGCCGCGCTCGCCCGGTCGGCGCGATTGCCGATGATCGCAACGAGTTCCACCTCCCAGTCCATCGTGTTCCCCGGACGCTCGACCGGGTCGAATGGACCGGCGAGGCTCGCCGGGAACTTGGTGAAGGTGGCAGGGATGCGGGGGATCTCCATTCCCGACTCCTCGGCGTGCGCCCGGTAATTGAGTCCGATCGCGAAGACCTGGCGCGGTGCTGGAACCGGGGATCTGAGCGTGGCCTCATCAATCGGTGTGGCCATCGCTGGGTTGAGCGTATTCGCGAAGACGCGGAACGCGTCCCACTTCTCGTACAGCGCCTGAGGGCTGCTCGAGAACCAGCCGTTCGAGGAGCGCTGGACGTCGATGCCCCCTCCGTTCGCGAGGATCGTTGCCCGTCCACCCACGTTTGCCAGCCGCATGTCAGTTCTCCCACGTCGGGGGCAGAGACTTCTATAGGCGATTGGATGTCGTCAAACCAGTCCGGGGATCTGCAACAGATGCCTCGCCGTCAACGACGCAATTCACCCGATGCTGCCAGCAGGTCGGGATCAGCCCAGTGAAACGGCCGGAACCGCTGGTGGCAGGTCCATCAGTGCACGGGTGTCCTCGAGCGGGGTGGAGGGCACCCGGATGTAGCCACGCTTGGGGCGATCGAGGTCGACCGAGACGAAGAGGATGAAGATCACGAACAGGGCGGCGACCATGGTGATTCCGATACCCCGGCCGATCATGCTCAGGTACATGGCGAGCACCGCGAGGGCGACCGCGCTCCCGATGATCTCGAGCAGCAGCACCGGGGTGGGCACGAGGTTCCGGAGCGACGCGACTCGGTCCGCGTGAACGTCGAACATCGGGTTGAGCGACTCGACGTACAGTCGGGACGCGTTGCCGATTGGGTCGGCCGCAAGCGCGACACCCGCCTCGGTCCAGAGTCGGCGCTGGAGCGAGGCGATCAGGGTGCGGGAGGCCTCGAACCGAGCGGATCTGGGTACCTGGTTGGCCAGGGCGATCGCGACGTCTGCGTAGTCCTTGAGCAGCGCGAGCGAACGGCTGCGGGCAGGCTCGGTGAGGGTCTGCGCACGTAGGTATGTGGTGCCGATGTCGTCGGCCTCCTGAACCACGAGCAAGCGGCGCTCCTCGAATCGGTCGACGGCCATCGCGAGACCGAACGCCAGCAGCAGGGCGACGAGTCCGAGGAGGGAGCCCTGCACCACCCCGACGGGGCCCTCCAGAGCTTCGGGGTGCGAGCGCAGGCGCCTGCCGGCCAACAGCCCGAGGAACGACAGGCCACCGATGATCAGGACGAGGAGGCTGATGAGGACCCACGTGTTCAGCCGGAAGAAGATCATCCCTTCATTCTGTCGAGTAACGGTCCCTCGGGCGCGGACAACCGAGGTGGCCTACCATCGAATCATGGGTCCGATGGAGGGAATCAAGGTTGTTGAGATGGGGTTCTGGGTGGCCGCGCCGGCCGCTGCAGCGATCCTCGGCGACTGGGGTGCGGACGTCATCAAGGTGGAACCGCTCACCGGCGATCCGTATCGAGGCTTCCGGACCTACTTCGAGCTGACAATCGGGCGTGCCGAGAACCCGCCGTTCGAGGTGGACAACCGCGGCAAGCGAGGAATCGCCCTCGACTACACCACGGACGAGGGAAAGGCCATCCTCATGGACCTGCTCGAGGACGCGGACGTGTTCGTCACGAACGTGCGCCGGGACGCGCTGCTGAGGAATGGCCTCGATCACGAGACGATCAGCAAGCGCTTCCCCCGCCTCGTCTACGCCTGTCTGACGGCGCTCGGACTCGAGGGCCCGGAGGTGAACCGGCCGGGCTTCGACGTGGGCATGTTCTGGTCGCGGTCGGGTGTCGCAGCGTCGCTGGCACTGCCGGGTCAGCACGTGCCCAGCCAGCGCGGTGGCATGGGGGACCACATGACCGGGATTGCTGCAGCAGCAGGGATCTCGGCGGCGCTCTTCCAGCGCGAGCGAACGGGGAATGGCCAGGTGATCACCACCGCGCTCATCCGTCTCGGCAGCTACATGATGTCGTTCGATCTCGCGTGCGCGATCAAGTTCGGGCTCGAGACCGTTGCGGCGGATCGCTTTGCCCCCGCGAACCCGATCACGAACTACTACATGGCCAAGGACGGCCGTCAATTCGTGCTGCTCGGTGTGGAGCCAGACCGACTCTGGCCGGTGATGCTGCGGGCGTTCGAGCGGCCCGAGTGGGCAAGCGATCCGCGGTACGCCGATACCGTTGCCCGGGCCGAGCACACGAGGGAACTGGTTGCTGAGCTCGACGAATTGTTTGCCACGCGAACCAGGGACGAGTGGGCCGAGCGTTTCGATGACGAGGGTGTGTGGTGGGCCCCCGTCAACCGGGTGGACGAACTGGTGAACGATCTGCAGGCGCAGTTAGCCGGGTGCTTCGTGCCGGTGCCCCAGCAGGACGGGACGGTGCGTGACATGCCCGCAACGCCGGTGACCTTCCTCGATTACACGGTCCAGCCGAGGCTGCCCGTGCCCGAGGTGGGCCAGCACACGGAGGAAATTCTCACGGAACTGGGCATGTCCTGGGAGCGCATCCTCGAGCTGAAGGACAAGCGCGTCATCAACTAGGCGCTGATCAGGCGCCGAAGACCACCTTCGACGCGGTCTTGCCGAGCAGTTCCACGCGTCCGGGGATGTGGCCGTTCAGGGGCAGGTTCACCGTGAAGCCGTCAATGCCGAGAGCGAGATCGGAGGTGAGGCGCTCGCCCACAGTGTCGGGGTCTCCCACGATGAAGCGGTCAACGATCGAGTTGCGCTGTTCGGTGTTCATCGACGAGAGATCCACTCCACGCGCCAGCATGCCTGCAGCCAGATCGGCTTCAGCCTCTGCGGACGTGGGGGCAATACACACCGAGCGCTGCCACGACACCGTGACGGTGGATCGGTCGCGGCCGAGTGTTTCGCAGTGGCCTGCGAGAGCATCAAGCTTGCGGGAGAGTTCGTTTGCCATGCAGATCAGGTTTGACTCGTCTGCGTACTGGGCGACCATCCGCAGGGTCTTGCGCTCCCCACCGCCGCCGATCATCACGGGGATACGCGATATCGGCGGGGGAGAGTTCACGATGTCGACAGCGGTGTAGTGCTTGCCCGACAGGCTGACCTTTTCATCGCGCAGCATCGGGACGACGATCTGCAGCGCTTCCTCAAGCTTCTCGAACCGGTCAGTAAACGTGCCGAACTCGATGCCGAACGCCGTGTGCTCCAGCTCGAACCAACCGGCACCGATGCCAAGCTGGCCGCGGCCGTTCGAGACGATGTCGAGGGTGGTGATGGTTTTCGCGAGCACCGCAGGGTTGCGGTAGGTATTGCCGGTAACGAGCGAGCTGAGGCGAACCGACTTGGTCTCGCGGGCCAGGGCGCTGAGCAGGGAATAGCACTCGAGCATGTACGCGTCGTGGGGGCCGAGGAAGGGCAACTGGTAAAAGTGGTCCATGACGAGCACGGTGTCGAAGCCGGATGCGTCGGCCTCTCTTCCCTGGCGGGCGATGGTGTCGAAGAGCTCGGCCGCACCGACCCCCGGATAACTGAAGTTTGGGATCTGGTAGCCAAGGCGGGTCATGGCTGGTCACGGTACCGGCGCTCTCAACCCGCTTGGTGAAGTAGGTCACACTTCGGCCACAATGGACACGTGATCAAGCACTATCTCGCCGCCCGCAAGGAACTCACCTCGAAGGGCGCACCCTTCGAGGTCGCCACTGTTGAGGTGCGCGGCCTGCCTCTCAAGGCATACGCCAACGCCCCGGCAAACCTCCGTCTGATGTGGGAGGCCTCCGTCGCGTTCGGCGACAAGGACTACATCGTCTACGAGGACGAGCGCTACACGTACGCCGACATCCACGCGCAGGTCCGCAAGCTTGCGGCCCACCTGGTGAAGCACGGTGTCACCCCGCAGAGCAGGGTTGCGATCGCGATGCGGAACTACCCCGAGTGGGTCGTGGCGTACTGGGCCACGGTGTCCCTCGGTGCTGCGGTGGTCGGCATGAACGCGTGGTGGACCCCGCCGGAGATGGAGTACGGCCTCAACGACAGCGAGCCGAGGGTGATCCTCCTCGACGACGAGCGCCTCGAGCGCCTCTCGCACATGCCGGCGCAGCGCCCCATGCACATCATCGCCGTGCGCACCGACCGCCCCATCCCCGGGGACGGCGTTCGCTGGGAACAGGTCATGGAAACCGCCGATCCCGGCTCGCTGCCGCCAGTGGAGATCGACCCGGACGACGACGCCACGATCTTCTACACCTCGGGGACCACCGGCTTCCCCAAGGGTGCTCAGCTGACACATCGTGGCTCGATCAACAACATCATGAACCTGAGCGCGATGTCGGCCACCGTCTCCCTCGCGGAGCAGAAGGGGATTGCAGCGGGCGAGATCCCGGCGCCAACGGCCGCGCCGACGCCGCGCCCGATCGTGTTCATGGCGCCGACGCCGCTGTTCCACGTCACGGCGTGCAACTGCCTGCTGCACCCGGCCACTGCGATCGGCGCGAAGATCGTCTTCACGTACAAGTGGGACCCGGGTCGTGCGCTCGAGCTGATCGAGCGTGAGAAGGTCACGAACTTCTCCGGCGTACCCACCATGAGCCGCGAACTGCTCCTGCACCCCGACTGGGCCACGCGGGATACGTCGTCGATCCAAGGGATGGGCGGCGGCGGCGCAGCCCTGCAGCCGGACCTCGTGAACAAGATCGCGGGTGCTCTGAAGGGTGGGGCCCCGGCAACGGGCTACGGCATGACCGAGACCCACGGCATCATCACGGCCAACTCGGCCCGCTTCTTCATCGACAAGCCCGAGTCCTGCGGCCCGAATGTGCCGACGCTCGAGGTGAAATTGGTGGACGAAGAAGGCAACGACCTTCCGGCCGGTCCCAACACGGTCGGCGTGCTCTGTGTGCGCGGCGCCGTGGTCATCAAGGGCTACCTCAACCGTCCCGAGGCCACGGCCGACAGCATCCGGGACGGCTGGCTGAACACCGGCGACATCGCCCGCATCGACGAGGACGGCTTCATTTACATCGTGGACCGCGCGAAGGACATGGTCATCCGCGGTGGCGAGAACGTGTACTGCAGCGAGGTCGAGACCGCGATCTACCACCACGACGCCGTCGCCGAGGTTGCCGTGTTCGGCGTCCCCGACGAGCGACTCGGCGAGGAGGTTGCTGCTGTCATCGTGCTCGCGGCAGGTCACACGCTCACGCAGGAGCAACTGCGCGAATTCCTCTCGGCGAGCCTCGCCAAGCACAAGATCCCGGCGAAGGTGTGGTTCCGCGACGAGCCCATCCCACGCAATGCGAGCGGCAAGTTCTTGAAGCGCGAACTGCGCAAGGAGCTCGTCGGCTCGTAACTACCGCACGATGTGCACCGCATCCACCTGCACGGCGAGCTTGCCGTCGGGCCGGTAGATGCGGGCTGTCGTGGTGCCGGTGGTCCGTCCGAGGAAGCCCACCTCGGCCTCGACAGCGATGTCGGTACCCGACGCAGCGATCGGGCGGACGAACAGCACCCGCATCTCGGCGGGTCGGTAACGGTGGCCGCTGCCGGCAAGGCTGCGTATGGCGAGTTCGCACGCACGCTCGCCGATCACGCCGCCGACACCACCGTGGACGCCATCCCGTTCGTTAGCGAGATGCGCCCCGGCACGCACGGTGAGGCGCACCCGACCCGACTCAGACGAAAGCACCTGGGTGCCGAGCACCTGATGGATCGGCGAGGCGGTCCACTCGTGGGGCACCGGGGGTTCTGTCGGCTGCGGGGGCGGAACCTCGTCGGTCACCACCCCGCCGCCCTGCTCGCCGCCGGAGAACACCGCAAAGCGCGCGCTGTAGCGCGAGACAAGCTCACCCGAGGGGAGCGAGGCCGTTCCGGTGCAGAACGCGCTCGACGGCACGAGGTCCACCTCGCCGATCCGTCCGACGATCGGCCCCGCTCCGGGCTCGATCGGGCGCAAGAACTCGAGATGCATGTGGCTCGTGACCATTCGCTGGTGCTCGTCGAGGTACGTGCTGATCGCGCTGCCGATCACGTGGTCGAGCAGGAGACAGAGCACGCCCGGCGGGAGGGCTCCGTCATCGTCGAGGATCGCCGGTGGGGATGTCTGCACCACGGTGAGGGTGTCCCAGTCGGTCTTGCCGACACCGAAGAGTTGTTCGGCCGGTGTCTCGACGCTCTGCTGGGGGTGCACGATGGAACATCGTGGCCGCAGAGCAGTCGGGGACACAACTCAGGGCCGGGCGTGGCACGATTCCCGGGCGGGTATCGACGGACGGGGGGCGATTCGGTGGGCTATCGGTTTGACACGGAGTGGGAGGCGGCGGTTGCACCGCTGCTGCGGGCTATGGAGCGGGCACCGAAACTGCCGGTGGGCGATGCCCTCGGGCGGCGTGCCGCAATCGACGGGATGATGGCCACGTTCGGCGAGCAGCGTGCAGTTGTCACCGACGTGGACGTGGCGACCTACCGGACCAACTCTTTCGACGGTGCGCAGGTCGAACTGCGCTGGTACTCCAAGCGCGGATCGGACGCAACGAATGCGGTGCTCTACCTGCACGGTGGCGGCATGATCTGTGGCTCGCTAGACATCTACGACAGCCTCGTACGCAACTCGGTGTCGAAATCCGGGATACCGATGCTCGCTGTCGAGTACCGACTCGCGCCCGAGCACCCTCACCCAACACCGGTGGAGGACTGCTTCGCTGCACTGGCGTGGTTGAGCGAGCAGGCAGCAGTGCTCGGTGTGGACCCCTCACGCATTGCGGTGTACGGCGACAGCGCTGGCGGCGGCCTAGCGGCGGGGACGGCGCTGATCGCCCGCGACCGTGGCGTCCCGCTCGCACGGCAGATCCTCGTGTACCCGATGATCGACGACCGCACGGAGGTGGACCCCGCGCTCGTCCCGTTCCTGATGTGGACCTACGAGGACAACGAGACCGGTTGGCGGGCACTGTTGGGTGACACCTACCGAACCGAGCACGTGTCCCCGTACGCAGCGCCCGCGCGGGCGGCTGATCTCTCTGGCCTTGCGCCGGCGTATATCGAGGTGGGCGAGCTCGATGCGTTCCGGGACGAGAACATTGCGTACGCCCGGCGTCTCGCACAGGCTGGAGTGTCGGTCGAGCTGCACGTGCACCCCGGTGTCCCGCACGCCTTCGAGGCGCTCGCCCCCAAGGTGGCGGTCGCCCGGCGCTCGGCCGCCGACCGTCTTCGCGCGCTCACGTCGTTCTGATCGCCGCTCAACTGCGGGTTGTTCCCGTTGACCGCCCGGTGCAGGCCATTTAGGGTCTGGGTACGAACGGTCGTTGGGGACGACCGGTCGATCAACAATCGGGGGGACTGTGGTGCGTGTCGGGGCCTGCATCTTCAACCAGAACTACACGGATTGGGATCGGTACGAGGCCGAGGAGCGCGGCGAGACCGTGCCCGCCCGGCCCCAGAAGTCGGACCGTGAGGTGTTTGCCGAGGAGATCAACCTTGCTCGGATCGCGGACCAGACCGGGTTCGATGCGGTATGGACGATCGAGCACCATTTCACTCCATACACGATGGTGACCAACCCGTTGCAGTACCTCACCTACATCGCCGGGATCACCGAGCGCGTCGATCTCGGGACCATGGTCACCGTGCTGCCGTGGCACAACCCGGTACGGGTGGCAGAGGACGTGAACATGTTGGACGCGTTCCTCGGCGAGGGTCGTGAGGTGATCCTCGGTGTCGGGCGGGGGCTTGGTCGCCGCGAGTACGCAGGGCTGTCGATTGACCAGGGCGAGGCGCGTGGCCGCTACGACGAGAGCATTCAGGTGCTCAAGCAACTGCTGGCCACCGGCGAGTGCACCTTCCACGGCGAGCACTACGACATCGAGGGGCTCCGCCTGCGGCCGCAACCTGATCGCGACCTCAGCCACAACCTCTGGTCCGCGGGCGGTACCCCCGAAACGGTCGAACTGATCGCGAAGCACGACGTGCGACCGCTGATCATTCCCACCACGAGTCTCGAGATGGCGCTGCAGACGGCACAGGCGTACACGTCGCTCCGCCACCAGGCGGGCCACGGCAGTTCCACGCACACCAAACTGGCGCTGTGGACCTACGTCGCCGAGACCGAGGAGGAGGCGCGACGCGGAGCCGAGCAGTACATGGTCGAGTACTCGGATTCGGCGATGCGCCATTACGAATTGCTCGGTGATCACTTCAAGAACATCAAGGGGTACGAGGCCTATGCCGCCGGTTCCGAGGCGCTGGCGGCAGATGCGTCGCCGTTCCTGCGGGGGTTCTTCAACTCGCATCCGTGGGGAACGCCCGAGCAGACCATTGCCCGCGCAACCGAGCTCGCCGAGGCCTTCGGCACGGACGAGATCATGTTCATCTTCAAGTACGGCGGCATGCCGATCGAGCTGGCGGAGCGGAGCATGAGGCTCTTCGCAAAGGAGGTTCTGCCTGCCCTCCACGAACTGCAGCCTGCGCCGATGCAGGTCGCCCTCGCCTGAGCCCGGGGGCCAACGGCCCTGCTTTCGGTGCCCCGACCCTGACCGAGTACGTTCGGGTGCTGGTTGCACGCTGCAGAAAGGGTCCTGTCGCTGATGTCCGTCCCGCTCGTGGAAGCAGAGATCGAGGCCGGTGGTCGTTTCGGCTACCGCCCCGAGTTCGACGGTCTGCGCGGGTTAGCGATTCTCGGAGTGGTCATGTTCCACTACTTCGGGAGTTGGTTCCGCGGCTCGATCATCGGCGTCGATCTGTTCTTCGTGCTCTCTGGCTTCCTCTTCACCCGATTGCTCTTCGAGGAGCGTCGGAAGTACGGGAACATCTCGCTCCCGGACTTCTACGCACGAAGAGTCGGCCGTCTCGTCCCCGGGCTCATCGTGGTGTCGCTCGTCCTGCTCGTCGGCGACCCGCTGTTCATCGTGGACTCCCACTTCCGCGAACTCGTGAATGGCGCCATCGGGGCGGTCACCTTCACCACGAACTGGCTCCGTGTGGCGGGGGTGGACACCTCCGAGTTGACCCACCTCTGGTCGATCGCTATCGAGCAGCAATTCTACCTGCTGTGGCCCCTAGTGGTGCTCGCTGTCGGCGTGAGTGTGCGCCGCATTAACCGTCTGTCGGCGGTGATCGTCGTTGCCGCGGGGATCAACCTGTTGGTGAGGTCCCTCGCTGGCGTCAGTCACCCGGTCCTGTTCAACGGTCTCGACACCCATGGCATGCTCACCCTGGGTGCGGGCTGCTGGCTCGCGACGGTGCTCACCGCGGAGAATCGCTGGGGCAGCCGTCAGGTACTGCTCACCGTTGGCCTTCTGCTCGCAGTTGCGGCGCGATGTGTACTGGTGGTCATTCCCGACACAGAGGTGTTCAACCGCACCTGGGCGCGGGGCGGGGCGCACCTCACGGCGGTAGCCATGGTGGTGGTGCTCGTTGCGGCGAAGGAACTTTCCTGGATGCGGTTCCTGCTGTCGCGGCGAGCGCTGATGTTGCTCGGTCAGCGCGCCTACAGCATTTTCCTCTGGCACCAGCCCGTGAGGTTGTACTTGCCGATCGGCCCCGTGAGCGGGCTAGTGCTGCGCAACCTGGTGTTCCTCGCTGTCAGCCTCGTCGTGTCCGAATTCAGTTACCGACTGGTGGAGCAGCCGGGGCGGAAGTGGATCGTCAACCGGTTCAGCCGTCGTGGCCGACAGGCGGCCCCAGCCTCTGTCTGAGATGCAGCCCGGGCCACTTCGGCCTCCACCGCATCGCGTGAGTCAGTCGAAGGCGAAGTTCGACATGTGCACGGGGCGCAACCGTCTGCCGATGCTGCTGGACGCCCGGGCAATCGCGTAGGCGACGAACGGGATGGCGAGCAGCAGCACGATGGTGAGCCACGGGACAATCGGCCCCTCTGGCCGTTGCTCGCCCGACTGACTGGCGTGGATGACGACGATCGACGGTACGAGCCCCACCGGGATGGCGAGCATCACGCCGAAGGCGCTGAGCACGAATGCCCGCAGGCCGCTGAGCGACGACAGCGTGCCGGGTTTCGCGCCGATGGCAACGAGCACGTCGCGCTCGTCCTTGCCCTCTGTGGCGCTCAGGGCGAGACCAATGGCAACGATGAGCAGTGTGATGACCAGCACGCCGAGTGCGATCGCTGCCTCGATGGTGCCGCTAGTGATGGCTGGTTGGAAGTATGAGTAAGAAATGTTGAGCGACGTGCCTGCGAAGTTTCGTCCGACGTCGCCGTACGACAGGAAACTGAGCTCAACGCGTTGTTCCTCACTGATTCGATGCGGCAACGTGTACTGCACGCCGACCTCGTGGATCGGCAGCCCGAGCGCTGCAGCCTTGGTCTCGGTGATGAGGAAACTGCCGAACCCGTAGTAGCGCAGGGCGTCCCGGTTGGTGGCGGCTTGGACAGTCACGTCACCCGAACGCGTGCGGAGCCTGAGGTTGAGCAGGTTCGCCCCCGGCTCCTGAATTTGTCCGTCGGCCCACTGACCCGGCTCGCCGATAGCGAGGATCCCGTTCTGGGTGAGGCTGGCGCGATCGTCGTCGCTCAGACCGATGAGTTTCAGTAGTTCGGTGGTAGCGACCCGGATCGCACCGGGCTCCTGGAGAACCAGGGCGTCTGTGACGGGGGGGGCCGACGGGTCGACGGGCGCGGCGTCAAAGGTCGCCCACCGCAAGGGAGCCTTCTTGGCGCTGCCGAGGATTTCCTCCACCTCACGTGCAGTCGCCGCATTCGGTTCAGCGAGCACGCAGGGTTCGGTGATCGAGGTCTGCTCCACGTCGGCACTCTGTGCTCCACCCGGTACCCGGTTCGGGCAACTATTCGCGGACAGGATCACGACGTTGTCGGGTAGGAAGGCGTTCGTCGCACCGCTGTGTGCACGGTCTGTGATCAAGAATGTGGATGCGGCGATTCCCACAGCAGCGAACGCTGCGATGGAGGACACGACGGCGGCGGTACGAGGACGGGTGCGGGCGATGCTGCGTGCCGTAAGTCGAGCGGCACCCCGCAGGCGACGGGCGAGTGGACCGAACACGCTCACGAGGGCGGGCGAAATGCAGCACATGCCGCCGAGGAGCAGCAGTGCACCGAGCGCACCGGAGATGAGGAACACACTCGACTCGCTGCCGCCGCTGCCGTTTCCGCCGGTGACGGCGAGGGTGGTGAGCAGTTCGAGGCCAACGCCGGCGGCGAAGGTCACGATGCCGATGGGCAGCAGACGGCGCGGTACGGACGCGAGTGGGCGGCGCCCAGCGAGTGCATCGAGCACGGACACGCGGGTTGCCGAGCGCGCCGGCAGGTAGGCGGCAACGGTTGATGCGACCGTGGCGATCACTGCGATGGCGATGAGCTGCCCAACGGGGATGCGCAGCCTCGCCACGTCTCGCCCGAGCACTGTCGCCAGTGTCGACCTGCTGAAACCGAACCCGAGGCCGAGCAGCACGGCGGACAGGGCGAGGCCAGTAGCGGCACTCCAGGCACCCTGCAGGGCGAGCGAGGTGCGCAGGAGCCGGCGCGGTGCGCCGTTGGCGGCCAGTTGTCCAATGGTGACGAGCTGTCGCAGCGCACTCGTGGCGAATGCGGCCGCGACGATGATGGACAGCACGGCGAAGCCCACGACGGCGAACACGCCGCCGAGCAGGAGAACCGGATCCGAGGTTGCTTCGGACTCGTTGCGCTCGGCGGTGTAAAGCTGTTCCGGCCTCGCGGCCAAGCCGGCCTCGACCACGCGTGTAACTCGGGAATGCGAGACGGGTTGCGGGGTGTCGACGAGCAGCAACGAGCGACCCGCGTTCTCGGGCAGTGTGAATGTGTTGCCGGGAAGGCCGACGAGACCCGTCCAGTCGTAGCTCGTCCGGTCCCGCACCACGCCGACCACGGTTCCAGAGAGTGCGGGGCGCGAGAGGGTGAGTGTGTCGCCAGGCTCGAGGTTCCACGAGTTGGCGAGCTTGGTGCTCACCACAACCTCGCCGACCGCTGCTGGCGCCCGCCCCGACCGCAGTTCATAGAGCGGCGCAATCTGCGGGTCCCGCAGATCTGCGGTGTGCACGAACAGGTTCTTGCTGCGCTGGCCGCGCTGCGCAGTTGTGCCCTGCACGCGAGCAGGAAGGCTCGAGTAGGAGAGCGGAGCGACCTGCGTGCCATCGCCGAAGGCAGACCGTGCGGCCTTGAGCAGTGCGGCCGTGGGATCGCGGGGAGCTCCTTCGACGCTCGGGCCGCCCACATCCACGACAAAGTCGGTGTAGCCGTAGTGGTCTCGGAATCGCTCTGTCGGAGAACGTTGGGCCGTCGCGACGATGATGGCCGCACCCCCGAGCGCGATGGTGGGCAGCGCCACCAGCAGCGCCACGAGCAGCGTGCGGCCGGGGCGACGGCGTACCTCGCGCCGTGCGAGCCGCGAGGCGAGGCCGAGCGACATCAGCGGGACTCGTCCACCACGTGGCCGTCGCGCAGGAAGATCACGCGGTCCGCCCACGAGGCAAAGCGCGGCTCGTGCGTTACGAGGATGATCGCCGTGCCGAACTTGGCGGGCAGGCCAGCGAGCAGTTCGATGACCTCGTCGCTGTTCACCGTGTCGAGCGAGCCGGTGGGTTCGTCGGCGAGGAGCAAGGAGCGCTGCGCCACGAGCGAGCGGGCGATGGCGATGCGCTGCTGCTGGCCGCCCGAGAACTCGGTGGGGTAGCGGTCTAGGTGGTGCGAGAGGCCCACACCCTGCAGGGCAGCGGTGGCCCGCTCTCGGGCCTCCCTGCGGCCGGTGTCGTCCAGTTCCAGCGGCAGCATCACGTTCTCCACGGCGGTGAGCGACGGGATGAGGTTGAGGCGCTGGAAGATGTAGCCCACCTCGCGTCGGCGCAGCGTTGCGAGGTCCGCGGGCGACATCTCCGAGACGTCCCGTCCGTTCACCAGCACTCGCCCGGCGGTCACCGGCTCGAGCCCGCCGGCGAGGTGCAGGAGCGTGCTCTTGCCGCAGCCGCTCGGGCCCATCACCGCTATGAACTCTCCGGGTGCCACACGCAGGTCCACGGACGTGAGTGCACGAGTCTCGGTGGTGCCGGAGCCGTAGCTCTTGACGACGTCCATGAACTCGAGGACGGGTGTGCCCGTCGAGGGGCTGTGCTCGCTCATGACGTTGCCTGCAGTCGTGCCTCGCACTGGTCCAGCCAGCGCAGGTCCGATTCCGCCCGCAGCATCAAGGCATCGTTGACGATCTGCGTGGCAAGCGAGTCCGTCAGCGGTCCCTCCTCACGCATTCTCCTGCGTCGCTGCTGCAGGAGCGAGGTGAGCACGGTGCGGTGCGCCTCGATCACCCGCAGTGCGTGGTCGCGACCACGGTCCAGTGCAGTGAGCACCTTCAGCATCAACTCATCGCGGGGCGGTGCCTCGTCGAGCGGTGCGGCCTCCCACCAGCGGGCGAGTTCCTGCTCGCCATTCTCCGTGAGCGAGTACACCTTGGACTCGCCGGAATCGTCCAGGGTCACCATCCCGTCCCGTTCCAGACGGTCGAGAGTGGTGTACACCTGGCCGACGTTGAGGCGCCACACGCCGCCCGTCGCCTGCTCGAAATCCGTCTTGATTTGATAGCCGTGGCGTGGTCCACCAGAGAGGACGGCCAACAACCCTTCGCGAACTGCCATAGTTACTGAGTATACATACTCGGTAACTACCGTCAAGAGGGGTGCTTGCCGAGCGGGCTACGGCTCCATGACCACCCAGCCGCGGCGCTGCAGTTCGGCGGCCAGGACTTCGGACGGGAACCGCTGCAGCGTTTGCTGGGCCGCAGAGGTAGTGGTACTCGCCGGTCGGCGGGCGACCGGTGGGGCTGCGGGGGCTGCGGGCTCGTCAGCGGGCGCGGTGGCACCGTCACCCTGCTCAGTCGCGAACTCGAGCGCCGTGATGAATCCGTCGGCTTCGTCTTTCGTGAACTTGCCGCCGCCCTGACGCTGGTTGAAGCCCATCGGGCCGCGCGCATCACGGAAATCTGAATAGCCAGCGGCCTCGAGCAGTGCCAGCAACTGCTTGAGTTGCTTTGCCGATGCGGGGGGACCCGACGGTTGTCCGAATGCCATGGGTGCAGTCTGGCCGAGGGGTGTGGCGGGGTAGTGGACACCCGCCGATCAGGACGGACGACCAAGCGTCAGTGTGAGCGGGGAAGCCCGAGCACGTGTTCCGCCACGTAGGCGAGGATGAGTTCCTGGCTGATCGGTGCAATGCGGGGCAGCCGCGCCTCCCGGAAGTAGCGCTCCACGTGGTACTCGGTGGCGTAGCCGAAGCCACCGTGTGTCTGCACGGCGCGATCGGCCGCGAAGAAGCCGGCCTCTGCAGCGAGGTACTTCGCGAGGTTCGCTTCCTCACCACAGGGCTTGCCGTCGTCGATGAGCATGGCGGCCTCGCGCACCATGAGCGCAGCCGCACGAAGCTTGGCGTGTGCCTCGGCAAGGGGGAAAGCGATGCCCTGGTTCTTGCCGATCGGGCGGTCGAACACGACACGGTTGTTCGCATAGTCCACGGCGCGGCGCAGGGCCACCCGGCCCATGCCGAGCGCCTCGGCGGCAACCAGGATGCGCTCGGCGTTCAGGCCGCCGAGGAGGTAGCGGAAACCCTTGCCCTCCTCGCCCACCCGGTCCTCGAGGGGAACCACGACATCGTCGTAGAAGGTCTCACACGACGCGACGGCGTTGCGGCCCATCTTCGGGATCGCCCGAGCCTCCACGCCGGGCGCATGACGATCTACGAGGAACAGCGTCATGCCGTCGGTGGGCTTGGCGCACTCCTCGAGCGGGGTGGTGCGGGTGAGCAACAGGATGCGGTCTGCCTCGAGAGCCTTGGATGTCCAGACCTTCCGGCCGTTGATCACGTACGTGTCGCCGTCACGTCGTGCGCGCGTGGAGATGCGAGTGGTGTCCGTGCCGGCGTTCGGCTCGGTGACGCCGAAGGCAACGTGCAGCGTGCCGTTCGCGACACCTGGCAAGAAGCGCTGCTTCATCTCCTCGGAGCCGTGCTCCACCACGGGGTGCATACCGAAGATCGACATGTGCACGGCCGATGCGCCGTTCATGCAGGCGCCAGATGCGGCGACCTCCTCGAGGATCGCTGCCGCGCAGCGAATGCCCATGCCGCCACCGCCGTACTGCTCGGGGATGGCGATGCCGACCCATCCGCCGGCGGCCATCGCCTTGTAGAAGTCCCACGGGAAGCGATGCTCTTCGTCGCAGGCTGCCCAGTAGTCGTCGTCGAAGTCCTTGCAGAGACGACGGATGGCCTCACGGACCAGTTCGATGTCCTCGTCAACAAATGCGTCCACGTCAACTCCTGGGCTCGGGCGGTCCGCTCCCCGAACCGCCTAAGCAACGGTACCCACAGGCACTGAGCGGGGGCCATTTCCGTCTGCCCGGATCGGATCTGCTGGTCCGTTGTTGCCTACAGTGACCTCGATGGATGAATTGGCCGCACCGCCCGTGGAGGAGTTCGAGCGGGAGTGCTGGGACTTCCTCGAGGCCCGGTATCCCCGCCGGCGACAGGAGCGCAAGCGCTTCGCGTGGGGTGAGGGCTCCGACCGGGTGGCCGTGTTCGAGGAGGCCGACCGCGAGGCCGAAAATGTGGTCATCGCGAACGTGCGGGCGTGGCGACGTGCCCTGTGGGACAACGGACTCGGCTGGATTACCGGACCGGCGGAGCTGGGGGGTCGTGGCCTGCGCAAGGTGTACCAGCAGACCTTTGACGCGATCGTGCGCGACTACGAGGTTCCCGGCAACGCGCCGTTGACGGTGTCGCTCGGCATGATCGCACCGACGATCCAGGCACACGCAGTACCGGAGGTTCGCAATCGGTACGT
>CAMDBM010000006.1:0-76217 GCA_945889085.1 Ferrithrix thermotolerans DSM 19514
ACGCGTTTGATCAGGTTGTTGATCGCTTCGGTCGGTCCGTTCGACACGTGCGCCTGATGCCACGCGACGATCTGCTCGCGCCATCTGCCGATCGTTCGGCCGAGACGGCGAACTTCTGGCGGCATGTTCTCGTCGGTGAAGTCGCGTGCGATCTCATCAACCCAGTCGGCCGCGAGTTCGGGGTCGGTGTGGTCGTAGATCTGACGGACGACCTCTTTCGCGTTCCACGCGAACCACACCTCGCGGTGCGGGTCACCCGCGGCGAGGAGACCCATCAACCGTTCGTGCCCATCGACGGTGAGGCGTTCGGCTGCCATCACCAATCGGCGCCGGGCCCGGTAAAGCAGATCATGTTTGCGACCCCGATGACCGACGGTTTCGTTCTGGACCCGGCGTCGGCATTCGTCCAACGCGACGTTCGCCAAATGCACGACGTGATACGGGTCAGCGACCTGGGTGGCGTCGGGGAGCATCGTGTTGAGCACCACCCGATACGACGACGACAGATCCAACGTCGCCCAACGGATGCCGTCACGCCACGCCAGGGACCGCTCGGCGAACCAGGCGCAACACACGACTGCTTCCCTGCCCGCCACGACATCGAGCAACTGACCGCGTTGCACGTCAACGATCTGTGTTGACCAGCACTGCTTGCGGTAGCGGCCCTCACGCTTGTAGAGCGTCTCATCCAACCCGACCGCGACGACTGTCCCGAAACGGGCAGGATCATCAATCAAGACCTGCCCGAACAGCATCACAGCGTCGTTCACGGTGTGCCAATCACACCCGAGATCGTCAGCGACTTCGGACACCGCCCGACCGTGTTTGCCGACCTGGACTGTCGCCCACCGCGCCGCCCTCGTCGTCAACGCGCACCGTTCCGACGCGATCTGTGGGTCCTGCTCGGTCCACGTCACGATCGGACACGACCGGTTCGGGCACGACCATCGTTGCTTGCGCCACGCCAACCGTGCCGGACGCCCGAACACCGGCAAATCGACAAGCAGCACCTCGCGTTGGCCGTGATCCCACGCCGCGGTCCCACACCCTGCACAGTCCGGACGCGACGCCCGCGTCTCGATCTCGATCCGCAACCACGACGGCCACTCGCCGACACCGCGGATCGTCACGTTCGCGAGGCCAACAAGCAGCGCGCACATGCGCGTAGGATCGGTTTCCAACAGGGGCTCCTCGACACTGGCCGGCTTAGAACACCGTCAGCGTTGCAGAGCCCCTGTCCCACGCCCGGGACCTACTCCACCCTCAAATCCGAAGCGCCAGGAAAACCGTACCCAGTTGGCGGTATTCGTCGCCCGCGTACTCGCCGAGGGGAACTGACCCACCTCGCCCTTGATCCCGGGATCCGAGCTGGCTCAGGACTGAACGGCTGCTACACCGAGCGTCCGTACGTGATTCGCAACGGTCAGGTGTCCCGGTCACTCGCGGTGAGTGCGCCATCGCCCCCAATCGCCGTATGGAAATACCGGCACTGCAGTACGGAGGATTCTGGCGCCTGTGCCAAGAATCGTCTTTACTGGTAGAGGTGTCTGGGAGCACCCGTGTGGGCAACGGCCCCTCGTCCGTGTGGGTGCTCCCAGCTGCCTCGCCTCCCGGAGGCTTCGGCCCCGAACGCACCGGTCACTACGCTCCGCAGGCGTGAGACTCCTTGCGCACCCATTGCTGTCTCGATGAACGATCCCGACGACGGTCTGGGTTGGCTCGGCGAACGTGGACGCGACGGCGGGATCGACCGGGTCCCGCTGCCGGTACCGCTCGGCGGCCTCTCGCTGTGCGGCAAGCACGCCATCGGCCCGGATCCAGGGCGGGCACTCCGTCGTTCGGGAGCGAACACCGTGGTGTGCCTCGTCGAGGAGCACGAACTGCGGGATCGCTACCCGGAGTACGTCGACTGGCTCCGACTGAACGCCGGTGTGTCTGCCCTCTGGTTTCCGGTCCAGGATCTGCACGCCCCCTCGCTCGACGCCGTGCGTCCGCTGCTCGGCGAGATGGTGCGTCGCATCCACGCTGGCGAGCACCTCTTGGTTCACTGTGCAGCCGGCATCGGCAGGGCGGGAACCATCGGGGTGTGCCTCCTCATGGAGCTCGGCATGGCCCGGGACGAGGCACTGGCCCACGTTGCGGGGCACCGCCCCATGGCCGGACCGGAAGTCGGTGCGCAACGAGCGCTGGTGGACCACCTTGCCGCGCTTCGGGCGTAGGGATCGCTTCGCCTACTTGCTCAGTTGTGTCGCGAGCGCATCGAACTCCGTGGCGAACTCACGGCGCATCGCCCGATGTCGCATGGATCTTCCGGGTGCCCGCACGAGCAGGTAGGCGAGTTATCTACAGATGTTCACAACGCCAGGCCCCGGGTGCGGAATATCTGCAGGGTGAACGCGGTTTCAGACGTGGTTGGCCACGTCCGTGGCCGAACAGGTCGCACCCGGAGGAAGAGTCATGAGCATCAAGGTCGGAGATCGCATCCCGGACATCCAGGTCCACGTGCTCGAGAACGGCATGCCCAAGCCCGTCAGCACCGCCGAAGTGCTCGGAAGCGGCAGAGTGGTGCTCTTTGCGGTTCCCGGCGCGTTCACGCCCGGTTGCTCGAAGGTGCACCTCCCCGGCTACGTGCAGCACGGTGCAGAACTGAAGGCCAAGGGTGTCGACAAGATCGTCTGCATCAGCGTGAACGATGCGTGGACGATGGACGCCTGGGCGGAGTCGCAGGGCGCCTCTGACATCGTGATGCTCGGCGACGGGTCCGGAACCTTCACCGAGGCGATGGGCCTCACCTTCGACGGATCCGGCTTCGGTCTCGGGATCCGATCACAGCGGTACTCTGCCCTGCTCGAGAACGGGATCGTCAAGGAACTGAACGTCGAGGCCGGCGCCGGCGTGGACGTCAGTGCCTGCGAAGCAATGCTCAAGAAGGTCTGAACCACCATGCGTCCAGTGACAGTGCTGGACGGAGCGGCGACGCTCGAGATCGAGGCCACGGCAACCCCCAGCGGTCTCGCACTCGATGCGGCGCAACTCGAGGCTGCATCCGGCTGGAGCCTGAAGCCCGAGGGCCTCTGCTTCGGTGATGTCTGTGTGCCGGTCCGCAACACTGCTGCCCTGGTGGCGGGTAGTGGTCTCGATGCAGATGAGTTCGCCCGTCTCACCGGCCGCGTGGCCGTCGTTGACGCCGCTCGCGGCATCGTTGCGATGACCGAGAGCGGCAACCGGCGCTCCGAGGGCCTCGCCACGCTCGTTGCCCCGGACTTCACCCTGCCCGATACCGATGGCAACCTGGTGTCGCTACACGACTTCGACCGTCGCAAGCGGTTGTTACTTGCCTGGAGCAGTTGGTGAGGCTGCCGCTGGGAGTTGCCGGTCTGGCAACCGCTGCACGATGAGTTGAAGGACCGCGGGTTCACCGTGATTGCTGTTGCGCTCGACGCAGACGAGGCGGCGGTGCGGGAATGGGCAACGCAGGAGCGCCTCACGTTCCCCGTGCTGGTGGACCGGAATCATCTGCTCGCCGAGCTGTATGGGTTCACCAACGTGCCTGCCTCGGTGTGGATCGACGAGGACGGCCGGATCGTGCGTCCGGCCGATACCGCAATGGGCGATGACCGCTTCCGTGCATTCAGCAAAGTGGACTCGAGCATCCACCACGACCTGTTGCGGCGCTGGGTGAACGAGGGTGTGCGCGATCTTGACGACGACGCCGTGCGCTCGAACCAGGTACTGCCCGACGATGACACCCAACGCGCCCGGTTGCACCGCCGTATCGGCATCCTGCTCGGCGACCGGGGCGATCAGGTCGGTCGGGACCATCATCTGCGCGAGGCAGAGCGTCTCGCACCGATGGACTGGACCATCGTCCGCGGCAACATGCCGCTGTTCGGCGAGGACCCGTTCGGCAACCGCTTCTTCGAGTTCGTCGGTGAGTGGATGGAGGCCGGTCAGCCCGGCTACCCGCTGCGCACCGGTCGGGACGACTGACCGCAACAGGCGACGCTCGAGGGTCCGGTTCGAGACGCTTGAGCGGGGCCCCGATCTACTGGCCGGGCGCCCGGTACTTCAGTTTCTTCGCTGCGATCGCCTGCACGGCGTCGAACTCGGGGCCGTCCATGAGGCGCACGATTTCGCAGTTGACGACACCGGCCGACTTGACCGCCGTGGCGAGGGCGACCGGGCCCGAAGCATCGGGGAAGTCGACGATGACGAGGCTGTCCTGAGGCCCGGTTGTCCAGTACAGACCCAACAGTTTCCCGCCGAGTGCCTCGACGTGCTTCTTGATGACCTTCGTGCGCGCCGTGAGCGTCGCGGAAATCGTTCCGGTGATGCCGGCTTGTGTGTAGGTGCCATTGAGCATGAATCGGGGCATGAGCAGTCCTCCAGGTTGACGTTTGCGATCAGTGTCGCACAAAGATGCGGCGCCCGATCGGTGCCATCGCGGGGAGTTCCCGCATGAGCACCTCGTACCCGGGCCTGCGCTCGATCGAGCGCTTGTCCATCATCGGCGTGGACGCCCCGCGGAGCAGGCCACTCATCGACACCGGACCGATGAGCGTCCACCACCAACTGGCCGGGTTCCCCGCAACGCCGAAGAGCCAGATCCCCCACCAGACCGTGGCCTCGCCGAAATAGTTGGGATGACGGGACATTCCCCACAGCCCGGACCGGCAGGGGAGCGTGGGGTTGCGGCGCCGGTGCTTGCGCATCTGTTCGTCGGCGACGAACTGGAGCAGGGCGGCGAGCGAGACGACGGCCGCAGCGATCCAATCGAGCGCATTGAGTGCCTCGGTGCCGAGCGAGAGCGCTGCGTACATCCCGAAGCACGCAACCCACACCTGCAGCGTGGGGTACAGGTGTACTGCGCTGAGGTCGATGATCCAGCCGGGAACTTTGGCGTCCTTGCGCAGCATGACGTAGCGCCAGTCCTCGTGCCGGAGCCCGGACCAGCCCCGGCCCCAGTTGGCCGTAAGGCGGACGGCCCAGATGTTCAGGGCAACCATGAGCAGGACCGTGCGGCCGACGGGGATGTTCTGACCCTCCACGGCGAAGGCCCACGCGATGAACGGTGGGATCACCGACCAGTAGGCGTCGTACATGCTCGAGTTCCGTGCGACGACGGACCCAAGGAAGACCACCACGGTCGCCGCGAGGTCAGCAATCAGTACCGATACGAGCGGGTGGAGGTCGCGCAGGCCAGCGAAGGTGGCGATTCCCGCACCGACGGCAATGACGTAGAGGAGCAGCACGCCGAGCATCGACTTCGCCTTGGTGTTCACGGGATCGAAGGTACCCGAGCGGGTGTCCCCGCTCACAGACCCGCCGGGGGACGATTGGCCCTCTGATGGTGTGCGCGCTGATCGGGTCGTCGCAAATGTTGGCGTTCGGGCCGGACTCGTCGCTCTCTCCCCTCCGGGCGAGCGCCGTCAACGCCTATCTGCGCGCCACCGGCGCCGAGTGGGGCCTCGGGAAGGGCGAGCCTCCGGGGATCTCCGCCACACCTGAGTCGTAGCCTGCAGACATGGAGCGCCCCGATCCCACGCCGCCGGGACACCCGGTACTCGGGGCGTTCTCGCCGGCTGTGGGCACTTGGTTCGCAACATCGTTCCCCGAGCCCACTGCGGCCCAGGTGCAGGGCTGGCCGCGGATCATGGCGGGCGAGCACACGCTCATCTGTGCCCCAACGGGTTCGGGCAAGACACTCACTGCGTTCCTCGGCGCGATCGACCGGCTCGTCACCACGCCGGCCCCCGACACCAGGGCGCGTACCCGCGTGCTGTACATCTCGCCGCTGCGGGCGCTCGCGTTCGATATCGAAAAAAACTTGAGGGCGCCCCTGCAGGGGATCAAGCTTGCCGCCGAGCGCCTCGGGGTGCCGTTCATCGAGCCGACCGTGGGCCTGCGCACGGGCGACACGCCCGCGAGGGACCGCCAGCGCATGCTGCGCAACCCGCCCGACCTGTTGATCACGACGCCGGAGAGCCTGTACCTGCTGCTCACGTCATCCGCGCGCGAGACGCTGGCCAACGTCGAGTGGGTGATCCTCGACGAGATCCACGCACTCGCCCCCACCAAGCGCGGCGCGCACCTCGCGCTCAGCCTCGAGCGACTGGAGCTGATCACCGCGCGCCCGCCGCAGCGCATCGGCCTCTCGGCAACGCAGCGACCGCTTGAGGAGACCGCAGCCTTCCTCGGCGGGTTCTCCGCGCCGGGCTCTGCACGGCCGGTGGCCATCGTGGATGCCGGGATGCGCAAGCCGCTCGAGATCGAGGTCGTGGTGCCGGTGGAGGACATGGGCGCACTCGGCAAGGAGGTCACCGAACTGCGCTCGGGGCCGGCAACCAGTGCGCTGTCCACCACGCGCACGTCCATCTGGCCGAGCATCTATCCACGCATTCTCGAACTCGTCCAGGCGCATCGCTCCACCATCATCTTCTGCAATGCGAGGCGTCAGGCGGAGCGGCTCGCAGCGAGGCTGAACGAGCTTGCCGAGGAGCAGGGACTCTCTGGTGGTGCGGCCGGTGACCTCGTGAAGGCACACCACGGCTCGCTGGCGCGAGAGCAACGGGTCATCATCGAAGACGACCTGAAGAGCGGGCGCCTGCGCGCGCTCGTGGCCACGTCGAGCCTCGAGCTCGGCATCGACATGGGAGCCGTGGACCTGGTGGTGCAGGTGGAGTCTCCCGGTGCGGTGAGCCGGGGCCTGCAGCGCATCGGACGTGCGGGTCACTCGGTGGGCGAGCCGTCAAAGGGGACGATCTTCCCGAAGCATCGCGGCGACCTGCTCGAGGCGGCGATCGTGGTGCGCCGCATGCACGACGGGCTCATCGAGCACACCCGGTACCTGCGCAACCCGTTGGACGTACTTGCTCAGCAGATCGTCGCACACGTCTCGATGGGGGACTGCGCCACGGCGGACCTCGCCGCGCTGGTGCGGCGCTGCGCGTGCTTCGCGGAGCTGAGCGATGAGCTGCTCAACAACGTTCTGGACCTCCTTGCCGGCCGCTACCCGAGCGAGGAGTTCAGTGAGCTGAGGCCTCGCATCGTGTGGGACCGCATCGGTGACGTCATCCGTGCGCGCGACGGCTCGAAGCGACTCGCCGTCACCAACGGCGGCACCATCCCCGACCGGGGGCTGTTCGGTGTGTTCCTGCCCGACGGCACCCGGGTGGGTGAGCTCGACGAGGAAATGGTGTACGAGAGCAGGCCCGGCGAGACCTTCCTGCTCGGCGCGAGCACGTGGCGTATCGAGGACATCTCCTTCGAGCGCGTTGTCGTCACCCCGGCGCCGGGCCAGCCGGGAAAGATGCCCTTCTGGCGCGGGGACCGGCCCGGTCGACCGCTCGAGCTCGGTCGTGCACTCGGAGCGTTCATTCGGGAGATTCGCGACCTTCCCGATGCCGCCGCGCTGCAGCGGCTCCGCGAGCACTACTTCCTCGATGCGCTCGCGGCGAGCAATGTGGTGCTGTACCTCCGGGAGCAGCAGGAGGCCGCCGGGGCGGTGCCCGACGACCGCACCGTCGTGGTGGAGCGCTTCAAGGACGAGATCGGCGACTGGCGCGTGTGCATCCTGTCGCCGTTCGGCACACCCGTCCACGCCCCGTGGGCGATGGCGATCGAGCGCCGCCTCGCGGAGCGCTTCGACATGCCCGTCGAGACGATGTGGGGCGACGACGGAATCGTCATCCGTCTCCCGGAGTCCGCTGAGGACGTGCCGCTCGGCGATCTGCTCATCGACCCTGACGACATCGACGAGCTAGTGGTGTCCACGCTGCCCACCACGTCGCTGTTCGCCGCACGATTCCGGGAGTGCGCAGGGCGCGCCCTGCTGCTCCCGCGTCGGCGCCCGGACCAACGCACCCCACTGTGGCAGCAGCGGCGTCGGGCGGCGGACCTCCTCGCGGTTGCCGCGAAATACCCAACGTTCCCAATCCTGCTCGAGACGAGCCGAGAGTGCCTGCAGGACGTGTTCGACGTACCCGCGCTGCGGGAGGTGCTCGGCCAGCTCCGGAGCCGGGCACTCCGTGTCGTCTCGGTTGACACCCCGAGGGCCTCGCCGTTCAGCCAGAGCCTGCTGTTCAACTGGATCGCTGCGTACATGTACGAGGGGGACGCGCCGCTCGCCGAGCGGCGTGCCGCAGCCCTCTCGCTCGACCGCGACCTGTTGCGGGAACTGCTCGGCGCCGAGGAGTTGCGGGAACTGCTGGATCCGGGGGTCCTCGCGGACCTCGAGCTGGAGCTGCAGTGCCTCGTGGACGGCCGCAGGGCACGCAGCGCCGACGAGCTGCACGACGTGCTCCGCAAGGTCGGGGACCTGTCGGCAGCGGAGGTAGACGTGCGCTGCGAGGGTGACGGGGCACCGTGGCTCGCGGCGCTGCTCCGGGAGCGACGGGCGATTGCGGTACGGCTCGGCGGCGAGGAACGCTTCGTCGCGGCCGAGGATGCGGCGAGGTACCGCGACGCGCTCGGCTGCGCGTTGCCGATGGGCCTGCCGGCCGCGTTCACCGACCCGGTGGTGCACCCCCTCGAGGACCTGGTGGGCCGCTACGCACGTACCCACGGCCCGTTCCTCGCGGACGGCGTGTCCCGCCGCCTTGCTGTCCCCGTGGAGCGTGTGGTCGGCGCGCTCCGTGCGCTCGAGGCGCAGGACCGGTTGGTCCGGGGCGAGTTCCGGCCCGAGGGGCACGAGCGGGAGTGGTGCGACGCCGAGGTGCTGCGTCAGCTTCGCCGGCGGTCGCTGGCAGCGCTGCGCCGTGAGGTGGAGCCCGTCGAACAGGAGGTGTTCGCACGCTTCCTCCCCGAGTGGCACGGGATCCGGGCCAACGACAGCGCCCGCGGTGGTGGCACGAGCCTCGACCGACTCGTGGAGGCGCTCGGGCTGCTGCAGGGTGCAGCAGTACCTGCCACGGTCCTCGAAACCGAGGTGCTCCCGGCGCGGGTACGGGGATTCCGACCCTCCGACCTCGACGAGTTGTGTGCCGCTGGGGAGGTGGTGTGGCTCGGGGCAGGTGCAATCGGGGCATCCGACGGCCGCGTGCGCATGTACTTCCGCGATCAGCTAGCGCTGCTCGGTGCCGGGCTCGAACCCGTCGAGCCGCCCGCTGGGGTCGTGCACGACGCCGTCCGTGCCGTCCTCGCGCAGCAGGGGGCGAGCTTCTGGTCGCAGTTGCGCGCCGGCACGGCACCGGCCACCGAGGCCGAGGTGCTCGCTGCACTCTGGGACCTCGTGTGGGCTGGCGAGGTGACCAACGACTCGATGACGCCGCTGCGCGCGTTCCTCGCCGGCACGGCGCGCAAGGCAGCGTCTCGATCCCAGGCGCCGGGGCTGCGCTTCCGCGGCCGCCCCCGACCCGGACGGCTGTCGTCGATCGGGCCTGCTTCGGGGGCCGGTCGCTGGTCGCTCGTTGCCCCGCTGCTCGAGCCCGCGCCCACCCCGACGGCTGCTTCACACGCGAACGCCTTGCAACTGCTGGAGCGCCACGGCATCGTCACCCGAGAGGCCGTAATTGCCGAGGGTGCAGCGGGAGGGTTCGCCGCGGTGTACGGCATCCTCAAGGTGCTCGAGGAGCGCGGCCAGGTGCGGCGTGGCTATTTCGTCGCCGGCCTCGGCGCTGCCCAGTTCGCGCTGCCCGGCGCGGTGGACCGACTGCGCTCGCTCCGCGAACCCGAGGCACCATCGGCCCCGCTCGTGCTCGCCGCAACCGATCCGGCGCAGCCATACGGAGCAGCACTGTCGTGGCCCGACAACGGCGGACGGCCGGCGCGCAGTGCCGGTGCGATGGTGGTCCTGGCCGACGGGTTGCCGCAGGCGTGGTACGACCGGCGGGGGCACCACCTGGTGGTGTTCGGCGCTGCGCGCAACGACGAACGCTGGGCGGACGCGCTCGCCTCGCTCGTGAAGGACGGGCGCCTACGCAGCCTGGAGATCCGCAAGGTGGACGGCAAAACCATCGCCGAGACCGGGCCAGAGGTGGTGGCCCCGCTCAAGCGTGCGGGCTTCGTGGACGGTTATCGCGGTCTGGTGCTGCGGTCCTGAGCCAACCGTTGGCGCACTGACGCGGCGAGCGCCGCCAGTGCCTCGGGCTTGAACAGCCGTTGTGCCCTGCGGGCTACAGGCAGACCGAGCCAGACGAACCACCGACCCGGGCGCGACACGGCCCGGATGGAGCCGTGGACCTCACCGGACCGGGGGTCGAAGGTGACGAGGAAGCGCTCCTCGCCCTGTGCTGCGTGAGAACCGATGGTGGCGTACACGAAACCGAAGCGCCTTGAGCCGTCGGGCCCGGTCTCGTCGGTGACCGACACGATCCGACAGGCGAACGGCATCCAGAGGCCGGCAACACGGATGGCGTAGGCAACCACCACCCCGGGCTCGAGCGGTATGGACCCCGGGCGGTGGACACGGAACCACGGAAGGTCCATCTCCGCCCACGAGCGCATCGCATCGGAAGCCGCCGCGAACGCTTCCGGGCCGACCCCGAGGATTGCGTCGACGTCGTCGACGAACCAGCGCGCTGGCGCGGCGCCGTTGGTGAGGCCGAGGGGGGTGTTGAAACCGGTTGCCGAGCACTTGCGCACGAAGCGATCCATCTGCGACGGGGAGGGAGCACGCCACGAGATCATGGGCTCATCATCTCGTGAACGGATGGGGTTCACCACCTGAACTGATGATTGATCTACGCTGCCACCAATGCCCGAGGGTGACACCATCTACCGCGCTGCAGCGGCTCTGCGTACGGCGCTGGTCGGTCGGCCCATGCTGTCATTCGACTCCCGGAACCTTGACGGCGTCCAGCCACAGGTGGGTCGGGTCATCGAGGAGATCGAGAGCTTCGGCAAGCACCTCGAGTTCGCCTGGGACGACGGGGTCGTGCTGCACACCCACATGCGCATGACCGGTTCCTGGCACCTCTACCACCCGGGTGAGCGCTGGCGCAGGCCGCAGCGGGAGATGGTGGTGGCCATTGGCGTGGGCCAGTGGCAGGCCGTGTGCTTCAACGCACCGACCGTCGAGTGCTATCGCAGTTTCGACAAGCGGCGTCACCCGGGGTTCGGCCACCTTGGCCCTGACCTCACCAAGGATGCTCCGAACATCGACGGGTGCCTCGACCGGATCGATCGCTTCGCCGACAGCAACGAGCCGATCGCTGAGGTGCTGCTCGACCAACGGATCGCGTGTGGTGTGGGCAACGTGTACAAGAGCGAGGTGCTCTGGCACTGCGGCATCAGCCCGTTCCGGGCCATCAGCGACGTGGACCTCGCAACCCGTCGCATGGCAATCGAAACCGCTGCACGGATGCTGCAGGAAAATCGTATGCGCACGCGACGCGTCACTGCCCCCGACACACCCGGCGGTCTCGCGGTGTACGGCCGCAACGGACTGCCGTGCCCGCGCTGCCACGGTGCGGTCAAGGTGCAACGCACCGGGGAGCACCTGCGGGCAACCTATTGGTGCCCAGCTTGTCAGGCGGCGCCGAAGTCCGCGATGCTCACCGAGGTGACACCCACCGGGCTCGTGCGGCCGCGTGCGATGGACGCAGAGCAGGAAGCAGCCGAGCTGTACCTCGAGGAGCATGACCAGCGCTGGTCACGCTCCGGCCAGCACGAGCATCAGGCACGACCCAGCACGCGGTCCACGCCGATCTCGATCGCGACGCGGTCGATGCGCTCGCTCGGCTGGCGGTAGCGGGCCGCATACCCGGCTACCGCAGCGGCAACGTCGGCGGGGTTGTCGGTCAGGCGGGCAACGCCCTCGAGGGTGAGCCATCGGCCGCCATCCACCTGTGACACTGCCGCCCGCGTACCGCCCCGCAGCACGTTTCTCGCCTTGATCGACGGGGCGAACGTGATGATGCGCACGAGGCCGACGCGGTCATCCCAGGCGAAACCCACCGGGACGACGTGGGGGGAGCCGTCGGGTCGCAGTGTGGTGAGCGTGGCGAGGTGGCGCTCGTTGAGAAACGCGAGCACCTCCTCGGGGAGGCTCTTCGGGTCGTAGGGCATGCTGTCGAACGTAGTGCGGCTGCCGTTTGCACGCGTCAGTTGGTGGAGATGGCCTCAAGCACGTTGACCTTCGTGGCGCGCCGTGCCGGGATGATTGCGGCCAGCACACCGAGCACGATGGCGATGACGAAGATCGATGCCATGCGGATGATCGGCACGGAGAACTGGTTGAGGCCCTTGTCCTTCAGCGCTGCGACGACGGCGAACCCGAGGGCAAGCCCTATCGCAACGCCCTCGACTGCTCCGATGAGGGTGACGATCAGTGCCTCCCAGCGGATACTCGACCGAACCTGAGAACGGGTCATGCCGATCGCGCGAAGGAGGCCGAGTTCCCTGCGCCGTTCGTAGACAGACAGCAGCAGCGTGATGACGATGCCGATCGCCGCGATCACGACGGACAGCGCAAGCAATCCGTAGATGAGGTTGAGCAGCGGGTCGACCTGCTTGGCCTGGCTGTCGATGTACTCGATACGGGTCTTGGTCTTGCCGGCCGGGGCGAGCTCCCGTACCACCGCATCGACAGCGGACTTTGCAGCGGTGTCGCTGACGCCTTCATTTTTCAGCATGTACACGCCGAAATCGAACAGGTTGTCGCCGGCCCCCTCGAACACCGCTCGGGACACGGTGAACCCGCCAGCGAGCGTGTCCTCCTCGTACACGGCGACGACCCGGAGGTCGCGCTGGGTGCCACCGAGCGACGAGAAGGTGATGGTGGAGCCGATCCCCTTGTCGAGGGACTCAGCCTTGTCCTTGCTGATCGCGATGGAGGTGCGATCGAGGTCCGTGAGCAAGCCCTCGACCACCTTGAGGTCGAACAGCGCCGAGACAGTGGACGGATCCACCACGGTCACGGAGGTTCCCTTCGCGCGCTCCGGCAGCTTTGCGACGGCTATGCCGACCCCAGTCGCTACCTCAATCTCGGGGAGCGAGTCCAACGCCGGGGCGAGGGTGATCGGGAGGCCGCCGAACCCGAAGGACTGGACGGTAACCGTGAGGTCCCCCTGGAACTGGTCGGCGAAGATCGCCCGGACCGAGGCCTTGATGGAACTGGCCATGACGGTGACGGCTGCAACGAGCGCCGCTCCGACGAGGAGGGCAGCAGCGGTGCGGGCCGTACGTTTCGGGTTCCGCGCAGCGTTCTCGGCGCCCATCTGCCCGGTGATCCCGCGCAGCGAGCGCAAGGGGATCCCTGCGAGGCGTGCGAGTGGACCGGCAACGAGGGGTCCGAGCACGAACAGCCCCGTGAAGAGCCCGAGTGCACCCGGGCCGAGGAGTACGAGCTTGCCGCCGAACAGGGCACCCATGACGCCGGCGATTCCGACACCGAGGAGGAGAACACCCCAGACGAGTCGCGAGCGGGACCACGCGTCAGGTTCGATCGCCTCGTCCCGGAGTGCGGCGACGGGCGGCACCTTGCTCGACCGGATCGCCGGCAGGAGCGCCGATGCTGCGGTGACCACGAGGCCGACGATCAGCGTGGTGACCACGGTGCTGCCGCGCAGGCTCACCCCGGTGGACGGCAGGTCCACCCCCGCCGCATTGAGCAGACTGCGAAGACCGACAGCGAGGCCGACTCCCGAGACGAGCCCGATCAGGGAGCCAACGAGGCCGATCACGAATGCCTCGACGAGCAGCGCGAAGGTGACCTGCCACCGGCTGGCGCCGACGGCGCGCAGCAACGCGTTCTCGCGTCGGCGCTGCGCGACCGTGATGGAGAACAGGTTGTAGATAACGAAGGTGGCGACGAACAGCGCGATGAATGCGAAGACCTTGAGGAACACCGAGAAGAAGCTGAGTCCCTTCTGGATATCGCTCTTGTTCTCCTCCTCGATCGCCTCGCCGGTGAGGGTCTCGACCCCGGCTGTCCCGATCTCTGAGCGGATCCTGTCCACGAGCTCGGCCTCGGACACGCTGCCGTCGCCGCGAACGATGATCGCGTCGTACGCGTCCGACTTGCCGTTCAGGAACTCGGCCGCCGTCAGGTCGTCGAAGAGTGCGAAGGTGGCGCCGCCCGGCGAGTCGACTGTCCCGAACTGGGCGGCCCCGACAAGCGTGAACTCGCGGGTGCCGCTCACGGCGGTGACCTTGATGCGGTCGCCGATCGAGAACTTGCCGCGCACGTAGGAGTTGACATCCACCGCGACCTCGGTGCCGTCCCGGGGGGCGCGTCCGGTTTCGAAGCGCCAGAAACCGATGGTGTCGGTGCCAACCGTGGCACCGAACGTCGGCGGTCCGCCGCCGGGCTTGCCGACCGGCTTGCCTTGCTTGTCGACGATGACGGCGAACTGCTGGACGGAGACCTCTGCGGCGACGACACCGGGGACCTCGCGGATCTGCTCGACGAGCGTTCCGGAGATCTTGCCGCGCTGTGCGTCGCCGAAGTCCTGTTCGATGACGTCGCCCGAGCGGACGTACGCATCCACGTTCTCGAACACGTTCGAGAACAGGTTGTCGAAGGTGCCCTTGATCGTGTCGGTGAACACGGTGGTCCCGGTGAGGAACGCGGTGCCGAGCATGACGGCGAGCGATGTGAGCAACAGGCGCGTCTTGCGCGCGAGCACGCCCTTCAGGGCGATTCGGAGCACGGTCAGCCGCCCAAGCGCTTGAGGTGGTCCAGGATTCGCTCGGCGGTGGGGGACTCCATCTCGTCGACCACGCGCCCGTCGGCGAGGAACACCACGCGGTCGGCATGACTGGCGGCGCCCGGGTCGTGGGTGACCATTACGATCGTCTGGCCGAACTCGTCCACCGCATGCCGCATGAACTCGAGGATCTCCGTACTCGAGTGCGAGTCCAGGTTGCCGGTGGGCTCGTCGGCGAAGATGATCTGCGGCCGGGTCACGAGCGCCCGGGCTACAGCCACCCGCTGTTGCTGCCCGCCGGAGAGCTCGCTCGGCTTGTGCGAGAGCCTGGGGCGCAGGCTGACGGCGTCGATCACACGGTCGAGCCACTGCTGATCCGGCTTGCGGCCGCCGAGCGCCAGGGGCAGCGTGATGTTCTCGAGTGCGGTGAGCGTGGGTACGAGGTTGAACGACTGGAAGACGAACCCGACCTGATCTCGGCGCAGCATGGTCAGCTGTTTGTCGTTCAGGTCGGAGACGTCGACGTCACCGATGTAGGCCTTGCCGCCGCTGAGCCGATCGAGGCCGGCGAGGCAGTGCATCAGGGTGGACTTGCCGGACCCGGACGGGCCCATGATGGCGGTGAAGCGGCCGCGCTCGAACGACACGGTGACCCCGTCGAGCGCCCGGACCTCGGTGCCACCCTTGCCGTACACCTTGACGGCATCGACGGAGCCGGCGGCGGCGGTAACAACCGGTTGGGAAGTGGGGGTCGACATGGTCACAGTCTCGCCCCAGGCGGCGCGACTCCATCCGCCGCAAACCAATATTTCAATCCCCGACGGGGGCGGCCGGCAGCGTACGATCGCGCCCATGCATCCGGATCCCCGCCCCCCGGCTGCCACAACAGGCGACTGGTGGTCGCAAGCATGTTGACCTGCACCTCCTGCTCCGCCTTCGCGCCCGACGGCGCTCGCTTCTGCCCGGGCTGCGGGGCAGAGGTGAGCAGTGCGCTCGGCGAGGAACGGCGCGTTGTCACGGTCCTATTCGCAGACATTGTCGGGTTCACCACGCTGTCCGAGCACGCGGACCCCGAGCAGGTGAAGCGACTCGTGGATGGCATCTTCCAGAAGATGGTGGAGGACGTTGTCCTGTTCGGCGGGCACGTGGACAAGATCGTCGGGGACTGCATCGTTGCGCTCTTCGGTGCGCCGATAACGCACGACGACGATGCCGAGCGGGCCGTCCGCGCCGCGTTGAAGATGCAGCAGACGCTGAGCGATCACAACCGTGAGGCAGCCTCCGGCCTGCAGATGCGCATCGGCATCAATACCGGGGAGGTGCTCGTCGGGGCTTCCCGCGCGGGCGGTGCCTATACGGCGATGGGCGACGTGGTGAACACCGCGTCCCGGCTGCAGTCCGAGGCGCCACCCGGTCGAGTGCTCGTCGGCCAGCCCACCAAGGTGCTCACGGACCGTCCCATCCGCTACTCGTGGTTCGAGTCCCTCACCCCGCGAGGGCGCGAGCAGTCGATTGACGCGTGGCTCGCGGAGGAGGTGAGCCTGCGGCCCGGGCGCCGCCGCCGGGAGCGCTCCACCCCGATGATCGGCCGTGCCGAGGAGACGCAACTGTTGCTCTCCGGCGTTGCGTACGCGGTGGCACGCCAGAAGGCGCTGCTCGTGGCGATCGACGGTGAGGGTGGCGTCGGCAAGAGCCGCTTGGCGGAGGAGATTGTGCGAACCGCCCGCGAGGCCCACGGGCTCTCGGTGCTCGTCGGGGCGTGCGTTGCGTACGGCGAGGCGAACGTGTGGTGGCCGATCGCAACGGCGCTCAGCGATGCGCTCGGTCTCGGTGACATGGAGGCGGAGGGCGTCCGGCGCACGGGCATGCAACGTGCGGCGGAACTGCTCGGCCGCGCCGACGACGATCCAGAAATCGTGCGTATCGGCGACGCATTCCTCCACCTCGTCGGGCAGCCCTCGGCCCTCGACCGTCTCGATGCCGTGCGGGCACGCGAGGAGCTCACTCGTGCTCTCATCACGGTGCTGCACGCCCGGTGCAACCGGGGCCCGCTGCTGCTCGCGATAGCGGACGTCCACTGGGCGGACACGGTGGTGCTCAACCTGCTGGAGCAGTTGCTCACCAACCTCGCCAACCTGCCGTTCGTGCTGCTCACAACGGCGCGCCCCGACGTGGAGGTTACGTGGCCCCCGATGAGCCCGCTGTTTACGTCGCTCCACCTGCGGCTCGAGCCGCTCGATCGGTCGTCCACCGAACAGCTCGCATCGGCGATCCTCGGCGACTCCGCCGATTCGGCAATCGTTGCCTCGCTGTACGACCGGAGTGGCGGCAATCCCCTGTTCCTCGAGGAACTCGCAACGCTCGTGGCAGACGGCGGGCACGTCGGCGACCTGCCGGACTCCCTGCGAACACTGGTGTCGGCCCGCCTGGACCAGTTGACCTCGGACCAGCGGGCGATGCTCGACAACGCGGCAGTGCTCGGCGCGTCCGGCTCGCTGACTGCGCTGCTGCGCTTTGCCGAGGCACTCGGGCAGCACGGAGACAGCTCGACGCTCGATGCGCTCGTGGACGCCGGGTTGCTCGCGCGTGAAGGCCGGCGCTGGAGCTTCCGGTCGCAGTCCGTGCGCGACGTGGCGTACAACACACTCACCAAGGCAGTTCGCGCCGTTCGGCACTACGGGATTGCGGAGTCGCTCGCAACGATCTACGAGCGCTTCGTGCTGCTCTCGGGATCGGGCGGCCCGAACGAGACAACACGGGAGGGCACTGCCAACCGGGACGAGATCGCCCACCACTACGCCACCACTGCCGAACTGGTCGCGGAACTCGGGCCCGTGTCGGGCGTGCCGGGCGATGTCGTCGACCGTGCCGTGAGGTGGCTGACCCTCGCCGCGGAGCGGGCGTCCGGACAGCACTACATGCGGTCCGCCGTCCGTCTCGCCACACGGGGTCTCGACCTGCTCGGCGAGGAGGTCGACGATGCGAGGGTGCCGTCGATGCTCCGCCTCTGCCTCATCCGGGCGGCGTCGCACGCCGAGCAGCGCAATATCGCTCGCGCACGGGCGGACCTCGACCGGGTGCTGCGCTCCAGCGAACTGCTCGGGGACCTCGAGTCCGAGGCCGAAGCCCGACGCATCCTCGGAACGGTCGTGCGCCTCAGCGGGAACCTGCCGGGTGCGCGCGACGAGTTCTCCGAGGCGGTGCGGTTGTTCCGCGAGGTCGGCAAGCCGCTGCGGCTCGCGCGGGCACTGCGTGACCGCGCGTTCGTCGAACTGCTCGGTGGCGATCTTCACCTCGCGGAGCAGTTGCTCGACGAGGCGGAGCGGCTTACCCAAGGTGGTGCGGACGCGATCGGGCTGGCCTGGGTGGAGTGGCACCGTGCATGGCTGTCGTTCATCTCGGGGGACCTCGTGCAGGCCGAGGCGCGCCTCGACCTCGCTCAGCGCAGCATGACGGCCATGGGCGATCGTGGTGGCCTCGGCTGGGCGCAGGGTCTGCTGGCTTATGTCCGTTACTACCAGGGCCGCACGGACGAGGCGAGTGAACTTGCGGACCGGGTGCTCGAGGAGGCACTCGATCGCGGCGACGACTGGGCTGCTGGAATGATGCAGTCCCTCCAGGCGAACCTCTGGCTCTGGCGCGGGCGTACCGAGGACGCGCTCAAGCAGGGCGAGACGGCGCGCACGCGCTTCAAGCGCATGGGTGACGGCTTCGGCGAACTACTGGCACTCGCGCCGCTCACGCGTGCGACGGCCGCGCTCGGCCGGGCCTCGGCACACCAGCGGACCGTCGAGGAGATGCATCTTCTCGGCGACGTGTACCAGATGCAGGGGCTCGTGCTGCTCACCGAGGCAGCGAGCGCCGCGCAGTTGGGCGAGTCGGAGCGGGCGGTCCGCGCCGCCGAGCTCGCCGTCGACACTGACCGCGCCCGTATCGGGTTCACCAGCGAGGCGTGGGTGGCGAGGGCACTCGGTCTGGTGCAGCTTGGCCGTCCGGAGGACGCGCTGCGCTGCCTCGAGCAGGCGGAAACCGCCGTAGCCGGAGTGGCGTACGCGTACCTCACGTCGGTACGGGTGCTCGTGGACGTGAGCCTCGGTGAGTTCGACGCGGCGCTGGCGCGTTCGGCTGCCGTGTCGGCCGATTACGGAGCCAGCTACCTCGACCACGTGTACGCGGGAGTCGGTGCTGCGCTTGCGCACGCCCGCACCGGATCACCGCGCGCCGCCGTCAACGCGCTGGACCGCGCGGATGCGATAGCGGTGCGCACCGGGGATGTCGTGGCGAAGGCAGTTATCGCACTTGCCCGCTCGATCGTCGATCCTGAGCGCGAGGCCGGGCAGGGTCTCGAGCTTGACGTCCCGCTGCACGGGTGGCGACGCCTTTTCGAGTCGACGATGACGCAGTCGTGAGCGATTGGCTCAGGGCGGCTGAGGATGGGCTCGAACGCTGCGCCTGGGGCGCCGGTCCGGACACGCAGTACCGCGACTACCACGACACGGAGTGGGGTCGTCCGGTGCTCGATGACCGCAGGCTGTTCGAGAAACTGTGTCTCGAGGGCTTCCAGTCGGGCCTGTCGTGGCTCACGATCCTGCGCAAGCGGGAGAACTTCCGGTCCGCCTTCGCCGGCTTCGAGGCACATGCGGTGGCGAACTTCGGTGCGCAGGATGTCGAGCGCCTCCTCGGCGATGCGGGGATCGTCCGCCACCGCGGCAAGATCGAGTCGACGATCAACAACGCCCGCCGGGTGATTGCGCTCGCCGAGGAGTTCGGGTCGCTGGCGGCCTACGTGTGGCGCTTCGAGGCCGAGCCGTACCGTCCCGTCGGGGGTCCGTTCCCCATCCCGTCGCTCTCCCCGGCCTCGACAGCGATGTCCAAGGACCTGAAGAAGCGCGGCTGGTCGTTCGTGGGGCCCACCACGGTGTACGCGTTCATGCAGGCCATGGGGCTCACCAACGATCACTTCGAGGGTTGCTGCGTGCGCCAGGCCTGTCTGGACGCCCGTGCGGCGCTCGTGCTCCCCGGCTGACGGCAGCCGCCCGATTCGCTACGCTCCAGCCATGGGGGAAACGTGGATCAACGCTGCTGCGGACTCGTCGGCCGAGAGTCTGCTGGCACTGCGCCCGGACCTCGCCGGGCATCTCGAGGCGTTCGACTCGCACGCTGCGGCCAGCATCGGCCCCCGACTGCGCACGCTGCTGGAGATCCGCACAGCCCAGTTGCTCCGCAACGAGGGATACGTGGCATCGGCGGACCCGGAACTCGTGGACCAGGCAACCAACTGGTACTCCCACGCTGCGCTGTCCGACGTGGAGCGCACCTCGATTGAGGTGTGTGAGGCCTTCCTCATCGATCACCACTCGATCACCGACGACCAGATCCTTCGCCTCCAGCACCTGCTCGGGGAGCAGGGAACCGTTGCCCTCCTCATGAACATCGCCATGCTCGACGGATTCACCAAGTTCCGCCGGGTCTTCGCAGTGGAAGGAATCTGATGTCCACCTCACCCCGCCTTCGGGATGCCGACGGCAATCCGATCAACGCCGTAGCGGAGTACTTTTCCAGCACGCCTTACGGCGACCTCTACGGGCACTTCTGGAGCCACGGCCTCGTCGAGCAGTCCGTCAAGGAGGTTGCGCGACTGCGCAACGCCACCATCACCGATTGCGGTCTTTGAAAGAAGCTGCGCTTCGCGGTCGCGAGGCAAGAAGGGCTCACCGAGGAGCTCGTCGAGCAGATCACCGATCAGTGGGCCGACAGCGGACTCCCGGAGCGTCACAAGCGGGCCCTGATCCTCGCTGATGCGTATCTCAACGAAACGGGTGCCCCGTCCCCCGAGCAACAGGCAGCGCTGCGGGCGGAGTTCTCCGAGCCCGAGATTGTGGAGATCGGCGTGGGGCTCGCGCTCGTGCACGGGCTCTCGAAGGTGCTGATCGTGCTCGGTCTCGAGCCCGAGCAGATGGATGTCACCGTCATCCCCTCTCCCGGTAGTTAGTCCTCTCCATCGCCGATCGGGCAGGCCCGATCGGCAATCATGGAGGGGCTATGTCTGAGACCGATGACCGTTATCGAACCGGCCTGATTGTCGGCCGCTTCTGCCCACCACACCTCGGCCACCGCTTCGTGATCGGCTGGGCGGCACAGCGCTGCGAGCGCCTGGTCGTGTTCGTGAACACGCGGGACGGTGAGGTAGTGCCCGGCGCCCTGCGCGCACAGTGGCTCCAGGACATGACCCCCGAGGCGACCGTTGTGGAGGTGCACCACAACCTCGAGACGAACTTCGACGACGAGGAACTGTGGGCCCAGTGGATCGACCTGTTCCGCTCCAAGTGGCCGTTCCCCGATGACGGGCCGCACGCCGTGTTCTCATCGGACTTCTACATCGACGAGTTGGCACGGCGCCTCGGCGCTGAGGCGGTGGTGGTGGACCCGGACCGCAGCGCGGTGCCCATCTCGGCAACGCTCATCCGGGAGTACCCGGGCGAGTACCTCTCGTACCTCGCCCCCGCCGTGCGCGCGTGGGTGGAGGAGAACTGGGTGAAGGCGTAGCCCGTCCGGTTCCTCCGGGTTGCTATCTGCCCGGCTGCTTGACCACGCGCAGGTACGGCTTCACGGCGGTCCAGCCCTGCGGGAACAGTTTCTTCGCATCGTCGTCGGACACGACGCCACCGATGATCACGTCGTCGCCGTCGTGCCAGTTCGCAGGGGTTGCCACCTTGAACTTCGCGGTGAGCTGCAGCGAGTCGATCACCCGCAGGATCTCGTCGAAGTTGCGACCGGTCGAGGCCGGGTACGTGATCGTCAGCTTCACCTTTTTGTCGGACCCGATCACGAATACCGAGCGAACGGTGAAGCTGTCGCTCGCGTTCGGGTGGATCATGTCGTAGAGGTTGGACACCGTGCGGTCCGGGTCGCCGATCATGGGGAAGTTGACCGCAGTGCCCTGGGTCTCTGCGATGTCCTGCTCCCACTTGACGTGGGAGTCAACAGTGTCCACCGAGAGCCCGATCACTTTCACGTTCCGTCGGTCGAACTCGGGCTTGATCCTCGCGACGTAGCCCAGTTCGGTGGTGCACACCGGCGTGAAGTCCTTCGGGTGGCTGAACAGCACACCCCATGAGTCGCCAAGCCACTCGTGGAAGTGGATCGTGCCCTGCGTGGTGTCCGCCGTGAAGTCGGGTGCTTCGTCGCCCAGCCGAATGGCCATGGAGGGTCTCCTTGAGGTGAACGCGGTCGGCAGGGACCGACTCCGTGCAACTTGTTCTATCCGGGAGGATACGAAAACCTGACCGAAGGTATCGCGAGTCGGTGTCGCAGGCTCAGGCAGCTTGGGAGTGCTGGTGCCCGGATTCCTCGTCGGCGGGCCTGCGCAGCGGGGTCGGATCCGGCAGGGGAGGTTCGCCCATCGGGGCAATCCACGCGAACGCCCCGGCCCGCTCGGTGATGAGCAGGAACTCGTGACGGCGCGCCTGTTCGTCGACGTGGTGCAAAACCGGAAGCCGGAAGGCCTCCGCGAGGGACCGCAACTCGGTTGCCGAACCGACGAGGGTCGCGTCCACGTCGGGGAGAGCGTTCACCAGGCGGAGTATGCCCGAGAGAGCGAGCAGCGACTTGGTCGGCTCCTCGGTGCCGCGGCCGTCGTAGACCCAATAGCCGAGGTACAGGGTGCTTGCGCCGGATATTGCGAGCGCTGTGGTGGCGACGATGCCGGCGAACGAGGCGAGTTGGTGACGGGCGAGGAGCGACGCGGCACCCGCGAGCGAGAGCACCATGCAGGTGGCGCTCGTGATGAGTGCGCTCCGGTCGGTGGTGCGACGCGCTAGTGCCGGTTCCGGTACCGCATGGACGAGAGCCTCGGCAAGCACCGGTGCGATGCGCCGCCTGCGGCGCGGGAGATACGGGAGCAGGGTTATGAGCGCGCATGCGGCGCCGAACTGCAGCGGTTTGGTGCGTACCCAGAGCAGCGCGTTGGCGAAGCCGTTGATCTGGATGGCGTAGCGCCCGACGACCTCGTTGGGGTGGACCACCCAGGGGTCGACCCACGAGTTGTTGTCGCCTTTCGTGCGCCACCCGGCCTCGGCGCTGCCGTCGACGATCCGGTGGATGACACTGCCGCCGAGGACGTTCACGACGATGAGGTCACCCGTTCGGTAGGAACCTTGGGACCGGGCCACAGCGAGATCGCCGGTGTGGAGCATCGGCTCCATCGAGTGCCCGCTCACGACGATGTAATTGGTGCGGCCACCGGGTACGCCCGAGGGCACGACGTACCACCAGAGCAGCGCCACGAGTGCTGCAAAGCCGACCCAGGACGCGACGTGCCGCACGGTGTGGCGAACAGGTTGTCTCGAGGTGATGTGCATGTGTTTCGTCCTCCGGAACGGCTGTAGGTGGGCGACCCCTTGGGGTCACCCACCTACAGCTCGGGCTCAGATCACACCCGGATCGGGTGTGTCAGTGATCAGGCGCCCCAGCCGACCGGGGTGGTGCTGTCACCGGTGGGAGCAGTGGCGGCAACCACAACGCTCACCGTGCCGAGCGTGATGGCGGTCAGGTTCGGTGCTGCAACCTTCGTTGCCGGCAGGCCGCTGGCGAAGGTAGCGAACACCTCGCCAGTTGTTGTGCCGAGGTCGAGGGTGGTGCCTGCGGTGCGGTCGACGTTGGCGGTCAGGTTGTCGAGGAAGAGAAAGCCCGATGCCGGGGCACTCGTTCCGGTCACCGCAACCTTGGTGTAGATGGTGAAGCCGGCACAACCTGCATCCGCCGAGCCGTCTGCTGAGGTGGTGACCGTGAGGGAGTTGAGCGTCGTGCCGTTGTGCACGGGCGTCACCGTCACGTCACCCACGGTGCAGGTGACAGCGGCCTGAGAGCCGGCCTTCACGTCCTTGACGCCGGTGACCGTGAGCGTTGAGGCCGCCGCTGCCGCAAGGGTGAATACGGAACTTCCGGCGAGTATGACTGCAATGGACTTTTTCATGATGACCCCTTTGCTCGACCACACGGTGTTGTGTGTCCCGCGAAGATCGCAGCGGTGGAGGCGGGGTCGCAACGGTTATACATACTTGGCGTGCGGTACGTATGTCCCTCCCATCCGTCCCTTCCACCCCGTACGGATGGGCCGCACGTCCCTACCGAGTGACGGGTGATGCATGTCCCCTCAGGGCCGCGTACTGTCTGGTCATGACCCCGCCCGTCCGCTTCGGAGTAGTCCACGACTTCCGCTGTCCGCCCGGCAGCGCTCACACCATGCAGGACGTCTATCGCGAGACACTCGAACAGGTCGCGATGCTCGACGAAGCGGGCCTCGACATGACCTGGTTCAGCGAGCACCACTTCATGGACGATGGGTATCTGCCCAGCGTGGTGCCGGTAGCCGGCGCAGTGGCAGCGATCACCAAGCGCATGCGTATCTCTACCGATGTCGCGCTGGCCCCGTTCCAGCACCCCCTGCGGTTCGCTGAGGACGTTGCGGTGCTCGACCAGATCTCGAACGGGCGGATGGAGATCGGCCTCGGGCTTGCGTACGCACCGCACGAGTTCCGCACGTTCGGTATCCCGCTGAAGAACCGTGTGTCGCTTACCGAGGAGATGGTGCAGATCCTGCAGTTGGCGTGGAGCGGTGAGCGGTTCTCGTTCCGCGGCAAGCGCTACCAGTTCGACGACGTGCACATCACGCCGCACACGGTTCAACCAGGGGGACCGCCGATCTGGCTCGCAACCACGAGTGCCGCGAGTGTCGCTCGCGCCGTTCGCTTCGGTGTGAACGTGCTGCCGCAGGGCGACGCGCGCGTGGTGCTCGACGAATGGCGTGCATCGTCGCTCGCGGCCGGCCAACAGCCCGACGACCGTCGCGTCGGCATCATCCGCAGCGTGCTCGTCACCGACGACCCCGAGCGCGACTGGCCGCCGCTGCGTCAGGCCGAGCGTTACCGCGTGGCGGTGTACGCGAAACTCGGCGAGGAGGCGGGCCCGGATTCGGCGGGGAACCTGACCGGTAAGGAGCGCATCCCACAGCGACCGATTATTGGTGACGTGGCGACCTGCGTGGAGGAACTCACCTCGTTCATCCTCGACAACGGGTTCACCGACGTGGTCTCGTGGGGCTCGGCGCCGGGGATCCTGCCGCACTCAATTACCCCGAACCTGTTGCGGTACACCCGCGAGGTGGTGCCGCAGGTGCGCGCCCGTGTCGAGGCCGCCCGGGCCTAGTGGGTCGTCCCCTCTGCGTTCTCGGTACCGAAACCGCCCGCGCATTGCCCTGGCGGGCTCAACGGGTGATCGCGACAGTAAGCGCGTACAGTCGTGGGGGCGACGTCGGCCTTCCCGACGACGGCGTTGCAGGAGCAGAGCGATGAGCATCCCGGTACCGGTTGAGGGTCTCGCCGAGGCGATGGCCGAACGTCCCTACGCCTATCTCCTCACGGTGAGCGACGATGGCCGACCGCACGCTGTCGCCGTCACCCCGGTGCTCGTGAATGGCGTGTTGCGCGCAACAGTTGGCCGGCGCACGGTGTCGAACGCTTCGGCGCGGCCGAACGGCGTGAGCCTCGTGTGGCCCCCCGCCGAGGCGGGCGGGTACAGCCTCATCGCCGACGGGGCCGCAAGCGCGTCCGGCGAGGTTGTCGAGGTGCGGCCGACAAAGGCGGTGCTGCACCGACCGGCACCCGCCGACGCCGGGTCGCCAGAAGCAGGGTCGTGCGGCTCGGACTGCGTCGGCGTGAGACTGGACTGACGGCACCCGACCCGATGTCGATCACGAGGGGCCCGCGCCGCCTGCCCGTGCTGGAGCGCAGACTGACCCGTGCCGCGCTCGCGCTCGCTTCGGCCCTGCTCGTCTCGTGTTCCGGCGGCAGGGCTGCAACCAGCACAGTCGCAACCAGCACGGTCCCCGTCACCCTTGCGCCGGGTGGGCCCGATACGGCCCCCACCACGACCGTGGCGGTGGCTTCCACGCGTGTCGCGCAGTCGTCGTCCACCCGGCCGTCCACAGCACCCTCGCCGACGGGTCAGCAGGCAACCTCGAGCACCGATGCCCCGGACGGGACGGTGCTGGTGCTCGACCTGCTCGCTGGGGTCGTGGTGGAGAACGAGCAAGGCAGCGGCTACCAGCGGAGCCTGTTTGCCCATTGGGTGGACCTCGACGGAGACGGCTGTGACACCCGCGCCGAAGTGTTGACACGCGACTCGTCGTCCCTGGTGCAGCGCGACCCGTACCGCTGTCGGGTGGTGGAGGGGGACTGGTACTCGGTTTACGACGGTTGGGAGGAGACCCTCCCCTCCGAGATCGACATCGATCACGTTGTCGCCCTGAAGGAGGCGTGGGATTCCGGTGCTTGGGACTGGTCGCCGACCGCCCGGCGCCTGTTCGCGAACGATGTCACCGATTCCCGAACGCTGAGGGCGGTAAGCGACGACTCCAACCGCGCCAAGAGCGACAAGGACCCGTCGAACTGGTTACCGATGTCGTCGTTCGTGTGTACCTATCTCGGCGACTGGGTGTCCATCAAGGTTCGCTGGAACCTCTCGATGGATCAGAGCGAGTTCGGGCGGGTGCGCAACTTGTTGACCTCGGAGTGTCCGGGCCTGCGGGTGCCCGCACCGACTGCGCCGCCGGTGGACGTGCCCCCGGCGGGTTCGGGCGGTGCCGTCGACAGCGTGCCGTCCAACGATGCCGGGGTGGGTGGTGGCGATGTGTACTTCGCGAACTGTGCTGCCGCACGGGCCGCGGGTGCCGCGCCGCTGCGCGAGGGAGAACCGGGCTATCGCACGGGCCTTGACCGGGATCGCGATGGGGTGGCCTGCGAGGGCTAGCCCATCAGGCGTAGTCGACGGACGCGAAGTCCTTCAGCTTGTCGAGTCGGTGGCGCGACGTGATGAGGCGGACCGTGCCGGACTTCGAGCGCATGACGAGCGACTGCGTGGTGGCGATGCGGCCCTCGAAGTGGACGCCCTGGAGCAGTTCGCCGTCGGTGACGCCGGTGGCGGCGAAGAAGCAGTTGTCGCCCTGCACGAGGTCATCGGTGGTGAGGATGCGGTCGAGGTCGTAACCGGCCTCGATGGCCGCCTGGCGCTCCCTGTCGTTGCGCGGCCAGAGCCGTCCCTGGATCTCGCCGCCCATGCACTTCAGCGCCGCGGCGGCGGTGACGCCCTCCGGGGTGCCGCCGATGCCGAAGAGCACGTCTGCGCCGGCACGGGGCCAACAGGTGGCGATGGCTCCGTAGATGTCGCCGTCGGTGATGAGCCGGATGCGGGCGCCGGCCTCGCGGATCTCCTCGATCAGTTCGCTGTGCCGCGGGCGGTCCAGCACGACAGCGGTGAGGTCCCGAACCTGGGTGCCCTTGGCCTTCGCGATCCAGCGGAGGTTCTGCGTGGGTGACGCGGTGACGTCGATCGCGCCGGCGGCCTCGGGCCCAACAGCGATTTTTTCCATGTACACGCACGGGCCGGGATTGAACATCGTGCCGCGATCCGATACGGCGATCACCGCAAGCGCGTTGCCCCGGCCGAGTGAGGTGAGCGTGGTGCCATCGATCGGGTCCACTGCCACGTCGCACTTGGGTGACGTGCCGTCGCCGACCATCTCGCCGTTGTAGAGCATCGGCGCCTCGTCCTTTTCGCCCTCACCGATCACCACGATGCCGTCCATGGCGACGGTGGACAGCACAGTGCGCATCGCCTCGACGGCAGCACCGTCCGCGCCGTTCTTGTCACCGCGGCCCATCCAGCGTGACGCTGCGAGGGCCGCCGACTCGGTAACACGGACAAGTTCGAGGGCGAGGTTCCGGCTGGGGGATTCACGTTCGGGCACGACAAGAACGTAACACCGCGCGCTCGCTACGGTGCCCTTCGATGATCAACGTGAATCTGTGCCTCTCCGGCAGGGAGCTTTCCGGGCCGTGTCCGTCCCCAAACGGCCAGTCGGTTCTCGTCGGTGTGCGCACTGCCGGCCGGAGCGCGATGCTGCTGGTTCCGTCGCACGGGGGCCCGGAGCGGGTGCTCTCGGTCAATCCCGGGCCCGTGCTTGCGCGGGGCCTCAGTGGCGGGTGCGCCGACTGGCTGCCCGACGCGTCGGGATTCGTGTACGCAGCCGTCGACGGCCAGGTCTGGCTGCACCTACTCACCGGTGAGCGTCGTGCCCTCTCTGCGCTTGATCCCGGGCACGAGGTCACCTCACCGGCAGTCTCGCCGGACGGCTGCAGTGTTGCGTTCGTTGTCGACCTCGCGACGGTCCACATCGTTCGTGTCGACGGCGCTGATGCGGGCCTGTTGGTCGCAGCCGGATCCGATTTCGTCACCGACCCCGCGTGGTCCCCGGACGGCCGTGAACTGGTGTGGCAGGCGTGGGATGTCCCGAACATGTCGTGGGACGAGTCGTTCACCGTTCGCTGGTCGCCAGTGCCTGGCGCCCTCCCCGAACGGACCGGCCCGACAGCGGTGCAGCAGGTGCAGCAGCCCCGCTTCTCGACCGACGGTTCGCTGTGGGACGTTTGCGACTCGACCGGATGGCTCAACATCCGTCGCGATGGCATCAGTGTGCTCGACGAGCGCCACGAGCATGCCGGACCCGGTTGGGGCCCGGGCCAGCGCTCGTTCGCGGTGTCTCCCGACGGTGCGCGCGTGGTGCTCAACCGCAACGAGTCCGGGTTCGGCCGCCTCGTAGTGGTGGACGTGTCGACCGGTGCGGTGACGGAGGTGGCCAAGGGCGTTCACGGCCAGTTGCGCTGGGTCGGTGACCGCGTGACGGCACTGCGCACGGGCGGGCGCACACCGACGCAGGCTGTTGCGTACGACACGAACGCGGACGGGACCGCGTGGTCGCGCACCACACTTGCCGTCGGCCCTGTCGCCGAGTGGTCGCAGGTGGAGGAGCACCTCGTCGAGCCCGAACTCATCGAGGTGAGCACCTACCAGGGGGCACGCGTGCCCGCACGTGCTTATCGACCCGCAGACCCGGCGGCCCGCGCCGAGGGTCGCCTCATTTGCTGGGTGCACGGCGGCCCGACCGACCAGTGGCAGGTGACGTTCATGCCACGCGTGACGTTCTGGGTGTCACGCGGGTGGACAGTGCTCGTGCCCGATCACCGCGGTTCCACCGGGCACGGTCGCGCGTTCCAGCAGGCGATGCGGGGCCGCTGGGGGAGCGCTGACGCGGCCGACGTGGCGGCCACCATTGCGTACGCACAGGCACTCGGGTGGGGGACGAGGGAGCGAACCGTGCTCATGGGCGGTTCGGCCGGCGGTTACACGGCACTCAACGTGCTGATGTCGAACCCCGAGCTCGCTGTGGGCGCAGCTGTTGTGTACCCGGTCACCGACCCGCGCGTGCTGGCCGGGGCGACACACCGCTTCGAGGCGCACTACAACGACACACTCATCGGTGACGACCTCGTGGTCATCGATCCAGTGCGCCTCGCCCGGCCGGTGCTCATCCTGCACGGCGACAGCGATCCGGTAGTGCCGGTTGCGAACAGCATCGAGTTCGCGCGGCGGGCAGCGGAACTGCACCGCGATGTGGAGCTTCACGTTTTCGAGGGCGAGGGGCACGGGTTCCGTCAGCCGGTGAATCAGGCGGCCGAGTACGCGCTCACCGAGCAGTTCGTCGCACGCATCGTGTGATTGCCACTGCAGCGGTGACCCGATTGACGCGAGGAGTAGCCTCGATCTCATGTCCACCCGCGTGTGTCCGCTGTGTAGTGCGGAGTATCTCGACTTCAAGGAGTCCTGCAACCACTGCGGTGTTGCACTCGTGGAACCCGGTGAGGACATCGACATTCGGCTCCTTGACGAGGATGAGCAGGTCGTGTACGACCTGTCGGCGTGGCCGATCGACGCCCAGACCGAGACCGCAATCGCGTTCGCCGAGTCCGGTCTGCCCCACCTGTGGGACGGCACTGACTTGATCATCCCCGAGGTCCACGAGGAATCGGCGGACCGCATGCTCGAGCGAATCGAGGACCAGTTCGATCTGGTGGAGGAAGAGGAGCGCGAGATGCTCGCCGAGGAGGACGCCGAGTCCGCGGGCCCCGGGTCGGTTGGCGAAACCTCCGGCGGCGACACCGAGTTCCCGCTCGATGGATGGGACTCTTCGCGGCGTATGGAACTCGTCGAACGGCTCGTGGAGCTCAGTGTCCCGCACCACTGGGAGGGTGAGTTGCTCGTGGTGCCGACCGACCGTGACGAGGACGTAGAAGCCATCCTGGACGAGATGGACGGCATCGAGCCACGTTCGGAGCCGTCCAGCCACATCGATCCGGCCGAGATCGCCTCGGTGCTCTTCCTCACGGCAGAACGCATGCGCAAGGGCAAGGTGGATGCCACGAAGTACGCCGAGCTGCTCGAGGCCCTCGATGCCGCAGAGCCTGCGCAACCGCCGTTCGGAGTGGACCCGAACCTGTGGATGCAGATGCTCGAACTGGGCGAAGACCTCGCGGATGCCGTTGCGGACGACACCGACGCTGTTGAGGAGATTGCCGCGAACCTCTACGCACTCCTGCGCCCGCTGATCTGAACCCCACCTGCCGGCATCTGGCAGGCTGAGGGCGGACCAAGGAGGGAACATGCAGGTCGATGTGATGACCGGGGGCAGGTCACTGCGCTCGATGCAGGAGTTCGCAAGGGCAACCAAGGCGGCCGGTTTTTCCGGACTCGTGCTCACCGAGACCGGCCGGACGGCATACCTTGCGTGCGCCGCGTCGGCCCTCGCCGAGCCGGAACTGGATCTCGCCACCGGTGTCGCAGTGGCGTTCCCGCGCAGTCCGATGATCACGGCGTCTACGGCGTGGGAGCTCGCGGAGGCCTGTGGCGGGCGCTTCCGCCTCGGGCTCGGTACGCAGGTACGAGCACACGTGGAACGTCGCTTCGGCGTTCCGTTCGATCCGCCCGGTCCGCGTCTCGAGGACTACGTGCAGGCCGTGCGGGCCTGCTTCGCGGGATTCCGTGGCGAGCCGTTCAACTTCGAGGGTCGCTTCACGAAAATGTCGCTGCTGCCCAAGGCATGGTCACCCGGCCCAATCGGCCTGCCCGACCCCGCGATCGACGTTGCGGCCGTTGGCCCGTGGATGCTGCGCATGGCGGGCCGGGTCGCCGACGGCGTTCACGTACACCCGATGAACACGGACGCGTACTTGCGTGAGACGGTGGTCGACACTGTTGCCGCCGGGCTTGCCGAGGCGGGCCGCGCACCGGGCTCGGTGCAGTTGATCGTGCCGACGTTCACGGTGGTGGGCGACTCGCGCGAGGAACAGCAGCGCTGGCGGGAGATGGCCCGCCAGCAGGTGTCGTTCTATGGCTCGACGCCGAACTATGCGTTCATCTTCGAGCAGATCGGTCACCCGGACACCACGGCGAGGATCCGCGAGCGCCAGAAGGCCGGCGACGTGCAGGGCATGGCCGACGTGGTGACCGATGACATCCTCGATCACTTCATCGTCACCGCCACGTGGGAAGATCTGGCAGACGCCCTCGTCACCCGGTATGCAGGCGTTGCGTCCCGTGTGGTCCTCTACTACGGGGCGGCGATGTTCGACCGCAACCCCCGGGACTACGAGCGTCTCGGCGAGGTGGCCCGGGACATCGTGCGCCGCTGACCGACCCGCCGAACCAACGGAGCGGTCACCCGAAACGGACCGATAGCGTTTGGCGCCGTGCTGCTGGCCGAGTTCGAAGTGTGGCACTCCCGACCGATTGCGCCGACACGTCGTGTCTCCCTCGGTCATCTCGTCCTTCCGGCCGACCCGGCGCCGGGTGTAGGCGGTCTGCTGCTCGGAGCCGTGGTTGCGGCCCACGCGCCGGGTATCGACGACGACCTGGCGCCCGACGTGCACCGACTGCTCGCCGAGGTGGAGCGGGGAGACCACGTCGCCCAGCCACGCCTCCGCCACCGGTATCAGGCAGACCGTCACGGCTTGGCCCGCTCGGTGCACTCGCTGATCAGTGACGGCGATCAACTGAGTTTCGAGTTCCGCGGGCAGGGTTCCCCCCTGCAGCAGGTTCTCGGGGCGATCTATGCGCTCGAGCGACTCGATGCCACCGCACGTCGCGTCGTTGCGCCGTCGCTGCGTCGCGCGTACCGGTGGAGGGGCCCGCTCGGCGAGGCATTCATCTCGTCGTTTCTCGGTGGCGTATCCGGTTCGTTCACGGCTGTCACCAATCCCACTGCGTGGGCACTGGACCTGCTCGGGTTCCCGCCCGGGACCGTGAAGCCGCCGAAGAAGGAAGTGACGTCACGTTTCCGGCTGCGAGTGCGGGACGCGCACCCCGATGCCGGCGGCGACTCGACGGTTGCGGCGAAGCTGATCTCGGACCTCGGCGAGGCGCGAAGGATCCTCAGCCCGTAACGGGCCCGGCTGCGCCACCCGGCGCGAGTCGAATTGGGTTGAGGTCCTCGGGGTTGAGGTCCTCGAGCTCGCGGTGTGCGGATTCCGGCAGCCGTCGGATGATGAGCAGGGCCACGATGATCTGGGTGAGCGACAGCACACCGAGCACAGAGCCGTACGAGTGCCCGCGGTCGAGGAACTGGCCGGTAACGACGAGCCCGATGCTCCCGCCGAGCAGGCTGGATGTCGTGACGATCCCACCGGCCCGTCCCCGGTTCCCCGTGGGGAACAGCTCGGTCCGGTACACCATAAGTGCGGGCACCGCGATCCCGAGACAGATACCGCCGAGGATCGCCGTGCCCCACATTGGTGCGCCCGCGATCATGAACGAGGACTGGATCAGCAGCGACCCGACCAGGATGCCGGCCGCGCCGATCCCGCGCCGGCCGTGCCGGTCCGCGAGCGCACCGCCGATGAGGAGACCGATGCCCGACGGCATCGCCGTGAACACCGTGAAGAGCGTGACACCGAGATTGGAATAGCCACGTGCCTGCTCGAGGAATCGGTTCTGGAAGAACGACGCCGGTGCGAGGAAGAGGTTGGTGAGGAACGCGATGAGCGAGATGGTGCTGAGGCGCGGTGTGCGAAGTCTTGGTGCCTCGGCATGCACGGCGACGAAACGAACCGTCTCGGGCAGGTGCCTGCGTATCGAGACCGCTACAGCGAGCCAGATGAGCGTTGCCGCAAAGGGGACGCGCCAGCCCCACGTGCCAAGCCCCGCGAGCGGGAGCATCCAGACGCATAACCCGGCACCGATACCCCCCGCCATCGCGATCACGCTCACCACGTAGGCCCGGCTGTTCCTCGGCACCTCTTCGGCGGCCACGACCGCGATGAGCAGGTCGAGGGCGAGCCCGAGCGGACGACCGATCGTTTGGGTGACGACGAGAATCGGGAAGTTTGGCGCGAGCGCGCCGAGCGAGCAGACAACGGGCGCAGCAACGACGAGCCAACGCATCACGCGGCGTCGACCGATGTGGTCTGCCCGGAACGCGAACGGGAGCACGATCACCACGCCGGCCCGGACGATTGCGCCGGCCACGCCCTGTCCCGTGCTCCCGACCCCGAACGCGTCGGTGGCCTTGTGGGCGAACTGGGTGAAAATGGTGTTGGTGAACGTGCTGCACATCGACGCCGCGGCAAGCAGGCCGAGTACGAGCACCTGACGCTGGTCGAGTCGGTCCCCCGGGGCCCACCACGGCTGGAGCCCGGCGGGCCGGTCGGCGGTCGGCCGGTGCTTCAGGGCACGACGCACGAGCGGCCCGTACAGCCAGCCGAACCAGGGCAGGCGAAGCCGATACTGGATGACCTGTGTGGCGCCTTCGCCGCCGAGGGTGACAGTGCGCTGGTAGTGGACAAACGGGCCGTGGGTCTGCACGAACACCCCGCGCTCGGTCTCACGCTCGAGAAGCAGGTCGTCCCGAGGTTGAAGGGCCTGTTCGAGGCCCGTGGAACCCGGGCTCAGGTGCTGAACGAGGGGGCGTCCAGCACGTGACCGCACGGGTAGAGCATACTCTGGGCCAGTGGTAACCGATTCGTCACATATGTCCCGCTCTTCTGGGTACATCGTCGCCCGACGCAGCGGACCCCTCGAGGGCGAGGTCACCGTTCCGGGCGCCAAGAACTCGGTGCTCAAACTCATGGCGGCAACGCTGCTCGCCAACGGTCGGTACGAGATCTCGAACGTGCCGGGTATCGACGACGTCGCAACGATGGGGGAGTTGCTCGCTGCGCTCGGTGTCACCAGTTACCTCGACCCCGCCCGCCCGGACGTGCTCGTGATGGAGAACAGCGGCTCGATCACGCCGGAGGCACCGTACGAACTCGTCGAGCGCATCCGGGCATCGATCGTGGTGCTCGGCCCGCTGCTCGCGCGGTGCGGTGTGGCGCGGGTGTCGATGCCGGGCGGTGACGATTTCGGCAAGCGACCGATCGACATGCACCTGAAGGGGCTCGAGGCGCTCGGGGCCACCTTTGAACTGCGCCGTGGATACATCGAGGCGCGAACAGAGGGGCTGCACGGGGCGGAGATCACGCTCGACTTCCCGAGCGTCGGGGCAACCGAGAACATCTTGATGGCGGCGGTCGTGGCCAAGGGGGCGACGGTGATCGACAACGCCGCCCGCGAACCCGAGGTGGCAGACCTCTGCAACTTCCTCAACTCCATGGGTGCGTCCATCGAGGGTGTCGGGTCGCCCACGCTCTCTGTGCACGGGGTTCCCCAGGGCGATCTGTCTGCGGCAGACCACGCCGTGGTACCCGACCGTGTACAGGCCGCCACCTATCTGGCGGCCGTGGCGGTCTGTCAGGGTGAGGTGGTGGTGCGCGGCGCGAGGGCCGAGCACATGGAGATGTATCTCCGCCGGCTCCGCGAGATGGGTGTCCAGACCACGCCCCAGCAGGACGGCATCCTCGTGTACGCAGACAGCCGCCGGCTGCGCTCGCTCGACGTGCAGACACTGCCGTACCCGGGGTTCGCCACCGACTACAAGCCGCTCATGGTCACGCTGCTCGCGGTCGCCGACGGCGTCGGCATCGTTACCGAGAACCTATACCCGGGCCGCTTCCGCTACGTGGAGGAACTTCAGCGACTCGGTGCGGATATCCGCACCGATGGGCATCACGCTGTGGTCCGTGGGGTGACCGCACTCGAGGGTGCACCCGTTCGCGCGCCGGACATCCGTGCCGGCGCAGCGCTCGTCGTGGCCGGATTGGCGGCGGTGGGCGAGACGCTGATCAGCGACGTCCACCACGTGGACCGCGGCTACGACGACTTGGTGGGCAGGTTGGCGTCCTTGGGCGCCGACATTGAACGCATCCGCTGATCCCTGACTCGCCGTCGGGCCCGCCAGAGCAGGGCCGCAATCACGAGAAGCGGGGTCAGGACGATCAGGATCTCGTCCCAGGTGAACTCCCCGGCGTGGGCAATCATGAGGTTAATCTAGGGACACGCGGGCCAGCATCACAGTCGTCCTCCGGACCGGTACCCTTTGCCTCACCATGCGCCAGCAAGTCGAAGAGACGATCGAAGCCATTCGCCCTGCTCTCCAGGCAGACGGCGGCGACATCGTGCTGCGTGACGTGGACGAGGTCACTGGGGTGGTGTCGGTCAGCCTCGTCGGGGCGTGCGTTTCCTGCCCCGCCTCCTCCCAGACGCTCAAGGCCGGTGTCGAGCGCATCATGCGCGACCGAGTCGATGGCGTCACCGAAGTCGTGGCAGTCTGAGCGTCCTTATGGCACGCAAGGACCGGTCACCCCAGGAGTTGTTCGACGCCGCACGGGCAGGTGATCGCGCCGCCATGGCGAGGTTGCTGTCGCTGATTGAGCGGGGCGGCGAGAGCGCCCGCGAGGTCGGACGGCTGTCGTACCCCCTCGGCGGCAATGCCTACACGGTGGGGCTCACCGGAGCGCCGGGCGCGGGCAAGTCCACGCTCACCAGCGCAACGATCGGCCACATCCGTTCACTTGACCGCGAGGTAGCGGTGCTCGCCATCGACCCGTCCTCGCCGTTCAGCGGCGGGGCGATCCTCGGGGACCGCGTGCGCATGCAGGACCACGCAACCGATCCCGGCGTGTTCATCCGCTCGATGGCCACACGTGGTCACCTCGGCGGTCTGTCGCTCGCCGCGCCCGAGGCGGTGCGACTGCTCGATGCACTCGGCCACGAACTCGTGCTCATCGAGACCGTCGGTGTCGGTCAGGTTGAGGTAGAGATCGCCGGCAAGGCCGACACGACCGTGGTGGTCGTGAACCCTGGCTGGGGCGATTCCGTGCAGGCGAACAAGGCCGGGCTCATGGAGATCGCGGACATCTTCGTGATCAACAAGGCGGACCGCAAGGGGGTCGACGAGACCCGTCGGGACCTCGAGCAGATGCTGGAGTTGTCGCAACTGGGTGACTGGCGCCCGCCCATCATCCCGACGGTCGCCTCACAGAACGACGGGATCGAGACGTTCTGGGCGGCTGTCACCGAGCACCGCGAGCACATCACGGCGAGCGGGGAGCTGCAGAAGCGTCGCCAGCGCCGGCTCCGGGACGAGTTGCGCGAGATCATCGTCCGTCGGCTCGAGATACGCGCCCGGGATATCTGCACGGGTGACTGTTGGGACCGTCTGGAGGACGGTGTTGCGGCCCGTCAGGTGGACCCGTGGGGAGCGGCGGACGAGATGCTCCGGGGCGTGGGCGCGTAGTCTCGCTCCCATGAGCGAACTGGTCCATCTCGAGCGCCGACCCGATGGGGTCGCCGTCCTCACCCTCAACAACCCGAAGGTCAACGCGCTGAAGGCCGACCTGCTGGACCAGATCCACGCAGCAGCACTCGATCTCACGGCCAACCCCCCGGGTGCCGTGGTCGTCACCGGCGGCGAGCGGATCTTCGCTGCGGGCGCGGACATCTCCGAGTTCGGTGGTCCCGACGAGGCCGGTCCGATCACGGCGCGCTTCCACAGGGCCCTCGACGCGGTCGCTGCGATCCCGCGGTTCGTCATCGCTGCGGTGAGTGGGTACGCGCTGGGCGGCGGCTGCGAACTCGCGCTGTCTTGCGACTATCGCATCGCCGGCGAGCGCGCGGTATTCGGCCAGCCCGAGATCCTGCTCGGCATCATCCCCGGAGGTGGTGGCACGCAGCGGCTCGCACGCGCGGTGGGCGCCTCCCGGGCCAAGGAACTGTGCATCACCGGCCGTCAGGTGAAGGCTGACGAGGCGCTCCGTATCGGGCTCGCCGACGAGGTCGTGGCGAACGAGCAGTTGCACGAGCGTGCGCTCGCACTCGCTGCCGAGGTTGCCAAGGGGGCACTCGTGGCGGGCGCCTACTGCAAGCAGGCGATCGACCAGGGGCTCTCGCTGTCGCTGGCGGACGGTCTGCTCCTCGAGCAACGGCTGTTCGTGGAGTCGTTCCGCACGCAGGACAGCAAGATCGGCGTGAAGAGCTTCCTCGAGAGCGGACCGGGCAAGGCCGCCTTCACCGGTAGGTGATGAGTCCCGTCTCGACCGGGTTGGTGAGCGCCTCGTGGTGTGCACGGACCCGGATGCTCACGCCGTAGGAACCCGCGGCGGTCGGGCCGAAGGTTCCCGCGAAGCGAGCGGTGCCCTCCTGCACGTCGACGAGACCGAGGCGCTCGACCGTGGCGTGCAGCAGGGATCCGTTCGCATCCACCGGGCCGTGCACGAGCTCGCAGGCGACGTCGTCGGTGCCGAGCACGCCGAGGTGGACGTCGGCCGACGCCTTGCCGTGCTCTGCCTCGAACGCCGTGATGCGCACCGCTTCCCACTGCCGCGCCACGTTGGCCTTCCAGTTGGCAACGGAGGATGCCACCGCGGCACTGTTGGCGGTGAAGCGGTCCGACTGCGCGGCAGCGGGTTCGTACAGCCCGGTGGTGTAGTCCTTCACCATGCGTGAGGCGGTCACGAACGGCCCGAGCGTTGCCCACGCGTGCTTCATCCTGGCGATCCAGCGCGAAGGGGGAGTGCCGTCGTAGAAGGTCGGCACAACGTCACCCTCGAGGATGTTGAACAGGTTCAACCCCTCGCGCAGGTCGCGTCGCGCTGGGTCCGGGTCCTCGTCGGCCGAGGTGATCACCCAGCCGTTGAGGCCGTCGGCGCACTCGGCCCACCAGCCATCAGCGATGGAGCAGTTGAGGGCCCCGTTCATCGCTGCCTTCATGCCGGATGTTCCGCATGCCTCGAGCGGCCGTCGCGGTGTGTTGAGCCAAACGTCGCAGCCCTGATACATCATGCGGGCAACGTGCATGTCGTAGTCCTGCACGAATACGAAGCGGTGCGCAACATCCAGTTCGCGGGCAAACTGCTCGATCGCCTGGATCATCGCCTTGCCCGGCTCGTCGGCGGGGTGCGCCTTGCCCGCAAAGACGAACTGCACGGGCCGCTCCTGAGACAGCAGCATCCTGCGCAGCCGGTCGGGCTGCGAGAGCAGCAGCGTGGCGCGCTTGTACGTGGCGAAGCGGCGAGCAAACCCGATGGTGAGGGCATCTGGGTCGAGGACATCTGCTTGCAGCCGGTTGCGAACGAAGTCGACCAGTGCGTTGCGCCCGTGACGACGCGCCTCCCAGAGCTCGCGGTCGTCCATGTGGTGCACACGGGACCACACGGTGGCGTCGGCACCGTCCCAGATCGGGTTGACGCTGCGCGAGAGCAGCGCGTCGATGCGGGGCGACACCCACGTCTTGGAGTGGATGCCGTTGGTGACCGAGGTGATCGGCGTCTCCTGCTCGAGGGCACCCGGCCAGAGGTTTGCGAACATCCGGCGGCTCACGTCCCCGTGGAGCGAGGCGACGGCGTTCGAGCGCGCCGACATCCGCAGACCGAGCGCTGCCATGTTGAACCGCGGCGCCTCGGGTGTCTCGCCGTCCCTTCCGAGCGCCATGAGCTCGTCGAACGAGCAGCCGAGCTCGCCGCAGAACTCGCCGAAGAACTTGTCCATCAGCTCCGGTGCATAGCGGTCGATCCCAGCCGGGACCGGGGTGTGCGTGGTGAACAGGCCACCGGCACGGACCGCCTCCACGGCATGGGCAAAGGGCAGACCCGCTGCCACGTGCTCGCGGATGCGCTCGAGCGCAAGGAAGCCGGCGTGTCCCTCGTTGGTGTGGAACACCTGCGGCGAAAGACCGAGTGCCCGCAGGGCGCGCACGCCACCGATGCCGAGCACGGTCTCCTGGCGGAGCCGGTGGTCCACGTCGCCGCCGTAGAGGCGGTCGGTGATGAGCCGGTCCTCGGGTGTGTTGCCCTCAACATCGGTGTCGAGCAGGTACAGCGGAATACGCCCGACGTCGACCCGCCAGACGGCAACCTCTACGTGCGAGCCCGCCACGCGGACCGGGACCGTGATGCCCGTGTCAGTGAGTGCCATCGCCCGGGGGTCGAGCTGCGGGAAGTTCTCCCGCTGCCAGCCCTCTGCGTCGAGCCGCTGACGGAAGTAGCCCTGCCGGTAGAGCAGGCCGACCGCGACCAGCGGGATGCTGAGGTCCGATGCAGCCTTCAGGTGATCGCCGGCAAGTACCCCGAGCCCACCCGAGTACTGCGGCAGTGTCTCGGAGAGGCCGAACTCGGGCGAGAAGTACGCAATGAGGCGCAACGGCGAGTCTGCTCGGTGGGAGAACCAGCCCGGGCGGTGGATGGCTGCCTCGAGCACATCGGCGCGTGCTGCCACCTCTGCCACCACCGACCGATCGTCTGCCAGTTCGGCCCATCGCTGCGGGCTGACACGCTGGAGGAACTCAACCGGGTTACCGGCGGTTGCCGCCCACACCTCGGGGTCCAAGCGCGCGAAGAGGTGCTGGGTGGGGGCGTCCCATGTCCAGTGCAGGTTCGCGGCGAGCCGGGTGAGGCCGGCGAGCGGGATCGGGATGCTCGGGGCGACGAAGAAGCGGTGAGTTGCCTGCATGGGAACCCGAACGGTATCGCCGCTCAGCGCAGTGCCTGTGCGTACACCGCGAGGGTGGATACCGCAATGGCGTCCCACGAATAGTGCTTACCGAGGAGGTCCGCCGATGCGGATGTGAGCGCGGATGCAGCGGCAGGATCGGTGAGTACCTTCTCGATCGCCGAGGCGAGTTCCTCGGCCGAGCCTGGCTCGAACAGCAGCCCGGCGCCCGTGCCGTCGAGGATCTCGGCGAGGCCGCCGGTACGGGCGACGATCGTTGGCGCCCCCGCTGCCATCGCCTCGAGCGCCACGATGCCGAACGGTTCGTAGAGCGACGGGATGACGGCGCAGCCCGCTCGGTGAAGCAGGGTGCGAAGGTCGGTGTCCGGCACGAAACCGGCGAGCTGCACAATGTCGGACACGCCCTCGAGGTCGATGTGGGACTGCAGGTCCGGCAGGTACGAACCGCGGCCGGCGATCACGCAGTGGATACCCGGAACGCGCTGGCGAAGGAGGGCGATCGCGCTCGCCAGTACCTGAAAGCCCTTCTCGTACTGCACGCGGCCCCACGCGAGCACGAGTGGTTCCCGGCCGGCCCCGTTCGGTGTTGCTGGTGCCCACAGGCGCGGGTCGACCCCATTGGGCACGAGGTGCAGCTTGTCGAGCGGCAGGTCGAACCCGTCCACCACCTCGCGCGCCATGAAGCGCGAACAGCAGATGACCTCGCGTGCCTGATAGGTGAGCCACCACTCGGCGGCATTGATGGCGGCCGGCATACCGGGCGGGAGGTGACCGCCATGACGACCCCGCTCGGTTGCGTGGATGGTCGCGACGAGGGGAATACCCCACAGCGCCCGCAACGTGTCACCGGCCCACGCAACGAGCCAGTCGTGGGCGTGCACGACGTCGGGGCGCCATGTGTCGAGCTGTGCCGCGAGCTGCACGATCTGGTGATTGGCCGAGGCCATCCGGGCAACGAGGTCGCCATCGGGAATCCACGGCAGATCAGTCCGCGCGCGCAGGACGCGTACGCCGTCGACGGTCATGTCGTCGGGCACGTCGGCGTGATGGAGCGAGAACACCACCACCTCATGCCCGGCACGCACCAATGCCTGAGCCAGCCCCTCGACGTGAGCGGAGATGCCACCTACGACGAGCGGCGGGTACTCCCACGAGAGCATGGCGACGCGCATGCGGGCGACGCTAGCCAACCCTCGCGTGATCGGCCCCACCGGTACATGCACGCTGCCCTCGGTGCTGCACGTCCGGGTGCTGTTTCCGTTCCGGTATGCCCGTGCACCCAGTGGGGGTATGAAGCGTCTCCATCACTGCAACCTCGGGCTGGGTCATCCGCCCCATTTGTCGCCGGTTCGCTGGTCCCCGCAGGATCAACGGTCCACGCTGCGTCCCATGACACCGAACCGCGTATCTCTCGTTGCTGTCGCTCTCGTTGGGGTTGCGCTTGCCGGTTGTTCGGGCCGCGCCGCGAGCAGCGCGGACCCCGTCCTGTCCCCCGTACGGCCGACGCCCCCCGTCGTTGCCGTGCATGTTCCGGAGTCGATCCCTCCTTCCGTCGACTCCGTCCCTGCAGCCCCCGCTGCCACCGGGTCGGTGCTGCCTCCCGACCCCGTGGCGGTCGGGCTGCAGGAGGTTCAGCAGGGTGTCAACGAGTGTCTGCGGCTGCCGACCCGTTGCGACGTTTCGCGCTGGGCCACCGGGGGATCCCAGGCCCATCGCGCGCTTGCTGCCGTCGTTCGCTACTACGTGTCGAACTCACTGGTGGCGCGCATCGTGCCGGCGGTTATGTACGTCGTGCCGGAACGGGTTGTTCATGTCTCGCCAACCCGTGTCGAGATCACGCTCTGCGAGGTGGACGGCGGTTGGCAGATGGACAGCCGGGGTACGCGCCGGACGGACGACGACATCGTGTGGAACGATCTGCTGGTCTCACGCCGTGCCCGTCACTCGCTCGTGCTGCGTGACGGTGTGTGGCGACGCAGCGAGATCGTCGAGCTCGAGTTCTGGCCTGGGGAGAACCGGTGCCCGCCGCCCACCGCCGTGTGACGCGTCTCGCCGTCATCCTCGCAACGCTCGCGATCTGCGCGTTGTTCGCGGCCATCACGCTCGTGGTCCCGGTGGCGGTGATTGCGCGGGCGAGCACGAGCGGTGGAGGGACGACGGAACCCGGTGGAATCTGGGCAGGCGTCTCGCACTACTGGGGAGAGTGGGCGGGAACGCGGTCGGACTGCACATGGTCCGCCTTCCTCGTCACCCCGGACAGCGGTGGTCTGCCCGGTGGGGAGCCGCCCCCTCGCGTCATCGCCGGTGTCAACTACCGGTTGTACGTCAGCATGTGTCCATCGGGGAACCGGCTCGTGTGGGTGCCGCAGGTGCCGCCGACAGTCATCAACCGATGGAGCTCGAGCATGCTGACGCGCTGGTTGCCCCGACCGGCACTGCGGACGGCACCACCATCGAGCCGGGCTGTGGTGACGGTGGGTACCTGGTTCTGGACGGACGCGACGGTGTGGCGGCCGGTGAGCATCACGGCGTGGATCCCCACGCCTGGCGGACCGCTCTGGGTGACGACGACGGCAGTGCCCATTCGGCTGGAGTTCGATCCCGGTGACGGCGCGTGGGGGAGCGGACCGGTGACGTGCGTGGGCCCCGGGGTGCCCTGGCTCGGTGCGTTCGGCGACAGTGTCCCCTCGCCCTCCGGCTGCAGTTATGCCTACCCTCACTCGTCCGCTGTTGCTGCCAACGGCCGGTCGTTCACCGCCCGGCTCAGCATCGTCTGGTCGGTTTCCTGGCGTGCATCGACGGGGGCGGGTGGCCCGGCGGGCCCGCTGCGCACGACGCGAACCGCTCCGGTGACCGTGCGTGAGATCGAGGGCCTCGGGATAACGTGACCGAACAGTTGTTCTTGACGGAGACCCCTGTACGAACATATGTTCGCGTACATGGGCTTCAACAACCCGGCCATGCCGTGGAACGAACTCGAGGCCAAGCTGTCCGGTCGCCGGCCCGATGGGCGCGCCCCCGGTAGTCCCAGTTGGAATGCCGGTGGTGATGGCCCGGCGTGGAGCCGCAAGCGCCAGCCCTACGAGCCGCACCCGGGGCTGGTTGATCCGGACCCCACGCCCGGCAGGGGTCTTGCGGCTCCGGCCGTGCCCTATGCGGAACTGCACTGTCACTCGAACTTCTCGTTCCTCGACGGGGCCTCGCATCCCGAGGAACTCGTGGAGGAGGCCGTACGCCTCGGGCTGGAGGCATTGGCGCTCACCGATCATCACGGTCTCTACGGCGTGGTGCGCCTTGCGGAGGCAGCACGGGCCGTGGGCCTGCCCACGGTGTTCGGCGCTGAGGTCACGCTCGTTGAGGGTCTGGACCGACACCGTCGGCTCGCCCAGGACGAGGCAGCAACCCAGCGCCAGGTCACCCGGGGTGCAACACCCCCTGCTCCGCAGCCCGACCCCCATGGTGAACACCTCGTGCTCCTTGCCGACGGTCCCGAGGGCTATTCACGGCTGTCGCGCGCACTCAGCCTCGGTCACCTCGCCGGCGAGAAGGGGGCACCGCGCTGCTCGCTCGCGGATCTCGCCCACACGGGCGCGGGTCACTGGTGGGTGCTTACGGGGTGCCGCAAGGGTGTGGTGCCCCGAGCACTCGTGAGCGACGGGCCGCGTGCGGCGCGGCGCGAACTGCACACACTCATCGACGCGTTTGGCCGTGACCGCGTGGCGGTGGAACTGTGGGACCACGGCGACCCGATGGACTCGCACCGCAACGACGCGCTCGCGGAACTGGCGATGCGCGAGGGGTTGACAGCAGTTGCAACCAACAACGTGCACTACGCAACGCCCTCTCGGCGCACGCTCGCCACCGCACTCGCTGCGGTGCGGTCACGCCGCAGTCTCGACGACCTCGACCCGTGGTTGCCCGCCACCTCGTTCGCCCACCTCCGCTCCGGGGCGGAGCAGGCGCGACGCTTCGCCCGCTACCCCGGCGTGGTGCAGGCGGCGGCGGACCTCGGCCGCGCCGCAGCGTTCGACCTCGCGCTCATCGCGCCGCAGTTGCCCCCGTACCCGTGCCCCGCCGGCATGAACGAGATGCAGTATCTGCGCCATGTCACCGAGGAGGGCGCGCGCCGCCGCTACGGCGAGCGACCGTTCGCGAACGAAACCTCGTCGCTGCGCGCCCGCGCGTGGGCAACCATCGACCGTGAACTGGGCATCGTTGAGCAACTCGGCTTTCCCGGTTACTTCCTCGTGGTGTGGGATCTCGTCGAGTTCTGTCGACGGGAGAACATCTACTGCCAGGGCCGCGGCAGCGCTGCGAACTCTGCAGTGTGCTACTCGCTCGGCATCACCAAGGCCGATGCGGTGTCGCTCGGACTGCTCTTCGAGCGCTTCCTGTCACCGGAGCGTGATGGCCCGCCAGACATTGACATCGACATCGAGTCGGACCGTCGCGAGGAGGTCATCCAGTACGCGTATGCGCGCTACGGCCGCCACCATGCGGCGCAGGTGGCCAATGTCATCACCTACCGGTCGCGCTCGAGCGTGCGGGACATGGCGCGTGCACTCGGGTTCGCCCCCGGCCAGCAGGATGCGTGGAGCAAGCAGGTCGATGCGTGGGGATCTGTGGCATCTACGGCAGCACAGCGGAACCCCGATGGCACCCCGGCCCACGACATCCCGGATTCGGTGCTCGACCTCGCCGCGCAGGTAGAGGACTTCCCGAGGCATCTCGGTATCCATTCGGGTGGCATGGTCATCTGCGACCGGCCGATCATCGAGGTATGCCCGGTGGAGTGGGCCCGCATGGAGCGCCGCAGCGTGCTGCAGTGGGACAAGGACGACTGCGCCGCGGCAGGACTCGTGAAGTTCGACCTGCTCGGCCTTGGCATGCTCAGCGCGCTGCATTATGCGGTCGACCTCATCGCGGAGCACCGCGGATACCAGATCGACCTCGCAACCATCCCGCAAGAGGTGGAGGTGTACGACATGCTCTGCCGCGCCGACACCGTGGGCGTGTTCCAGGTGGAGTCACGCGCACAGATGGCCACGTTGCCCCGCCTCAAGCCGCGCACGTTCTACGACCTCGTCGTGGAAGTGGCACTCATCCGTCCCGGCCCCATTCAGGGCGGCTCGGTGCACCCCTACATCCGGCGTCGCAACGGTCTCGAACCGGTTACCTATCTGCATCCGCTGCTCGAGAACTCGCTCGCGAAGACACTGGGTGTCCCGCTGTTCCAGGAGCAGCTGATGCAGATGGCCATCGATGTCGCCGGTTTCACCCCGTCCGAGGCGGACCAGTTGCGCCAGGCGATGGGGTCGAAGCGTTCGCGTACGCGCATGGAGCGATTGCGTGAGCGTCTCTACGACGGCATGCACGAACGTGGCATCACCCCGGGGGTTGCCAACGAGATCTTCGCCAAGATGGCGGCCTTCGCGAACTACGGCTTTCCCGAGAGCCACTCGGTGTCGTTCGCCTATCTCGTCTATGCATCGTCGTGGATCAAGTATCACGAACCTGCTGCATTCTGTGCAGCGCTGCTCAACGCGCAACCGATGGGCTTTTGGTCGCCGCACTCGTTGGTGCAAGACGCGCGTCGCCACGGGGTGGTCACGCTGCAGCCATGCGTAAACGCGTCGCGGGCACTTGCCACACTCGAGCCGCACGACACCTCACAAGGGGGCCCCGACCCGTCCAAGCAGGGGCTTGGGGTTCGTCTTGCCCTGTCGTCGGTTCGTGGTGTGAGTCATGCGGTGGCGCAGGCCATCGAGGCAGCACAGCCGTTCGCGACCGCGGAGGACCTCGTGCGCCGCGTGCCCGCGCTGACACTCGTGCAACTGGAGTCGTTGGGCACGGCCGGTGCATTCGGTTGTTTCGGCATGTCCCGTCGCGAGGCACTGTGGGCAGCGGGAGCGGTCAACGAGTCTCGCCCCGGACGACTGCCCGGCATCGTCTCGGGTGTGCAGGCTCCCTGTCTGCCAGGGATGGACGAGCAGGCCATGGCCGTAGCGGACCTCTGGGCAACCGGGGTGTCGCCCGATGGCCATCCCACGCGATTTGTGCGTGAAGCGCTCGCTGCCCGCGGTGTGCGCACGGCAGAGGATCTGCGCACTGCAGAGCCCGGGTCCAAGGTGCTCATCGCCGGGGTAGTGACGCACCGGCAACGGCCGATGACGGCGCAGGGCACCACGTTCATGAACCTCGAGGACGAGACCGGGTTGATGAACGTCGTGGTCTCCAAGGGGTGCTGGAAGCGGCACCGGGCGGTGGCCCGTGATGCGGGTGCACTGCTCGTGTCCGGCAGGCTCGAGCGCAGCGAGGGTGTGGTGAACGTGGTGGCCGAGCGCATCGAGGCCCTTTCCCTCGCAGCAGCAACCGCCAGCCGCAACTTTCGCTAATCCCGCCGTTGTTCTCGGTACCGGGAACGAGCGGGGTTATTCGTTGGGGCGGTCGGGCAGGCCCTCGTTGAAGGACCGGTACATCTCGTAGACGTCCTTGCACTTCTGGCACAGCGGCAGTTGCTTCGGGTCCCGGGAGGGCACCCAGACGTGGCCACAGAGCGCTTCCAGCGGGGTTCCGTAAATCCGGGCCTCGAGGACCTTGGCTGCGGCGCTCTCACCGGGGTCGGTTCTCACGATGTGCGCCACGACGGGTTCCCCGGTCTGGGTGACGTCTTGGGTGTCGGGCTCAACCGTCTCGACGGGGCGGGTGGCGATCTGGGGCATCACCGACAGTCAATCACCTTGACGACAAGGCATACACTTCAGGGGTGCCGCTCTACGAGTACCGCTGCAAGGACTGCGACAACACCTTCGAGGTGCGCCGCTCAATGTCGGAATCCGGTGCACCTGCGCCGTGCCCCCAGGGTCATGCCAACACGGTGAAGCTGTTGTCAGCGTTTGCCTCGGTCGGCGCGTCGGCCGGTTCGTACGGTACTGCCCCCACCCCCGCCCCCCGACCGATGGGTGGTTGCGGCGGCGGTTGTGCCTGCGCCCACTGACGCAACTCGGCGGGGTTACAGGCAGGTGTAGAGCGTGTCGATGAGCGCCCGGTTGCGGCTGCTCTGCCACCTTGGGATCACGTGGTTCATCACGTAGCCGAGTGCCACACCGGTGTCGGGATCGGCGAGGCCAACAGCGCCGCCGGTGCCGAAGTGGCCAAAGCTGTTCGGGCCTGGGCTGAAGGGCCGGCGCGCTGTGGTGGGCTGGAAGCCGAGGCCGAACGACATCTCGTCGTTGAGCATCGGGCAGTACCCGATGGACTGCGGGTGCGATGCCTCGTGCAGCAGCGCGGGGGACAACAGCGGATCGTCGCCGAGCAGTGCTGCGTAGAACGCGGCCACACCCCTCGCCGTGCCGTGACCGCTCGTGGAGGGGATGCCGCTCGCCCGCCACTCGGGAGTGTTGACGAGACCGATTGACGAGTAACCCGGCGGGTTGAAGTGGGCAAGGGCGCTCATCAGGAGGTCACCCTCCAGGCCGTCGAACACTGACGGGGCGAGCGCACCACGCGGTGCCCAGATCACCTCGGCGCAACGGAGTTGTTCCTCGTGGGGGACACCGAACCACACGTCGAGCCCGCGCTCAGCCCGAAGGCGCGCGAAGCGGGCGCCGGGCATCTCTCCGGTGACGCGCCGGACGATCTCGCCCACGAGGTGACCGTAGGAGTTCGTGTGATAGGCGTGGCGGGTGCCGATGGGCCACCATGCAGGAGTTGCCGCAAGCGCAGCGGTCATGGTTTCCCACTGCCAGAGGTCATCGTCAGTGAGCAGTGTGCGGATCGCCGGTACGGCCGCCTGGTGCGACAGCGCATGGCGAACGGTGACGGCCTCCTTGCCGCCCTCGGCGAACTCGGGCCAGAACTCGCCAACTCGTGTGTCGAGCGAGAGCACCCCCTCGTCGACGAGTTGCAGCACGAGCGTCGCGCCGAGCGCCTTGCCGACCGAATAGAAGTTCACCAGGGTGTCGGCCTGCCAAGGGATGGTGCACGCCTCGTCCTGCCAGCCACCAACGAGGTCAACGACCACCTCGCCAGCGACGATGATGGAGACCGCAGCGCCCACCTCACCGTGCTCGGCAAAGTTCGCGGCAAACGCGTCACGCACTGCTGCGAAACGCGGCTCGCAGTATCCGGAAATCGGTGCGTCCACAGACCACATCGTCGCACGGCGAACGCTCTGCATGACATCCTGTGAGGTGTGGCCATCTTTGTTGACGAACCGATCTGGTGGTTCAAGGGGCGCAAGTGGTGCCACATGGTGAGCGACGTGAGTCTTGAGGAACTGCACGAGTTTGCGGAGAACCTCGGGATCCCGCGCCGCGGCTTCCAGGGTGACCACTACGACATCCCCGAGGACTTGCGCCCGGATGCTGTGGGTGCTGGCGCCTCAGAGGTAGCCGGCAGGGAACTGCTGCGGCGCCTGCAGGCGGCCGGGTTGCGGCTGACCCCGGCGCAACGCAGGGAGCGCTTCGGCGCCATTCAGTACCCGGAGGCCGAGCGCATCGAGTAGCGCTGCGACCCACTGGGGGCTATCAGGGCGGTGAGACATCCGGCCAGCGCGACGGTTCGCCGGCCAACGGTGAGACTGCCACCTGCAGTTGCTCGTTGCACACGAACCACTCGAGCAGTTCCACGCCGACACTGCCGATGAGGTGGTCGAGCAGGAACCAACGCTGCACGTCCTCGACCTCGAAACCCTGGCCGGGTCGGGACGTGACGAGCAAGACGTGTGTGGCCTCCTGCTCCTCGCCGACCACAGCGGCGAGATCGGCGATGCCGAGTACGTCGTCGGGGCGGGCTGCGCCCTCCACCACGATGCACAGGAGCGGGAGGTAGTCCGCGTCCACGAACAATGCAGCCGTTTCACGGCTGAGCGGCTCGGTGAGCACGAGCTCCACGTGGGCAAGGGCCTGCTCGAGATTTCGTACGGGTGTGCGCTGGGCGGGCCCGACCGCAGTGGTGTAGCGGCTCGGGCGATGGCTGGCGCGGTGAGGGTGACGGCGGCGGGACATGGTGACCTCCCGGGTTGGAACTCGGGGAAGCCGGCTGCGATGCAACCTACGCGCGGGGTGTGACGGGGCTCAGCGGAAGCTGTTCATGCCGTGCCGCGACACGACGAGAGCGATGATGACCGAGACGGCTGCGACCGCCACGGGCGCCGCCCATGCTGCCCAGCGGGGCAGGCGGCGGTGGTGAGGAGCGAGCATCACTGCACCGCACGCTGCGCCGCCCACGAGCCCTCCGAGATGACCACCGATGGAGATACCTCCGATGGTGAACGTGAGCACGAGGTTGAGGAGGATCATCGTGCCGATGCTGGACTGCATGAGGGGCACACCCCGCTGGCGCAGCCCGACGGCGGAGGCACCGAGCAGGCCGAAGATCGCACCCGACGCGCCTGCGGTCAGCCCGAGGCTCGGTTGCAGCATGAGCGCCCCAGCCGTGCCGGCGAGCAGCGACGCGAAGTAGAGCGCAAAGAACTTGGTGCGACCGAGCGCGGGCTCCACAAACCTGCCGAGGAAGTACAGGCTGATCATGTTCATCAACAGGTGAGCGACCCCGAAGTGGGTGAAGCCGGAGGTGATCAGCCGCCACCACTCGCCCTTGTCGACGAAGTATCGGTTCACGGCGAGGTCGTATTGGCCGCGGTGGATCGTGCGGTTCACCAGCGGGGAACTGAATGTGTAGACGCCGACGGCGACGTTGACCGCAATGAGCAGGAAGGTGCCGGCATTGCCGCCGCGGGTGGCGTTCCATCGCCGGATCCGCTCCGGTGCTGCGGGCCGCCCGACCTTTGCGCAGTCGGGGCAGAGCGATCCGACCGAACCGCTAACGAGACAGTCGTTGCACGCAGTCCGCTCACAACGGGTACAGCGGCGGAAGGCCGGCCGGTTCGGATGGCGGAAACAGATGGTGGCCTCGTGGCCGGGGCCGCTGCTGTCTGGCGGGGGCGGCGCAACCGGCGGTGGCGGTGGCGGCGGGAGCGAACTCACGCAGGCAGTCCGTCGTGCCAGCGACGCATGGCGTCCCACGAGTAGATGCCGGCCTCGTGTCCATCGGACCACCGAACCGACAGTCCCCACGCCCCAACCAGTTCGGCATCGGTGATGGTCGGCCCCGGCGAGCCTGCCGGGAGCGAGAACGGTTCGCGCCCCTGCTCACGAGCGCCACGGCAACCGGCGCAGGGGCAGGCCCGGCGCAGTTCGTCCAGGGCGAAAGCAGCAGTCACGCCGTCGTCGTACACGACGCTGACGGAACGCTGGCGGTCCACGGTGACATCGACAACTTCGGCCATGACGACCGAGACGGTATCGCCGCCCGGCCGCCTTTGGGCCTCGGCGTCCTTCGCCAGCGGCCACCACACCCTATGCTCCGCAACGTGACAGGTACCCTCATTGCCACCATCGTGCCCGTGGTGCTGCTGCTTGGCATCGTGGCACTCGGGCGCGGGGGATGGCGTACCGCTCCGCTGATCGCAATCGGTCTGTTGTGGGGGTTCGGCTCCACCTGGCTCATCGTGGACGTCAACGATGCGTGGGCCCGGAAGTTCACGCTGGCCTCGCTGTTCGTGGTGGGTGCACCGATCATCGAAGAGATCGGTAAATCATTGCTCTCGCCGGTGCTCACGGGCATGCGCCGCTGCTCATGGTTCGTCGATGGAGCGGTGATCGGTCTCGCTGCGGGTACCGGGTTCGCCATCCGGGAGAACTGGGTGTACCTCGATCGCAACAAGGCTGAAGCGGTCTCGCTCGCCTTTGCCCGTGTCACCTCCACCAACCTCATGCACGCAGGGTGCAGTGCCATCGTCGGCGCTGCCCTCGCCGCCGCCGCCCGCCGCGGCATCCTCACCCGGGTCGGCCTGTTCGTTGCGGGTCTCGCACTCGCCATGGGCATCCATTCGGGCTTCAACCGGCTCACCCGTGTGTCGCAGCCTTCGGCCCTCATCATCACGTTGGTCGGCGTGCTTGCCTTCGTCTACGCGGTCGGCATCGTGGCGCTCGGTATCCCGGTGTCGGCCCGTTGGGCCCGCAAGGACATGAAGGCCCGCGGCCTCAGCGCGAGCGAGCAGGTGGCACTTGCGGGCGGCAGTTCGGTGGATGACCTGCTCGACGAGTTCGAGCACCGATTCGGCTCGGCGGCCGGCGAGGCTGCCGGCGATCTCATCGCGCTTCAGCGCCGCATCGGCATCCTCAGCCGTGGCGGGACAAGCGATGACCGGGGCATCGCAGCGCTCACCGAACAGGCCGACGACCTGCGCCGCCGAATCGGTGTGTTCCCGATGATGTGGCTGCGCTCTCACCTGCCGGTAAACCCCTCGGAGTCCGGCCTGTTCGCGGACCTCGGTGCGTCGGTTACCGATACGGCTGGAGCGGGCGCACCCGCGGGACTCTGGGCGAACCTCGGCGCTACCACGAACGATCTGCCGCCACCGGCCGGCAACACGCTGCCACCCCCCTCGGGCGGGCTGTGGGGTGCGGTGAACAACCCGCCACAGGCGGACCAGGAGTAGCCGGGGCACAGGTTGCTGCCCGGGACGGGCGGGCGCGATACCGTGAGGAAACAGTCGTCGGGCCGCGACGTTCGGCGCAGAGTTGGTTGACCAGAGGAGGACGCCATGTTGTGCGCCCAATGCGAGGAAACTGCACGAGGTTGTTGCCGGTTCTGCGGGCGGGCTGTCTGCTCATCGCACCAGCAGCCGCTTCCGTACATCATCGGGCTCTTTGCAGCAGACCCCACCAAGGCGATCGTCGTCGGCGGGGCACTGTGGTGCGGCGCCTGCCGCCCGCAGCCCGAGCCGATTGCCATGCCGGAGTTGCGATGAGCGAGCAGAAGGTTCCCGGCGCAGGGCTATTCAGCGGGCTCTCGGACAAGATCCAGGCCGCTGAGTCCGCTGAGTCCAAGCCCACGATGAACATGGCGGCGCTCCTCGAGTTGCCTGCTGAACAGCGCAAGATCGTCCGGCACCTCCTGCGCGCCGACTCTCCGCCCACGGTTGAGGAGACCGCAGCGGCACTCGAGATGACTGTTGAGGACGTGACTGTCGAGGTAGGCCGACTCACGCTCATCGGCCTTGTGGAGAAAGCCGACGGGCGCCTGCGCGCGATCGCTGGTTGGCGCTCGAGCCGCTTGCCACCCGGCGGTGTGTGGTCCAGTCTCGGCGGTCTCTAGTCACACTTCGGGGGCGTCGGTGCCCCACGTTGTACGGTTCACTAACAATTATTGGTTTCGGACCGGGGTGCTTCCTTGTTCTGGGGTATGAAGAATGAGGCGCACGATGGACGAAAAGCCGCTGGGTTCGGGGTTGACCGGGATGCAGGAGGGTGGTGTTGCCGGCGGCGGACGTACGTCGAGCCGCCAGGACCGTCGCCACAAGAAGATCCTCTGGGGATCGATCGTCGGAGGTGTGGTCGTTGTCGGCGCCACGATCGCCGTCGTGCTCGGCGCAACGAGTGAGAGATTCGGATCGATCACGGGCGCCTCGGGCGCTACCGGCGTAACCGGGGCCAGTGCTCCATCGACGAGTGCCATCGTCGGCGCAGCAGCAGCGGAGCTCCTCGCAAAGTTCCCCGCCAAGAGCATCTCGGCCGGCAGTGTTCAGCTCGGGGACAACGTTGCGGTCACGTCAATGACGGTCGCCAAGAACAGTGACGGGTCGTTCTCCGGGACAGGAACGGTGACGATCGGTGGCTCGATAGGCGTCAATGTGAGCGCCACCATTACCGACGGGTCGAACTGGTCGCTCACCGTCGCGTCCGGAAGCGTTCAGCCCTTCAAGGTCGGTACGACAGGTATCTCGGTCGACCCGTCCACCCTCTCGGGCACGATTTCCGATGCGGGAGGCACGATCACCTGGAACCTCACGGGCACGACGGTCACGTGGCCGATCGCCACGGGTGCCTCGCTCACCACCAACTTCTCCCTCGGAAACACCTGTCCGTTCGGTGACTCGACGAAGTGTCCCTCCGGCGACAACCTGTATCTCGGCCTGCCCAGCGGTTCGCTCGCGATCTCGGGCCTCCCGACGGTGAACCTCGCCGGTGGCGTGACGATCGACGGCACGTGGGCCCGGCTCGAGGGCACGGCGAATGCTTCGGCATCCCTCAGTGTCGCCGGCGCGAGCGTGTCGATGAGCAAACCGTTCCTAACCGTTTGGCGCGGTTCGCGCAGCGACTCGTACGACCCGAACATGGTGATGCCCGACACCTCGGCGCTCAGCAATGGCACGAACCTCGAACTGTGCGGCAACTTCGCCATCACGGTTCCGTCCCTCGTGAACGAGGCGACGGGCGGATGTCTTCGCTGGACCCCGAACGGCGTCGTTCTTGGCCAGGTTGGCCTCGGCTCGGGTATGACCCTGAGCGGCGGCACCGCGCCGAGCGGTACGAGCACCGATATCAAGGGCTTCGGCTGGAGCACCTTGAGTACAGAAGACATCGGCAAGATCTCGCTGCCCGACGGCGGCATTCCCGGCGCGATCAGTTTCAGCGGTGTGGCAACCAAACTGTTCCCGTCCACGCTCTCGCTCGGCGGCAAGGCGAACCTACCTGGCCTCGTTGGGTCAGCACTCGGTCTCGGGTCGAACCCGCTCAGCATCGACGTCACCGGTCAGGTCACGTCGAACTCCATCGCCCTGCAGGGCACCGTGCCGGTCACCATCAACTTCGGTAACGAGCCGTTCAAGGTGAGCGTGCAGCAGATGACGCTCGGTCTGTCGGCAGGCGTCGGACAGGGCCTCTCCATGACCCTCGGCACGCAGAGCGATGTGACGCTCGGTTACGGGTCGAGTGCCCGGGTGGTCAAGTCGAGTCTCACGCTGCAGGCAGCAACCGCCCCCGCTGTGGGGTTCACCCTGTCGCTCAGCGCTATTGGCACTCCCGGTGGTGGGGACACGATGGACGGTCTCACACCGTCCACCCGGCTAGCGCATCCCAGTCAGGCGACCTATCTCGTACCGAACATGTTCGGCATCGATGGCCTCAACCTCTGGAGCCTCACCGGTCAGATCGGGTGGCAGGGAGCATCGCCGTCCATCGCGCTCGGCACCGCCACCTACCTCAACCCGTTGGGTTCCTCCACGAAGAGCGTGATGCAGTGCACCGGATCGTGCGATGACGCAGACTGGATGATCGGCAACCTGCTGCTCGACGTGAGTCTGAGCAACCCGTGCTTTGCCTACTCTTTCGACGGCAACAGCGGCGGCGGCTCCATCGGCATCGACGGCGGTGTCTTGAGTGCAACCAAGTTCCAGATCGGCATGTCACCCAATGGATGCAGCCTGAACGCGGGAGGCACCACGGTCACCCTGCCGAAGGCGTTCGCCGGCTTTGCGTTCTCGGCCAACTTCGGCACCGCGACGGTGAACGTAGCCACCCAGGTGAGTACCGACGGTTTCGTGTTCAACGCAGCACTCGGCAACGTGACCATCGGCGGCTTCAAGCTCACGAACCTCTCGCTGAATGTCGCCATCAATTCCACGTCCAGCTCGGTCGTGTTCGATGCTCTCATGGGGGCAGTGAACTTCGGTTCGCTCGCGCTGCATGCTGACATGAGTGCAGACGCGAACGGTATGAGCTGGAATGTGACCGGCGACATCTGCACGGACCAGACCAAGCAGTACTGCGACCCTGCGGCTATCGCCGGGGGTCTCGGGGCACAGAGCACCGGGCCGACATCGCCCGAACCGAGCCGTGACACCTACGGAAACACCCCCACCAGCAGTTCGCAACAGGCCGGCTTCAAGCTGATCAAGCTGCACTTCCAGCAGAGCGGCAGCGTCTCGGGCGATCCTTCGTCGTGTGCCACCCTAAATACGGCAGTGGACGGTGTCTTCACGCTGTCGAAGTCGACGTACACACTCCTCGGACCGGGCGACAACGCCAAGCTTCCCGATGGCACAACCTTCGGTGGCTCCAGCTTGAACATCAACTGCAAAGGCATCGTGTCGGCAGGTTTCGGTATCTCGTTCGAACACACGTCGAGTTACACGAGCGGCTCAACCAAGAAGACGTTGCTCCTGTCGTGGGCGAACGACAGGCTTCAGGGTAGTTACTCGGTGCAGATGTACCGCCACCTCGACGTGGACAAGAAGAAGTGCTGCGGTGGTTACTACCACTACAACGAGGACGTCTACTTCAGCATCAACGTCGGTGTGGTGATCTCCAGTACCTACGCAAGTTTCAGCCTCTCGTGCCACATTGACACGGGTCGCCTGAATGGGTGGCTGAGCTTCTTCCTCGACACCACCGGCGACTTCGTCGGCGGCGTGCGCATCAGCGTTGACGTCCCCTGGTCCGACAGCACGTATCACGTGGACTGGGGCAACCTGTAGCGGTAGCCCCGACGTTCTCGGTCTACCTCGGGCGACTTGTCCGCCCGGGGTAAACCGAGAACCCGGATGGCTAGGCGAGGTAGTTGCAGAGGCCGCGCTTCAGGAACTTCCCGTGACCGGGCCGGCCGAAGTACTGGTCGTTCTCCACGAGCACGGTGCCGCGTGACATCACGGTGTCGATGCGGCCGTCGATGATCGTGCCCTCGTACACCGAGTAGTCCATGTTGGAGTGGTGCTTCTTGCCCACGCCGATCTCGGTCTTGCGGTTCGGATCCCAGATCACGATGTCCGCGTCCGAGCCGGGGGCAATGATGCCCTTCTTCGGGAACAGCCCGAACAGGCGCGCCGGGGTGGTGCAGCACGTTTCCACCCAGCGTTCGAGGCTCAGCTCGCCTGCCACCACACCTTGGTAGATCAGTTCGAGCCGGTGCTCGATGCCACCGAGGCCGTTGGGGATCTTCGCGAAGTTGCCGCGGCCAAGCTCCTTCTGGTCCTTGAAACAGAACGGGCAGTGATCGGTGGCCACCACGGCGAGTTCGTTCATGCGTAGCCCCTTCCACAGGTCCGCGCGGTGGTTGCGGTGGTCGTGCTTGGAGCGCAGCGGGGGGGAGCAAACGAACTTGGCGCCCTCGAAGCCCGGGCGGTCGAGCGTGCCCTCGAGCGTGAGGTGCAGGTACTGCGGGCACGTCTCGCCGAACACGTTCTGGCCGTTGTGTCGAGCCTCTGCCACCTCGTCGAGTGCTTCGGCGGCCGACATGTGCACGATGTACAGCGGCACGTTGCCGGCAACCTTCGACAGCACGATGGCGCGGTGCGTTGCCTCGCCCTCCAACTCCGGTGGACGTGTGAACGAGTGGTACTTCGGGTCGGTCTCGCCGCGGGCAAGGGCTTGTGCCACGAGCACGTCGATGGCGATGCCGTTCTCGGCGTGCATCATGATGAGCCCACCGTTGTGGGAAGCCTGCTGCATCGCCCGCAGGATCTGACCGTCGTCGCTGTAGCAGGCGCCGGGATAGGCCATGAAGAACTTGAAGCTCGTAATGCCCTCGTGCTCGGTGAGATAGTCCATCGCCTTCAGCGATTCGTCGTCGAGCGTGCTGATCATCTGCGTGAACGAGTAGTCCACGGCGCACTTGCCGGCGGCCTTCTCGTGCCACTCGGCGAGCCCATCGTGCACGCTCTCCCCGGTGTGCTGGTCCGCCATGTCGACCACCGTGGTAACGCCGCCCCACGCCGCAGCGATGGTGCCCGTCTCGAAGTTGTCCGATACCACCGTTCCCCCGAGCGGAAGGTCGAGGTGCGTGTGCACGTCGATACCGCCGGGGATCACGTACTTACCGGTGGCGTCGATGACGCGGTGGCCATCTCGCGGGCCGGTGCCCGGGATGTAGAGCGCCACGATGCGCTCGCCATCCACGAGGACGTCCTGTGCGATGCGCCCTGTGGGGCTGATCACCGTGCCGTTCGCAATGAGGGTTCCCATACGAGAACTCACACTACGTACTTGTCAGCCTCCGCGAGGGCCTCGTCGAGAATGGCAATACCCATCCTCACCTCGTCGTCGGGGGTGGTGAGCGGCGGGCACACGTGGATGCGGTTGAAGTGGCTGAACGGCCAGAGACCCCGTGCCTTGCACGCCGCAACCACCTCGTTCATCGGGCCTGCGGCGGGGCCGGAGGCGTTGAACGGCACGAGCGGCTCGCGTGTTTCGCGATTACGCACGAGTTCGACGGCCCAGAAGCAGCCGAGGCCGCGTACGTCGCCGATGGACGGGTGCTTCTTCGCGAGTTCGTGCAGTGCCGGTCCGATGATGTCGTCGCCGAGTCGCTTGGCGTTCTCTACGATGCCCTCTTCTTTGAAGATCTTGATGCTCGCAACCGCCGACGCGCACGCGAGCGGGTGCCCCGAGTACGTGAGCCCGCCTGGGTACGGGCGTTCACGGAATGTGTCGGCAATGCGCTGCGAGATAGCCACGCCTCCCAGCGGCAGGTAGCCCGAGTTCACGCCCTTCGCGAAGCAGATGAGGTCTGGGGTGACGCCCCAGCGATTCACGGCGAACCACTCGCCGCATCGACCGAAACCACACATCACCTCGTCGCAGATCATCACGATGCCGTGGCGGTCGCAGATGTCGCGTACGCCCTGGAGGTAGCCGTCCGGCGGTACGAGGATGCCGTTGGTTCCCACGACGGTCTCGAGGATGATCGCTGCGACGGTGTGTGCGCCCTCCACCATGAGCGTGTCCTCGATGTGCTGCAACGCTCGTGGGCACTCCTCGGCCTCGTTCGTCGCGTGGAACGCAGACCGGTACGGGTAGGGGCCCCATATGCGCACGATTCCCGGGATGCCTGGTTCGCTTCCCCATCGGCGCGGGTCGCCGGTCATCGTCATCGCCCCGGCTGTTGCACCGTGGTAGCTGCGGTACGTGGTGAGGATCTTGTGCCGACCCGTGTGAACTCGCGCCATGCGGATGGCGTTCTCGGTTGCCTCGGCGCCCCCGTTGGTGAAGAACACCATATTGAGGTCGCCCGGGGCGAGTTCGGCGATGAGTCGCGCTGCCTCACCACGCTCGGCGTTGGCGAACGACGGCGCGATGGTGCACAACTTGGCGGCCTGGTCCTGGATGGCCTTCACGAGTTTGGGGTGCTGGTGGCCGATGTTCACGTTGACGAGCTGACTCGAGAAGTCGAGGTAACGCTTGCCGTCCTCGTCCCACATCCACGAGCCCTCGGCTCCGGCAATGACGACGGGGTTGATGAGTCCCTGCGCTGACCACGAATGGAACACGTGGGTGCGGTCGTCGGTCTTGGCGATAGAGGGGCGGGATTCGACGTTGCTCATTGAAGTTCTCCAAATAGATCGTTGGGGGACAGGGTCACGACTTGGCGATCACTCGCTCGGCAACAGCCGGGATGATGTGCTCGCCGTATGCCTCAAGGGTGGAGTCCTTGCCATCGTGCTGCAGATAGATCGCAAACTGGTCGACACCCATGGCCTTCAACTCTTGCAAGCGGGCAATGTGCTGCGCGGGAGTGCCGAGGATGCAGAAGCGGTCGATGATGTCGTCGGGAACGAACGTTGTGTGGGAGTTCCCCGCACGCCCGTGCTCGTTGTAGTCGTATGCCTGGCGGCCCTTGATGTAGTCCGTGAGCGCTTGGGGCACTGCGCCACCGTTGGTCCCGTACCGGTCGACGATGTCGGCGACGTGGTTGCCCACCATGCCACCGAACCAGCGCACCTGGTCTCGCATGTGGGCCATGTCGGTGCCCACGTACGCCGGCGCTGCGACACAGATCTTTACGCTGTCCGGGTCCCGGCCGGCCGCGCTGGCAGCATCCTTCACGGCCTTGATGGACCAGGCGGTGATATCCGGGTCTGCGAGCTGCAGGATGAACCCGTCCCCCACCTCGCCGGTGAGGGCGAGCGCCTTGGGCCCGTACGCGGCCACCCACACGTCAAGCTCGCTGCCCTGGCACCAGGGGAACCGCAGCGTTGCCCCCTTGTACTCCACCTCGCGCCCGTTCGCGAGCTCCCGGATGACGTGGATGGAGTCGCGGAGCGTGGCCAGTGTGGCGGGCGCACCGTTGGTGACCCGAACGGCGGAGTCACCGCGGCCGATGCCGCAGATGGTCCTGTTGCCGAACATCTCGTTGAGCGTGGCGTAGACGCTCGCGGTAACGGTCCAGTCCCGGGTGGCCGGGTTGGTGACCATCGGCCCGACCATCACCTTGCGGGTCTCGGCAAGGATGGCCGAATAGATCACGTACGGCTCCTCCCAGAGCAGGTGGGAGTCGAAGGTCCACACGTACTGGAAGCCTTGGTTCTCTGCTTTCTTGGCCAGTTCCACCACGCGTGACGCGGGCGGGTTGGTCTGGAGTACGACACCGAACTTCATGCGTGGCCTTTCAGCGGTTCTGCGGGAAGCCGAGGTCCACCCGGCTGGTTGTCGGGTCTGGCCACCGGGAGGTGACGACCTTGGAGCGGGTGTAGAAGTTGACGCCCTCGGGGCCGTACATGTGCTGGTCGCCGAACAGGCTCGCCTTCCAGCCCCCGAAGCTGTAGTACGCAACGGGCACCGGGATCGGCACGTTGATCCCCACCATGCCCACGTTCACCTCGAACTGGAAGCGGCGGGCAACGCCACCGTCACGCGTGAAGATGGCCGTGCCGTTGCCGAACTCGTTGCGGTTGATGAGATCCAGGCCCTCGGCATAGGTGGAGACCCGGGTAACGGACAGCACCGGCCCGAAGATCTCCTCGTCGTAGCAGCGCATGCCTGGCTTCACATTGTCGAGCAGGCTCGGCCTCACGAAGAAACCCTCGGTGGGCACGCCCTCGCGGCCGTCCACCACAACCGTTGCACCCTCGCCGGCAGCACCGGCGAGATAGCCAACCACCTTGTCACGGTGCTCACCGGTGATGAGCGGCCCCATCTCGTTGTCGGGCTCGCTGGCCGGGCCGACCTTGATGTTGGGGATGCGGTCCTTGATCTTTGCAACGAGGTCGTCCGCGATCGTGTCCATGGCGAGCACGACGCTCACGGCCATGCAGCGCTCACCGGCAGAGCCGTACGCGGCGCTCACCGCAGCATCGGCGGCCTGGTCGAGATCCGCGTCCGGCAGGACGAGCATGTGGTTCTTCGCCCCGCCGAGTGCCTGCACACGCTTGCCGTTCCGGGTGCCGGTCTCGTAGACGTACCGAGCAATCGGCGTGGAGCCGACGAACGAGACAGCGGCAACGTCGGGGTGCGCAAGGATTCGGTCGACCGAAGTCCGGTCGCCCATGACGACGTTGAAGCAGCCGTCCGGCAGGCCCGACTGCTTGAGTAGCTCGGCGATGAACAGGGCGGCCGAGGGGTCCTTCTCGCTCGGCTTGAGCACGAAGGTGTTTCCGGTGACGAGCGCGTTGGCGAACATCCACATCGGTACCATCGCCGGGAAGTTGAACGGCGTGATTCCCGCCACCACGCCGAGCGGCTGGCGGATGTTGTACACGTCCACGCCGGCGGCGACCTGCTCGCTGTAGCCGCCCTTCATCATCGCGGGGATACCGCACGCAAACTCGATGTTCTCGAGCCCGCGGGCAACCTCGCCCAGCGCGTCCGAGAGCACCTTGCCGTGCTCGCCGGACAGCAACGTCGCGATCTCCTTGCGATTGGCGTCCACGAGCTCACGCATATGGAACATCACCTCGGTGCGACGCGAGAGGTTGGCGGAGCGCCAGGTCTCGAACGCGGTCCTGGCGCTGGCGACTGCGCAATCCACCTCGGCATCGCTCGCGAAGTCCACGGTGGACTGGGGCTCACCGGTTGCGGGGTTGTAGACGATCCCGGAGCGGCCTGATGTGCTCTCGACGACCTTGCCGTCGATCCAATGGCTGATGCGATTCACGGTGTCTCCTGAGACGTGAGGGAACGGGGGGTACGTGGCCGACCCGGCTGCCCGGGCCGGTCGGGTTGTCTAGACGAGGTAATTCGACAGGCCGCGCCTGACGAATTTGCCGTGGCCCTTGCGGCCGAGGTACTGGTCATTGTCGATGAGTACGGTGCCGCGCGAGAGCACGGTGTCCACCTTGCCGTCGATCACCCAGCCCTCCCATGAGGAGTGGTCCATGTTCATGTGGTGCTTCTTGCCGTAGCCGATCTCGGTGCGGGCATTCGGGTCCCACACCACGATGTCGGCGTCCGACCCGGGGGCGATGATGCCCTTCTTCGGGTACATGCCGAACATCTTCGCCGGGTTGGTGGAACAGGTCTCCACCCAGCGCTCGAGCGAGAGGTGGCCCTGCACGACACCCTGGTAGATGAGCTCCATCCGGTGCTCGACACCGCCCATGCCGTTGGGGATCTTCGAGAAGTCGCCGATGCCGAGTTCCTTCTGGTCCTTGAAGCAGAAGGGGCAGTGATCGGTGGATACCACGGCGAGTTCGTTCATGCGCAGGCCCTTCCACAGGTCCGCGTGGTGGTGACGGTGATCGTGTTTGGAACGGATCGGCGGTGAGCACACGTACTTCGCGCCCTCGAACCCTGGCTGGGCGAGGTGATCCTCGAGCGTCATGTAGAGGTACTGCGGGCAGGTCTCGGCAAACACGTTCTGCCCGTTGTGGCGCGCCTCGGCAACCTCGTCGAGTGCCTCCGACGCAGACATGTGCACGATGTACAGGGGCACGTTGCCGGCCACCTTGGACAGCACGATTGCCCGGTGTGTCGCCTCACCCTCGAGGTCTGATGGGCGGGTGATCGAGTGATACTTCGGGTCGCGTTCACCGCGTGCGAGTGCTTGGGCAACGAGCACGTCGATGGCGATCCCGTTCTCGGCGTGCATCATGATGAGGGCGCCGCACTCTGATGCCGTCTGCATCGCCTTGAGGATCTGGCCGTCGTCGCTGTAGAACACGCCCGGATAGGCCATGAACAGCTTGAAGCTCGTGATGCCCTCGTGCTCGGTGAGGTACTTCATCGCCTTGAGCGACTCGTCGTCGATACCGCCGACGATCTGGCTGAACGAGTAGTCGACGGCGCAGTTCTCGGCCGCCTTGTGGTGCCACTCGGTCAGCGAGTCGTACACGTTCCCGCCGTACCGCTGCACGGCCATGTCACAGATGGTGGTGACCCCGCCCCAGGCCGCTGCGCGCGTGCCGGTCTCGAAGGTGTCGGACGCCTCGGTGCCGCCGAACGGCAGCTCGAAGTGGGTGTGAACATCCACACCGCCGGGGATCACGTACTTGCCGGTTGCGTCGATGACACGGTGGCCGTCAGTGGGAGCGGTTCCTGGCAGGTACATCGCGACGACAATCTCGCCGTCGACGAGCACGTCCTGCGCGATCTGGCCGGTCGGGCTGATGACGGCGCCGTTCTTGATGACGATTCCCATGTCGTGTCCCTCTGGGGTCGGTGGTTGGATCAGGCTGTGGCCGGCGGGCCCGGACGGGACCGTTCGGCGGAAGTTGCGCTGCCGTGACAGGCGACGCGGCAGCACCGCTGCGGAGCGAGCACATCCGGGTCACATCGGCACGACGTACACCTTCTCCTCGGAGTTGCGCATCGCCGCGTCCAGCTCGTCGAGCGTCCAGGACTCTTTGCGCTCGATCCACGTCTCCTTCGGGTGCGACCAGAGTGCCAGCTTGCGACCGTTGAAGGTGAACAACTGGCTGCGCAGGTGTGAGGCGCGGTCGCTGCAGAGATAGACCACGAGCGGCGCAATGGTCTCCGGCGTGCCGAAGCCGAGGTCCGCTGCGGAGGGGACCGGCTTGCCCGTCTCCTCGGAGCGCTTCTTGGCCATGTCGAAGACCACTTGGGTCATGTCGGTCTCGGCAATCGGCCACAGCGCGTTGGTGCGAATGTTGAAGCGGGAGAGTTCGACGTCCCACGCGTAGAGCATCCCCATCACGCCGGCCTTGGAGGCCGCGTAGTTGGTCTGGCCGATCGAGCCGGTGAAACCCGAGTTGGAGAAGATCTGCAGCAGGTGCCCACCGGTGGCCTTCATCGCGCGCGCTGCATGCCTGCTGACGGACCAGGTGCCGCGCAGGTTCACAGCGATCACCTCGTCGAACTCGTCGGGGGTCATGTTCATGAGCGTGCGGTCGCGCACGATGCCTGCATTGTTCACCACCGAGTCGACGCCGCCGTAGCGCTCCACGCACGTGGTGATGAGCCGCTCGGCGAGCGAGTCGTCGGTCACCGATCCGACAACCGGTTCGGCGGTGCCGCCGGCAGCGCGGATCTCCTCGGTGACCTGCTCGGCAAGCGCGGCATTGGTGCCGTTCACGACGAGCCGCGCGCCTGCTGCGGCCAGACCGAGCGCAAACCCCCTGCCCAGTCCACGGGTAGCCCCGGTAACGACGATGCGCTTGCCCTCGAGTGTGCTCATGACGGTCCCTCCGCCGCCGACTGTACCGCCCTGCCTACGCGACGCCGAAGGCGCTCAGGACGACGAGGACGAGTCCGGTGGTGAGGATGAACGCGTTGTACGTCGCGTGCGCTGCGGTGCTCTCCATGACGGCCTCGCGCGGGTCGTGTGTCGAGCGGAAGCGGCGGAGGTAGATGTTCATGAAGTAGACGCCACCGACGCTGAGGGCGAGCGCAACCGCGATCGGGATCCCGATGATGAGGTGGACGAGACCGAACGCCAGCACCTTGCGGGCTCGACGGGTGAAGGCCCACTGCTCGGCGCCCTGGCGGAACATCCGTTCCTCGGCGAGCGCGAACAGAGGCAGGGCGGGGAGGACGAGCAGGAGGAACGCGAGCGGGATGATCCACTCCCACACGGTTCCCGTCGTCCGGTCTGTCGTTCCCGCGATCGGGTTGCCCTGGCCGCCGATCGCCGTCCACCAACCCCAGTCGAGCCCAGGCACCGCCAAGAGGAGGGTGGCGACCGTGGCGACGGCGGTGAGCACGAGGGGCACGGGCCAGACGTGGCTCCAGCGGACCCGTCGGGCCACCTCGACCACGGTGGCGCGACCGCGGCCCGTGAGCGCAAGCCGAGCGGCGGTGAGCAGGCGCACGCCGACCACGGCGAGTACCACGTAGGTCAGCACCGTCTCCACAGCGACCGAGGCTAGGTGGCTGTCGGTCCGGCTCGGGTCTGGCGCCACTGATCCGGTTCGACGTTGTTGCTCGGGACGGGCGATGATGGGGGTGTGACGGCGGGGTGCCGCCACTCGTCGGAACGGCGTACAGCGGGGGATAACCAACATGGGATGGGATTTCGAGACCGAGCCAGAGTTCCAGAAGAAGCTGGACTGGATGGAGACGTTCGTGCGGGAGGAGATTTTCCCCCTCGAGACGCTCGCCGAGCACTGGCGCTCCGACGCCGGGCGGGCGCAGTTCAAGAGCATCACCGATCCGATGAAGGAAGAGGTCAAGAAGAAGGGCCTGTGGGCAGCGCACCTCCCTCCGGACATGGGCGGTCTGGGCTTCGGCCAAGTGAAGCTCGGCCTGATGCACGAGATCCTCGGCCAGACCCCGTACGGCCCCTCGATCTTCGGCAACAACGCGCCCGACTCCGGCAACGCCGAGCTCATCGCGGTGGGCGGGACGGAGCAGCAGAAGAAGGACTGGATGGAGCCGTTGCTCGCCGGCAAGTACCGCTCGTGCTTCTCGATGACCGAGCCCGGCGCCGGTGCGGACCCCACGCTGCTCACGACAAACGCGATGCTCGACGGTGACGAGTGGGTCATCAACGGCCACAAGTGGTTCTCGTCCAATGCCTCGGTGAGCGACTTCCTCCTCGTGATGGCCCGTACTGGCGATGCCGATACGAGTGCGTACAAGGCGTTCTCGATGTTCATCGTCCCGACGAAGACCAAGGGCGTGAACATCCTGCGGGATGTCCCCACGATGGGTGAGCCCGATCACAAGACCGGCGAGCCCGGCGGGCATGCCGAGATCATCTACGACAACGTCCGGGTGCCGTTCGACTCGATCGTCGGTGGCAAGGACGGCATCGGCCAGGGCTTTGCGCTCGCCCAGAAGCGACTGGGGCCCGGCCGTATCCATCATGCAATGCGCTGGCTCGGCCAGAGCCGTCGTGCGTTCGACATCATGTGTGAGCGCTCCCTCTCGAGGTACACGCACGGCTCGATCCTTGCCGAGAAGCAGATGATCCAGGACTACATCGCGGAGAGCTACGCCGAGCGGCAGGCGGCCCGCCTGCTCACCCTGCAGGCAGCGTGGAAGATGGACCAGTTGCACGCCGCGGGCAAGCACTACAGCGATGCGCGTGTGGAGATCGGTGTCATCAAGTTCTGGGGCGCCAAAGTGCTCTACAACGTGATCGACCGCGCGATCCAGGTGCACGGCTCGCTCGGTTACACGACGGACCTGCCGCTCGAGTCGATGTATCGCCACGCCCGTGCGGCGCGGATCTACGACGGCCCGGACGAGGTGCACAAGGTGACCGTGGCACGCCAGGTACTGAAGGACTATCGCCCCCACGAGGTGCCGAGCGAGCACGTACCGACGCGTCGCCGGGCAGCGATCGAGAAGTTCGCCGAATACCTCGAGGGTGTCGACGGCTGACCCCTTCCTTAGGATCTCGGTCTATTTCTGGCGACCTGTCCGCCAGAAATAGACCGAGATCTGTCTGGATCGGGGGGCCCTCGCGGGAGCGCTAGCGGCTGAAGGTTCCGCTCATGCTCGTCGACTGGATGGTTGCGGTGCCGATGGCCTGCAGCATCGTCTCAACATCGGTTCCCTCGGCGAGCGTGATTGCCGAGTCGAGGGCGTCCACCTCGAACAAGTAGTTGTGGAGGCTGCCCTTCGGGGGGCACAGCCCGTCGTACCCGACGGTTCCCTTGCTGTTCCTTGCCTGAATCGCGCCGACGGGCACCTCGCCCTCACCGATTCCGCCCGCGGCGGGCTTCAGCCCAGCGATGACCCAGTGCGTGTAGTCCTCGGCCTCGAGGTCGACCACCTGGATGGCTACCTCTACCGTTCCCTCGGGTAACCCTTCCCACGTGATTGCGGGCGAGAGGTTGAGCCCGTCACACGTGAAGCGGACGGGGATGGCTGCGTCCTGGGCGAACGGAGTCCTCATCGACATCGTGTCGAACCCCTCGAGGTCCGACAGGCTCGGATCTCCCCCGTCGCCCTCCTCGCCGGGCAGCATCTCGTCGGTGAACTCGTCGGTGAACTCGTCGACGAACTCGTCGGTTGTCTCGTCGGTCGGTGCGGTGGTGTCCTTGACGATCGACTTCGTCCCGCTGTTCTCCGGCCGCAGTCCCCGTCCGTCGCTGGCACAACCCACGAGGAGGGTGCAGGCGGCGAGGGAGAACAAGGCAAGTCGGCAACGCATTGTGCCGACACTATGTCCTCCGCTCGGACGAGCGGTGTCGCTGGCACCGCTAGCCTGAGGGTGATGTCGCAAGAGGCGCCGCTGTGCATCCTGACCGTGCATGCACACCCCGATGACGAGGCCTCGAAGGGCGCGCCCACGATGGCTCGCTACAAGGCCGAGGGGGCCCGCACGGTGCTCGTTTGCTGCACCGGCGGCGAGGAGGGCGACCTGCAGAACCCGTCGCTGCGTGAGCCGGGCGGCCCGTTCCACGGGCTGAGCGAGCAGGAGGAGAAGGTTCGCCTCGCCGAACTCCGACCGCTCGAGCTCGAGGAGTCCGCACGCATCATCGGCTTCGACAAGGTCGTCAGGCTCGACTATCGGGATTCGGGGATGAAGGACTCCGCAGCGAACGAGCACCCGGACTGTTTCCACCAGGCCACGCTCGACGATGCGGCAGGCCGTCTCGTTGCTGTGCTGCGCCGTGAGCGCCCGCACGTCGTCCTCACCTACTCCGACGATCAGCGTGGGTACCCCCACCCCGACCATGTGCGGGTTCACGAGGCCTCGGTGCTCGCGTTCGAGCGAGCGGGGGATGCGTCGTGGTACCCCGACGCCGGCGAGCCCTGGCAACCGCTCAAGCTGTATTACACGGTGTGGTCCAAGGCGAGGCTCGTGGCCGTTCACGAGGAACTGCTGCGCCTCCGGGGCAAGTCCCCGTTCGAGCAGGCGTGGCTGGACCGACCCGGCCACGACCACCGGATCACCACGCGACTGCACATCGCCGAGTTCCTCTGGGCGAGGTCCGGCGCGCTGCGGGCACACGCCACTCAGGTCGACCCGAACGAGGCCTGGTGGTTCGGCCTGGACGATGACGAACTGGCCGCCGTTTACCCCTGGGAGGACTGGGTGCTCGCTCAGTCGCACGTGGGCATGCCGATCGAGGGCCAGTTCGAGGACGATCTGTTCGCCGGCATCCGCGAGCGCGTGCAGTGACGGACGGGGCTGCGGTGCAGTACCGGGTGTCGTTCGGCAAGAAGGACGAGGCGGTCGAGGGGCCCGATGATGCGGTGCTCGTGATCAGCATTCCCGCTGCCGATGCGTCGACGGATCCGGCTGTTGCATTCATGTCGGGCCGCCTGAAGGCCGAGGGGCACACGGGCCTGCTCCTCGAGGTGCTCAAGTCCGCCGCCGCCGCCGACACGATCCGGCGCCTCGCCACCCGCTAGTCACCCAGCGGTCGCGATGCTGCGAACGCTGATGATCAGGTTGTGGCGCGCATCGCGGTGCGCAGGGCGCGGTAGCCGGTCAGCGTGGCTCCTGCTGTGCTGATGGCGGCCCGCACATCGACAGCGTTGTCCACCACGAGCCGATAGTCGTCGATCCAGCCGTCGGCGTCGTCGGAGATGGCGCGCACCTCGGGGGTGTCGATGACGGGTTGCACGTGGATCTCGGTGACCCCGGGCTTCAGCGACGCAAGCGCCTCGAACACGCGGTCCCGGCTGCCTGGCCGCCAGTCGTGGTCGAAGTGGTCGGGGAAGGCGATCCCTTCCTCGGCGGCAAGGCTTCGGAAGGGGAATCCGGCCCGGTCCGCCGTGACGGTGGAGGGGAGGCGGATCGGGAGACGGAACTCGACCGCGAGGTCCAGGTACACGTCGAAGAACTCGGGTCGGAGCGTGATGGCGCTGAGGTGCGGTGCCAGGTGCGTGACATCGACGCCCCAGGCGATCGCTCGTTCGATCTGCGCCCTGCACTCGCGCCGCACCTCCTCGGCATCGGCGTGCTCCCAGAGGTCGTCGATGCTTGCGGGGAACCCGCCGCCGCCCGACAGGAGCGACGGCGCATGCGTGATCGGGCCCCATTGGTACAGGGGGTGCTCCGCGTTGAGCGTGAGGTGCACCCCGAGGTCGTCGCCCCGGTACATCGCCGCCGCATGGTGCGCCCATGGTGCCGGCACCATGAGCGAGGCGCAAGATGCGGCGCCCTCGCGCAACGCTGCGTACACCCCGATGTTCGCCGCGTGGGACGAGCCGAGGTCGTCGCAACTGATGATGACCAGTTTGGCGTCCGGCGCGTATCCCAGACGTTCGGCGAGCGTGCTCACGGGGGTGACGCTATCGGGATGGTTAGCGGGGGCACGCGGACCACAGGCCGAGCCCCTCACGCTCGGCCTGCCGGGCAGCCGAGGCAAAGTCTGGTGCGTGGGCAATGTTCGGTGCGATGCGCAGCGGCACCGCAAGGCCGCGCCGCGCGAGTTCGTAGTTGACGAACAGGCCATCCGCCGCGCGGTACAGGTAGACGAGCAGCCGGTCGTAGTCGTCCCGCGGCTCGGTGTCGCGCTCCACCCGAACCGCCGTGCCCGGCGGCAGCAGCGACCGGGTGGTGTCCTTGGCCTGTGGACCGAAGCACTCGATGGGCCGCCGCCGGTCCACGGTCTCGGGGGTGTTGATGCCGATGAGGCGGACGCGGACTCGGCGCTTGCCGATCAGTAGGTCCACCGTGTCGCCGTCGACGACGTGGGACACCGTTGCGTTTGCCGGGACCACCTGTGCCGAGGATGTCGGTGGCACGTGAGTGTCGCCGGCGCGGCAACCAGAGAGGGACATTGCTGCTGCGGCAGACAGCGCAACAACAGCGAGCGTGCGGAGCACAGTCTGTCCGGGGCGAGCCATGTCGATCGTTCTACAGTCAGGGTGTGACAAGTGCTCCGACCCGCACGATCTGGTGGGAATCCGCTGACAATGATTCGCCCGTGGTGGTGATCGACCAGCGCCGCCTTCCGCATGCGCTGCTTCATGCACGTTGGTACACCGTCGCGGATGCGGCAGCGGGAATTGCGGACATGACGGTCCGCGGCGCGCCGTTGATCGGTGTGTCCGCTGCCTACGGCATGGCCCTTGCAGCGCGCAGCGACACCTCACTCGGCGCGCTGCACCGTGCGGCGGACCTCCTTGCCGCTACTCGCCCGACTGCGGTCAACCTGCGGTGGGCGCTCGAGCACTGTTTGGACGTCGCCCGCGAACTGAATGACAGCGATCGCGAGGCGGCGCTCCGTGCCTTCGCGGTCGTGCTCGCCGACGAGGACGTGGATCAGTGCCGCCGGATCGGCGCTGCAGGCCTCGACCTCATCCGTGAGCGGGCGCAGCAGGCTGGGCGCCAGGTGCAGGTGATGACGCACTGCAATGCCGGTCGACTTGCGTGCATCGAACTCGGGACAGCGACGTCCCCGGTGTACCTGGCGCACGCGGAGGGTATCGACGTCCACGTCTGGGTGAGCGAGACGAGGCCGCGGAACCAAGGCGCGGCGCTGACAGCGTGGGAACTCGCCGATGCCGGGATCGCGCACACTCTGGTCGTCGACAACGCCGCGGGTCACCTCCTCACCAACGGCCTCGTGGACCTCGTGATTGTCGGGGCCGATCGGGTTGCCGCGAACGGGGACACCGCCAACAAGATCGGGACGAGCCTGAAGGCATACGCAGCGGCCGTTGCCGGTGTGCCGTTCTACGTCGCGCTGCCGTGGTCAACGTTCGACCTCGATTGCCCCGATGGCGCGTCAATCCCGATCGAGGAACGCGGCGAGGACGAGGTGCTGATCGTGAACGGCGGTCCCGTCGGTCCGCCCTCGACCCGAGCAAGGAACTGGGGGTTCGACGTGACCCCGGCCCGATTCGTCACGGGGTTCCTCACCCCGGCAGGGCGAATAGCTCCACCGGACATGGCGGCCGCAGCACCACGCTGACGGCCTACGCCAGCGTTGTTGTTGTTGTTGTTGTCGTCGTTGTTGTTGTTGTTGTCGGCGGTGCAGTCACACGCACCGTGCGGCACTTCAGGGTTCTCGTGGAGCGACCCGCACCGATGCCGAGGGCCTGTACGCACACGCGGTGCCTACCCGGCCTGACGATCAGGTCGAGACTCGCGCCGTGGAAGGGTCCGTTGCCCGGATACCGAGACCCAAGTGCGCTGCGCTCCGCATTGGCGAGCGCGCGGCGGGATTCGCTGCCGTCGACCAGCACCCGCACGACGATCGGAAGGCTCGTCTCAGGATCAAGGGCCCACCCGCTGACCCTGACGGTCCCTGGGGAGGTTGCCGAGATACTCCACGAACCGATCGGGTCAACCCCCTTTGCGTGTACGACGGTGAGTGCCGCTGCGCGCAGCGACTGGAAGTGCTTGGCCTCCTCGTACCCGAGCGCGAAGAAGGCAACACCGGCGAGGCCCTTGTTCAGCACCTGGTTGACCTTCTGCAGCGTGCTGCCCATATCCGGGTAGTACACGGTGTGCGAGACGGTGCAGAGCGGCGGATCGGCTGGCGGGGCAACGGTGGAGCCGCCGGTTCCGGTTGTTGACGATGTTGCTGGGTCCGTGTTTGCCGGGTCGGTTACCGCGGGATCGGTGTTGGCGACCTCGGTCGTGGTGGTGGACGAGGTTGTGGTGGTGGAGGCCGGCGCGTAAACGGGAACGGTGTAGCTGAAGCGCATCTCGCCGTTGGTGAGCCGTTCCGGCGTTGCCCCTTTGGCCTTCGCGAGCGTGATGGCACGCGAGGTGCGGATAGTCGACTTGCCGCTCGTCTTGGTCCCAGCCGGGCAGGTACCGGTTGCGCCGGTGATCCAGTCACGCCCGTAGAGCGGCACGCCGAGTTCCACCTTGGAGGGCGGAAGGTTCGCGTCGATGTAGTTGATGATTTTCTGCGTCCAGCTGAGCGGCGCGTTGGGGCCCATCCTGCCGGTTGAGTAGTCGTAGGCCATGATGCGGATACGGTCGACGTGCGGGGCGATGCCGGGCAGGTTGTACACCCAGTAGCCCGAACCCCGGATCTGGTTGTTGTTGTAGGTGGGTGGCACCGTGACAAATAACAACTTCGCTTCGGCATGCATCGCGGCGGCGAGTTCGATAATGAACTGGGTCCACAGCGGCTTGGTGGTGCTCCACGTTGCCGACCCGTCGCTGAACGCGAAGCCCTCGTAGTCGAGGTCGAGGCCGTCGAACCCGCGGCTGACTGCGAGCGTTACCAGCGCGTTGACATGGGCGGCGCGAGTGGTTGGGTCCGCGAGGATCGCCTGCATCTTCAGTTTTCCTGTTGCGTCGGCGAGGGAGGGGACGAACGGGATGCGTGCCGCACGGGCCGCGGCTCGCATCTTGCCGTACTTGTCCAGCGATACCCGTCGGCCGATCGAGGTGGCACCGAGCACCGAGTACGAGAAGGACGAAACCGAACTGGCGAGCGGGCCCATCGCCCGGATGGCCGCCGGCCCCGAGTCCGGGTTCCAGTAGGGCGACCAACCGGACAGGATCCGCATCGGCATGAGACGACCGGCCGCCGGGGCGGACACGGGCGACGACACGAGCACGCCGGCGAGCATCACGAGGGCCAGCAGGGGCGAAACAACGCCCCGAAGCGAGCGCCGATCCAGCACGCGAAGCGCTCTGATGAGTGCTCGGCGTGGGGATCGGTTGATCATGTTGAGGAATTCTAGCCGGGGTGTGCGTTGAGCAAGCCCAGCCGGTGTCCTCAGAGGCGCTCGATGAGGGTGCCCGTACCGAGGCCGCCACCGCAGCACATCGAGACGAGGCCGTAGCGGCCCCCGGTGCGCTCCAGCTCGTAGAGCGCCTTGGTGAGCAGGAATCCACCGGTGCCGCCGAGGGGGTGACCAAGGGCGATAGCGCCACCATTCGGGTTGGTCTTCTCCGGGTCCGCTCCGACTTCTTTCTGCCACGCGAGCACGACTGACGCGAACGCCTCGTTGATCTCGAAGGTGTCGATGTCGCCGATCTTCAGCCCCGAGCGCTTGAGCAGGCGCTGCGTCGCGTCGATGGGGCCGGTGAGCATGAGGATCGGGTCCACGCCGACGAGGCAGGTGTCCACGATGCGCGCACGGGGCGTGAGGCCGAGTGCCTTGGCCTTCTCCTCGGTCATCATGAGCACTGCAGAAGCGCCGTCGCTGATCTGCGACGAGTTGCCGGCGGTGTGCACGGCCGGGTTGCGGTCGAGCACTGCCTTGAGCGAGGCGAGCTTCTCGAGTGTGGACTCACGGATTCCTTCGTCGCGCGACACGCGGTGGGTGGTGCCGGTGGGCTTGCCCTCCTCGTCCACGTCGGGGGCGTCTACCTCGATGTACTGGCCGTCGAAGCGGCCCTCTGCCCAGGCCCGTGCTGCGTACTGCTGCGAGCGCAGACCGAACGCGTCGGTGTCCTCGCGGGAGATGCCCCACTTCTCGGCGATGCGCTCCGCGCCCTCGAACTGGGAGGTCATTTCGTACTGGCCGAAGTAGGTCTTCGGGATCGGGACGCCGAGACCGAGTTTCTTCGAGGAGTTGATGCCGATGGGGATACGGCTCATGATCTCGACGCCGCACGCAACAGCAACGTCGATGACGCCTGCAGCGACGAGCGAGGTGGCGAGGTTGGTGGCCTGCTGGCTGGAACCGCACTGGGTGTCGATGGTGGTGGCTGCCGTGGCCATCGGCAGGCCCGCCGCGAGCCAAGCAGTGCGCGTCACGTTGAAGGACTGCTCGCCGACCTGGCTCACGCAGCCGCCGACCACTTGGTCGATCACGCTGGGGTCGATGCCCGTGCGCTCGACGAGGGCCTTCTGGACGGTGCCGAGCAACTCGGCGGGGTGCATGGTGGACAGACCGCCGCCGCGACGACCAATGGGGGTGCGGACGGCATCGACAATGACAACGTTGGACATGGGGCGAGTGTAGGCGGCCAGGCTGTGGGGTGCCCTCCCAGTACGCAGCGGCGACTGCCCCGGCGTGCCATGCTCGGGTCATGGGCGAGTTGTTGATGTACGGAAAGTTCGTTCCCCTCGTGGAGGCACCCGACGACAGTGGTCGTGGCCGGTATTTCCATGTCGTTGGGTCCAACATCTGGGAGGCCGAGGAACCTGCCCACGGTTCGTGGGGCCTGCATTTCCTCGGGATGCTCGGGGACACCCCGTGCTGGGCGGTCGACGTACCGCACGGCGAGGACCCGGCTGACGGCGCATCGACGGATCTGTTCTCGTACTTCGGCCGCAATCCCGAGGTGGACTGGCTCGTCGCAGGTCGGGCCGTGCAACTGGTGGACTGGGCGCGGTCGCACCGTTTCTGCGGGCGGTGCGGCACCGCGACCCATCAGGCGCCCGGCGAGCGCGCCATGCGGTGCTCCGCCTGCAACCTGCTCGCGTTCCCGCGGCTCGCGCCAGCCATCATCTCGCTCGTCACGCGTGGCGACGAGGCACTGCTCGCCCACGGTGTCACGTTCCGCTCGCCGATGTACTCCACGCTCGCCGGATTCGTCGAGGCAGGTGAATCGCTCGAGGACGCTGTGCACCGCGAGATCTTCGAAGAGGTCGGCGTGCACATCCGCAACGTGCGCTACTGGGGCAGCCAGCCGTGGCCGTTCCCGCACTCGTTGATGCTCGGCTTCCACGCCGAGTGGGTGAGCGGTGACATCAACATCGACCCGAAGGAGATCGTCGACGCGCAGTGGTTCCACCGCGACGCGCTGCCGAACATTCCCCCGCGAATCTCGATCGCGCGCAAACTGATCGATGCCTGGCTCGCCGGCGAGGTGTAACCCGCGGGTTCGCGCACTGGCCGGTGCCTGCGTCGGCGGGACCGATCTGTTGCCTATTCGGCCTTCCCGACAGGCTGACCGTCAACGATCTGGTCGAGGTACTCGCTCATGCCCCAGCCGACCCTGCCGTCGTGCTCGCCGCCTGTCATCTCCCACTTCGTCATACCCTCAGAGATGCGGGTGACGAGCCAGTTCCCGTCGGGATCCTGACGGCGGTTGCGCAGTGGGATCATCGTGGTGACGTTGCCCTCGAAGTGCCACTCCCTGCCGTGCTTGGTGGAGCGCAGCAGGCCGGTGACTTTCTGGTGATACGAGTCGTCACCGACGAACTCGGTGGACACCTCGGCGTGGTCGCACGCATAGATGCGACCACCGTCCCACACGAAGCCGCCGCGTGTACCGGGGCCGTCCTTCTTGGCGACGCGGCTCGCCATGAAGCCGAGGTCCTTGCCGAAGTTGGCGGTGAGCCAGCGGTAGTACCACGGGGCTTGCCAGTAGCGCGGGCCCCACGAGTGATCCCGTAGGCCGCAGCCGTTCATCTCCCACTCCTCGTTGCCGACGCGGATGGTGCCCCGTGCCTCGACGAGCTGTTCGTAGTGGCCCTTGGCAAACTCCTCGCCCGGCGCCTCGTGCGGCTTGTCGGGCTCGCCGCCGAACATCGACGGACGACCCTGACCGGTGAAGGTGAGGTGCACCTCGGCCTCGGCGTACGGATTGTTCTTGAACGCGTCCCGAGGCTCGACCATCTGCATCGGGTCGTCGAGCATGACCACCCTGCCGACGTAGTCGATCCTCAGTTCCTCGAACGGCGTGACCATGGTCCAGGTGAGCCCGCCGCCGACAAGTTGATTGTTGTTCTCGATCTTCGGCAGGGCGAACATGAAAGCGACTCGTCCGTTGGGCAGGTACAGGCACACGGTCATCTCCGCGTAGCCCTCGTTCGCCCGGTTGCCCATGCGGAACCAGCTGCCGATCTCCTGGCGGGGGTCGAAGCAGTTGATGTACATGCTCTCGTTGAAGTTCGACTCGGGGCCAAGCTCGTGCATGTATTCGTCGGACGGGTCGAGACGGACAGCCATGCCGCGATTGTAGGTTGCAGCCGTGCAGGGCCTGCAGGGCCGCGCACCCGCTGTGTCAGGCAGGCGGCTCGGTGCGATCACGCCGGCGTCGGGCCGTCGGTTTCGTGGGTTTCGTCGGCTCACTCGCGAACAGCGAGAGCTGTTCCCACTCCTGCTCCACCACCGGCTCCCACCGGGCCGTCCGGTTCCTTAGGCGGCGCACCTCGAGCTGGTCGAAACGAATGAAGCGGTTGGCACCCTTGGCGTCACGCAGCGCAACGCTGCCGTCGCGCTCACGGCCCTCCACCAGTGCCTCCTGCCAGCGCTGGCCGGCAGCGCGCCGGAACCGCACGCGGTCACCGGCCTGGAGCGACAGCTGCCCGAGCGTCGGTAGATCCGGATCGGGCTCCGGCGCTGGTGCGGGTCGGCGGCGACTGGCCATCGGGGGTCAGGACAGGGAGTTGACGCGTGCCTGCAGGCGACGCATACCCGCGATCCAGCGGTCCACGTCGGTGGCCTTGCGCTCAACGAACGTCTTCACCTCAGGGTGCGGCAGGATCAGGAACGTCTCGGCCTCGATCGCGCGATAGACGATGTCGGCCACTTCCTCGGGCTCGAGTATCGCCCCGGCAAGCTTCACGGTTGCGGCGCCCGTATTTGTCTCCACAGCACCCTCCTCGGCGGTGCCGTTGAGCAACTTGGTGTTCACACCCATCGGGCAGAGGCACGACACCCGCACGCCCTGGTCGCCGTAGGTCACCGAGAGCCACTCGGCAAACGCAACCGCCGCGTGCTTGGAGACGCTGTACGGGGCCGAGCCGATCTGGGTGAGCAGACCCGCCGCTGATGCGGTGGAGCAGAAGTAGCCCTCGCCGCGAGCGATCCAACCGGGCACCAGCAGGCGTGCTGCGTAGATGTGCGCCATTGTGTTCACCTGCATGACGCGGTCCCAGACGTCGTCCGGCGTGTCGAGATACTCGCCGGCCCCGATACCGGCATTCGCGAAGAACAGGTCGATCGGGCCGAACGCGGTCTCCGCCCGGTCGATGAGGTCCTTGTTGCCGGCGGGTGTCCCGATGTCGGCAACGACGCCGATTGCCGAGCCTGCCCGCTTGGTGTTCAGTTCCGCTGTGGTGCTGATGACGTCGTCGGCGAGCACGTCGGCGATCACCACGCCTCGCGCCCCCGCCTCGTGGAAGCGGTGGGCAAGCGCCCGTCCGATCCCTCGTCCTGCTCCGGTAACGACGACAACGCGATCCTTCAGGTCCATACCCGCATCGTAGAGAACCCGGATGGACATGCCCGTACGCGGCGCGCGGGCCCGCTCAGGCGACAAAACCACCCGTTTGCAGCGCGCGACGGAACAACGTGACAGGCGGGCGATACCATCTCCAACAGGGCGGTAGCCAAGGAGTACGGTTACCGCAAACGGAGCGCTTGCATCAGCGATGCAGGCCGGAGGAGGAGCGATGACCGAGACCCCGGAAGCCGAAGTGATTCAGGAAGCACTCACGATCATCGACAAAGCATTGTCCGAGATGCTTCATCGCGAATTGGTGTCGAGCAACGAGGTGTCGGACGTCCTTCTGGACCTCCGCACGGTGCTCGTGAAGCAACACGCTCTGCAGGCCTGACGCCCGCACAGAACCCATGGCGTCCGCGCCACTGACGGTCAGCGCGTTCGCGCGAGCCGTTTGAACGCCTGATCGAGATGTCGGCGCAATGCTGCTGGCTGTTCCACGGCCGCGAGGTCAACGTGCAGGCCCATGTCGAGTGATTCGCCGTACGACATTGCCGTCAGGTTGAACGCCACACCCACCAGTGGCCCGAGCGGATAGTTGGCCAGCACCTTGCTGCCCGCGATGTAGATCGGCTTCGGGGCGCCCCGCAGGCTCGAGGTGGCGAAATCGACTGTTTGGCTCTGTTGGTGCGCGATCCGCGTCAGCACGCCGGTCGGGAGTGCACTCGCGATGCCCGCCAACTTCTCGAGCGAGGCAGCCGTGGACGTATTCCGGGCAGAACCGGCCTGTTCGTGGACGGCGGCGAATCGCTCCCGCACGGACATCTCGCCCGTGGGTACGACGAGACGTGCGAGCGTGAACGCGTTCGGCCCGGAGGTCTGCGTACGCGTGCTCACCAC
>CAMDBM010000007.1:0-74326 GCA_945889085.1 Ferrithrix thermotolerans DSM 19514
CGACGGACGCCAGTTGGTCAACTGGGTGGTGGCGGTGCGAACGGGCGACGGTCGGCCGATGCCCAAGCAGGACTGGACCGCTGAGACGGACCCGGCCGAGGCTCTTGCGGAGACGGAGGGGATCGAACTCGACTTCCTCGACCTCCGGCGCCTCATCGGTGGGTGCGAGTCGGTGCTCAAGTACCCAATGGCCGATCGGGAACCGATTCCGTCCTGGCGGGCGGGTCGGGTCACGCTCCTCGGCGATGCGGCGCACCCCATGCAACCCAACGGATCGAACGGCGCAGCGCAGGCAATCTTGGACGCGCGCGTGCTGGCGCGCGAGCTGGTGAAACACGCAGGCACTGCAACGCCCCTCGCAGCGCTCGACACCTACGAGGCCGAGCGGATCCCTGCGACGACGGCGGTAGTGCTGAGCAACAGGACGGCCGGACCGGAGCGAATCCTCGATCTGGCCGCTGACCGCAGCCCCGACCGGTTCGAGCGTCTCGAGGACGTGGTGTCCGCCGCCGAAGTAGGAGCGATCGTTGAGGAATACCAGCGCACGGCGGGATTTGATCCAGACGTGCTCAACAACCGCGCCTCGCTCCACGCGCGACTCGAGGGCTGAGACCTACAGCACGCAGCCGAGTGCGAACCGCGTTCACCCTTTCGTCCCGCACGGCCCAGCCCCGTAGGCCGCGTACCGAACTAGCCTGCGGACGTGGGCGAGTTGGGTGCGATGACGTGGACGACGATGGAACCGCAGCGACGTGTGTTCGTCGTCGTGCCGATCGGTTCGCTCGAGCAGCACGGCCCTCACCTCCCGCTCGGCACGGACACCACAATTGCGGTGGCGCTCGCACGTTCGCTCGGGGAGCACCGCTCCGAGGTGCTCGTTGCGCCCCCCATCGCCATCGGCGCGAGCGGGGAGCATGCCGGATTCCCGGGAACGCTGTCGATCGGCAGCGATGTGCTCGCGGGTGTTGTTGTCGAGCTGGTTCGCTCCGCCGACTGGGCCACCGGAGTCGTGCTCGTGAACGGTCACGGGGGGAACAGCGCCGCGCTGTCCGGGGCGATCGACACGCTGCGCTACGAGCAGCGCAACGTGCTGCCGTGGTGGCCGACCCCGCCGCGTGACCCGCGCAGCGACGCTCACGCCGGTTGGCTGGAGACGTCCGTGATGATGCACCTCGAGCCGGGTGCTGTTCGGACCGACCTGGCGGAGCCCGGCGATACCAGGCCCCTCGCGTCCATCCTCGATGACCTCCGACAGCGCGGCGTACGGGGCGTTTCTCACAACGGGGTGCTGGGCGATCCCGCCGGCGCGAACGCCGCCGAGGGTGCAGCCGTGTTCGCCGCCTGGGTGTCCGACCTCGCGGCGCGCTTCGACGCGTGGGCCACGTGAGCCGTTTCGAGCTCGACCCGTCGGCACGGCTCAATTCGGACCGTCGTGTGCTCATCGGCGGGTCGCCCGTGTCGCTGTTCCGACTGAGCGCCGCCGGCTCGAGCATCATCGACCGGATTAGATCCGGCGAATCGCTCACGCCCGGACACGCTGCGCTCACCGATCGGCTCGTCGCCGCGGGGGCGCTCCACCCGGTCTACGAGCCCGACCACGGCCCGACGGCATCCGACGTCACCCTCGTGATCCCGGCGTTCGGGGCCGACGCCGGACGGGTGCAGGAGCTGGCGCGACGCACCGGCGCCGCCCGCACGATCGTGGTGGACGACGCATCTCCCACTCCCTTTCCGGAGGTACCCGGCATCGAGGTGTTACGACTCGGCACGAACCGCGGACCGGGCGCCGCGCGGCAGGTCGGCCTCGACATGGTCACCACGCCGTTCGTCGCGTTCCTCGATGCCGACACCGAGGTGGACGGGGGCTGGCTGGACACGCTGCTGCCCTGCTTCGCTGCGGAGTCCGTAGCCCTCGTGGCCCCCCGCGTTCGTCCCCGTCCGACGGAGCCCGGGGCACCAGCGATTGCGGTGTTGCTCGCCCGGTTCGAGGCGCTGCGCGGGCCGCTGGATCTCGGGCCGGTCCGCGGGCGGATACGGGCGGCGACGCGGATCTCGTACGTTCCCGCTGCGGCGCTCATCTGTCGAACTGCTGCACTCCGCGCATGTGGCGGCTTCGATCCCGGCATGCGGCTCGGCGAGGATGTGGACCTGGTGTGGCGCCTCGATGAGGCCGGATGGATGTGTCGGTACGAGCCAGCGACCGAGGTTCGCCATGACGTGCGGCCTTCGCTCGGAGCGTGGCTCCGCCAGCGGTCCGGCTACGGATCCTCGGCGACCGACCTCGCCCTCCGGCACCCCGGTTCGGTGGCGCCGGTGCAGGTGTCGGTCTGGAGCGCGGTGTCGTGGGTCCTCCCAGCGATCAGGCTCCCGGCACTCGGCGCGGTCGTTGCAGCAGGCTCGACTGCAGTGCTCGCGCGAAAACTGCCCGCTATGCCGGACAGAGTGGCGCAGGCGGTCAGGCTTGCCGGCCTCGGGCACCTGCACGCAGGGCGCATCCTGGCCACCGCCCTCACGCGTTCGTGGTGGCCCGTGACGCTCGCGGGTGCGCTCGTCTCGCGCCGGATGCGCAAGGTGCTGCTCGTCTCAGTCGCCGTACCGACCCTCCTCGAGTGGTGGAAGGTACGTCGATCGCTCGATCCCCTCCGGTTTGCAGCGCTGCGGCTGCTCGACGACGGCGCCTACGGGTTCGGGCTCTGGCGAGGCGCATGGCGGCGGCGCTCACCGGCCGCTCTGCTGCCGAATCTGACGGGTTGGCCTGGTCGGGCGGCACGTCAAGGTTCGAACGAGACGGGGAATGCCACACCGGTGGGGGGCGCTCAGCAGTAGCGTCCCGAACGATGGGTTTGACGCTGTATGTCGACACGGCCGCATGGCGGTCCATGATCGACGGGGTTCGGCGGGATTTCCCCGACCTCATCCCAGTGGTCAAGGGGAACGGCTACGGCTTCGGGCGAGCCTTTCTTGCCGAGCAAGCCGCAGCATTCGGCGCCACCGAGGTGGCGGTTGGCACCGTGTTCGAACTGGGGGCCATCGCCCATCTGCCGCTCCGGGCAACGGTGCTCACCCCCAGTCTGGATCTGGACAAGGTGCAGGTTCCTGAATCCGCAACGCTCACCGTCGGCTCCTTCGAGCAACTCGAGCATCTGGTTCGACACCGGCCTCGCGGCCCGGTGGTGCTGAAGGCGATGACCACCGTCCGACGCCATGGTTTCGACGTGGGTGACATCGCTGCGGCTCTCGACACACTGCAGTCAGCAGGGGGCGTACTCCACAGTGTGGCGCTGCACCCCCCGCTGGCGGGTTCCGACGAGGAGCGCCGAGCCGAGGTCGAGGCGCTGATCGATCAACTACCGGATGAGACGACCGTCACACTGAGCCACCTCGGCTCGGAGCACTACGCCAGGGTTCGCGAGCGGTACCCAAAGCGCAGGTTCGCGATTCGTCTGGGCAGTGTGCTGTGGCACGGGGACAAGTCGACGTTGGTGCTGCGGGCAACCGTGATCGATGTTCACGAGGTGCGCGGCGGTGAGCGTGTTGGCTATCGCGGCGTTGCGGTGCCGAGCGACGGGTCCATCGTGATCCTCGACGCCGGCACGTCGCATGGCGTTCATCCGCTCGCGAATGGTGACAGCCCGTTCCACTCCTCCCGGCGGCGATTGGCACTGGTTGAGGCGCCACACATGCATGTCTCCCTGGCCTTCGTTCCGGCAGGGGAACCGGTGCCTGCAATTGGTGACGAAGTGGATGTGCAGCGGCCGCTGATCTCGACCGCCGTAGACCGGATTGCCTGGCTCTGACACCCAGAGAGACCGACTATCCACCATCAGTGGGATAGTTCCGAGTAAATTCTTGGTTACGGGGTGCACGGGCGGAGAACCTGGCCGATCGCCTTGACACATCACGGTCCGTGGCATAGGCGCCTTGCATACTCACTTTGAGTGCAGGATTCGCCGAAAAACGGCCCCCAGAGCGGAATACGTCCAGCAAGCGGCCGGAAATTTCTGACCCAGGCATCAGCTCGAACTGATGTCGTTCGGTGTCGGTATTCCCTTTTTCTGGTACTTCCGTTACCCTTCGCTACGCCAAGTGCGGTACTCATCTCCCTTAGTGGGATTCCACCCGGATTCCGGGAGCAATCACACGCAGGGCACTTGAGTCAACACAAAGCGCGAACGCTACTCATGCGAAAGGCCAACACCATGAAGAACAAGATCCTCGCCAACATCTACCGCTTCGCCGGAGCTTCCACCATGGCGCTCGGCATCGTCGCAGCCCTCAGAGGCCGCAACGCCAACTGGTGACCATCGCCAGAATGCTGCCAGCGGACACCTTTGCGCGCATCAGACACCTCCAGTTCTTCGAGTGCTAGAGCTATTGCACTCGCTCGCCCTCGTTTGCTCAGTGTCTGGGTCTTAACTCTCTCGCTCCTCGCCTTTGCAGCATTTGGCTGGCTCTCTGTAGCGCCACGGCTGACCCCTCTTGCCGCATCTCCATGGCCCTGGTGGTTCTTCTTGGGGACCTTCGTAGTCGGCAAATACATCCGAGTGGAACTAACCTCGGCTCGGGCCCAGTCAATCACTCTCGTGATGACCGATGCCGCCCTAGTCGTCGCCCTTCTTCTCGCTGAACCTCGGATGATTCCGATCGGCATCGTCGCTGCCTCTATTTCTTCGAGCCTGCTGCGCCGTTCACCGATCATCAAAGTGGCGTTCAATGTCTCGCAAGAACTCGCCGGAGCATTTATCGGCTTGTTGGCCTTTGAACTCATCCGCGATCAACAGTTGGTATCGGCCCGTTCGGGAATCGCTGCTCTCGCAGGTGGGATCACTATCGGGTTGTTCAGCCAACAGGCCGTAACTGCAGTAACCCGACTTGCGGGAGGCAACCGGCAACAGACGCCTATTCATTCGCTAGCCGTCAGCTCCGTCGGTTCCATCGGAAATGGCGTTGTTGCGCTTCAAGCCGTCTATTTTGGATCTATTTCGCTAGTTCTCACGGTGATTCCTGTCGTGTTTATTGCTGTTCTGTACTTGGGCTACCGGTCGATAAGGAGCCAGCAACAGACCACCGACCGGACGGAACTCCTGTACAGAACAACCTCAGCACTCCATGAGCAGCCAAACATGGATGAGGGGCTACTTCGAGTACTCGACGAGGCTCGACAGGCGCTTCGCAGCAAGTCCGCTCGCATCGTTCTCCTCACAGCAGATGGAGCAGCGACTTGTGCCGCATCCGGCGACGCGCCGAGCGCGATGACAACGGCGACGGCGACCGAGGAAGCGGCGGCGAAGCGCCTCGCCTCCGAACTCCCTGGCGCGGCGCTACTCCGAACTGGAACGCCGGCGGTCACCGGTGGGCCAGCGTCTGTGTTTGCGAGCGAGGACACAATCATCGCTCCCATCGTGAGAGGAGGCGAGCCAGCTGGAATTGTCATTGTTTCAGGGCGCTCCGGGGGGGCAGACCAGCTCGGACAGCCTGACGTCGACCTTGTTGAACTACTCGCCAAGCAGGTCGGACTCGCGCTCGAAAAGGGATTCCTTGAACGCTCTCTTCGGCAGCTTCTCGAACTCGAACAACAGCTGACACGTCAGGCGTATTACGACGCAGTCACCGGATTGGCAAACCGCAACTACCTCAACGAGGAACTGGAGCGTCTCGCCGCACGGGCCGACCAAGGGCTTGGTGCTGTGCTCCTCGTGGACCTTGACGACTTCAAGACCGTGAACGACAGCCTCGGACACGTGGCAGGCGACCAGCTACTCGCCGTCGTTGCCCAACGTCTTCTTCATGCCATCGGCACGAGCGGGCTCGTCGCAAGGGTCGGGGGCGACGAGTTTGCCGTCGTACTCCCGATGATCGAAACAGATGACGATGCCCTCGCACTTGCTGACGACATCATTCGATCGGTCGCGAAACTGGTGAGCATCGAGGGTCGGGAACTTGGCATAGGCGCGTCCGTCGGAATCAGAATGACCGGTGGCGCGCCTGTCCAAGAAGTGGACCTACTTAGAGACGCTGACCTTGCGCTGTACAACGCCAAGTCGAATGGCAAAGGCCAAGCCACCATGTTCGTGCCAGCAATGTACGCGCAGGCTCAGGAAAGACTGACCCTCACGACGGCACTTGCCAGCGCCGTGGAGCGTGACGAATTCGCGTTGGTGTTCCAACCGATTGTTCATCTTGACTCTGGACGGATGGCAGGTGTTGAAGCACTCGTTCGCTGGAGACACCCAGAACGCGGTGAAATCGGACCTGCTCAGTTTCTCGGGCTTACCGAAGAGTCTGGCCTCATCGTGCTTTTGGGTCGGAATGTCCTAAGACAGGCCCTCACTGCCCTCTCCGGCTGGCTTCCAGCATTAGGGGAAAGCGACTTCTACATCTCCGTGAACGTCTCTGCCCGGCAACTGCGAGAAGACGATTTCGCCGAGTCGGTACTTGAACTCCTCCGTCAGTTCCAGATCTCTCCCAAACGTCTTGTTCTTGAGATCACAGAGTCGATGCTCATTGATGACGTGCTCAGGACGAAGCAGGTTCTCGACCACTTGGCTGCTGTTGGTGTGCGCATCAGTCTCGACGACTTCGGCACGGGCTACTCGTCACTGTCTCAGATCCAACAGTTGCCGTTTCACCAGATCAAGATCGACCAGTCTTTCGTCCGCAGGCTTGGATCAGGCAAGGATGCCGCTGTCGTCGTGAGGGCAATTCTTCAACTGGCTGACGCAATGCACCTCGACGCCGTTGCGGAAGGAATCGAGCTCCAGAGCCATCTCGCGGATCTTCGAGTACTGGGCTGTTCGAAGGGTCAAGGGTGGCTTTTCTCCAAGGCCATGCCGAGCGAGCAGATCAACGAAATGCTGCTGGAGTCTCGCAGATCTGCTCACCGGAAGGCGATTGAGCCCGGCCCTGTTGCCGAGAGAACCCCCGCTATCGCCTGAGCAAGGGACAATGCCAGTGTTTGTCTTCGTAGAGGCGTCTCGGTGCCCAAGGAACCCGCCTCCGTAAGCTCCAAATTGGCGGCTTCGGCCTCTCGTCGAACCACAACTGCGTGGCCCCTGCCCGTGAATACGGTTGAGAGAACGGCCTCAGCAAGAATCCGCAATTGGTGGGTGCCGGGCAGGTCGAGTGCTCGTGCAGCGATCACCGTTGCCAGAGCTGCCCGAGCGAGAGACTCGAGATCGACATCGCCGCTGCCTGTCGCCCTAAGGCAGCGCTCGGCCGCTCTTAGCGCTGAGAGGTGCTCCTTTCGCAGTACCGCCGTTAGCGCCTGCTGCCCGTAGAGAAACTCCATGACCTCGTTGCTGCCACTCTCCTCCCCCGCCTCGAATGCCTGCTGGATGAGTCTCTCGGAGACGTCAAAGTCACCCGTGAGGCGCAAGACTTCCGCCAGAGAGCCGAGCGCTTTGCCTTTCGCTTCCACCCAAAGATTGATGATCGGGGATTCGAGAACCGCTCTGAACTCAGACTCGGCAACTTCGAGTTCGTTAAATAGCGTCGCCACGAAGCCCCGGGTGAAGTGCAGCCGGAGAGCCATGGCTTCATCCGGCTTCGTCATCTTGCGGGCAACAAGGTTCATCTCTTGCAGTGCTCCCGTGTGGTCGCCGATAGCTGCACGATTCTCAGCGACACAAAGGCGCGCTTGACCTTCTTCCTCTTCGGTGAGTTCAACGCTGGTGTTTAACACCATCATGAGCGAGTCGATCGAGGTCCGGTAGCGACCTTCGTGAGATTCGATTAAGCCTGCGAGCAAGCGAAGCCGAGTGAATAGCTTCGCGGTGATGTCTTTTCGACCTGCCAAGGTCTCAAGCCAACCCCAAAGTTCAGAACGTCGTGCAAGGTGCATCCACCACACGTAGAGACTGTTCGTAAGCTCCGCTGCGTCGTCGCTTGATGCGTTTTCCAATGCCCACAGAACTGCGGCGCGCACGTTGTCCACCTCAAGTTCCAGGTGGTCGAACTGTTTCGCGCCTGCGCCAACCCGCCCTCCAGCGGCCTCCACCCCACGGTGCACCCAACGAATGAGCCGATGGTGCGCATCCGCGGTCTCGCCCAGTCCGCCAAGCACTTCCCCCGCAAACTCGCGAACCGTCGCAAGCAGCCGAAAGCGGGGCACTACCTTGCCCGGAAGACGGGTCAACATGCTGTGACGATCGAGTTCCTCGAACGCGTCCAGCAGGCGAGTTGGCCCCAGGGCGTCGCCCCAAATCTGCTCCACGTGGGCAAGTGAGAAGCCCCCGGAGAAGACCGAGAGGCGGGCCAGCAGGGTCTGTGCATCAGCCGAGAGCAACCCGAAACTCCACCCGATCACGTCCCGCAGACTTCGATGGCGTTGCTCGCCTGCCCGATACGGGGCTGCGACGACATCCAGCCTCGACACCAGCCGCTTCCGCAGTTCCTCGAGGCCCAGCGTTCCCGAGCGCGCGGCTGCCAGTTCGATCGCCAAGGGCAAGCCGTCAACCCCCTCACAGATCTCGCCAATCACTGAAACGTCGCTGTCGTCGAACAGTAGTCCCGACTGGAAGCGTTCGGCCCGTTCGATGAACAGTTCCACCGCCGGCACCTCCCGCAACGACTCGCCTTCGGCAGCCCTGCAGACGAGAGGGGCGACCGGCACCTGTCGTTCGCCGTTCAGGCCGAGCGGCACTCGACTCGTCACCAGAACGCGCAGCTGTCTGCTGTGCTGCAACACCTCACTCACAACGTCGCGCACACTCCCGTGAACATGCTCCGCCCCGTCGACAACAAGCAGCAGCGGACTCGTGCCCAGCATCCGTGCAATTTCGGCAACCGGTCGTTCGCGCCACGACTCCGGTACGCCGAAAGCGGCGTTCACGGCCAGTGCCACCACCGAGGAATCTGCCACCTCGGGAATCGCCACGTACGCAACCGGCATCCACCCTTCCTCCTGGACCCGGTTCGCGACCTCAAGCGCAAGGCGACTCTTGCCTACGCCGCCCGGTCCGGTAAGGGTCACCAACCGATCGACCCCGCGTGAGGCGAGGGACACGAGTTCCACAACCTCTGCCTCGCGACCCACCAGCGAGGTAATCGGTTCGGGTGGCGCTGCGTGCGCAAACGGTGACACCCGGCTCTCCAGATCCGGATCCTGCTGCAACACGCGCTGCTCCATGGCGCGCAGTTGCGGCCCCGCCTCGATCCCTATATCCACCAGGGCGGTGCGAGCCTGATCGAAGGAACGCAGCGCATCCACCTGTCGACCGGACCGGTACAGGGCATGCATCAACTGGGCACGGAAGCGTTCCTCGTACGGGTGCTGTGCCACCAGTCCCTCGAGCGGGCCCACCAAGTCGCTCCCCCGCCCCGCCCCGAGCAACGCATCCGTTCGGTCCGCCAGCGCCTGAACACGGCCCGGCTCCAGCGAGGCGGTCTCCCACTGATGAAACGGCATGCCCACGAAGTCCTGCAGGGCGTCACCCCGCCACAACGCCTGCGCCTCGTCAAATCTCCCGGCAGCAACCGCGAAGCGCTCCTCGGCGAGCGCCGTGCGAGCCAGTTCGAGAAGGACGTAATAGCGATGGATGTCGAGCCCGCCGGGGTCCATCTCGAGGCGATAGCCGGAACCCTGACGCTCGATCCGGTCCGAGCAATCGGCCTCCCCGAGCACCCGCCGCCAATGAGCGACGTACACCTGCAGCGAACTGCGGACCGCACTCGGCGTTGCGTCACCCCAGATTCCATCGATCAGTCTCGACTCGGGAACGGTGTCCCCAGCCCGTAGCGCCAACATGGCGAACACCGCGCGCTGCTTGGCCCCGCCAGCAGGCAGTGAGGCGTCACCCACCGTCGTCTGGAACCCACCCAGCAGCGAGACGCGCAAAGTCCCCATAGGACGCGGAGAATAGCCACTTGCCATGCGGGCAGCATTCGCCACGCCGCCTAAGAAACGCTGAAGGCCCTAGCCCGCAAGATCGGGCAGGCGCCCGAGCGCCCGCCACGCCACGGCACCGGCACCCACCAGCGGCGCCTCGCTACCGAGCCCAGCCGGGATGATCGTCGGCTTCATCGTTACGCTCCCCAGCCGGCAGTTGCTCTCCAGCTCCGCCTGCGCAGCGTCGAAGAAGGGCCGGCCGAACCCGAGCGCCACCGAGCCGGCGACGACGGCAAGATCCACCTCAAGCAGGTTCATGACCGAAGCAACACCTCGCCCCACGAGCCGACCCGTTCGTTCGATGACGGCCGGGGTGGCGTCCACGGGTGACAACCCGGTGATCTCCTGGATCGCCCAGCCCGACGCCTCCGCCTCGAGGCATCCGGTTGCACCACAAGTGCAGGTCCGCCCGTCGGGCACCACGATGACGTGCCCAATGTGCCCGGCATTGCACGACGCCCCGTCGAGCAGCCTGCCATCGAGCACGATCCCGCCACCAATGCCGGTGGATACCACCATCGCGAGGAAGTTCGTGTGCCCGCGAGCAGCACCGAGCCACCCCTCGCCGAGGGCGATCGCCTTCGTGTCACCGTCCCCGTTGACCTGGAGCCCGGTCAGCTCGCTCATGCGCTCGTGCAGCGGGAAGTCACGCCACGCAGGCAGGTTGATCGGCGAGACGCGCTCGAGGTTCGGCGAGATGGGGCCCGCGGCACCGATGCCGACGGCAAGCGGGTGTTCCCCCGCCTCGATCGCGGCGCCACGCACATCGTCCACGAGGTCGACGAGTTGGGCCCACAGACCCTCTGCATCGGCGTCGTGGTCCACCTTCACGAGGTGACGGCGGCTGATTGCCCCCGTCTCGTCCACCAACGCTGCGGCGAACTTGGTGGCGCCGAGATCCACAGCGAGAACGGTGTCCACGGTTCAGACCCCCTCGCCGAAGCCGCGCCATCCGACCGCGGCAGCGCCGACGATGCCCGCCGGCTGGGGCGCCTTGGCGGAGACGATGACCGTCCCGCGGCTGAACGCGAGTCTGCACGACGCATCGAGTTCGGCCTGCGCGGCGAGGAACATCGTGGAGGCGTACTCCCGTGCCACCCGCCCGCCGCAAACAATCAGTCGGAGGTCCAGGAGGTTCGCGATGGACGCGGCGGCGCGCCCCACCAGCAGGCCCACGTACTGCATGTGCTCGTACGAGGGCTCCGTGAGTGGCCGGCCCGTTGATGACTCGATGGCGCCCACCGAAACCTCGGCCTCGAGGCATCCCCGGGCACCGCAGGCACAACGCCGACCCTCCGGTTCCACAATGACGTGTCCGACCCGCCCTGCATGGGACAGCCCACCGTCGAGCAGGCGCCCGTCGAGCACCACGCCGCCGGTGACCGAGTCGTCGATATTCAGGGCGGCGAAGTGTTCCGACCCACGTGCCGATCCGACCCAGCCCTCGGCAAGCGCGAACGCCCGCCCGGCCGTGTCGACGAACACCGGAACGTCCACGGACTCGGCAACGATGAGACCGGCCTCGGCGAGCACGTCCCGGGTGGAACCACCCGCAAGCTCCTCAACCGCCGGTCCGACCGATACGCCACACGCAGTCAGCGAACCGCCCACCTTGGCGACGCGGTCCGGGACCTGCTCCAGATACACCTCAATCTGCTCCCAGAGGCCATCAAGGGCCTCCGGTGGATCGAGAACCCCTGAGTCGACAACCTTGCCGTCCCGGTTCACCAGCCCGACGGAGTTCTTCGTACCGCCGAGTTCAATTGCCAGAGCTACTTCCACGGTCGCGTTACTCCTTCCGGTTCCTACAGCGCCGTCACAGTAGCGACACACAATCGCAACATTGGTGGATACCCACACACAGAGTGCGCTACCAACCTCCCAGCGCGGTGCACCGTGCGCTACGGTTGCGGCCGAGGCGTTCACACTCCGACAGGAGATGAACGCTGGGAGGGAATTTTCTGTCCGACCAAACCACGTGGCGTGTTGCGACGTGTCATGGTCGGTGTTAACCATCACGATTGGAACGCTGGCACGTTGCGGACGGACATCGAGTCGTACTTCCGCGCCCACTACGGGCGCCTTGTCCGCGCGCTCACGCTGGTCGGTGGCAACGAGGAAGCCGCTGCCGACGCCGTGCAGGAGGCCTTCGTGAAGGCCCACCAGAAGTGGCGCACGGTCAGCCAGTACGACGACCCCGTCGGCTGGATCCGTCGGGTTGCCATCAACCGACTCCATGACGACCACCGCCGCAACACCCGCAAGGACCGCGCCGTTGCCCGCCTCGGGGCTGGGGAGACCTGGACGGTCGATGCCCCCGAGGCCAGCACGTCCGAGCCGCTGGCCGCAGCGCTTGCCGGTCTTCCGCGGCAGCAGCGACTTGCGGTTGCCTTGTTCTATCTCGAAGGTCTGAGCGTCGCCGAAACCGCCTCCGCGCTCGAGATCAGCGAGGGGGCAGTGAAGTTCCACCTGCACCAGGGCCGCGAACGGCTCCGTGGGCTGCTCGGCGAGGAGTGGCGGCCATGACCGACGACTTCGACGACCCCGACCTCGCAGCCGCGCTTCGCAACATCGCTGGTCCGGTGCCCAGCGTGGAGGCTGCTCTGCCCGTGTTCCACCGCCGGGTCCGGGTGGCACGTATCCGGCGTGTCTCGGTTGCGGTATCGGGCGCCGCGGCGGTTGCGCTCATCGCCGTAGGTGCAGTGGCACTGACCGGCAACGAGCGGGGCAACAACATCACGCCGATGGACCCATCGATCACCCTCGACACCGTCGCCGATCCCTCGACCGGGGTGGGTGCGAGCACCACCACAACGCCGACCACGACGCTTCCCGACGACGACACGGGGCCCAGCAGCGGGTCCGGCCCGGGCGCGACAGGCACCTCCGGGAGTGGCGGCACCGCGTCGATCCCGTCCAGCGGATCCACCTCGACCACCGTCGACGACTCCGACAACACGGACGACCCGGACGAGTCAGACGACCCAGATGAGTCAGACGACTCCGATGACAGCAGGAACGAGGGATCGGGCAACCCCAGGACGACCACTTCGACAGGTGGACGGGCCGCGACCCAACGGTGCTCCTCGGCCGGGGAGTCGTTCTCGTGCTCCGTCGGATCCTGATCCTCTTCGCAGCCCTCGCAGCACCGCTCGCGGCCGGTGCGTGCGGCGGCGATAGAGAGAGCGCCATCGAACCCGATCGCTTTGACCTTCGCGGACCCCACGCTGTCGGTGTCACCACGCTCAACCTCGGCGACCGCCAGGTGGAGGTGTACTACCCCGTTGACGCAACGTCGGTGAGCGGTCGCCCAACCGACTCCTACGAGGCCGCCGACGCGTTCCCCGAGGCGTTCCGGGCGATGGTGCCACCGGCGATGAACGGGTCATTCGACGTGGGGGCGGTTCGTGACGCATCCGGATCCGGAAAGGGGCCGTTCCCTGTCGTGATCTACAGCCATGGATTCGGCGGCTACCGACAGGTGGCAACGTTCTACCTCGCACACCTTGCGTCCTGGGGCTTCGTCGTCGCATCGGCTGACCACCTCGAGCGCGGCATCGTTGCGGTCGCCAGCGGCAGGCTGGAGAACGCGAGCAAGGGCATCGACCTCGACGATGTCTCACGTACCATCGCCCTGCTCCGGGCCGAAGGGGCGGCCAGTACGAGCCCTCTCGAGGGAATCGTGAACGCCGACCGCGTGGGGATTACCGGCCACTCCGCGGGGGCCCAGACGGCCCTCCGGGCGGCGGGGTCGAACGGCGACATCGACGCGTTCGTCTCGATCTCCGGTGGCCTGTCCCTGATGGGCGAGCCGAGCCCACCCATGCCGGCAAAACCGGCGCTCGTCGTTGCCGGGGCCGATGATCAGGTGGTGATCGCGAGCAAGAGCGCCGCGCTCTTCGCGGCTCTCGGCTCCCCGAAGTACCACGTCGAGATCGAAAATGCCGGGCACAATTCGTTCACCGACTCCTGTCCGGTGATTCTCGAGCGGGGTGGTCTCGAGTCCCTCCGGCCGATGCTCGGCACGCTCATCGACCTCGCCCAGGACGGCTGCAACGCCGGACAGGCCGACCCCTACGCCGTCCAACTCGTGCTCGGGCACTACTCGACGGCGTTCTTCCTCACGTATCTGACCGGAGAGGATCACCGCGCCACCCTGCTGGCCGGGCCTCCTGCCAGTGTCGGCTCCCTCAGCCTCTCGGCGCTCGCCCACGCCTAGTTGGCGGTAGGTGCCGAGCCCTCCCTGACCGCCCTTGACGTGCAGGGGTGGCCAGACCCGGTCCGGAGCGGGCACACTTTGCCCCGCATGCAACTGCTCAGTCCCCTGACTCTCGGCCCCGTCACCGCCCCCAACCGTGTGATGTTCGGCCCCATCGTCACGAACCTCGGCGACGACGACCGCCGCTTCACGCCCCGGCACACCGCCTTCTACCGCAGACGGGCAGAGGGCGGGTGCGGCGTCATCGTGACCGAGGGCGCGAGCGTGCACGCCTCGGACTGGCCGGCGGAGCGCCTACCCCTCGCCGAGCGTTGCGGCCCCGGCTGGGCGGAGATAGTCGCTGCGTGCCACGCACACGGATCGCTCGTGATCGCCTCGCTCGACCATTCCGGTGGGCAGGGTTCCTCCGCCTACAGCCAGGCCCCCCTGCTCTCCCCGTCGCGCGTGCCCGAGGTGAACAGCCGGGAGGTTCCGAAGTGGATGGAGCCCGAGGACATCGCCGCGGTCGTTGCCGCGTTCGGGGCGTCGGCACGCATCGCCGTTGAGGCGGGCTGTGACGGCGTGGAGATCAACGCTGGCCAGCACAGCCTCGTGCGCCAGTTCCTCTCGGGACTCACCAACCACCGCGGCGACGAGTGGGGCCAGGACCGTCTTCGCTTCGCACGCGACGTGATCGCGGCGACGCGTGCCGCAGTCGGTCCGGACAAAGCGGTTGGGTTGCGCCTGTCCTGCGACGAACTCGCCCCGTGGGCCGGCATCACGCCGGAGATGGCACCCGGAATCGCGGCAGACCTGTGCGCCATCGGTGTCGACTACCTCGTAGTCGTGCGGGGATCGATCTTCTCGGCCGAGAAGACCCGGCCGGACTTCCACGAGCCGACCGGCTTCAACATCGGAATCTGCAGGGAGGTGAAGGCCGCCGTCGGTGTACCCGTGTTCCTGCAGGGGTCTGTCATCGACAGCGGCCAGGCCGAGTGGGCGATCGGTGACGGTGTGTGCGACGCCGTTGAGATGACGCGGGCCCAGCTCGCAGACCCGGACCTCGTCTCCAAGCTCGTGGCAGGAACGCCGCAGCAGATCCGGCCCTGCACGCGCTGCAACCAGACGTGTCAGGTCCGTGACGCGCGCAATCCGATCATCACGTGTGTGGTGGAGCCGACGACCGGCCGCGAGACCGAGGACCCGCGCTGGGACCAGCCCTCATCGCACCCGCGCGATGTACTCGTCATCGGGGGTGGGCCCGCCGGACTCGAGACCGCGCGCGTCGCGCGTTTGCGCGGTCACCGGGTCCGTCTCGTCGAGCGCGAACCAGAAGTTGGTGGGCTCGCCCGCGTCGCCGGCCCCGCTGCGGTGTTCGTCGACTGGCTCGTGGCCGAGTGCGAACGGCTCGGGGTATGCATCGAGCGCGGCGCGAACGCCGAACCGCAGCCGAACGAGACGGTCATCGAGTGCACCGGCTCGATCCCCGGCACGCGCCCCTATCGCACCACCGGTCGTCCCGTGATCATCGACATCGCAGACGTCCGACGGGGCGCGGTATCGCTGCCCACCGACGGCGCTGTCCTCGTGTACGACCCGATCGGCGGCCCGATTGGGGTGGCGGTCGCGGAGGAACTCGGCGACCGCGCTGTCCTCGTTACCCAGGACAACATCGCTGGCAACGAACTGTCACGCAGCGGGGACCTCGCGCCCGCAAACGTCCGGCTCCAGCAGCGCGGGGTGAGGATCGAGCGTCGCTGCATCCTGCGTGAGGTGCACGAGGACCACGTGGTGCTCGAGGATCGTTTCGGCGCCGGCCTGCGCCGCGTCGATGCAGTTGCGGTTGTTGACTGCGGCTTCCGCCTGCCCGCACCGCCCATCAACGAGCGCAGTAGCCGTGCCGGGGACTGCGTTGCGCCGCGGACCGTTCACGAGGCCGTGCTCGAGGGTCGCCGCGCGGCGGTCGCCGTCGACCGCTGACCCGTCAGCCACCCGCCCGTCGACCGCTCAGCGTCTTAGCGGCTCAAGCACGGTCAGTGGTGCGAGCGAAGGTGCTCGCCAAGAACGTCGTGGCCGAAGTCGCCCGCTGGGTCTCGCCAAACGGAGTGCACATGGTTCACGCCGTTCTGGGCGTTGTCGTACTCCACCATCAAGCGGGGCCCACCGATGCGGTAGTAGTGGGGTTGGCCCTTCTCGAGCCCACCCGCCCACGCGAAGTGCAGGCCGTTCAGACCCGCCCCGGCGTACTTCGCCGCCTCCACGCCCGCCACGTCGTCAGGCATCCTGCCGAGGTAGGTGTCGAGCAGTGAACGGAGCAGTTCCTGTTGCCCCGTGGAGAGCAAGTCTGCGCGGACGCCGTTCGGCAGCGCTGGCATACGCACGAGATCAACATGCTCTGCGCCAAAGCCGATCCTCAACTCCTCGGCCCGCGTGCGCGCCATGATCACGTCGTGAACCTCTGCCGGGAACGCGTCGCGCCAGATCTCGGCGAGATGCATCGGCGTGTCGCCCGGTCTCGTCTCGGACCGGTTCCCGCTCACGAGATCGAGCGGCGCGCGCGGGCTGATGAGTGCACGGACCAGTTGGTCCGCATCGAGGGAGCGCACCAGTTCGCGGCCGAGGTCCTCGACGGCTCCGAGCGGGCGAAGGAAGTGCGGGCCGAGCAACGCGGACTCCGCAGGGTCCGCCCCGAGAAAGCAGGGGGTGGTTGCTGCGAGGACACCGTCGACGACGAGATGGTTGATCGATACGTGGTGCCCGCCGAACCGCCACGCCCATGTTGCCCCCGGTGCCGGGATGCCGAACACCCGGACGAAGTAGACGTCGGGATCACGCGCCCGTTCCCGACCAGCCACCTGCAGCCGGAATCCCTCGTTGAGGTCGAGCACGTTCTCGAGCCCCATGATCGTCGCAACGGTCACGTAGCCAGCCTGTGACAACCCGGTCGAGAGCAGGCGCAGCGCCAGGCGTTGCTGCGCACCGGTCATGGTGCGCAGCGTCAGGCCACCGTGATCGGTGGGCGTGTAGAACCAGCGACGGCGCTCGTCGTCACCGGCCGGGCTTCCCGGTGCGGCCGCCCAGTGCGCCAGTCGTCGCTGATCAGCATCGAGGGAGTCAAGCCATGCTGTCGCCGCCTCCGTCATTCGCCCGGCAGCAGCGTGGTGCGCACCCGGGGCCGATACCGCACCCGTTCCCATGCGGAGAGCCTCGCATGCCGGCGATGTCGCGGGGATGACCGGCATCGCGATGTTGGGTGGCGGTTCGACAACAGCAGTAATAGACCGCGAACGGGGGCGGGGCGTAGTGTCGGCGCCGTGGGGAAAACACTGGTTCGGGTTGCTGTCTCGCGGGGCATTGCAACAATCACGCTGGACTCGCCGGAGAACCGCAACGCGCTCTCCATGCAACTCGTCGAGGACCTCCATAGCGCCCTCGACCGGGCCGAGCAGGACGACGTGCGTGTGATCGTGCTCGATCACATGGCGCCGGCGTTCTGCGCCGGGGCGGATCTCAAGGAGCGCACGGCGGCGGGGGGCAACCCGGCAGCGAGCTCGACGGGGCCGAACCGGATGTCGCTCGCGATGTCCCGGCTGCGCAGTGCCAAGCAGCCGACGATCGCAGCGGTGAAGGGCCCGGCACGCGCGGGCGGCATCGGGCTGATGGCCAGTTGTGACCTCGTGGTCGTTCAACCGACCGCCGATTTTGCGTTTACCGAAGTCCGCATCGGGGTTGCACCGGCGGTGATCTCCGTGCCGATCCTCCGTCGCGTCGGATGGTCCGCCGTCGCAGGACCGTTCCTCACCGGGGAGCGCTTCGACGCCGCCGAGGCCCGCCGGATCGGGCTCGTCACCCACGTGTCCGACGATGTCGATGCCACGGTCATGAGCCTCTGCGAGGGCGTGCTCAGGGGTGGCCCCATTGCCGTTGCCGCCACCAAGGCGATGTTGCACCGCAGCATGTCGGAACCCTTCGACGATGCACTCGCCACGATGTCCGTCCTCTCCGACGCCCTCTTTGCCTCGCCCGAGGGGCAGGAGGGGATGCGCTCGTTCCTCGAGAAGCGGCCGCCCAATTGGGTTGAGGAAGCCTGACCCGTGGCCATCCTGGCGGACCGCGTTGACGAGCGTTCCGACGCGTACCGGACCAACCGCGCCGCGCTGCAGACCCTGATCGATCAGCACGACGAATTGCTTGCGCAGTTGCTCGTCGGCGGTGGCCAGCAGTACGTGGACCGACACCGAAAGCGCGGCAAGCTGCTCGCCCGCGAGCGCATCGAGCTCCTCCTCGACCGGGACTCACCCTTCCTCGAGCTCTCACCGCTCGCCGGTTGGGGAACCGGCTTTCCGACCGGTGCCAGCATGGTGACCGGCGTGGGGGTGGTGGAGGGCCGCGAGTGCATGATCGTTGCGAACGACCCCACTTCCCGGGGCGGTGCGATCAACCCGATCACGCTCAGGAAGAACCTCCGCGCGATGGAGATTGCCCGGGAGAACCATCTCCCCTTCATCAACCTCGTCGAGTCCGGCGGCGCGGACCTGCCCACACAGTCCGAGATCTTCATCCCGGGCGGCCGCACCTTCCACGACATCACCGAGATGTCGAGCCTCGGCATCCCCACCATCGCGCTCGTGTTCGGCAACTCGACGGCCGGTGGTGCTTATGTACCCGGCATGAGCGACTACGTCGTGATGATCAACCAACGGTCCAAGGTGTTCCTCGGCGGTCCGCCGCTCGTGAAGATGGCCACGGGCGAGGAAAGCGACGACGAATCGCTCGGCGGTGCCGAGATGCATGCGCGTGTCAGCGGGTCCGCGGACTACTTCGCGCTCGACGAGCGGGATGCCATCCGTCTCGGGCGCCAGATCGTGCGCAGGCTCGGGCACCGAAAGCTCGGCCCCGGGCCCAGGGGGCCGGGAAGCGCCCCCCGCTACGACCCCGAACAACTGCTCGGCATCCCGTCGTCCGACCTGCGCATCCCGTTCGACCCGCGGGACGTGCTCGCCCGCATCATCGACGACTCGGACTTCGACGAGTTCAAGCCGCTCTACGGCACCTCGCTCGTCACAGGCTTCTGCGAGATCATGGGCTATCCGGTCGGTGTGCTGGCGAACCACCACGGAGTGCTCTTCAACGAGGAGGCCGACAAGGCTGCACAGTTCATCCAGCTCGCGAACCAGTCCGACACCCCGCTCGTCTTTCTGCAGAACACGACGGGCTACATGGTGGGCAAGGATTTCGAGCAGCGGGGCATCATCAAAGACGGTGCCAAGATGATCAACGCCGTCGCCAACTCCTCGGTGCCGCACCTCACCGTGAACCTCGCTGCTTCATACGGGGCCGGCAACTACGGCATGTGCGGCCGGGCCTACGGGCCCCGGTTCCTGTTCACCTGGCCGAATGCCCGCACTGCGGTGATGGGGCCTGCCCAACTGGCCGGCGTGATGTCGATCGTCGCCCGCGAGTCCGCCGCGTCGATGGGGAGGCCGTTCGACGAGGAGGCCGACGCCGCGATGCGCGCCAGTGTCGAAGAGCAGATCGAGCGCGAGTCACTCGCTCTGTTCATGACCGGCAAGCTGTACGACGACGGCCTCTTGGACCCGCGCGACACCCGCACTGCCCTCGGCATGGGCCTCTCGGCAGTCCACACGAACGAGATCGCCGGCCAGCGTGGCTACGGCGTGTTCCGGATGTGATGGGGGTGCAGCGATGATCAACCGTGTCCTCGTCGCCAACCGGGGCGAGATTGCCCGCCGCGTGGCGCGGACCTGTGCAGCGCTCGGCATCGAGACCGTCGCCGTCTTCAGCGACGCGGACGAGAACGCCCTCTTTGTCCGCGAGGCCACACGAGCCGTGCGGCTACCGGGGACGTCATCGGCGGACACCTACCTGCGGATCGATCTGGTCGTTGCCGCTGCGCTCAAGTCCGGAGCCGATGCCGTGCACCCCGGCTACGGCTTCCTCGCCGAGAACCCCGCATTCGCCGAGACCGTGATCGACGCGGGGCTCACGTGGATCGGACCCCCGCCGTCGGCAATGCGCTCGATGGGCTCCAAGATCGAGGCGAAGCGGCTCATGCGATCCGCGGGCGTACCCGTTCTGCCCGAGGGCGACGAGGCCGGCTTCCCTGCCCTCGTGAAGGCGTCCGCAGGCGGTGGAGGCCGTGGCATGCGGATCGTGCGATCGGCAGCCGAACTTGCCGGGGCCGTGGAATCGGCAGCGCGTGAGGCCGAATCGGCCTTCGGCGACGGGACCGTATTCGTTGAGCATTACGTCGAGCGCGGCAGGCATATCGAGATCCAGGTGTTCGCGGACCAGCACGGCAACTGTGTGTCGCTGTTCGAGCGCGAGTGCTCGATCCAGCGGCGCCACCAGAAGATCGTCGAGGAGTCCCCCTCCCCTGCTGTCGACGAGCTGCTGCGTGCCGAGATGGGTGCCGCTGCCGTGACGGCTGCCCGCTCCGTCGGGTACGTCGGTGCGGGCACCGTGGAGTTCCTGCTGGCGCCCGACGGCCGCTTCTACTTCCTCGAGATGAACACCCGACTGCAGGTGGAGCACCCGGTCACGGAACTCGTGACAGGCCTCGACCTCGTCGCCCTCCAGATCGCCGTCGCCGAGGGCGCTCCGCTGCCCCCTGCTGCACTGCACCCCACCATCAACGGGCACGCCATCGAGGTCCGTCTCTGTGCAGAGGACCCTGCTGCGGGTTACCTCCCGCAGTCCGGCCGCGTTGTCGGCTTCGACATCCCCGCACTGGCGAACGTGCGTGTGGACACCGGATTGTTGAGTGGCGACGACATCCCGCCGTACTACGACTCCATGTTCGCGAAGGTGATCGCGTGGGCCCCCACACGGGCCGCCGCATCACGGTTGCTCGCCCACGCCCTCTCGTCGTCGCGGGTACACGGTGTTGCCACGAACCGAGACCAACTCGTGCAGGTGCTGCGCCACCCGGAGTTCCTGACAGGCGACATCGACACCGGGTTCCTCGAGCGCAACCCGTGCACCGAACACATCGACGGCACTCATCGGCTCGCGGCGGTTGCTGCGGCACTCGTGGGCCAGGCTCGCTCGCGTGAGCTGGTTGCCGTGCTGCCGCTCGTGCCTTCCGGCTGGCGCAACGTGACCTCCCAAGACCAGACCGTCGAGTTCGACATCGTCGGGATCGGTCTCGTCTCGGTCGGCTATCGGTTCGGCCGCAGCGGGGCCGTGACACGGCTCACCGTCGACAGCGAGCCGCTCGGGGTCACCGCCGGCACACCGCTGGCCGGATCCGTGCTGCTGACGGAGAGCGGGGTGTCTACCCGCTTCCACGTCCGCCTCGACAATGAACACGCCTACGTCGACAGCCCGGAGGGGTCCTGGACGCTCCGGATCGTCAACCGCTTCCCCCTCCCCGACTCCGCTGGTCTCGCAGGTTCGCTCGTCGCCCCGATGCCGGGATCTATCCTGCGGGTACTCGTCGAGACCGGACAGCAGGTGGCCCCCGGTCAACCGCTCGTGGTGCTCGAGGCGATGAAGATGGAACACCAGGTCGTGGCGCCATCGGGCGGCACCGTCACCCAGGTGCTCGTCTCACCGGGGAACCAAGTATCAACCGGGCAGGCCCTGCTCGTGCTGGAGGACAAGTCATGAACACTGAGCGCGGCACCCGAGCAGTCCGTATCGCGAACTGCTCCGGCTACTTCGGAGACCGAATCACCGCAGCGAAGGAGATGGTGGAGGGCGGCCCGATCGACTTCCTCACCGGCGACTGGCTCGCGGAACTCACGATGCTCATCCTCTGGAAGCAGCGGCGCCGCAACTCCGAGGCCGGCTACGCAAGCACGTTCCTCACCCAGATGGAACAGGTGCTCGGCACCTGCATCGATCGTGGCATCAAGGTGGTCACGAATGCCGGTGGGCTCAACCCCGCGGGATGCGCCGAGAAGGTCCGCGAGATCGCCACGAGGCTCGGCCTGAGCGTGAACGTTGCCCACGTGGAGGGCGACGACCTCATGAGCCGGATCGACGGGTTGCGACCGCACCTGAACCACCTCGACACCGGCGCACCGTTCACCGTTGACCCCGTGTCGGCGAACGCGTACCTCGGTGGTTGGGGGATCGTCAGCGCACTGGATTCCGGCGCCGACATCGTTGTCTGCCCGCGTGTCACCGACGCCTCGGTGATCGTCGGGCCCGCAGCATGGTGGTGGGGCTGGGACCGCACCGATTGGGATCGCCTCGCCGGCGCCGTCGCTGCAGGCCACGTCATCGAGTGCGGCTCGCAGGCAACGGGCGGCAACTACGCGTTCTTCCAGGAGATCCCCGACCTCAGCAAGCCACTCGCCTTCCCGCTCGCGGAGGTGGAGCAGGACGGTTCGTGCGTCATCACCAAGCACCCAGATACCGGGGGCACGGTTTCCGTCGGCACCGTTACCGCGCAGTTGCTCTACGAGATCGGCGGGCCCGGCTATCTCAACCCGGACGTCGTAACCCGCATGGACACGATCTCGCTCTCGCAGGAGGGTCCCGACCGCGTCCGTATGAGCGGCGCCCGCGGCGAGCCCGCCCCGGACACCACGAAGGTGTGCATCAACTTCGAGGGCGGCTTCCGCAACCGGATGACGTTCTGCCTCACCGGGCCGAATCAGCAGGCCAAGGCCGACTGGCTGACGACACAGTTGTTCTCGCGCCTCGGCGGGCGCGACAGGTTCGCCGAGTGCGACGTCCGTTTCGTCGAGGCACCGGCGGATGCGCGCACACAGGAGCAGGCAACCGGTCGGCTCCACGTGACGGTGAAGGATCCCGACGAGCGCAAGGTCGGGCGGGCCTTCTCGAGCGCCGCATCGGAACTCGCACTCTCCAGCATCCCCGGCTTCTTCACCACCACGCCCCCCGGCGAGGCACAGCCGTACGGTGTGTATTGGCCGGCACTCGTGCCTTCCGCCGAGGTGGACCACGCCGTCGTGCTGCACGACGGCCGGCGGATCGCCATCCCACCGTCACCCACCGGTCCGGTCGCCCCGGCACCGATCGTTGCGCCCGTTGCGCCTGCGGCTGCTGCGCGCGCCACCGAATCCGGTCACACGCTCGGCGAGCGCTTCGGCGCGCGGTCGGGCGACAAGGGCGGCAACGCCAATGTGGGCATCTGGGCCCGCAGCGACGAGGACTATGTGTGGCTCGCCGAGTGGATGACGGTGGATCGGCTCCGGGACCTCGTACCCGACAGCGCAGGCCTCGAGATCCGCCGCTACGAACTGCCGAACCTCCTCGCCCTCAACTTCGTGATCGTCGGGTACCTCGGCGAGGGTGTTGCGTCGACGACAGCGTTCGACGCGCAGGCCAAGGGGCTCGGCGAGTTCCTCCGCAGCCGTCGCGTCTGAGCCCGCGCGGCTCCATCTAGCCCCGGGCCTCCAGCACGAGATGGAGCCGGGGCCAACGGGACTCCACAGGTACAGTTCGTCCGTGAGCGACCACCTGAACGCGGACCACGAACGCCCTCTGGCGGACTCGGGGCTACGTGTGTGGGGGCGTGCCAATAGACGAGTCGTGTTGCTGTTGCTGCTCGGGGGCGCAGTCGCCTTCCAGATCGCCCAGGGACTCGCCTACCAACGCAGGATCACGCCGTACAAAGCGTCGTACTGGCTCGTCACCTACGAGTTCGGGTTCACCCGTCGGGGCCTTGCGGGGGAGATGCTGCGGCGGCTTGCCGGAACGTCACCGTCACTCGTCGCCATCGAGGTGGCGCAATACGCGCTCACCGCCGTGATCCTGACACTGCTGCTCCTGCTCATCCGCGCGCTCTGGCGCCGGGACAACCGTGCCGGGGACCTCGCTGCGCTTGCGCTCTGCTGCTCGCCCTTCGTGCTCGACTTTGCGGTGTTCCAGCGGCGGCCCGATCAAATCGGCTACGCGAGTGTCATCCTGTTCGGTTTTCTGCTGTACCGAATGCCGCAGCAACGAACGCTCGTCGCCGCGGCTGGCGGTGCGCTGCTCACCATTTCCGTCGCGGTCTCCGACTCGTCGTTCCTGGCCTGCGTCGGCTGGGTACTGCTGATCGCGATACTCGCCCCGGGGGAGAACCTACGGAACCTGCGGACCTGGTCCCGGCTCCTGCTTATTGCGCTGCCACCAGCGATCATGGCGATCGTCTCCGCCACCGCCGGCCGGCTCGACCATTCCCAGGCACAGCAACTCGCGAGCACGGCGTCCAAATACGGCTGGACCGATGTGGTGGTGTTCCCGTACCTCACCGACACCCTGCGCGAAAGCGTCAACCGGGTCGGCGACATGCCCCAGACAATGATGCTCGGCAGCCTTGCCATCGGTCTGGTGCTCCTGCTGCTCCAGGGCTGGTTGATGCTCGGCCTCCGGGTGCCGACACCCACAGCAGCCAGCGGTATCCGCTTTGCCCCCGCGCTCGCCGTCGCCATGTGTGCCATCGGACTTGTCGCCCTGCTGGCACTCGGCATCGACTGGTTCCGGTGGATCAGCGGATTTGGCTTCATGAGCACGACCGCAGTCGCGTTCGGCGTGCTGCTGCGACCCTCCGAACGCGGCCCGGCTAACCGAGCACTCGCCACGCCGGCAACGATCCTGGTGTCTGCCTATCTCTTGGCCGTCGCGGCGTTCCCGAACATGATCAGTCTCAGCGAGGGTTTCCTGCAGTTGCTCCTCGCCTACAACAGCGCAGGACCCTGAGGCCCCTGCCCGACGCCTCTCGTCGTCAGGGCGCCCGCGACAATCGGTAGACGTCGATCTCCTCGATCGTCGTCACGATTTCGTATCGAGTCGCGAGCGCCGACCCGACGGCACCCGTTGGGTCACACGTTCGTGCGGGCTGGAACATGGCAACGAACGTCGGCGCATCCGGGCCCTCCATCATGTCGATCAGCATCTGCTGCGCGCCGGGAATCTGCGGAATGAGTGCGAACCACAGGTAGGGGTACGGCGGATCGGTATCGACGTTGCCGTACAGCGCGGCGCTCGCACACATCGCAAAGATGTTGTCGCCGGGTTCACGCTGTTCGTCGAACCAGTCGGCGATCCGCTCGCTCGCGATCAGGCGCCCGTCGTCCGACAGCCGTGGTCCAACGTCTTCCCGCGGTATCCCCAGCGTCACGAGAGTCGCAACGACCGGCACGACGAGCATCCCGACAACGAACCCGAGCCGGATCCCCCGTTGGCGAACGTACCCGGCAAGTACCCCGGCACCGGTGCCGAGCGGGAACGCGAAAATCACCCAGTAGTGCCGGAAGAACTGACCCCCGAGCAGGAAGGCGATGAGCGCAAGCATCGACCACACGGCGAGGAGCGCTGCCGCCCGCAGTTCGGTGCGACGGACGAGCCACACGATGAGCGCAAGGCCGAGGATGACGGTCGGCAGCAGCAACGGGGCGATCGAGCCGGCCGTCTGGCGCAGCCGACCCCACTCTGCGTTCTGCAGGGCGCTGCGCTGGTCCAGTCGGTACCCAGCAAATGCGTACCACCAACGGTGCCAACCGGTGACGGCGCCGTGGATCATCATCGCGAGGATCGGGAGCATGAGGCCGCTGAGCACCGCCGGCACCGCCAGCATGCGGTCGCGCGCGCTCCACCGACGACCGAGGGATACGACGAGCAGCATGATGAGGCCGGCGAAAAACGCATCGAACCCGCTCTGCTTCATCGACAGCGCGCAGCCCCCGAGAATGCCGCCGAGGGCGAGGATCCGGTACCAAGGGCGATCACGGTCCCAGAATCCGAGCAGGAGCACAGCGAGCGCGAGGATGCCGAGTGCCGAACTGAGCAGTTCGGAGTTAGCGATAAAGCTCTCCTGCTGCGGGATGCTGCCGATCACGCCCACCGCAAGCGCTGCGATCCAGCCTGCATGTGCACCGGCAAGGCGCTTCGCGATGCACCCGGCGGCGGCGGCACCGATCAGGGTGGCGACCAGTGCCATGATCCGGACCCCTACCGGGGAGCCGAGACCGATGTCGTTCCAGATGCGGAAGAGCAGCACGAGCCCCTGGGGGCGATCCACCCAAACGTCCCGGTAGAGCACCGCCCCGCGCCCCCATGCACGCGCCTCAGCGAGGTAGCCACCCTCGTCCGCAGTGATCGGCGTGAAGAGGTACCGCCACCGCAGGAGAATGATGACAGCGGCCGCCGGGGCAAACCACCGTCCTCGTTGCCATTGCCGCGAGACATCTGCGCGGAGTGTGGAAAGGGAGGTCACCCCGGAAGAATAGGGGAATGCCCCAGTACGTGATCAGTGTTCAGTGCGCGGACGGCCCCGGAATTGTCCATGCCTTCTCCGCCGCCCTCCTCGAGGCGCAGGGCAACATCGTCGATAACAGCCAGTACGGCGACCCGATCACCTCTCAGTTCTGTATGCGCACCACGTTCGCGTCCCCAATCGAGGACATCGACGAGGTGCGGTCCCTCCTTCAACCCGTCGCCGATCGGTTCCACGCAAATCTTCGCCTGCGCAACGAGGCATCACACCAGCACGCGCTCGTCCTCGTGTCCCAGTACGACCACTGCCTCCTCGACCTGCTGTACCGCTGGGAGGCCGGAGAACTCGCCATCGAGATCCCGGTCGTTGTCTCCAACCACGAGGCCTGTCGGACCCTCTGCGAGCGCTACGGCGTCCCGTTCCTGCACCTCCCCGTCACGAAGGAGAACAAGCCCGAGCGGGAAGCGCGCCTGCGCGGGCTCATCGCCGAGCACAACATCGACTTCGTCGTGCTCGCCCGCTACATGCAGATCCTCAGCCCCGGATTCTGTGCTGACCTGTCGGGCCGCATCATCAACATCCACCACTCGTTCCTTCCCGGGTTCAAGGGTGCACGGCCGTACCAGCAGGCGTACGAGCGGGGCGTGAAAATGATTGGTGCCACCGCGCACTACGTCACCGCAGACCTCGACGAGGGTCCGATCATCGATCAGGGAGTCGTCTCGGTGGACCACAGCATGAACGCCCAGACCCTGTCCGTCATGGGTCGGGATGTGGAGCGCCAGGTGCTGTCACGCGCCGTGAAGATGCAGGCAGAGGACCGGCTTTTCCTCATAGGGCACCGAGTGGTGTCGTTCCACTGAGGACGGCTCGACCGCGTTGATCGGTCAGGGACTCGTGACGGCCGCTACCAGCATCGCCCGGATACCGAGACCCATGACGAAGATGCCGCCGAAGCCGTACAGCAGGTACAGCTTGTGCTTCAGCTGCACCCGGTACGAGTACAGGATCGTGATGGCGATGAGGCCCACGAAGCCGTAGAACATGTGGAACTTCGGTGCCTGCAGCTTGTACTTGTTGAGCATGATGACGCCGAGGATCACCTGGACGAGCATCGTGGCCTGCGACGCGGCGGTGAACCACCAGAGCGCGCGGGACCGCAGCGCCGGCCACCGGTGGGCCGAGAGTGACCAGAAGCCGGCGAGACCGTTGGTAACCACCACGAACCACGCCCACGCAGTGTGGGCATCAACGATCATCAGGGCGTTCATTCGTGGACCACGGTAGCCGCAGGGTTCAACGGATCAAGGTGTCGGCCTCGTGGCCGCCCTCGACGAGCCTCAGTAGGCCGTTCTCGACCTCGAGGATCGTTACCGAACAGTTGTCGAGAGCACGGACGACCATACGGTCATCGCCGACCGCCACACCGATCGCTGCGTTGATCGCGATGTAGTGGCTGAACACCACGGTGTCGACCGGGCAGCGCAGCAGACGCTCCGCAATCGCGTCCCGAAAGCCGGTATAGAACGGGCCGAGAGCCGCCCATTCCCCGGCCATTGCGTTGCGAAGCCACTCGACACGCTCCTGCAGGGGATACCCGTCCGGCGAGGGGATCTCGGTAACCGCCGGCTCGATGGTTACCTGCGCACCCCACCGCCCGGCGAGCGGCGCGCTGGTCTCTTGACAGCGCAGCATCGGGCTGGAGAGCACTGCGAGCGGGCCGAGCGGAAACAGGCGGTCGGCAACGTCGAGTGCCTGTTGCTGACCGACGGGGTCCAGGCCGGGATCCGGGTCGACATCCCATCCGCCGGTAGCGCGGCCGTGCCGTACGAGATAGAGCCTGGTCATGTCCTAGAAAATCCAACCGTGCTGGGGCGCATCGGTGGACACGCCGCGTTCGATAAACCACTCCGTGCCGAAGGCAAGCGCGAACACCTCTTCGGGCATCTGGGCGAAGAAAGATGTCTCGGAGATCTGGCTGCGGTGACACCCGAGTGCAGCACGCTTCTGGGCGAGGTACTCCTTCACGTCGACGGCGAGTGTGATCTCGTGGGCGAGCGACCCGAACGGGTTGCCGTCGTCGGCCGGTGCCTCGGGGTCGAAGTCCTGATCGACGGTGGCGCCGTTGTCTGCCATCTGTGCTGCTGCTCGCTGAAGCTCAACGATGAGCTCTCGGTTCATCGTTGCCTCGAGCACCTTTGCGGTGCCGGCGATCTCGGCTGCGCGAACGCCCACCCGGTACACCTTGACGTGATCGGGGTGCCCGTACACGCCGTGCCAGTCGTAGATGGTGAGGACGTCCGCATCCTCCTCGCGCAGCACGGCAGCAAGCCGTTCCGCCGCCTCGTCCAGGGGAGCGAGGTGGAACGAACCCGCGTTCGCGTTCTGGTCCCACCCGGTCATGCCGGAGTCCTCGTAGCCGAGCCACACAACCCGATGGAGGCCAAGTGCGCGGGCGGAGTCGTCGGTCTCCCGTCGACGGCGGTCGGCGAGCGTCTCGCCGTCGGAGAGGTCCGCCGGCGTCTCGCCCCACTCACCACCGGTCGCCACCACGAGCACTACACGGTGCCCCTCTGCCGCCGCGCGGGCGATTGTGCCGCCCGTGCTGATGGCTTCGTCGTCGGGATGCGCGTGGAAACAGACCAGGGTGCTCATGTGCTTCGGAGTCTGCCAGCAGATCAGGCTTGCTTGACTGCGCCCTTGTCGATGAGGGCGTCCACCTCGCCTGAGGGGATACCCCATGCAGTGAGCACCTCGCGGGTGTTCTGGCCGGGGTGGGCACCGGGCGTGGGCGTGGCCGGCACCGTGCGCGAGAAGCGCGGCGCGGGTGCGGGCTGCGTGAGGCCGTCGATGTTGAGGAACGCGTTGCGGGCGACGTTGTGCGGATGCTGCGCCGCCTCGCTCATCGTGAGCACCGGGGCGTAGCACACGTCGGACATCTCGAAGATCGCGTTCCACTCCTCACGCGTCCTACCCGCGATGATCTCGCGCATGCGCTTCTTCAGGTTTGGCCACGCGCTCTTGTCCATCTGGCGGGCGAACTCGGGGTCGTTCTCTAGACCCAGTTTCTGCAGCATCTCGGCATAGAACTGCGGCTCGATCGAGCCGAAGCTCACGTACTTGCCGTCCTTGGTTCGGTACGCGTCGTAGAAGTGCGCGCCGGTGTCGAGCAGGTTTGTGCCCGGGCGGTCCTCGTCGTACACACCGGCCTGCTTCATGCCCCAGAACATGCTCATGAGGATGGCCGTGCCGTCCACCATCGCCGTGTCCACCACCTGACCCTTACCGCTCTTTTGTGCCTCGAGCAGCGCACACACCACGCCGTAGGCGAGGAACATGCCACCACCACCGAAGTCGCCCACCATGTTGAGCGGCGGGGTGGGGTCCTGACCCTCACGGCCGTAGTGCGCCAGCGCACCGGCGAGGGAGATGTAGTTGATGTCGTGACCCGCCGCCTGCGCGTACGGCCCATCCTGCCCCCAACCAGTCATGCGTCCGAAGACGATCTTCGGGTTGCGTTCGAGGCACGCATCGGGACCGACACCGAGGCGCTCCATCACACCGGGGCGGAAGCCCTCGATAATGGCGTCGGCCTTCTCGACGAGCTTGAGCAGCGCCTCGACGCCCTCGGGGTTCTTCAGGTCAATCGCAATGTTCTTCCGACTGCGGACAGAGACGTCCATGATCGTTCCAGAGGCGCCGGGACGAACGGCCTGAGCACGCTCCACACGGATGACCTCGGCGCCCATGTCGGCAAAGAGCATTGCGCAGAACGGGCCGGGCCCGATCCCTGCGATTTCGATGATGCGGTACCCGGAGAGCGGTCCAGCCATGACAAGTCCTTTTCGTCGTTGAGGTCGATTCTGACAGACAGGGCTGCTGCGGGCCCCAGCCGGCGTCGCTACCGGGCGTCGGCCCAGCGCATGTGCGACGACATCACGTCGAAGTAGATGGGGTGCAGCTGCTTCGGCAGGTCGTGGCCCATGTCCGCCATCAGCAGCAGGTGCGCGCCGTCGATCACTTCGGCAGTGCGTACACCGCCGGACGGCCCGATGAGTGTGTCGTCACGTCCGTGGATGACGAGTGTGGGTACCTTCACGGAGCGGAGGCGTTCCGTCCGGTCGCCGGTTGCGAAGATTGCCGCAAGCTGGCGCGAGCCGCCCTCTGGGTAGAACGAGCGGTCGTAGGACTCCGCAGCGCGCACCCGCGCCTCGCCGGGGTCTCCGTACTTCTTGGAGGCCCAGATACCCCAGCGGTCCGCCGACTCGATGTAGGCATCACGCTCAACGGGCGGGGCGGCCAGCAGTGCACCCATCGCCTCGGGTGATGCCTGCCCGTACTCCGGATCACCGGTCATCGACATGATCGAGATCATCGACCGGAGCCTCGTGGGATGCTCGATCGCCATCATCTGCACGATCATCCCGCCCATCGAGGCACCCACAACGTGTGCACGGGCGATGCCAAGGTGATCGAGCAGGCCGATCCCGTCTGCCGCCATCTCCGACAGCGTGTAGGGGACGGGTGGGAGTGGCTCGTTCGAGAGTGCTGCCGCCATCACGGCGATCGCGTCCACTGCGGCGCCGTCGAACTTGGTCGACAGACCGCAGTCACGGTTGTCGTAGCGCACGACGAAATAACCCCGCTCGGCGAGACCGCGACAGAAGTCCACGTCCCACGCCGTCATCTGCGCGGTGAATCCCATCACGAGGAGCAGCGCCGGGTCCTCCGACGAGCCGAACGTGTCGAACTCCAGCTCGACACCAGTAGAAACCGCTGCACGTGCCATTACCGGCCCCTTTCTGTGCCTGCCCCCGAGCAGCACCGAAACATGAATGTACATGCTGACGTCTTGTCGAGCGGGCCCCGCCCACACCCTGAGCAGAGCGGCAACCCGCACCCCGTGCGCGCTACGGTCCGGGCTATGACCGTCTTTGGAGTCCACACCGGCCTGCAGCACATCACGATGCCCGAGTTGCGGAAGTTGTGGCGCCGCATTGAGGACCTCGGCTACGGCTGGATCTCCATCTGGGATCACTTCTACTCGGCCACGTTCAAGCCGGACGACGCGTACTGCCAGGAAGCCATCGCCGCCCACGCAACCCTCGCTGCAGACACCTCGCGGGTCCGGGTCGGTTCGCTCGTGTACTGCGCCGGGTACCGCCACCCCGCCGTGCTCGCGAACGCCATGTGCACGATCGACCAGATCTCCAATGGGCGATGCGACTTCGGCATCGGCGCGGGCTGGGCCGAGGTGGAGTACGAGGCATACGGAATCCCGTTCCTGCCAATCAAGGACCGGATGGACATGCTCGAGGAGTCCATTCAGTGCACGAAGATGCTCATGAACGAGGAGATCTCGAACTTCTCGGGCAAGTACTTCAGCCTGAACAATGCCCGTTGTGAGCCCAAGCCCATGCAGGACAGGCTGCCGATCTGGGTGGGCGGCGGCGGGGAGCAGCGCACGCTGAAGATCGCTGCGAAGCACGCGGACGCGTGGAACGTGCCGTTCGTGAGCCCCGAGGAGTTCGCTCACAAGCGGACCGTGCTCCACCGGCACTGCGAGACCATCGGGCGCGATCCCGCCGAACTGAGATGTGCTGTCAACCTCGGCATCGCGTGGAACGAGGACAGCCTCGTTTCGCAGTTCGGGGGGCTAACCGAGCGCGTCCGCCCCGGTGTGCTCACCGGTTCCGAGCAACAGGTGGTTGACCGCATCGGCGAGTACGTAACTGCCGGAGCCGACCAGGTGAACCTTGCCCTCCGCGCACCCATCCAGGTGGACGACATTGAGCGCTTCGCTGCGGTGCTCAAGCTTGCGTGACCGCAATGGGTAGCCCCGCCACGGTGGCCGCCCGCGCTCCCGGCAGGGTGGTACTCATCGGGGACCACACCGATTACACCGGTGGACTCGTGTGCCCGATGGCGATCGACCGCTGGACAACCGTGTCGGGCGTGCGCGGCGGGTCCCGTCTCTCGCTCGCCAGCGTCGACGAGCCCGAACCCCTCGACGTCGGGCTACCGGTCACCCACCCCGAGGCGATCACCCCGACATGGGGCCGATACGCGGCCGGTGTTGCCGCCGAACTGGGCGTTGTTGAGGGACTGCAGGGAACCGTGAGCACCACCGTCCCGATCGGTGCCGGTCTGTCCTCGAGCGCTGCGCTCGAACTGGCTGTCGCTCTCGCGCTCGGGTTCGACGGGACACCCAGGGAACTCGCCCGGCTGTGCCGACGTGCGGAGAACACCGCCACCGGCCTTCCCTCGGGGATCCTCGACCAATTGACCTCAGCCTGCGGGGTCGACGGCCACGCACTCGTGATGGACTGCACAACGCTCGACATCGAGTCCTTCCCGATCCCCGCCGATGTCGTAGTCCAGGTGATCTTCGTGACCCAGAGACGGCTCGTCGGGTCCCCCTATGCGGACCGCGTGGCGCAGTGCGCTGCCGCGGAGGCGGTGATCGGGCCGCTGCGAACATCAGGAATCGGAGCCCTCGATGCCATCGACGACGAAGTGCTCCGTCGACGGGCGCGTCACGTCATCACCGAGAACCGCAGGGTGCGCGACTTTGCCGGTGCGATGCGCTGCGGCGACCTGAACGACGCCGGCGCGCTCATGCTCGAGGGCCACGAATCGCTTCGCGCGGACTACGAGACCTCTACCGCCGCGATGGACGAGGCCGTTCGCTCCCTGTCCGCCGTGCGCGGGGTCTACGGCGCCCGCATGACCGGGGGCGGCTTCGGCGGATGCGTAGTGGCGCTCACCGAGCCCGGCACGGTAATCCCGAATGCCTGGGTCGTCTGGCCCACAGCCGGAGCCTCGCGGGCCTGACGCACCTCCGCGCCGTGATCTAGGTTGGGCGGCGGTCACCGAAAACTGGGGGAAGACATGGTCAAGACAACTGTGCTCGCCGAAGGCATCTACTTCGGGGAGGGACCGCGATGGCACAGCGGAAAGCTGTGGTTCTCCGACTTCTACGAGACAGCAGTCAAGACCTGCACCGTGGATGGCAAGGTCACCATTGAGTTCACCACACCCGTGCGCCCGAGCGGTCTCGGCTGGACGCCGGACGGAACGCTGCTCGTCGTGCAGATGCAGGACCGCAAGGTGATGCGCCGCGGTGCGGACGGAGCGCTTGTAGACCACGCGGACCTCTCGCACCTCGCCGCCTGGTACTGCAACGACATGGTCGTCGATGCCGTCGGGCGCGCATACGTGGGCAACTTCGGGTTCAACCTCGAGGAGGCATTCCACACGCGTCCCATCGAGGACATCATCGCCAACCACCCCACCGCCAATCTCGTGATCGTTGACCCCGACGGATCCACACGCATCGGCGCGCCGGACATGCACTTCCCGAACGGTTCGGTCATCACCCCGGACGGCAAGACCCTGATCGTCGGGGAAACGTTCGGTTTCGCGCTCACGGCGTTCGATATCGCTGCCGACGGTTCCCTGTCGAACCGGCGTGTGTGGGCCCCACTCGGAAACCGCCCGCCCGACGGGATCTGCCTCGATGCCGATGGCCAGATCTGGGTGGCCAACCCACTCGCCCACGAAGTGTTCCGGGTGAGAGAGGGCGGCGAGGTGACCGAGGTGGTGGAGACCTCTCAGCCGTGCTTCGCCTGCATGCTCGGCGGCGACGACGGTCGGACACTCTTTGCGCTTACCGCTGCCTCCTCGGAGGAGACGATCGCCGGCGGTAGCCGTACCGGCAGGATCGAGACGCACCGCGCCACAGCGCCCCGGGCCGGCCGCCCCTGATCAGGGTTCAGGCCAGCGCTGCGGTGATCCTCACGAGGGCGCCCGGCGTGCGCGCACCCCACCAGAACAGATCACGCCCGTCGAGCAGACGGACGTCTGGTGCCACGGCGCTCACCTCTGCCACGTGGCGCTCGGCGAACGCATAGGGCTCGCTCGGCAGGACCACGAGGTCGGTGCGCATCCCGCTCGCCTCGGCGATCGTTACCTCTGGGTAACGATCGGGATGTCCCGAGAACACGTTGAGCACTCCGCATGCGCGCAGCACGGTCGAGCCATAGGTATCGCCGTTGATGGTCATCCACGGTCGCCGCCAGATAGGGACGAAGGCCCGGCGGGAGATCGGCGGCGCGGCCATGATCTCATCCGACGGCCACGGGTTCACGTCAGGTTGCCCCACTGCCGCCCAGAGTGCCCGCAGGGTTGCCTCCACCTCAGCGAGGTGCACCACGTGCGTCACGTGCAGGCCGAGGCCCGCTGCAGCGATTGCATCCGCGTCCTCCTTGCGATTCTCCTCCCGGTCAACCACAACAAGGTCCGGTGCGAGCGCCGTGATCGCAGCAATATCGGGATCCTTGGTCCCGCCCACGTGCGGGAGCCCGGGTTGCTCGCAGAAACGCGTGCACGCAACCGGTTCGATACCCCAGGCAAGCAGGGTCTCGGTCACCGAGGGAACAAGGGACACGACGCGCACGGTGATCGCTGCTCAGCCGAGCATGCGGCGCTTCTGCGCCTCGAACTCGTCTTGGGTAATAGATCCACGGTCCCGCAGTCCCTCGAGGCGCTCCAACTGCTCGGTGAGATCCCCCGCCTGACCGGCCGACGCCCCGCCTCCCGAGCGATTCTGGTTGCGGTACTCCTCGATTGCCTCGTGGATGATGTTTGCCACGCGGTCGGGGTGCGAAATATCGGTGAAGCGTTCCTGGCCGGCCTCGCCGCCCGACTCGATGAGAAGATCGCCCGCCCCGAGGACACGCTCGAAAACGGTCTGGTTGAAGTTCACGTTGTTCACGCGCTCAAGCGGGATCTGCACACCGGTCTTGCGGAGCACCCCCTGTCGGAAGATGACGCGGTGCGAGGTGACGACGAAGTGCGAGTAGTACCACGCCGCGTACTTGCGCAACATCCATCCTCCGGAGATCACGAGCAGGATGAGCGCAGCGATCTTGACCGCCTTGCCCACGCCGCCGGCGAGGGTCAGTGCATAGACCGTGAAGACGAGCGCGGCCAGCGTCGCCGCACCGGGAGGCGTCAGGAACCACCAATGGGGGCGGAGGTCTACACGAATCGTCTCGAACGAGTTGAGCAACTTCCGCGGGAACGCCATGGGGGCAGATTACCCACGCTTCACCGTGCCAGTAGCGTGACGACGTGACAGTGGAAGGTTCCGTCGACGAGGGGGAAGGTGTCGACCTCGCCCGCCTGCTCGTGCGGCTCGACCCGGACCAACGCGCCGCCGTCACGGCCCCGCCAGGCCCCGTTGTTGTCATCGCCGGCGCCGGTTCCGGCAAGACCCGGGTGCTGACGAACCGGATCGCGTACCGCATCGCCACGAAATCGGCCGAGCCCTCGCACACGGTGGCCTTCACGTTCACGCGTCAGGCCGCAGCGGAGCTACAGCGCCGACTTGCCCGCGAGGGCGTGGAACGATCCGTCGTGGCGGGAACGTTCCACAGTGTTGCGTACCGCATCCTGCGCAGGCGCTGGGAGGACCGTGGGCGCCACGAGCCGCCGACACTGTCCACCAACCGCATCGAGGTGCTCACCGAACAGCTCAGAGGCGACCGGCGCCTCGCTGCCGTCACTGCCACCGAGATCGAGTGGGCCAGGGCCCGCCTCATTGGCCCCACGGACTACCCGCGCGCTGCCACCTCAGCAGGGCGCCGGCCCGGCGCCGACGTCGAACAGGTGGCGAAGCTGTTCGCAGACTTCGAGGCATACAAGCGCAAGCGACGCATCCTCGACTTCGACGACCTGCTCTCGGAGTGCACGGCAGAGATCCGTCGACCCGGTGTCGCCGACGCGATCTCGTGGTGGCACCGTCACCTTCACGTCGACGAGTTCCAGGACATCAACCCGCTGCAGTACGAGTTCCTCGAGGCGCTTCGCAACGGTGGGGACGACCTCTTCATCGTCGGCGACCCGGCGCAGGCGATCTACGGCTGGAACGGGTCGGACTCGGGGTTGCTCGATGCCGTCCGCAACGGCCCACTGCGGCCGATCACGATCGAGCTGACCACCAACTACCGCTCGACGCCCGAGGTGGTCGATGCCGGCGACCGAGTGCTTGCCTCGAACCGCGTGGGCGGCGTGCACCGAGCCGACCGACCGAGCGGCCGGCAGATCATCACGGTGTCGTGTCGCGACGAGGCCGAGGAGTCACGCCGCCTTGTCGTGCTCGCCAACGAACTCCGCCCTCCGGGGGCGCGGTGGTCATCGGTTGCCGTGCTGGGGCGCACCCACGAGATCCTCCGGCAGGCAGCCGTCGCGTTCGCGGCCGCAGGCATCCCGACGCGAACGGTCACGAGGCGCGGCATTGCAGGCGCGGCAGGCAACGACCCGCTCCGGCCGGCGCGGTCAGCCGGGGACAGCCAGGACCTCCATGCATGGGCGATTGATCTCGCGTGGCCGGGTTCGGGTCCGGAAGGGTCTGACGGCTCGGGGGACGACGGTCCGGGGCGAGGCGAGACCGACCCCGACGACGGCTTATCCCTAGCCGGAGACCCACTCGACCCGGTCCGCCGGGCGATCGACACGGTGCGCGCCTTCGAGGAGGCGGGCGGAGGTGACGGCCGGGCGTTCGCAGCGTGGATGGATCTGAACAACGTCGAATCGGCCGTTGAGGGCGATGCCGTCGAGCTCGTCACCATGCACGCGGCCAAGGGACGTGAATGGTCCACCGTGATCGTCGCGGGCATCGACTCCGTCGGCATGCCGGCACCGATCGCCTCACGGTCCGCTGCCCGTGCTGAGGAGGCTCGCCTGCTGTACGTGGCACTCACCCGTGCGGCAGACCGTCTCGCCATCACGTGGGCGGAAAAGCGCGGGGGCAAGAAGGCGGGGCGCAGCCCCCTGCTCCCGGACCTCGCGCTGCGGGAGCCCGATGCCTCGGACGTCCCGGTACTCCTGCCCGAACGGCCACGGCCTGCCGCTGCGGCAGCACCGACGGCGGACCCGGGCGCAGCCGTGATGGCCCGGTTGAGGAACTGGCGTGCGGCGGCGGCACGCGCAGCCGGGGTCCCGGCCGCATTCCTGCTCGACGATCGCTCGCTCGACCGGATCGTGGCCACAATGCCCGCCACACAGGACGACCTTGCGGCAATCGACGGCATCGGGCCCCTGCTTGCCCGGCGCTTCGCCGGGCGAATCCTGCCGCTGCTCAGCGAGCCCGGTGGTTCTCGCCCCGCAGCGCAGTGAGCTGCTCGAAGAACTCGGGCTTCATCGCGATGAACAGTCCCTCGGCCTCCGCGCACAGCGTGTCCCCGGCGTGCAGCGTTGCCTCCACGAATACCTTGCGGCCGTCCTTGCGGATGAAGCGGGCCCGATAGACGATCTCGCGGAAAAGCGGTGTTGGCGAGCGGTAGCTGATGGTCAACCGGCCGGTCATGCCGACCTGGCCGGAGAGTCCCTGCGAGAGCCCGAGGATCTCGTCGAACCCCGCAGCGATGAACCCCCCGTGCAGGCACCCGGGAGGCCCCTCGTACACGAGGCCGTACGTTGCGCGCCCGACGACGAAATCCTCGCCCCACTCGATCGTCATCGGCGGCGCGATCGGGTTCATCAGACCGATGAACGGGCTGTAGCTCGGGAACGGGCGCACCTGTGGCGGCTGCAGCGAACCCTCGGCCGGCTCGTCGTACGGACGCCCATGCTCGCGAACCGCGAGAAGGTCCGCTGCGCGCTTCACGAGTTGCTGCGCCTCACGTATCGCTGCTGCGTCGGCAATCGTGGTGACCTGCTCGTCAATGATCCGTCGGGTCGCGTCCGCGAGGTCCGCCTTGGCCTGCTCCACCGGCGTGAACTCGGCCGGGGCCGTGAACCCCTCCCGCATAAGCGGGCTCGGGCGTGCCGGGTCCAGATAACCCGCATCGAGAACCGCGTCAGCCATCGAGGTCCACCAACACGGGTGCGTGGTCCGACGGCTGTTGTCCCTTGCGCGCGTTGCGGTCGATAATCGAGAACGAACAGCGCTGCGCAGTGCTCGCTGTGCCCAGCACGAGGTCGATCCGCATGCCGTGGCCCTTGTGGAAGGCCCCGTTGCGGTAGTCCCACCAGGAAAAGAGCCCTGCCTCGCCGTGCTTCTCGCGGAACAGGTCCACCATGCCCCAGTCCACGAGCGCACCCAGCACATCGCGCTCGGGTTGGGAGATATGGGTGCCACCCTCGTACGCACTCGCGTCCCACACGTCGCGATCGTCGGGGGCAATGTTGAAGTCGCCCATCACGATCACGTCGTCCGACGGTGTGCTCTCGGCCGCCACGTGCTCCCTCAGCCGTGCCATCCAGTCGAGTTTGTAGCGGTAGTGGTCGTTGTCCAGCGAGCGCCCGTTGGGGACGTATACAGAACTCACGCGCACACCACCGCAGGTTGCCGACACGATGCGGGCCTCGTGATCGGGCGTGATGCCCGGTGCGAAGTTGTAGACCGGGCGTTCGAGGCCGACGCGGGACAGGAGTGCCACACCGTTCCACTGCCCCTGGCCGTGATGGACCGAGTCGTACCCCATGGCCTGGAACGCGAGCCCGGGAAAGGCGTCGTCGGCAAGTTTGGTCTCCTGCATCGCCAGCACATCGGGCTGCACCTCAGCGAGCCATTCCTCCACCCGAGGCAAACGGACCTTCAGCGAGTTGACGTTCCAGGTGGCGAATCGCACGTGACGAACGGTAATCGGGGCGTTCAGCGGCGAGCGCCCCGGGGGGCCGCAGCCTTCTTCGCCGGAGCCTTCGCCGCAGCCTTCTTGGCCGGAGCAGCAGCCTTCACGGGAACCTTCTTCGCAGGGGCCTTCGTCGCAGCCTTCTTCGCAGGAGCGGCAGCCTTCGCAGGGGCCTTCGTCGCAGCCTTCTTCGCAGGAGCAGCAGCCTTCACCGGAGCCTTCGCTGCAACTTTCTTCGCAGGAGCAGCAGCCTTCACCGGAACCTTCGCCACAGCCTTCTTCGCAGGAGCAGCAGCCTTCACCGGAGCCTTCTTCGCGGGAGCCTTCGCCACAGCCTTCTTCGCAGGAGCAGCAGCCTTCGCCGGAGCCTTCTTCGCGGGAGCCTTCGCCACAACCTTCTTGGCGACGGGTTCTTTCTTCGCCGGGCGCTTGGCTCCCCGTCGTGCACCCGTTGCCTTCGTCGGGCCAGCAGCCTCGCCCGACGCCGGCACCATGCCGGGCAGTGCGAGGTCGATGCCGCGACGCCCCGGGTTGAACCCTGCGACTACAAGTGACACGGCGTCGCTCATGCCGATCATCTCCCGCGCGCTGCGCGGCGGCGGATCCGACATCAGTCGCATCGGCACATAGCCGAACACGTCGCCGATCGCCACGTAGGCACCGTGCGACGAGTAGGAGACCACCGTGCCACTGACCGTGGATCCGACAGGATGGTGCTCCACAAACCCCAGGAAAGAGAGCAAGTCGTTGGTGTGCTGCGGCGGGGTTGACACGCTAGTCGAGGTGGCCGAGGGCACAAGTGCCGGAGCGACCTCCTTGGCAGCACCCCTTCCGCTCCCCCGACGACGGCCCTTGGTCCCACGATCGCCGAGTGTTGCTCCCGGCGGCGGCGCCTTGGGAACCGGCATTGGCTGGTTCGCTTCCTTGCTCGCCTTGGTGGGGCGCACGTCGCTCCGCTTGCGCTTGGCGTCCTTGACCGACTGGCGACTCTTGGGGCCGCGCACCGGCACACGGAGGATGAACACCCATCCGATATTGGGAACCGGTTTGCCGCCGATGAGTCGGCCCTCGTCGAACAGCCAGTCGTACTGGCCGTGGAACTCCTGGTACGAGTCGTTCGACAGGATCGTTGCGCTCTTCTTGTCGGCGATCGCGAGCACGAACCCGTCACCACGGCCGACGGCCCCTGCAGGGGGCGCCACGATCTCGTTGTTCTCGACGGCCTCGTTGAAGTCGTCGATCTCCTTGGGGTCGATCCGGTGCCCGAAGGTCGCGTCGACGACGACGCTGATCTTGTCGTCCGGGTTCTCCTCCATAAAAGCGAGGACGGCCTCGTTCAACTGCTTGAGACTCGGAATCGTCCGCCCTTCGGTGGCGATGTTCGAACCGTCTACAACGACCAATCTGGACATACCGTTTCAGAGTCAACCACCCCGGAGCCCGCAATCTGGGGATTACCACGAGGTGCCCCTACGATCGGGGGCTATGCGTACCGTGATTTTCTGGGATTTCGGCGGGGTCATCCTGTCCAGTCCCTTCGAGGCCTTCAACCACTACGAGGCGGCGAAAGGCCTGCCCAAGGACTTCATCCGCACGGTGAACGCCACCAATCCGGACTCCAATGCGTGGGCCCTGCTCGAGCGTTCGGACATCACCCCGGGCCAGTTCGACAAGAAATTTGCCGCCGAGGCCGCCGAAAAGGGCCACCACGTGCCCGGGGCAGACGTGCTCGCCCTCCTTCAGGGCGACGTCCGACCCGCAATGGTGCAGGCGCTCCAGCGCATCAAGGCCGCGGGGCTGCCCCAGGCGTGTCTCACGAACAATGTGGTCAGCCACGGTGACGGGGTGACCGACCGGGCCCAGACGGACCGCCAGCGGGCAATCAACGACATCATGGCGATCTTCGACACGGTCGTCGAGTCCAGCAAGGTGGGCTGCCGCAAGCCGGAAACCCGCTTCTACGAGATCGCCTGCGAGGCGATGAAGGCAGACCCGAGCCAAGTGGTGTTCCTCGACGACCTCGGCATCAACCTCAAGCCGGCAGCAGCCCTCGGGATGCACACCATCAAGGTGGTCGACCACATCGAGGCGCTCCGCCAACTCGAGTCTGCTATCGGACTCGAACTGCTGTAATACCCTTCGTTGACCTAGAGCCCGGCGAAGGTCTCGTCCATGAGCTCGGCGAGTTCCTGGTCGTGGACCACCTTGGAGCCCGTCGCCGGACTGCCGGTTGCCACACGCGCCACGTGCCAGAGGTCGTAGCCACGCTGCTTGAGCCTCCACGAGCGGTGCTCGAAGAACGTCCAGGCCCCCATATTCTCGGGCTCTTCCTGCAGCCAGACCACTTCCTTGGCGTTCGGGTAGGTGGCGAGCACCTGATCGATCTGCTCCTGTGGGAACGGGTAGAGCTGCTCGACGCGCACGACGGCGGCCGCGGCGTTGCGCTTGGCCCGCTCGGCCATGGCATCCCAAACCACCTTGCCGCTACAGAGCACGACACGACGGACCTGCTCCTTCGGGACAACGAGGTTCGGGTCGTCGAGGACCTCCCAGAAGTGACCGGCCGTGAGGTCGTTCACGTGGGACATGCTCTCCTTCATGCGCAGCGGCGCCTTCGGGGAGAAGATCACGAGCGGCCGGAGCACCTCGAGCTGGGTCTGACGGCGCAGCAGGTGGAAGTACTGGGCGGCCGTGGTGGGGTTGGCCACCTGCAGGTTGTCCTCCGCACAGAGCTGCAGGAAGCGCTCGATCCGGGCGCTCGAGTGCTCGGGGCCCTGTCCCTCGAAGCCGTGCGGCAGGAGCATGACGAGGCCGTTGTGCTGGCCCCACTTGTCCTCTGCTGCAACGAGGTACTGGTCGATGATGATCTGGGCACCATTGACGAAGTCGCCGAACTGGGCCTCCCAGAGCACCAGCGCGTCGTGGTTGGCCTGTGAGTACCCGTACTCGTAACCGAGTGCGGCGTACTCCGACAGCAGTGAGTCGTAGACCCAGAGCCGGTTCGGTGCCCCTGGAATGTGCGCGAGCGGCGTCCACCGCTTGCCGTCCTCGTAGTCGGTGAGCGTGGCGTGGCGGTGGCTGAACGTGCCCCGTCGCGAATCCTCGCCAGCGAGGCGAACGGGCACACCCTCCATGAGGAGCGAGCCGAAGGCGAGTGCCTCGCTGATCGCCCAGTCGACGGTGCCGTTGTTGTTGTAGGCAGCGGCCCGCAGTTCGAACTGCTTGGCGAGCTTCGGGTGGACGCGGAAGTCCTCGGGATATGCCGTGAGCGTGTTGAACACCGTGTCGAGCACGCCGCGCTCCACACCGGTCTGGATCCAGGGAAGGACCCCGACGGGCGTCGGCGGCTTGGGTGCCTTGACATGGGCGGGCAGGTGTGCCCGAGTGTCGTCGAGGACGGACTGCAAGCGACCCTGGTACTGGTTGAGCATCTGCTCGGCCTCGTCCAGCGTCAGCGCGCCCCGTCCGATGAGTTCCTCGACGTACAACTTGGCTACCGGGCGGTGCTGCGCAATGGCCTTGTACATCTGCGGCTGCGTGTACGACGGGTCGTCGCCCTCGTTGTGGCCGTGACGGCGGTAGCAGACGAGGTCGATCACAACGTCCTTGTGGAACGCCTGGCGGTACTCGAACGCGAGCCGGGCGACACGGAGGCACGCCTCGGGATCGTCACCGTTCACGTGGAAGATCGGGGCCTGAACGGTCTTGGCCACGTCGGAGCAGTACGGCGACGAGCGCGAGTACTCCGGCGAGGTGGTGAAACCGATCTGGTTGTTGATGATGATGTGCATCGTGCCGCCGATGCGGTAGCCGGGGATATCGCACATGGCGAGACACTCGGCGACGATGCCCTGACCGGCGAAGGCCGCATCACCGTGGATGAGGATGGGGAGCACGGGGTACGACAGCGGCGGGTCGATCTGGTCCTGACGGGCACGGACGATGCCCATCACGATCGGGTTCACGGTCTCGAGGTGGCTCGGGTTGGACGCGAGTTCGACAGCGATGTCCGCGCCCTGCGGGGTCACGTACTTGCCGGTGGCACCAAGGTGGTACTTCACGTCGCCGGAACCCTGGAACAGGTTCGGTCCGAGGTGGCCCTCGAACTCACGGAAGATCTGGTCGTAGCTCTTCCCGACGATGTTCGCGAGCACGTTGAGACGACCACGGTGGGCCATGCCGATGACGGCGCCCTCGAGGTGCTCCTCGGCGGCCGAGGACAGGATGCCGTCGAGCACCGCGATGGTGGACTCGCCGCCCTCGAGGCCGAACCGCTTGGTGCCAACGTACTTGGTGGCGAGGAACCGCTCGTACGCGTCGGCCGCCGTGAGGCGCTCGGCGAGCCAGCGCTTTTCGTCACGCGTGAACTGGGTGGGTACACCCTCGAGACGGGACTGGATCCACTCCTGCTCGTGCAGATCATGGATGTGCATGTACTCAATGCCGATCGTGCGGCAGTAGGTGTCGCGGAGCACCTCGAGCAGTTCCCCCAGCTTCATCCGGTCCTTGCCGGCAACACCGCCGACGAGAAACTCACGCTCGAGGTCCCAGATGCTCAGCCCATAGTGCTCCGGATCCATCTCGTCGAGCAGGCGCGGTTCTTTCCAGCGCAGCGGGTCGAGGTCGGCCATGAGGTGCCCACGGACGCGGTGCGAGCGGATAAGGCTCGAGATCGCCATCTGCTTGCGCAGCATGGATTCTTCGCGGTTGACGGGGCTGGAGTCGATACCCCAGCGCACCGGCTCGTAGGGCACCCCGAGGCTGCGGAAGACGAGGTCGTAGAAGCCGTTCTCGCCGATGAGGTTCTCGTGCAGCCGCTTGAGGAACATGCCGCTCTCGGCGCCCTGGATAATGCGGTGGTCATACGTGCTCGTGACAGTGACGACCTTCGACACGCCGAACTCCACGAGCGCGCTCACGTCTGCGCCCTGGAACTCGGCCGGGTAGTCGATGGATCCGACACCGACGATGACGCCCTGACCGGGCATCAGGCGCGGAACCGACTGAACGGTGCCGATGGTTCCCGGGTTGGTGAGGCTGATGGTTGCGCCAGCAAAGTCGGACACCGCCAACTTGTTCGCCTTGGTCTTGCGGATCAGCGCGTCGTAGGCATCGAGGAACTCGACGAAGCTCAGGGCCTGCGCGTCTCGCAGCACGGGCACCATGAGTGTGCGCGTCCCATCACCCTTGTCCACGTCGACAGCGAGTCCCATGTTGATCGACGAGCGCCTGATGAGCAACGGCTTGCCGTCGGCGCCCTCGGCAAACCCGTTGTTCATGTTGGGCACGGCATCAGCGATGGCGCGGACGATGGCAAACGCAATGACGTGGGTGAAGCTGACCTTGCCCAGACCGACGCGCGAGCGGTACGAGTTGATGCCCTGACGGTTCACCTCGAGCAGGCGCGCCGGGATGTTGCGGAAACTCGTCGCCGTCGGGACCTCGAGGCTCCTCGTCATGTTTGCGGCAATGGCGGCCGCCGCGCCGCGGATCGGTTCACCCTCGGCGGGTGCCACCGCAGCGGGCGCTGCCGTGACGGGTGCTGCGGCCGCCGGAGCTGCGGCGGGGGGTGCCACAGGAGCGGGCGCGCTCGCTGCGAAGGGTGCCGGGGCAGCGGGTGCAACCGGCAGCACGTCGGTCTGGAAGAATGCGCGCCAGGCGTCGCTTACCGAGTTGGGGTCTGCGAGGTACTGGGCTCGAAGCTCGTCGACGAGCCAAGCGTTCGCGCCGAACTGTTCTTGTTCAATGGCCACCCCGTGACCCTACCTATTCCGGTGCGTCCGGGCGAAGCACCGGAGGCCGCTATGGGCTGCCCCGAAACCCCGCCTCCGGGAAACCCCCCTTGAGCCCTGTGGCGCGGCTGAGAGTGGCCATCGACACGGGGTGCGCGCGTTGTCGGGATCGGATGGCCTACTTAGGCTCCACATCATGAAGCGACGCCTCTTGGTCCCCGCAGCAGCACTCTCGGCCCTCGCCGGCCTCACGTTCACCGTTGCCGCCTGTGGCGGCGGCGGAACCGCCAAGCCTGCCCCCACCATTCCGGCTGGTGCGCTCGAGGTAGACGCGGTAGCGGGCCTGAAGTTCGACAAGTCGGAGTACACCGCCGCCGCTGGCACCGTCACGATTGCCTACCTGAACAAGGACAGCCAGCGCCACACCCTCGTGGTGAAAGACGCTGCCGGTGTCCTCATCGGCGACAAGCTCGAGGTGGTCAGGAGCAACGACCTATCAACCGGTTCGTACCAGCTGGCGGCGGGTACGTACACGATCTACTGCGACGTGCCCGGCCACGGCGCGATGAAGGCGACGCTCGTCGTCAGTTGATCGGTTCGGGCCCGGCGCCCGCACCAACCCGGACAAGCAAGGAGGCCGGCCCCGCAGGGCCGGCCTCCTTCGCGTTCTTGCTGCGTGTGCGGGGCTCAGCCGAAAGCTGATGTCTTGAGCAGGATCTCGCTCAGGACGTACAGCACGACCCACAGGACACCACCGGAGATCAGGGCGTTCTTGTGGTTCTCGAAGGGCCAGAGCAGCTTGTTGGTGGCTGCCTTGCCGCCGATGAGGCCGAGGGCCAGCAACTCGATGACTGCGCCGATAGCAACAGCAATTCCGACGAAGGCCCAGGCCTTACCGGCCGAATCCACGTCGAAGCCGCCGTAGATGTGGGCTGCGCCGATCATGAACCAGAGCATCGAGAAGCTGAAGATGAGGTTTGCGCGCGAGGCGAGCAGTGCGGCGCGGCCTGCGCCGGGAGCGGCCGGGTTGGCTTCGGCGCCGCCGAGCACGCCAGCGGCGTTGGCGAGGACCACCTTCTGGTTGCGCCAGATGACGCCCCACACGTTGAGCATCATGAGCGTGCCCGCAGCCATACCAACGAGGATCGCTGCACTGTGGCCGAGGCCGATGGTGGACGTGGTCGTCATGAAGTCCTGCATGTAGTCCTTCGTCAGACCCATCATGAGGATGCCGAGCACGAACGTGGTGATGGCTGCCCAACGGAACCACCACAGCGCACGGCGAGCGAGCTTGTCAATGGACACGTTGCGGGCCCGACCCTCATCGCCGTAGGCGGCGAACGACGGCACCTGCACGAGGTTGAAGTAGTAGAGCAGACCGATCCAGGCGATACCTGCGAGTACGTGCAGTGCCCGCAGGAACGTGCCGAGACCGCCCCCGTTGTAATCAAAAATCGAGATGGTGGAGAGCATGCGAATAACCCCCAAGTGGTGTGTTGGTGCCCTAGCGGCGAAACGTTACACCGTGGACCGAACGCCCCGGTGAATCCCTACCGCTAGCGTGGCTCCGCTATGGCTCACCAGTTCATCTACACGATGCACAAACTCGGTCGCTTTTACCCGCCGGAGAAGGTGGTCCTCGAGAACATCTCGCTCTCGTTCTACCCCGGCGCCAAGATCGGCGTAATCGGCTCCAACGGGTCGGGCAAGTCCAGCCTGCTGAAGATCATGGCCGGCCTCGACGACGGCTTCACCGGCGAGGCCCGCCTCACCCCCGGGTTCTCCGTGGGCATGCTCGAGCAGGAGCCCAAGCTAGATGCGTCCAAGGACGTGCTCGGCAACGTGATGGACGGGGTTGCCCAGGTCCGTGACCTCATCGAGCGGTACAACGAGGTCATGGCCATGTGGGCCGACCCGGACGCGGACTACGACAAGATCGGTGCGCTGCAGGCCGACCTCGAGGACAAGATCACCGTCACCGACGCTTGGAACCTCGAGCGCAATGTCGAGATCGCCATGGACGCCCTCCGCTGCCCGCCCAACGATTCCGACGTCACCACGCTGTCCGGTGGGGAGCGGCGGCGCGTGGCCCTCTGCCGCCTGCTGCTGTCCCGCCCGGATCTGCTCCTGCTCGACGAGCCCACCAACCACCTCGATGCCGAGAGCGTCGACTGGCTGGAGCGCTTCCTGCAGGACTACCCCGGCACCGTCGTTGCCATTACCCACGACCGCTACTTCCTCGACAATGTTGCCAAATGGATCCTCGAGCTCGACCGCGGTCGCGGATTCCCCTTCGAGGGCAACTACACGAGCTGGCTCGAGCAGAAGCGCTCCCGCCTCGCCCAGGAGGAGAAGCAGGAATCTGCCCGTCAGCGCACCCTGGAGCGCGAGCTCGAATGGGTGCGCATGGCCCCCAAGGCCCGGCAGGCCAAGGGCAAGGCCCGTCTTCAGGCATACGACAAGCTCCAGGCCGAGGCAGAGGCCAACCGTCAGGACGACCGCTCGCTCGAGATCATGATCCCGCCGGGACCACGTCTGGGCGACACCGTGATCGAGTTCGACGGGGTGTCCAAGGGATTCGGCGACCGCCTGCTCATCGAGAACCTCTCGTTCAAGCTGCCCAAGGCCGGGATCGTCGGGGTCATCGGACCGAACGGCGCCGGCAAGACGACGCTGTTCCGCATGATCAACGGTGGCGAACAGGCCGATGGCGGCAACGTCACCGTCGGCTCCACCGTGCAACTCAGCTACGTCGACCAGTCCCGGGACGCTCTCGACCCCGCGAACAACGTGTACCAGGAGATCACCGGGGGCGTCGACCAGATCAAGGTCGGCAACCGCGAGATGCACGGGCGCGCCTACGTCTCTGCGTTCGGCTTCAAGGGCTCGGACCAGCAGAAGGGCATCGGCGTGCTCTCGGGCGGCGAGCGCAACCGGGTGCACCTCGCCAAGGTGCTCAAGTCGGGTGGCAACGTGCTGCTGCTCGACGAGCCCACCAACGACCTCGACGTGGACACGCTCCGTGCCCTCGAGGACGGCCTCGAGTCGTTCCCCGGCTGCGCCGTGGTGATCAGCCACGATCGCTGGTTCCTCGACCGGGTCTGCACACACGTGCTTGCGTTCGAGAGCAACAGCCAGGTTCGGTGGTTCGAGGGCAACTTCAGCGAGTACGAGGTGTTCCGCCACAAGGAACTCGGCTCCGAGGCCGACACCCCACACCGCATCAAGTACAAACCTCTGTCAAGGTAAGGGCATAGCCGCCGCTCCGCTTCGGCATAGCCCTTACTGTGGCTCGTCGCTGGCGCTTCCCTCGCCACGGCTCAGAACGCGCTGATACTCCGGTATAGCCGCCGCGGTCGCGGACGCTTGGTTGCCCGGAATGGCTGCTGCTCTGGCAGCATGGACGGGTGCCGATCAGCTGGTTCAGGGGCGGGGCCGCCGTCGTGTGGGTTGCCGGCGTTGCGGGGATGATCATCAGTTCCGTGAACGGCAACAACAATGGATGGGTGGTGACCTTCGGCTGCACGACTGCCGTTGCCGCTCTCTGCGTGTTCTCCGCAACTGCTGCAACACGGCGCGACCGCATCGATGTGTTCGAAGATGCCGAGGCCGAACGCCTCGAGGACCGTGTCCAATCTCTCGTGGAGGCCGGAGCGGACGAGTCCGTTGTCCGGGACCTCGTTCGCGAGGCCCTCCGCCTCGGAAGGCGCAAGGACCCCTCGAATGTCTGAGACAGATCATCAACTCGCAACACGGCTCGCCGAGCAGGCCGGTTCGCTCCTAGTAACGCTGCGCGAGGAGATGTGGGCCCGCGGCGCGCACCCCTGGCAGGTCATGGACAACGGCGACCTCGCCGCCCACCGCTTTCTCATGGAGGAACTCCGCAAGGCACGGCCCGGGGACTCGGTGCTCTCCGAGGAGGGCAGCGACGACCGCACCCGGGTCTCCGCGGACCGGGTGTGGATCGTGGACCCGCTCGATGGCACCAACGAGTACGGCGAGCAGGGCCGCCCCGACTGGGCGGTGCACGTCGCCCTCTGGGAGCGCGGCGAGTTGACCGCGGGCGCCGTGTCGCTGCCTGCCGTCGGCTCGGTGTTCTCCACCGACCCGCCGCCGGCGATGGAGCCCTATGGGCGTGAGCAGCCGATCATCGTCACGAGCCGAAACCGCACACCGTTCCTCGCGATCGCCATCGGGCGCGCGCTCGGGTGCAACGCCATCCGCCTCGGTTCCGCCGGGGCCAAGACGATGGCCGTGATCCTCGGGCACGCCGACATCTACGCGCACGACGGCGGCATGTACCAGTGGGACTCGGCGGCACCGGCAGCGGTGGCCAAGGCGGCCGGACTGCACGTGAGCCGCATCGACGGGAGCCCGCTCGAGTACAACGCCGCAGACCCGTGGCTGCCCGACTTCCTCGTGTGCAGGCAGGAACTGGCCGACGACGTGCTTGCCGCAGTGCGCGAGGCCTGACCTCTGTGGAGCTCAAGGCGACCCGACTCGAGATCGAGGGCCACGTCGCCACCGTCTGGCTGCACCGCCCACAACGGCACAATGCGTGGACCGGGCGCATGCATGCCGAGTACCGCTGGCTCCTCGCAACGCTCGATGCGGACCCAGCGATCAGGGCGATCGTGCTCACCGGCACGCCACCGGCGTTCTGCGTGGGCGGCGACAGCGACGCGCTTGCGGGTCACGCCGAACGCGGCGGGTACGACGACGGCCTGCCCGCCGACGATGCACGGCCTGCCGCCGGCACCCGGCCGGAGTTCCGCGCCGAGCTCGCCTACCAGCTCGGGATGCGTGTGCCCGTTATCGCTGCGGTAAACGGTGCGTGCGCTGGGATCGGCCTCGCCGTTGCGGCGTGGTGCGATCTTCGGTTCGCGTCGGCGACCGCGAAGCTCACGACGGCCGCACCCCGGCTCGGACTGCCCGCCGAATACGGCCTGAGCTGGATCCTGCCGCGGATCATCGGGCTCACCCGGGCGAACGACCTGCTCCTGTCGGGTCGAATCGTCACGGCCGAGGACACCAGGGACTGGGGGCTGTGGAACGAGGTGCTCCCAGACGGCGCTTCTGCGCTCGCCGCAGCCCAGCAGTACGCACAGCGCCTTGCGACGTCGGTTGCCCCCTCGTCGGTCTCGGCGACCAAGCGCCAGATTGCCGACGATCTTCTCTCCTCGGACCCATCGATGTCGGTGGACACCTCCCGCTCCCTGCTCAACACCATGACGGGGAGCGCCGAGTACCGAGAGGGCGTAGCGGCGCTGCGCGAAAAGCGCGAACCGAGGTTCTGAACGGCACCATTGCCCGCCCGCGGCCGGGTCAAGGGGTGCCGGTATCATCGGGCTCCATGCCCACCACAACACGTTGGCCAAGCCCTCTCGTCATCGCAGCCTGCGCGTCGATTGGCGCGGGCGGCATCCACGCTGCGTGTATCGGCTCACACGCCGAGCATCGGACTCTGGCCCTGCTTTTCGTGTGGTCGGCAGCGCTCCAGTTGGTGTGGGGCATCGTTGCGCTGCTCCGCAGATCATCGGGCGTGATTGCGGCCGGGCTCGTGATCAACACAGTCGTGGCGGGTGCGTGGTTCGTCACCCGGGTCACCGGAATCTCCTGGATCGGCGGCCTCGAGGAACGTGAGCCGATCAGATTCGCCGATACTGCTGCCGCTGGGCTCGGCATCATCGCCCTGGGTATTGCGCTCGGTATCTTGCTGAGCCCCGGCGCGGCCAGCGAGGCGCGACTGTCGAATACCGGGATCCCAGCCTTCTTGGTGGCCGCGCTCGCTCTGCCCGCAATGATCATTGCGGGAACAACCGTTCACGGACACACAGACGACGCACACGGACACTCCGCCGCGGACGCCACCGGCGAGGTGGTCAGCGCTGCCGTTCCCCCAAAGCCCTACAACCCCACCCAACCCATCGACCTCTCGGGTGTCGAGGGCGTGACGCCCGAGCAACAGGCGAGGGCCGAGAACCTCGTGGCAATCACGCTCGCCCGCCTACCGGCGTTCGCCGACTATCGGGTGGCCGAGAAACTCGGCTGGCGCTCCATCGGCGATGAACTCACCGGTTTCGAGCACTTCATCAAGTGGGACCTCATCGATGATGACGACACCCTCAACCCGGACGCACCCGAGTCCCTCGTCTACCGGGTCGGCACAAACGGTTCCCGCACGCTCGTGTCGGTCATGTTCTTGCTCCCGCCAAATGTCCCGCTCGGGGGTGTCCCCGACGTCGGTGGTCGTCTCACGCAGTGGCACATCCACGACGACCTGTGTTTCACGCCCGGTGCCACGCCGAGGGTTGCCGGTGTCACCACCGTCGGGGGTTCGTGCACAGCCCCGTTGGAGAAGCTTGCACCGTCACCGATGATCCACGTCTGGATCGTGCCGCACCCCTGCGGTCCCTTCGCCGCTCTGGAGGGGGTCGGAGCCGGACAGGTGAAAGACGGTGACACCAAGTGGTGCGATCACGCCCACGGGGCGGCCGGCACGTTCTCCTAGGCCACTCTGCGCTACTTGCCGAAGGTGGCGGCAGCGTCCTCGTCCTTCACCATCCACCATGCACAACTGGCGGCAATGACCAGCAGCACCGTTGAGACGAGGATGGACACCCGGTAGCCGTGAAGCGCCCGTTCGGGGTCCACCGGCTTGCCGACGAGGTTGGTGAAGGCAGCGAGCAGTGTGGACATCACCGCGACGCCGACAGAGATCGACACCTGGCGCAGGGTCGAGAAGATCGATGACGCCCGGCCCATGTCGGAGGGGGAGATCGACGAGTATGCCACCGCCTGGATCGGGGTGAACGCCAGACCCATGGAGAGACCCCGGGCGAACATCAGCCCGCGGATCTCCCAGAAACTGGTGTTCGGGCCGATCGTCACGAACGCGAGGATCACCACGGCAGCGGCACCGAAACCCACCGTGATCAGTTTCCTCGGGCCGACGCGTCGATAGATCCGGCCGGCAATCTGTGAGGTGATCATCACGCCGAGCGCCTGCGGGAACGTGATGAGGCCCGACGCTTGGGCGCTGAGCCCGCGGTAGTTCTGCAAGTAGAGCGGCAGGACGAACAGCAGGCCGAAGAACGATGCCATCGACACGTTCATCACGATGTTCGCGCTGCGGAAGCCCCGGTTCTTGAGCAGGCGAAGATCGAGCATCGGATGCTCGACCCGCAACTCCGTGTACACAAAGGCGATCAGCATCAGCACGCCGATCGTCCCGGAGAGCAGCGTGGGTGTCGCGGTCCAGCCGGACCTCGGTCCCTCGCTGAGCGCGTAGAGGCTCAGGGCAAGGCCACCGCCGGACAGGATGAAGCCCGGTAGGTCGAACCGCCCCGCCGACGGCTCACGATGCTCCCGCAGAACCGCGACGGCGGCGATGAACACCACGGTGCAGATGGGGAAGTTGACCCAGAAGATCCACCTCCAGCCCACGTGGGTCACCAGCAGACCGCCGATGATCGGGCCCAGCGCGGGGGCGAGCAGCGTGGGGACGGTGATGACGACTGCGACACGGATGCGCTCGGCCGGTGGGAAGGCCCGGTAGAGCATCGACAGCCCCACGGGGGTGAGCATGCCACCGCCCACGCCCTGGAAGACGCGGAACGCAATGAGCATTTCCATGGAGTTGGCGAAGCCGCAGGCGAGCGACCCGAGGGTGAACAGCGCCAGGCTGACGAGGAAGGCCTTCTTCGTGCCGACCCGGTCGGACCACCATCCAGCGAGCGGAATGCTCGCCGCGAGCGCGAGGGTGTACCCCACCACCACCCATTCCACGGCGTCGCTGTTCAGTTGCTTGCCGAGCTGAGGCAGCGCAACGTTGACGATCGTGATGTCGAGGATGTCGAGGAACACAGCCCCTACGTAGATCGTCGCGACGAGCCACTTGTACTCGAACGTGCGCCCGAGCACCGTTACCTCGTCCCGGGCGAGCGTCTCGGTCACGGAGCCACCCAACCGACGGGGGCCAGGGCACCTGCGAACGACATGGGGACTGGTTTAGCCCGTCGGCCGGGGCGGCGGCGAACCTGGGGCCACAGATCGGTGTGATCTGCGTCCTGCAGGGTGCAGATCCCGACTGGCGCTGCCAGCATGCAAGCCATGAGCGATCTGGACTGGGGAGCATTCACCGAGCAAGGCCCCTGGACGTTGGACCCCAACAACATCCCTTGGATGGCGCAGGCCCCCGAACTGCGCCGGGCAGCCCGCGCCGAGGTTCCCGTGCTGACGAGCCCGAAGCGGTTCCCACCCGGCACACGGGTGCTCACCGTGGCCGGACAGGTCATCACTGCCGTCAGCCCGTGGCTCGTGCGCAAGCGCCGCGGCCGCTTCACGGACACGGCGGCCAGCAGGGCCGATATCTCGCTCCGCCTGCGCAAGGCAGCCGAGGTACTCGGGCCGACGTACATCAAGCTTGGCCAGATCATCTCCTCGGGCGAGGGCTTGTTCCCCGCGGAGCTCGTCGCCGAGTTCAAGCGCTGCCGCGACCAGGTTCGCGCCGAGCCGTGGGAAGCCGTCCGACGGGTGGTGGAGGAGGACCTCGGCCGCACGATCGAGTCCGTCTTCGAGTCCTTCGAGCGCAAGCCCCTCGCTGCAGCGTCTATCGCGCAGGTACACCTCGCCAAGTTGCGCACCGGCGAGGAGGTAGCGGTGAAGGTGCAGCGGCCGCAGGTCGCATCCCTCGTGCGCCGCGATCTCGAGGTACTCGCCTATCTCGCGCCACACCTCGTCGGGCGCATCCCGATCGCCGCGCTCGCGAACCCCCCTGCCCTCGTTGAGCTGTTCGCCGACACCATCGTGGAGGAACTCGACTTCCGCCTCGAGGCCGCCAACATGATCGACATCGCCCGGGTGCTCAAGGACCTCGACCAGCGCGGGTACGTCGTCCCCCGACCGCACCCGCAGCTCGTCACGAAGCGGGTGCTCGTGATGCAGCGGCTTTCCGGCTTCAACTTCGACGATGTGGTCGGGATGAAGAACGCCGGCATCGATACCGAGGACGTGATCCGCACCGGGATGGTGGCCTTCATGGAGGGCGCTCTCATCCATGGCGTATTCCACGGCGACCTGCACGGCGGAAACCTGTTCGTGCTCGCCGACGGTCGCACTGCGCTGTTGGACTTTGGCATCGTGGGCCGCCTCTCCGGGGACCGCCGGCTCGCGTTCCTCCGCTTGATGATGTTCGCGACGGGCAACGACGTGATCGGGCAGCTCGGTGCGCTGCGCGACCTCGGTGCGCTCCCGAAGGACACCGATCTGCAGGCCGTCATGAAGGATCTCGGTCTCGACCGGCCGCCGATCGACCCCACCACGCTCTCGGGCGAGGAGCTCGTGGCCGAGGTGCAGCGCCTCGTGAAGGCGCTGCTCGGCTACGGGGCGCGGCTGCCCAAGGAGCTCATGCTCTACGTGAAGAACATGGTGTTCCTGGACGGGGCCATCGCCCGGCTCGCACCGGACCTCGACCTTCTTGCCGAGGTGGCCCATATCTCCATGATGTTCGCCGAGAAGCACGGCGAGCGCTTCGCCGCCGAGCTCGGTCTCACGGAGAACGCGTGGTCCCTCGACATGGAGGGCGTGAAGGCCAGTCTCGGGGTGGACACCTCGGTGGAGAAGCTCACCTACCGAGAACTGCAGGAACGACGCGCCCTCATCCAGAAGCGCATGCAGAACCGCCTCAGTAGCTAGGTTCCCCACGATGCGTTTGGTGATTGCGCGCTGCACCGTGAGCTATGTAGGACGTCTCGAGGCGCGCCTGCCCGAGGCTGTTCGGCTCATCATGGTGAAGGCGGACGGCTGTGTGGCCATCCACTCCGACGGCGGGGCATACAAACCTCTCAACTGGATGAACGCCCCGAACACGCTGCGGGAACTCGAAACGACCTGGGAGGTGGAGAACCCCAAGGGCGAAAAGCTCATCATCGAGTTGCACGAGGTGTTCACCGACTCCGCACACGAGTTCGGCGTTGACCCTGGTCTGCAGAAGGACGGCGTCGAGGCGCACCTGCAGGAACTGCTGGCCATCGCACCCGACATGATCGAGGAGGGGCTCACGCTCATCCGGCGCGAGTACCCCACCGACATCGGTCCGGTGGACCTGATGTGCAAGGACCCGTCCGGCGTCACCGTTGCGATTGAGGTGAAGCGCCGGGGCGACATCGACGGTGTCGAACAACTGGCCCGCTACATCGAGCGGCTCGGCATGGACTCCTCGCTCGGCACCATCCGCGGCATCTTCGTCGCCCAGACCATCAAGCCCCAGGCCCGCGTGCTTGCCGAGTCCCGGGGCTTCCGGTGGGTCGAGGTGGACTACGACGTGCTGCGCGGTCGCAAGTCCGAGGAACTCACGCTTTTCTAACCCCTGGTTCCCGGTCCCGAAACCAAGGCACCTTTTGAGCGTTTTGGGGACCGAGAACGATGGCGTGGCTACACCTCGAAGCGACAGAGACCTTGGTCGATGACGACACGATCACCGACGGACGTGGTGAACACGGCCTCGCCCGAACCGGTTCCCCACATGCTGATAGTGAGTGCCTCGCCCGGCAGCACCGGGGAGGCGAATCGCGCCTCCATGTGGGCGAACCTCGCAGACTCCGACCCGCAGAGCGTGTGCAGCAGTGCCCGCCCGGTGAAGCCGTACGAGCACAGGCCGTGCAGGATCGGGCGGTGGAACCCGCCCTTCCTGGCGAACGCCGGGTCGGTGTGCAGTGGATTGCGGTCGCCCGACAGTCGATACACGAACGCCTGATGCACGCTCGTCTGGTACGTCACCTGGTGATCGGGCAGACGTGCCGGCGGTTCGTTCTGGGCGCCGCTCGGCCCACGGTCGCCACCCCAGCCGCCTTCACCACGGATGAACGCGGACATCGTCGTGGTGTACAACGGCGAGCCGTCGGCGAGCCTCGCCTCGGCCGCCATCACCACCACCGCGGCCTTGCCCTTGTCGAACATGTCCACGACGCGGGACTGGACGGTTGCCGACCCCTCCACCGGCAGCGCTCGGTGCAGCGTGACCGACTGCTGGCCGTGCACGAGCAGCGCAGGGTTGTACGTACCGATCATGCCCATAGCGCTCATCGCCTTGCCGGCCCCGATCACCACCGGGAACGTTGGGAAGGCCTGTTGCGGCACACCGGCGGTGTTCTCCGTGGTGTACGCAAGCTCGTCAATCCCTCCCCCGATGCCCACGGCATAGAGCAGGGCGTCCTTGGACGTCCACGAGATCTCGACGGGCTCGGATACGGATCCGACGGCATTCGGGTTCAGCGGCATGAGGATGTTTTACCTCCCCACCGGGCCCTGCGCGAGTACGACCACTACGCCAAGGTGATCGATGTGGGTGTCAGGCGCGTCTGAACAAACGCCCGACACCCGACGAGCCGATTACTTGATGGTGGTCTGCGGCCAGGTGCCGGGCTCGCCGTCCATACCCGAGTTCTTGCGGGCCTTGGCGAGCATGTCCCGCACGGCCGGTCCGATCTGCGTGGGGTCCTCGATGGGCTTCACCCGCGGACCCCGCACCCATCCCTCGGCAACCGAGAGGGATTGACCCGACGCCTCGAAGACCCGACCCGTGACGTCCTTGGACTCCTCGGAAGCGAGCCACGTGACAATCGGAGCGATCCAGCGCGGCGAGCGCATCTCGCGCTCCTCGTCGGTCTCCGGTGCCGGCCCGAGGCCCTCGGTCATGCGGGTGAGCGCCACCGGGCCCACCGCGTTCACCGTGACGCCGTACCGGTGCAGTTCGAGGGCTGCAATGTTCGTGAATGCAGCAATGCCTGCCTTCGCAGCGCCGTAGTTGGTCTGGCCTGGGTTGCCGTAGATACCCGATACCGATGTGGTGTTGATGATTCGCCCGCTCACCGGCTTACCGGCCTTGGCCTGCTCGCGCCAGTACGCAGCAGCCCAGCGGCTCGGGGCGAAGGTTCCCTTGAGATGCACGTTGATCACGGCATCCCACTCCTCCTCGGTCATGTTCGCGAGCACGCGGTCGCGCAGGATTCCTGCGTTGTTGACGACAACATGCAGGTCCCCGAAGGTCTCGATCGCGGAGTTGATGAGGCGCTGGGCGCCCTCCCAGTTCGCGACACTCTCGCCGTTCGCGATCGCCTCGCCGCCCATGCCCTTGATCTCGTTGACCACCTGCTGGGCCGGGGACAGATCCCCGCCCGAACCGTCCATGTTCCCGCCGAGATCGTTCACCACGACCTTTGCGCCGTGAGCAGCGAGGCTCAGGGCATGTTCACGCCCGATGCCGCGACCGGCCCCGGTGACGATTGCAACCCGACCTTCACACAAACGAGCCATGACACATCTCCTCCGGGCCCTCGGGACCCGCCTCTGCGGACGACCGGATCGGGCCGTCGAGCACTTCAACCTGACTATTCTCGCCGCTCCCCACGTGTTCCGGGCAAACCTGCGCAGTGGCGCCCGGGGGTGATCGGCCGGGCAATAGCCTGAATGGTGTGAGCACCACGGACGCCCTGATCGACGTGCTCGTGATCGGGGGCGGGCCAGCCGGCAGCGCCGCGGCGATCACCCTCGCCCGGGCTGGCCGCCGGGTTCTCGTTGTCGATAAGGCCGCGTTCCCGCGGGACAAATGCTGCGGCGATGGGCTCACCACGGGGGCGTTGAGGCACCTCGAAGAACTCGGTCTGAACCCCTCGGACGTGCCGTCTTGGACTGCGGTCGACGACGTGTGGCTGCGCTCGCCCTCCGGCCGCGAGGTGCAGTTGCAACTTCCGGATCGAGCCTCGATGGGACTGTTCTCCGCCGTGGCACGACGGATCGATCTGGATGCTGCGCTGTTGTCCCTCGCCCGGGACGCGGGTGCCGAGGTGCGTGAGCGTTGCGCGCTCACCGCGATCCGGACGGCACCCGATGCCGTCGAGGCACGCTTTGAGGACGGAACGTCGGTGCGGGCCCGCTACGCAGTCGCCGCGGACGGGATGTGGTCCCCGACTCGCAAGATGCTCGGGCTGCACGAGGACGGATACCTCGGCGAGTGGCACGCGTTCCGCCAGTACGTGGGCGGGGTGACCGGCCCGGCCGCGACCCGCCAGTACGTGTGGTTTGAGCCCGATGTTCTTCCGGGGTACGCGTGGTCGTTCCCGCTCCCGCCGGGGCCCGACGGCAAGTCGGTCGTGAACTTCGGCTTCGGCGTGCCGCGTGACGGCCGGCCGATCAAGGACATGAAGAAGACCTGGGCGGACCTGCTGGAGCGACCCCACATCAAGGCCGCTCTCGGCGGACCGATCGAGCCCGAGGACCGCCCTACGGCGTGGCCGATCCCCGCACGGATCGACCGCGCCGTGCTCACCTTCGGGCGCGTGCTCTTCGTCGGCGATGCCGTAGGCGCCACGGACGTCATGACCGGTGAGGGCATCGGTCAGGCACTGCTCACCGGCCGTCTCGCCGGCGACGCGGTCGTGGCGGCCCCAGCCGGCGGCGCGCAGCGAGCGGTGACCGAGGCGTATCGCAGCGCTGTCCGGCACCATCTGTTCGCAGACCACCGCATGTCGGTGGCACTCGGACGAGTGCTGCGCTACCGATGGGGTGCGCGAGGCGCGATCCGCGTGGTGGCAACGTCGTCGTGGACACGGCGCAACTTCGTGCGGTGGATGTTCGAGGACGAGCCGCGCGCCGTCATCGTCACGCCGAAGCGCTGGCACCGCCGCTTCCTGCGCCGCAAGGGCGCCTACCTCGCCTCACCGGGGTCGTAGTCCACTACCGTTCGCAGCATGCGGACACGCCTTACCGACCTCTTCGACATCGAGCACCCCGTGATGCTGGCGGGCATGGGCGGTGTGTCGTACGACCGGCTCGTCGCAGCCGTCTCCGAGGCGGGCGGCATCGGCACGTTCGGTGCAGCACAGCTGAGGCCATCCGAACTGGCCGACCAGATGGCGAACGTGCGCCAGTGGACGAAGAAGCCGTTCGGTGTGGATCTGCTCGCTGCCATCCCCGGTCAGGTGGAGGCCGGTATCCAGGCGGTCATCGACGGCGGCGCGCGCATCTTCGTGGCGGGTCTCGGCATCCCGCGTGATGTCATCGACCTGCTGCACTCCAAGAACATCCTTGTCGGCTCGATGTGCGGCAAGGTGCGCCACGCCGTCGGTGCGGTGGAGAGCGGCTGCGACTTCGTGGTGGCCCAGGGAACCGAGGCCGGCGGCCACACCGGATACATCGCCACGCTGCCCCTCGTGCCGCAGGTGGTCGACGCGGTGGGCGATCGCGTCCCCGTGGTTGCCGCGGGTGGGATCTTCGACGGCCGCGGCCTCGCCGCTGCACTCGCACTCGGTGCCGACGGCGTGTGGGTGGGGACGCGATTCATCGCGTCGTTCGAGGCGAACACCGTGAAGGGCTACAAGGAGACGCTGCTGCGTCTGCGCGAGGACGACACGGTGATCAGCAAGTCGTACACGGGCAAGACCTGCAGGGTGGTACGCACGGAGTGGACGAACCACTACGACGAGCACCCCGATGAACTGCTGAAGTTCCCTGACCAGGCAATCTTCGCCGCCAAAACGGGCGTTGCGCATCTCGGCGCACCGGATGGCACCGAGGTGGACATCGCGCAGGAGTTCATGCCGTGCGGACAGGGGGTTGGCGCCATTCACGAGCTTGAGCCGGCAGCGAAGATCCTTCACGACATGGTGGCCGAGGCAGAGCGCACCATCGACCGCCTCACCTCGATCCGGCGCTGATCCCGCACCATGAGCATCACCGATGGACTGCACGACCACGTCAACGAGGTCTGGGACCGGGACATCCTCGCTCCGCTGGTCGAGTACGTCTCCATCCCCAACGTGTCCCCCGCCTACGAGGATCGGTGGGAGGAACTTGGGCACATGGAGCGGGCCGTGTCGCTCGTGCACGACTGGTGTGCAGCACGCCGGATCGCTGGCATGACCATCGACGTGCAGCGGCTGCCCGGACGCACACCGCTCATCGTCATCGAGGTACCCGCCTTCGGCGGCGGTCCCGCCGACCGAACGGTGATCCTGTACGGCCACCTCGACAAGCAGCCCGAGATGACGGGCTGGCGCGACGGCCTCGGCCCCTGGACGCCGGTGATCGAGGGCAACCGGCTCTATGGGCGCGGTGGGGCCGACGACGGCTACGCAGCCTTCGCGTCGCTCACCGCGATCGAGGCTGTGCAGGCAAATGGCGGCAGCCATGCCCGGTGCGTGGTGCTCATCGAGGCGAGCGAGGAGAGCGGCTCGGTAGACCTGCCGGCCCATCTCGAAGCGCTCGACAACCGTCTCGACGGCACCGACCTCGTTCTGTGCCTCGACTCGGGATGCCTCGACTACGAACGGCTCTGGGTCACTACGTCGCTGCGCGGCCTCGTCGGCGGCCTGCTGACCGTGGAAATCCTGTCCGAGGGTGTCCACTCCGGTGCGGCGAGCGGAGTGGTGCCGTCATCGTTCCGCATCGTGCGCGAACTTCTCGACCGCGTGGAGGATGCGAGCACGGGCTGGATCCTGCTGCCCGAGTTCCACGTCGAGATCCCGGCAGACCGCATCAAGCAGGCGACCGACACTGCAGCCGTCACGGAGCCCTACTCGTCGACGATGCCGTTCGTTACTGGCGCCGTTCCCGTGACCTCGGACCCGGCGGACCAACTGCTTGCGCACACCTGGCGCCCCGCCCTGAGCGTTGTCGGTGCGGATGGTTTCCCGCCCACGAATCGTGCGGGCAACGTGTTGCGACCGCTCACTGCGCTGCGCCTCAGCATCCGCATCCCACCGACGTGTGACCACGAGCGTGCGGCCACCGCACTGGAGCGTGTGCTCACCGAGAACCCGCCCTACGGGGCACGCGTGACATTCGATGCGGACCACGTTGCACCGGCGTGGAACGCCCCGACATTCGCGCCGTGGCTCGAGGCCTCGCTGGAGGGCGCCTCGCAGAGCGTGTTCGGCAGGTCAGCACTCGCCTACGGCGAGGGCGGCACGATCCCGTTCATGGGCATGCTTGGCGACCGCTTCCCCGAGGCACAGTTCGTGATCACGGGTGTGCTCGGGCCGGGGTCCAACGCACACGGGCCCAACGAGTTCCTCGACCTGCCCACCGCTCGACGGGTCACCGAGGTGCTCTCGTACGTCCTCATCGACCACGCGCAGCGATAGAACATCTGACGTGGTGGGTGTCCAGTCCCGAGAGTGGAAATGATGAACGAACAGTCGATCGAGCAGGCGGACCGCGAGCACCTCAACGGGCACCATGGCGCGCTCGTGTGGCTCACGGGCCTCAGCGGCGCCGGCAAGTCCACCATTGCGATCGCGCTGGAGCAGCGTCTGCACGCGCTCGGGATCCACTCCTACCTACTGGACGGCGACGAACTGCGGCTGGGCATCAACCGGGACCTTGGCTTCACGCCCGAGGACCGGGTAGAGAACATCCGTCGTGCGGGTGAAGTGGCAAGGCTTATGGTCGATGCCGGACTCGTGGTACTCGCTGCGTTCATCTCGCCGTACCGCGCGGACAGGCAGATGGTGCGCGATCGCTTCGCCCCGGGAGACTTCCTCGAGGTATTCGTGGACACCCCGCTTGCCGTGTGCGAGCAGCGCGACCCCAAGGGTCTCTACGCCCGTGCGCGTCGCGGCGAGGTGCCGAACTTCACCGGCATCAGCGCTCCGTACGAGGTACCCGAGTCACCGGAACTGCGCATCGACACGACGGTATGCACCGCCGACGATGCGGCTTCCATCATCCTGCATCGCCTGCTGGGCGCCTGAGAGACCGGCGACCGAGTCGAGCGCTGGCCAGCGAACCACGCTGCCAGCCGAGGAGGTCCTCAGTAGCACGCATGTCTGCACGGAACGACCGGCGCACGAGCGCATCGAGGGGTGAGAGCGGCCGGGAGAGCCGGCGTCTGTTCAACCACTTCAGTGTGACCGGCGACGGGAAGGGTGTCACACCGAGGTGTTCCGTGACGCGTTGCGCCGTGGTGGCGCTCTCGTTCACCAGTTCGTCGAAGCGGAGCACGAGTGCATCGGGAAACCACTCGAGCAATCGACCGATCTGTCGCGAGTACCGGCCGCGATCCCGGAACGAACTGACGCGAGCAGGCGAATTCGGAGCAAGCGGGTTCCGGTCGGCGGCTAAGCGGCGGCTCTCCAACTGCAGGGCCTGCCAGTACTTGCTCGCCTCGACGCCACGCTGACGCTCGTGTGCGTAGTGCGAGCGGGCACGCTCTGCAGGGTCCCGCAGTACGGCGATCACGCGTATGTCGGGGTTGTGTCGGTAAAGCGCCTCGATACAGCCCGGTAGGTAGAGGTAGCTCGGCGTGGCATCGAGCAGCACTGCCTCACCGGCGTGATGCGCGAACCGTTCGGCCCAACGCTCTGGGTTGACGCCCTCACGCTGTACCCGTGCGTCGTCGAACCAGTGTGCCTCCTTCCCCTTCGCGAGGCAGATGTCCGGGTGGGCCTCGAGGAACCGGGCGAGGGAGGTCGTGCCACACCGCTGCGCGCCGAGAATGACTGCGTTCAGCGTCCTGCTCGCCGCCGGGTCTCGGTCAGCGATTCCCTCGGTTGTGTCCCGGTCCTGCACGCCCGGACATACTACGCAGGTGGCAGAGCAGGGCAAGCGTCTCAATTCCCTCGAGCTGCTCCGCAGCAACAAGCAACTGCGGTTCCTCTTCATCGCCCAGGTCGTGTCGTTCATGGGCGACTGGTTCGCCTATGTGGCCATCACCGGTCGCGTGCAGGACCTCACGGGTTCGAACTTCCTGGTGTCACTGCTCTCCGTGCTGGAGATGCTCCCCTACTTCTTGATGTCCCCGATCGCGGGATCTGTCGCGGATCGCTTCGACCGACGGCGCATCGTCATCGTTACATCGCTCGCCCAGGTGATTGCCGCGCTGGGCATGCTGCTCGTGCGCTCCGAGAGCACGGTGTTCATCTCGTTCATCAGCGTGTCGCTCATCGCCGGGCTCGCCGCCTTCGTCGCTCCCGCCGTGCAGGCAGCCATCCCGAACCTCGCCCGCAACGCAGACGAGACCCGCACCGCCACGTCGCTCTTTGGCGCGATGTGGGGCGTGATGGCTGCGGTCGGCTCCGGCGTCGGCGGCCTGTTCGCGTGGGCCTTCGGGCGTGACGCCGCGTTCATCGCCAACGCCGTGTCCTTCATCGCTGCGGCACTGGCGGTGGCGATGGTGTCGCTGCCGATGCAGCTTGAGCGAAAGAGCACCGGGCGGATGCGCCCCATCGCCGACACCATCGAGGCCATCCGCTTCGCCCGCAAGGACCGCGTGGTACTTGCTCTCCTCGCGTCCAAGACCACCGCAGCGATTGGCATGGGCGTGCTCGGCATCATCGTGGTGTTCGCGCGGGAGGAACTGAACAGTGGCGATGCCGGCAGCGGCCTGCTGCTGACGGCACGCGGGATCGGTGCGGCCCTCGGGCCGGTGATCGGCGTTCGCTTGATAGGCACCAGCATGAGCCGGCTCCTCACGGTGTGCGCTGTCTCCGGCATCGTGTTCGGTGCGGGGTACACCTTCGCCAGCACCACCCACCTGATGGTGTTCGCCGTGATCGGCGTGATGGTGGCGCACCTCGGCGCCGGCGGCGAGTGGGCCATCTCCACGCTTGGCCTGCAACTCCGGTGCCCGGACGAGGTGCGCGGGCGGATCATGGCCGCGGACTACGCGGTGGCAACGCTCGTGCTCGCCCTTGCGGGCCTCGGTGCGGGTGCGCTTGCGGAGTTCGCCAGCGTGCGCCTGGCGCTCTTCGTGTTCGCCCTGGCGTCAACGATTGCGGCGGTCGTGTACCTCGCGCTAACGCGCGGCCTGCGCCGTGCGCTCGCCGCCGAGGGCGTCACCCTCGCCTCGCCGATGTCCTGACCCGCGGGGTCTGCAGGGTTGCTGACCCCGGAAGGGGTGGGACTCAGCCGATGACGCTGCGGATCGCCGAGCTGAGGCTGATCGTGCGCACATCGTTCGCGAGGTTGTTGTCCATCTGGTTCATCACGAACGCGAAGGCGATGTCATCCTCGGGTGAGGCGAAGGCCACGCTGCCCCCGGCGCCCGGGTGCCCGTAGCAACCGGGCCCCATGTACGGGGACATGAAGCCGGTGGTCATGAAGCCCATGCCGAACGTGGATGGCAGCAGGAGGCACGCATCGGCCTCCCCCTCGGGAGTAACCGTCGTACGGGCCCGTTCGCGGGTGGCGTCGCTGAGCAGTTGCACCCCGTCAACCGTCGCGAACGTTGCTGCGTAGATGCGAGCGAGGGCGGTGGCCGTCCCGATGCCGTTGGCAGCGGGGATCTCGGCAGCGTGCACGGCCCTCGTGTTGAACACGATGTCCTCGCCGCCCTCGAGAGCCTCGGCACCGAAGGCGCCGTCGAGTGAGAGCGCACGCCAGGCGTTGGTTCCCGGCCCCATCATCTGGGCCATCATCGCGGCGAGCGCAGGATCCTCCGGCGGGGGGCTCGGGATCATCGGCGAGACCCGGTGCTCCAGTTCCTCGGGCAACCCCACCCAGAACTGGGCGCGCAGCGGGCCGGTGATCTCGTCAGCCACGAAGGTGCCGAGGCTGCGGTGCCCCGGGTCGACGCGGCGCACCAACTCACCCGCCAGCCAGCCGTAGGTGAGCGCGTGGTAGCCGTGCGTGGTGCCCGGTTCCCACAGCGGCGCCTGTTCGGCGAGACGGCCGGTGATCGTGGCCCAGTCGAGCGCGTCCGCAAGCGTGACCGGCGCGTCGACGCTGAAGAGGCCGGCCTGGTGCGAGAGCAACTGGGAGACGGTGATATCACCCTTCCCAGCGGCCGCGAACTCGGGCCAGTACGCAGACACCTTCTCGTCGTAGTTGAGCAGCCTGCGGTCCACGCACATGCCGACGGCGATTGCCGTGACACCTTTCGTGGTGGAGAACACGAGTTGCAGCGTGTCGTGCGCGTACGGGGCCATGCGCGAACGGTCGAAGAACCCGCCCCGCAGGTCCACGACCAACTGGCCGCGGTGGTACACGGCAACGCCAGCGCCCACATCCCGACCTGACGAGAGATTGTCCGCAAATGCCTCCCGGACGGGTTCCCACCCGCCGAGCACCAACCCGTGGGGATCGCCGGCAGCCATCTCGTCAGCCGATCATGTCTTTGAGCATCTCGACCTGCTTGACAGGGTCCTTGCCCACGGGGTTGACCTGCAGCACGGTGACGCCAGCCTCCTTGAACGCGCCCAGGCGCTCCTTGATGAGGCTCTTGGGGCCTACGAGGTTCTGCAGGCGGAGCATCTCGGCCGGCACCGCAGCAGCGGCCTCGTCCTTCTTGCCGTCCAGGTAGAGGTCCTGGATCTCGATGGCTTCTTCCTCGTACCCGTAACCGCGGGCGATGTCGTTGTAGAAGTTCTTGCCGCGGGCACCCATGCCACCGACGTAGAGCGCCGTGTTCGGGCGGCTCATGTCGAGGATCTTGTCGGCTGCAGCCTGATCGAGCGAGTCGTCGATGCAGAGCATGCCGCCACCCGAGATCTCGAGGCGCGGGAGCGAGGGATCACGCTTGGCAAGACCGGCCTTGAGCGGGCCGCCCCACACCTGCTGGAACTTCTCGGGGATAAACATGATGGGCAGCCAGCCGTCGGCCGTTGCCGCTGTGGCCTCGACAGCCCGTTCCTTGAGCGACGCCCACCAGATCGGGATGTCCTTGCGGACCGGGTGATTGATGAGCTTGAGCGCCTTGCCAAGGCCGGTGCCCTGGCCTGCGGGCAGCGGGACCTTCACGGTGTCGCCGTCGTACACGAGCGGCTCGCGCTTCCACACCATGCGGCACGCCTCGATGTACTCCTGGATGCGCTTGGCAGGCTTCTCGTACGGCACGCCGTGGAAGCCCTCGACTACCTGCGGGCCGGAGGCGCCGAGGCCGAGGATGAAGCGACCGTCGCTCACGTAGTCGCAGCCGGCTGCGGTCATGGCCATCAGCGCCGCGGTGCGCGAGTAAACGTTCACGATGCCGGTGCCGATCTGGATGCGCTCGGTCTTGGCTGCGAGGTAGCCAACCTGGCTGATCGCGTCGAAGCTGTAGGCCTCGGCGACCCACACGATGTCGAGACCGGCCTTCTCCAGATCAGCGACCTTCTGGACAGACTCCTTGAAGCCACCTGAGTAGCTGAGTGCCATTGCGAGTTTCACGGTGCGGTACCCCCGGGTCGAACGATGGGATGACGCTAACCGTTGAGGTTGCCGCTCCGAAAGCCCTCGAGGTCCAGGGTGACGTACCGGTAGCCAGCACGGCGGACTGCGTCCACGATCTCGGCTCGCCGCTCGACGGCCGCCGGGAGGTCGGCAAGGTCGAGTTCGATGCGCGCCGTGTCGTCGTAGTGGCGGACACGCAACTGGCGAAACCCGAGCCGGCGGAGGGAGGCCTCTGCCCGGTCCACCTGGGTGAGCGTGGTGAGCAACACCGGCGTGCCGTACGGGATGCGTGAGGCGAGACACGCCGCCGCCGGCTTGTCCCACGTGCGCAGGCCGAGCGTGCGGGACGCGGCCCGGATGTCGGCCTTGGTGAATCCTGCCTCCACGAGCGGGAACCGCGCGCCCCGCTCCTCGGCCGCCTTCTGGCCGGGGCGGTGGTCGCCGAGATCGTCGAGGTTCACGCCCAACACGATCGTGGCCCGTTCGGCGTCGGCAACGGGGCCGACGACGTCCATCAGCTCTGCCTTGCAGTGGTAGCAGCGGTCGGTGTCGTTGGCCCGGTAGGCAGCGCGGGCCATCTCGTCGGTGTCCACCGGCGTCCAGCGCAGGCCCCACTCCGCCGCGAGCGCCCGACAGTCCGCATCCTCGTCGGTGGCGAGCGACGGCGAAACGGCCGTGACTGCATGGGCGCTGGCCGGGCCGAGAACGGTGTGGGCTCGGTGAGCGAGGAACGCCGAGTCGGCACCACCGGAGAACGCAATGACGACGTTGCCGAGACCTCGAAGCACGTCGTCGAGCGCCTCGACCTTCTCCCCCAGCCCCTCGCCCATCACCCCACGAACCCTACCCACATCGCATTCTGACGGGACTTTCCCCACGCATGTGTGGGGAAACCTTGTCGAGAGCGCGCACACTGGGGGGGTGATTGGGCCGGAGGAGAAGCGGATCGAGGTGGCGGACGGCGTATCGCTGCGCACGCTGCATTGGGCGCCAGTCGACCCCGGTGAGGCCGATCGCCCGGCATTCCTCCTCGTCCACGGCCTCGCCTCCAACGCACGTCTCTGGGATGGCGTTGCATCGCAGTTGGCCAACGCAGGCTTTCGTGCCATTTCCGTTGATCTGCGTGGTCACGGCCAGTCGGACAAGCCCGATCACGGCTACGACTTCGCCACGATCACCAACGATCTGCTCGCCGTGATCGAGCACGAGGGCCTGGACCGCCCGGTGGTCGCAGGACAGTCCTGGGGCGGCAACGTGGTCATCGAACTGGCCTGGAGTGCCCCCGAGCGGGTGCGCGGCGTGTGCGCCGTGGACGGCGGCATGATCGAGTTGGGGACGCACATGCCCTCGTGGAACGCCTGCGCCGACGCGCTGCGACCGCCGGACCTCGTCGGCATGCGTACCTCCCGCATGGAGGGGTTCATCCGGTCCGCGCACCCGAACTGGCCCGAGGCCGGCATCCAGGGTGCGATGGCCAACTTCCACCAGCGCGACGACGGCACGATTGCTCCCTGGCTCACGCTGGACCGACACATGAAGATCCTGCGCTCGCTCTGGGAGCACCGACCGACATCGCTCTACGAGGAGATCGTGGTGCCGGTGATGCTCGCACCGGCGGACACCGGCCAGAACCCCTCGTGGACATCGGACAAGCGTGAAGCCATCGAAATCGCGGAGCGCTTGCTACCCGTCAGTCGCACGCATTGGTTCGCCCCGGCGGATCACGACCTACACGCGCAACACCCCGATCGCCTCGCCCAACACCTGATCGACGCCGTTGCAGACGGCTTCTTCTCCCCCTACACCGAGGACAACTGATGCCCCTGCCGCGCATCCTGACGATCATGGGCTCGGGCGAGACGGCCCCGACGATGATGAAGACGCACCGGGCGCTCGTCGAGCGTCTGGGCGAGGCACCGAGGGCGGTCGTGCTCGACACGCCTTACGGGTTCCAGGCGAATGCTCCGGAGCTTGCTGCCCGCGCGCAGGAGTACTTCCGCAAGAGCGTCGGGCTGTCGATCGAGGTGGCTGGCCTCCACCGAGTCCGCGATGCCGACGAACTCACGCTCGCACAGGGACTCACGCGTGTGCGGGACGCCAACTACCTGTTCGCCGGTCCCGGCTCGCCCACCTACGCCCTCCGACAATGGGCCAACAGCCCTGTTCCCGGCGAGATCCTCGCCAAGCTGCGCGGCGGTGGCGTTGTTACGTTCGCCTCCGCAGCAGCGCTCACGCTCGGCCGTTTCACGGTCCCCGTCTACGAGATCTACAAGGTCGGTGAGGACCCGTACTGGCTCGACGGCCTCGACCTGCTCGCCGAGATGAACCTGAACGTGGCCGTGATCCCGCACTACGACAACGCCGAGGGCGGGCACCACGACACCCGCTTCTGCTACCTCGGCGAGAGCCGCCTACGCATCCTCGAGGAGCGTCTCCCCGACGATGCGCACGTGCTCGGCATCGACGAGCACACGGGCATCGTCATCGACCTCGACACCGAGTCCGTGACGGTCGTGGGGAACGGCACCATCACCGTGCGCGTGAAGGGTGAGAGCACCGTGTTCCCCGCCGGGAGCGAGCTGCACCTCGACGACCTGCGGAACCCCGGCGGGAGCCGCTCGGCCCCCGGAGCCGCCACACGGGTTGTCCCACCGACTCCTGCAGCGGATGCCGCTCCCGCAGCGGAGCGGGCCTCGCTCGCAACCGACACGGCACGCTGCGAACGGAACTTCAACGCTGCGGTGGAGGCTCGCAACGCTGAGGACGCCGCGCGGGCGGTGCTCGAACTCGAGGCAGCGATCCATGCGTGGTCTGCCGACACGAACCAGAGCGAGGACGGCGACCGTGCGCGAGCGGCGGTCCGCTCGATGATCGTGAAACTGGGTCAGGCAGCGGCCGGTGGCCTCACGGACCCCCGTTCCGTCATCGGACCGTTCGTCGAGGGTCTCCTCGCCGTGCGGGCCGCCGTGCGGGCGGAGAAGCGCTACGACCTCTCCGACGTCGTGCGGGACCAGCTACTGGCCGCCGGCGTCGAGGTTCGTGACACCAAGGAAGGCGTCCAGTGGGAGATGCGCTCCCCCGACTGACCCTTCGGTCTACGCAGCCCGAAGCGACGGCTCGGCGTGGTGGTCGAGACCGTCGACCGCCCGACGGCCCTTCACGCCAGAGGTGACGAACACCACGGTAAACAACACTGCTCCCACGAGGATCACCGTTGCACCCGTGGGCCAGTCGGTGTGGTACGAGATGTTCGACCCGAGGAATGCCGTGGCCGAGCCGATGAGCGGCGAGAGCCAGAGCATGCGGCCGAACGACTTCGTGAGCATGCGGGCCGTGATGGCCGGGGTGACGAGCAGTGCGGAGATGAGCAGCACACCGATCACCCGCATCGTGACGAGCACAGTGAGCGAGAGCAGTGTCATGAGCAGTGCTTCCATGCGCGCCACGGGCACACCGGTGACGTGAGCAACCTCGGGGTCGAACGTGGCGAAAAGGAGCGGCCGGTACTGGACCACGACGGCGAACAGGGTGACCAAGCCGACCACGAGCACGGCGATGATGTCGCCACGGCCGACGCCGAGCACGCTGCCGAACAGCGACGCCTCCAGGCTCTTCTGCGCCTGGCCGTAGACGGCGAACAACACGAGGCCGATGGCGAACGATGCGGTGGTTACCACGCCGATGGCGGCGTCGGCACCGATGATCCGACGCCGGGCCACACGGCCGATGAGGAGACCGGAAGCGATGCCCCAGAGCCCGGCACCGAGGAAGTAGTTGATCCCCATGACCGATGCCGCCGCCGCGCCACCGAAAACCGAGTGGGACAGCCCGTGGCCGATGTAGCTCATGCCACGGAGCACGACGTACACACCGATGAGTCCACACACCGCTCCGGCGAGTACCGACACGATGACTGCATTGCGGAAGAACTCGAACTGGTACGGCTCGAAGATGTCGAACCCAATCACGACGCAGACTTTGCCTTCAAGCGACGGCTGAACTCGCTGAGGTTCCCGTCCACGACCACTGGCATGCCACCGTGCTCGAGTACCTCCATGGGCGCGCCATAGGTGCGCTCAAGGAACGACGGTCGGAGCACTGCGAGCGGCGGGCCGTCAGCGATGACGGCGCGGTTGAAGCAGACCAACCGGGGAAGGTGCGCTGCGAGGCCGTTGAGGTCGTGCGTGGTGAGCACGATGCCGATGCCCTCCTCGTTGAGGTCCGTCAGCACGTGAAGAATCTCGTGTCTGGTCCGCACATCCACTCCCGATGTCGGCTCGTCGAGCACGAGGAGGTCGGGGCGCTGCATGAGCGCCCGAGCGAGGAACACACGCTGCTGCTGGCCACCGGACAGTTCACGGATGTGACGCTTGGCAAGCCCCTCTAGACCAAGACGCTCCAGGAGCGCGTCCACCTGTGTCTTTTCGTCCTTGGCGGCACCAGGCCACGGCCGCTTGGTGCGCGTCATGAGCACGACCTCACCGACGGTTACGGGGAAGTTCCAGTCGACGGTCTCGACCTGCGGTACATAGGCGAGCCGCACTCCCTCCTTGCGCGTGACAGTGCCGTGTAGCGGCTTTACCGTGCCGAGCAACGCACGCAACAACGTGGTCTTTCCCGAGCCGGAGGGACCCACCACACCGACGAACTCGCCTGCGGCGATCGAGATATGCACATCTTCGATGGCGGGCAGGCCGCCGTAACCGCACGAGACGTGCACGAAGTCAATGAGAGAAGTCATTCGAATGATCAACACCGGACGCTACCGGGACATTCCCACGGCAGCCGTTGGTGTGACGTTCAGCAAAAGCGGACCGCACCGGTCGGATTTGGCTCACCGACTCCGTGCAGGATCCCTGCGATTGTCTCGATCCCGTCAATCAGTCTTGGTCCGGGCCTGACCACCAGCGCATTCGCGTCGATGCACCACACCGCACCTGCCGCGGGCAACCGGTCGCTCAGCTCGCGTGCGTGCTGCACGGAGCCGGCGAGGTCGAACCCGCACGACGCAACGATCACCACGTCGGCCTGCGCCTCGGCGATCTCAGCCCACGTCGTGGGTACCGAACGGCCGCCGGGATGGGCAAGCACCGCGTCCCCGCCGGCAAGCGTCACGAGTTCGGGAACCCAGTGCCCCGCAATGAACGGGGGGTCCGGCCACTCGAGCACGAACACGCGCGGCCGGGGCCGACCCGCCACTGCCGAACGGATTGCCGCCACCCGGCGCTCGAGCGATTCCACCAGCGCCTCGGCACGCTCTCGTACACCGCATGCCTCGCCGACGGCAAGGATCGTGCCCAGCACCTCACCTAGTGTGTGCGGATCGAGCGTGAGCACCGTCGCGGTGCAGCCGAGGAGGCCCATCGCCCGGTCCACCTCACCGCTGGGCAGCGCGCAGACGCGACAGAGGTCCTGGGTGAGCACGACGTCTGGGTCTGCAGCTCGAAAGCGCTCTGCATCCAGCGTGTAGAGCAACTCCCCGGCGGCCACCTTCTCGCGCACAAGCGCGTCGATCGCCGCAGCGTCGAGGCCGTGGGTGTCGAGGCCACCCACGAGGACGGCTCGCCCCTCGCGCGGGTCGGGTGGGTAGTCGCACTCGAAGGTCACTCCGACGAGGTCGTCACCGAGGTTAAGCGCGAACACGATCTCGGTCGCGGAAGGGATGAGCGAGGCGATCCTCATGCGGCGGTCAGTCCGAGCCCTGTCAGCGGTTCTTCAGAGCGCCTGGCGCGACGGCGGGGCGAAGTTGGGCCTGCGCTTCTCGAGGAACGATGCGATCCCCTCCTGCGCGTCGGGGGTCACCGCATTCGCTGCCATCACCTCGACCGCATAGGCGTACGCCTTGTCCTGATCGAGGTCGATCTGCGCGTAGTACGCATGCTTGCCCACGGCCTTGGACTCCGCGCTGCCGCGGGTGGCGCGGTGAATGAGGTCGTCGACAGCGGCATCGAGCCGATCCGCCGGGACAGCACTGTTGATCAGACCCCAGTCGGCCGCGGTTGCGGCGTCGATCGGATCACCCGTCATCGCCATCTCGAGCGCCCGCTTGCGCCCGACGCTCCGCCCTACCGCGACGAGCGGCGTGTGGCAGAACAGTCCACCCTTACCGCCGGGGATCGCGAAGCCCGCCGTGTCCGCCGCGATGGCCAGGTCACACGTTGCGACCAACTGGCAGCCAGCAGCGGTGGCGAGGGCGTGCACCTTGGCGATGACCGGCTGCGGGATCGACTGGATCGCGTCCATCATCACGGTGCACACCTCGAACAACCGTCGGGTCGAGGCGAGTGACACCCCGGCCATGTCGGCGAAGTTGTGGCCTGCGGAGAACACCGGACCGTTGGCGGCAAGAATCACGCCCAGCGCGCCGGATTCGCCGATCTGCCCGAACGCCTCGATCATCTCGAGCATCACCCCGAGGGCTAGGGCATTGCGCTTGTCAGGCCGGTTCAGTGTGACGGTCACGATCGGCCCGTTGTGCGCGACGAGGATGTGCTCGAAGGTCATAACGCCAGTCTCGCACCTGTAGCGCCGACCGGCGCAGGATCACGCTGGTGCTCCATACCTCCCCTCGTTGGTGTAGGAACAGTCCATGACCACCGCCTTCGTCCTCTCCGGAGGCTCCAATCTCGGCGCGGCACAGGTCGGCATGCTCAAGGCCCTCTTCGAGGTGGGCATCGTTCCGTCCTCGGTGATCGGGACCTCAGTCGGGGCCATCAACGCGGCCGCCATCGCCGGAAACCCGTCGATGCGCGGGGTCGAACACCTCGAGCGCATCTGGCTCGGTCTCGGGAGGAAGAACATCTTCCCGTTCCACCCCGTGCGTGGTTTTCTCGGGTTCATCGGCCAGCGCGACTCGCTGTTCTCGTCCCATGCACTCCGACAGGTGGTGCAGTCGAACCTCGGGTTCAGCCGGCTCGAGGACGCCGAGATCCCGATCTCGGTAGTGGCCACCGAGATCCGCACGGGGGCGGAGATGGTGTTCCGTCGCGGACCAGCGCTCGAGGCGATCATGGCGAGCGCGGCGCTGCCCGGGATCTTCCCGGCGGTGACGATCAACGGCGTCCAGTACATGGACGGCGCCGTAGCCGACAACACGCCGATCTCGCCGCCGATCACCGACGGGGCCGACACCGTCTACGTGCTGTCGAGCGGTACGGCATGCGGCCTGTCCAAGGCGCCCCGCAGCGCGCTCGGCATCGCGCTACAGGCGCTCGCGGTCCTCGTCCAGAAGCGCGTCTGGCAGGAAGTCACCCAGTACTCCGGTGTCTGCCAGATGCACGTCGTTCCCCCGCTGTGCCCGATCGAGATCAACCCACTCGACTTCTCGCGCTCCCGCGAGATCATCGCCGCCTCGTACGCGTCCACGCAGCGGTGGCTGGCTCACGGTGCCCCGTCGGCAACAAGCCTGCTCAAGCCCCACACACACTGACGCCCCAACCTGGGCCGGGTAACCGACGCACGCCACTGACTGACTTGCCGAGGTGAATTCTGGTTGGAACCTTGCAAACATCTGGGAACAGATCGCCGTCCGCATCCCTGATGCGCCCGCGAGCAGGACAAAGTCGCCCGCTACCTGTACAACTCGAATCAGTATCTCGAGACGCTGTACGCCTGCTGCAAGGCGGGGCCGCCCAGCGCGTCAGCGGCCCGGGGCCGAGGTTGACGCCGACGGCACTGGGTGACGCCGTAGAGTCCAGCTCATGGCTAACCCATTGCTCAACGAAGCGAGCTTCCGGCAGGCAAGCGGCACCGGAACACTGCCACCGCCCGACATCGCCACCCGGGTGGAGGGCATCTCCTCCTCCGCAACCCGTACTGGTGTCATGACTGTCAACGGCGCGATCCAGGCCACGCTCGGCCTGCTCGTGCTCCTACTCGCCGGCGGTGTGGTCGGCTGGCGCCTCGTCAAGGTCCGCGAGGGCGAGATCACCTCGTTCCCGTCCTGGACGATCTTCCTCGTGATCATCGGCGCGATCGCCGTGATGGTCACCTCCCGCAAGCCCCAACTCGCGAAGGTCGTCGCACCGGCCTATGCGGTGGCCGAGGGGCTGTTCGTCGGCGCCATCTCTCACGCCTACGAGACCTGGCACAGTGGCATCGTGCTGGCCGCCGTCGGAGCCACACTCGGCGTGTTCACCGTGATGCTCGTGCTCTACCGCTTCCGCATCATCAAGGTCACCAACCGCTTCCGGTCGATCGTGGTCAGCGCAACCATGGGCCTCATGGTGTTCTACGTGGTGTCGCTCATCCTGAACGCGTTCGGTGTGAACCTGTCGATCATCAGCTCGGCGTCCGGCCTCGGGATCGCCTTCAGCGTGTTTGCCGCAGGCCTTGCTGCCTTCAACCTGCTGCTCGACTTCGACCTCATGGAGCGCGGCGCCAAGGCTGGCGCCCCCGCCTACATGAACTGGTTCGCCGCCCTCGGCCTGTTGGTCACCATTGTTTGGCTGTACCTCGAGATGCTGCGCCTGCTGTCCAAGCTCCAGCGCCGGTAACCACACCGACCAGCAACGATTCCGGACGGGGGGG